>PBED01000006.1:0-45011 GCA_002718255.1 Marinobacter sp. | reverse complement strand
GTGGCTATTGAGTTGATCTGATCGGCTGATATTCCCTGTAGCCTGTCAGCTCTGGGGCGGGCTTGCGGGATGGCCGGGGGGTTTTTCTTGTAAAAAGAACTCGCTTCGCTCAGACACCTTTTTCCGGCGAAAAATCCACCTGCCACCCCGCGCCGACGTGCAACACGGGTTCACCGGTTTAAGGATTTTTGTGCTTTTGTAGGTTGGATTAGCCGCAGGCGTAATCCAACGGGTTTTGTCGGATTACGCTTCGCTAATCCTACGAAATATTCCCTTTAGAATTATCGCTGCTGCCCGTCGGTAGGGGGTGGGGGTATTTTTTCTGACAGGGAAAAGATGTCTGAGCGCAGCGAGTTGTTTTCCCCGAAGAAAAGATACCCCCACCCNCGTACCTGCCCGCCAAANCTCAGGCTACANANAGACCNNGCCCGCCAAANCTCAGGCTAGGAANGGANNANANCNCCNAANGTCTCAGGCCGAACGAGACCGGGCCACAGATCCAGCCGCGAGGGCAACCTCGGCAACCGTGTGCAGCTTCTCCAGTTGCGACTGCAACATGGCAATCGGCCTTGTACCCTCCAAAGTCAGTGCGATATCCAGATGCTCGCCAGCGGTTTCAACCGCCATGGTGGCAATCCGGAACCCGCGGATGCGGACCACCTGGCAGAGCCGCTCCAGGGCGGCGGCTTCGTGGGTCATGCGGCAGTTGATGGTGTAGCTGGGCGTTGANGGNTGGCTTTGCGGGTTCATGCAACTTGCTCCTTGCTGGCTTTNGCGGTGCGGGCGGTTTCGTCGATCATGTCNGTGTTGCTNGCGCCGGGTTTGACGATGGGCCANACGTTNTCTTCACGGCTGATGGCAACGTGCAGCAGCATCGGGCCGTTNNAGGCCAGGATGGTTTCGATGCCGCGGCGGATCTGGTCGGTGCGTTCGATGTNCAGGGCCGGNATNTCGAAGGCCCGGGCCATGGCNACGAAGTCNGGNTTGTCGTCCAGGTTTATCTGGCTTTCNCGGTTGTTGTAGAACAGTTCCTGNTGCTGGCGGACCATGCCCAGGCACTGGTTNTCCATGACGATNAGNTTNACCGGCAGGTTGTAGCGGCGGATGGTGGCCAGTTCCTGNGCGTTCATCATGAANGAGCCATCACCGGTTACGTTGATGACGGTGCTGTTGCGATCCGCAAACTGGGCGCCGATGGCNGCNGGCAGGCCGAAGCCCATGGTNCCGAGGCCGCCNCTGGTNAGGTGNTGNCGNGGGTGNTNGAANTCGTANTGCTGGGCNACCCACATCTGGTGCTGGCCAACGTCNCAGGCGATGACGGTGTCGTCCGGGGCAATCCGGGAGAGCTGGCGGATGAANGCCGGGCCGGTGATCGGGGCCATCGGNTCATCGTTGTCGGCCGCATGGAAGCCNCCGGTGGTGTGCCAGGTGCGGCACTGTTTCTGCCANTCANTGATGGCCAGTGGCTCGGCCTGCAATGCGTCCGCCAGTGATTTCAGTATCTCGTTCAGGTCGCCGCGGATGGCCAGNTCGGCGNCGCGCAGTTTGTTGATTTCGGCNGCNTCNGCATCNATGTGNATCATCCTGGCGTTGGGCGCAAAGCCATCCAGTTTGCCGGTGGCGCGATCATCTAGGCGGGCGCCGATGACCAGCAGCAGGTCGCACTCGTCGACNGCCTTGTTGGCNGCCCGGGANCCGTGCATGCCCAGCATGCCNAGGTTNTANGGATTGTGTTTNCCGGGGTTGCCGATGCCNTTCAGAGTNACAACCGCGGGCAGGGCGGAGGATTCGGCAAAGGCCCGGAAGCTGTCCTCGGCGTGGGCCAGGCTGATGCCACCGCCNNTGTANAGCAGGGGCTTGCGGGCNGCGCGCAGCATNGCCAGGGCNTCCGTCAGGTCGGTTGAAGCTGTTTCACGGGCTTCAGGCTGGGGGAAGGGCGCATNGGCCGCTTCGNNCAGCAACAGGTCCTTGGGNATATCAATCCAGACCGGCCCGGGGCGACCGCTCTGAGC
Organism: Marinobacter sp.; assembly: GCA_002718255.1. GTDB lineage: Bacteria > Pseudomonadota > Gammaproteobacteria > Pseudomonadales > Oleiphilaceae > Marinobacter. Next base: position 42,999 of record PBED01000006.1, on the reverse strand, counting down.
CAGTTCGATCGCCTCTTCCATGATGGTCGGCAGGCTGTNNGCATCNTCNATCAGGTANCTGTGTTTAACGATGCCCAGGGTCATGCCCAGTACGTCGGTTTCCTGGAAGGCGTCGGTGCCGATCAGGCCCGAGGGAACCTGGCCGGTGATCACCAGCATGGGAATGGAATCCCGGTGCGCGTTGGCAACGCCGGTGATCAGGTTGGTGGCGCCGGGGCCCGACGTGGCAATGCAGACGCCCAGCTTGCCACTGGCCCGGGCGTAGCCGTCTGCCGCCAGGGCGCAGCCCTGTTCATGGCGGCACAGCACNTGCTCCACGCCCACATCGTCCACCAGCGCGTCGTATAGCGGCATGATGCAGCCACCCGGATANCCGAAAACCGTGCTGATGTTGTGGCGGTGGAACGCNTCAAGAATGTGCTGTGCGCCGTTCATGGTCGTNTTTCCCTTTTCTTTTGCCGTAAAAAAAGAAACCCCCGGGACCTTTCGGTGCCGGGGGTTTCTGGTGTNTTGTCAGGTTTGTCGCTATCTCACCCGCTTGTCCACGCAGAAGCCCCCGGACGGTACCACGACCACCAGGACAAGCTTCACAAGGACAATCACTGCGTTGAGATTCATAAAATCGACAGTCTGCTCTGAATTCGTAAAAAGATTCTGTGTAGAATCTACCCCACGTTTTTANNCNGATGCAACCGTTAATTGCCGGTTTTTTCTGCCAACCTCCGATTCAGNAACAGTGAGCATTCAATGACGAAAGCAAAATGGGGTTCTCTTGGGCTGTCACTTCTGATCGTGATCGCNNTGGTGNTCTGGATGGCGACNGGNGAGGTNAAGGTGGCCAGTGANGAGGCTCCGGAACGTCAGGACAGCGGCGATGGCCAGCCTACAACNGTGCAGGTGGAAACCCTGACGGCNCGGCTGCATGAGCCGGGCCTGATGCTGCAGGGCCAGTTGGAGCCCTGGAGTTCGGTGATGCTGAGTGCCCAGGTGCCCGGCCGCGTGGAGTCTCTGGCTGTGAGTCTGGGTGAGCAGGTCCAGCAGGGTCAGAAGCTGCTTACGATAGCTGATGAAGGGCGGAGTGCCGCGGTGTTGCGCTGGCAGTCCNAGGTTCGGAAACTGGAAGCGGACCTGGTGGCGGCCCGCCGGCTCCGCGCCAATAACCTTGCCTCGGAATCCCAGATTTTGAGCCTGGAAAGCGAACTTGCTGCCGCTGAAGCGGAGCTGACCGGTGCCCGACAGGCCATCAGCCACCTCACTCCCGAGGCGCCTTTTGACGGCATTATCAACAGCAAATCGGTGGATATCGGCGATCTGGTGCAGGTGGGTTCCCCCCTGTTTCAATTGGTGAGGGTGGATCGCCTGAAGGCTACCGCGCAGATCCCCCAGCAATCGGTGGGCAATGTGGCGCCCGGTCAGTCTGTTCGCGTGGATTTGCTGGATGGCAGCCGTCTTTCTGGCGTGGTGACCTTTGTGGCCAGCGCTGCCTCGCCCGAAACCCGGAGTTTTGCCGTGGAGATCGCGGTGGAGAATCCGGATCGCAAACGGGTGGCCGGTGGCAGCGCCAGCCTGCGGGTGGCATTGCCGGAGGTAAAGGCGATGTTTATCTCACCCGCTTATTTGTCCCTCGGTGATGACGGTCGCCCCGGTGTGAAATACGTGAACGGTGAGAACCGTGTCGAGTTCGGTGAAGTGAAGTTGTTGAGTGTATCCACCGAGGGTGCCTGGGTGACCGGNTTGCCGGATGAGATCCGNCTGATTACCCGCGGCGGTGGNTTCGTNAGCACCGGNGANCAGGTNGTGCCGGTCGACGCCGCTGAANACAGGGGCTAGACCGCATGCGCGCACTGATCTTNGCNGCCATNGANCGCAGCCGGACCACCTTGCTGACGCTNCTGTTCCTNNTNCTCGGGGGNATTGCCGCGTTTCAGACCATCCCNAAGGAAGCCAACCCCGACGTCACCATNCCNATGATCTATGTCTCCATGACCCTGGANGGNATCAGCCCGGAGGACGCCGAGCGNCTNCTNGTNCGNCCCATGGAGCAGGANNTGCGTTCGCTNGAAGGCATCAAGGAAATGCGNGGTACNGCCTCGGAAGGNCATGCCTCGGTGATGCTGGANTTNGATGCCGGGTTTGATCCGGACAAGGCGCTNCAGGANGTNCGNGAGAAAGTGGATACNGCNCGNACCAAGCTGCCCCAGGANGCGGANGANCCCAGGGTNAACGANATCAACGTGTCCCTGTTCCCGGTGNTGTCCGTNGGTCTGTCNGGNCCNNTGTCGGAGCGGGAGCTGATNACCATCGCCCGNCGGTTCCAGGATGCCATCGAGTCNATNCCGGAAGTNCTNGANGTGGAGATTGGNGGCGATCGGGANGANCTGCTGGAAATCGTGGTCGATCCCCAGGTNCTGGAGAGCTANGGCNTNGANTTNGATCANCTGGCTTCNCTGGTAACCCGCAACAANCAGCTGGTNGCNGCNGGCTCNCTNGATACCGGCAANGGCCGCATGGCCCTGAAAGTGCCCGGNGTGATCGAAACCATCGANGATGTGATGTCCATGCCGNTNAAGGTGGANGGNGACACNGTNGTNACNTTNGGCGANGTGGCCATGCTCCAGCGNACCTNCAAGGANCCNACCGGTTTNGCNCGNATCAATGGNGAGCCGGCGNTGGTGCTGGANGTNTCCAAGCGCTCGGGNGCCAACATTATCGANACCATTGCCCAGGTTCGNGANTTGATNGATNAGGCCAGNCCNNAGCTGCCGGACTCNCTGGAAATCCGCTACATCATGGANCAGTCCGANGAAGTNCGNGATATNCTCAGTGANCTGCTGAANAANGTNCTNACCGCCATCGTGCTNGTTCTGATTGTGGTGATNGCCGCCATGGGNCCNCGTTCNGCGGTNATGGTNGGGCTGACNATTCCNGGNGCNTTCCTNACCGGNATCCTGGTGATCTGGAGCATGGGGCTCACGCTCAANATCGTGGTGCTGTTCAGNCTGATNCTGGTNGCNGGCATGCTGGTGGATGGCGCCATNGTNGTNTCGGAGCTGGCGGACCGGAACCTGTCGGANGGGCAGACGGTNAAGCANGCCTGGGCCGAGGCGGCCAGNCGNATGGCCTGGCCCATTATTGCNTCNACNGCAACCACGNTGGCGGTGTTNGTGCCGTTGNTGTTCTGGCCNGGCGTNGTCGGGGANTTCATGAAGTTCCTGCCNCTNACGGTGATNATCTGNCTGATTGCNTCCCTGGCCATGGCGCTGGTGTTCCTGCCCGTNCTGGGCAGCACCAGNGGNGGGCGCCGGGCGCGGCAGGGGCATTCTTCGGGGCGCCTGATGGAGGGTTATCGACGGGTACTGGGGCTGCTACTTCGTTCACCGGGGCTGACGTTGATTGGTGTGCTCTGCGTGATCGCCGTGATCTACGCCGCGTACGCCCGCTTCAACCATGGGGTTGAGTTCTTCCCCAGTGTGGAGCCGGATTCCGCCCAGGTTCAGGTGAGGGCGAGGGGTGATCTTTCAGTGTGGGAGCGGGATGCCATTGTGCGTGAAGTGGAGCAGCGGTTGCGTGGCATGCCCGAGGTGAAGGCCCTGTACGCCCGCTCAATGGTACAGACCAGCTCGCAACTGGCGCCAGATGTCATAGGCGTTCTGCAATTCCAGTTTACCGACTGGTTCACCCGGCGACCGGCCAGCGCGATTCTCGAGGACTTCCGCGACATGACCTCTGATATAGCGGGCGTTGAGCTGGAATTCCGCAAACAGGAAGGTGGGCCTGCCGAAGGCAAACCGATAGAGCTACAGGTGAGCAGCCGCGAAGCAAACAGTCTCAATGGCTACGTGGACGAAATCAAAGACCGCATGCGTGAGCTCGGTGGTTTCGTGGACATCGAAGACGACCGCAGCCTTCCGGGGATTGAGTGGCGGCTGCAGGTTGACCGGGAAGCCGCCGCTCGCTTCGGTACCGATGTGCTGGGTATCGGCAGTGCCGTGCGCTTGGTGACCAACGGGTTGAAACTGGCCACCTATCGCCCTGAAGACGTGCGGGATGAAGTGGACATCGTGGTGCGAGTTCCGAATAACTGGCGGGAACTGGATCATCTGCAGCGCCAGACCATTCATACCTCCCGGGGCCAGGTGCCGCTCTCTGAATTCGTCGATCTTCGCCCCGGCGACAAAACCAACAGTATTGTCCGGGTGGATGGCCAGCGCACGGTAACCATCAAATCCGATCTGGCACAGGGGCGCCGCGTGGATGAGCTGCTGCGGGCCCTGCAGGCCGAGATGCCGGAACCGCCAGAGGGAATTTCGGTGAAGTTTGCCGGCGAGAACGAGGATCAGCAGCAGGCATCAAACTTCCTTGCGACGGCCTTCCTGGTAGCCATCGGCCTCATGCTGTTGATACTGGTGACCCAGTTCAATTCGTTGTACCAGACCTTCCTGATTCTCTCGGCGATTGTGCTCTCCACCGCCGGGGTGCTGCTCGGGCTTCTGGTAAACGGTCAGTCGTTCGGCATTGTGATGGTGGGAATGGGTACGATTGCCCTGGCAGGCATCGTGGTAAACAACAACATCATTCTGATCGATACCTACAACCAGATGCGCAAGGACGGGGTTGAGGCCTACGAGGCCGCCCTGGAAACCGGTTGCCTTCGCCTGAGGCCGGTGCTGCTGACGGCCATCACCACTGTGCTGGGGTTGATGCCCATGGTCCTCGGCGTCAATGTGGACCTGCTGACGCCCTCCCTGGGCCTTGGTGCGCCATCAACCCAGTGGTGGACCCAGCTGTCCAGTGCCATCGCGGGGGGGTTGGCGTTTGCTACGGTGCTGACGCTGTTGCTCACACCTGCATTGCTGGTGCTGGGTAACCGGGCCGGTCGGGCTTTCGGGAGTCTGACCAGCCGCTTCCGAACTACTTAATGCTTGATCCGGCCCGCCAGTTCCTGGGCCCGGGCAGCCATGGCTTCCAGTTCAGGTACCGTGCGCAGGTTGTTTTCAGCAGCCTGGTGCATGGCTTCGGAGGTTTCGGCCACATCCGTGACATTGCGGTTGATGTCTTCACAGACACTGGTCTGTTCTTCGGCCGCTGTAGCAACCTGGGTTGTTGCGTCGTTGATGCTGCCCATGCGCCGGTTGATTTCGTCCAGGGTGGCGCGTACGGCTTCAACGGCCTCGCTGCTTTCCTGAGCTACAACGCCTGAGGCCTGCATGAACTCGGTGGCGTCCCGCGAAGCCCCACTGATGGCGCCGATGATCTGGTCGATTTCCACGGTGGCTTCCTGGGTCTTGGCAGCCAGGTTCCGGACTTCATCGGCAACCACCGCGAATCCGCGACCTGCGTCGCCGGCCCGGGCCGCCTCAATGGCGGCGTTCAGGGCCAGCAGGTTGGTCTGGTCTGCAATTTCCCGGATAACCTGCATAACGTCGCCGACCTTTTTACCATCATTGGCGAGTTGGTTGACGGTTTCGGCCGAGTTCCGGATCTGGTCGGTCAGACGCCGCATGCTGTCTACCGCCTTGTTGATCTGAGAATCCGCTGTAGCCGTCTCGTCGGATGTCTGGCTCACTTCGGTGGCTACCGAGGCAGCGTGACTGGCCACATCTTCCGCTGTGGCAGACATTTCGTTCATGGCTGTCGCAATCTGCTCGATGCGCTGGTGGGCCAGGTCAGATTGGCTGACAACACTATCGGCGTTCTGGCGGATCAACTCGCCGGTATCGTTCAGTTGCCTGGCGTTCTCGCTCAGTTGGCTTCCGGTATCGCTTAGGAAGCGGTGCAGGCTTCGGGCAGCGTCGGCCAATTGCCCCAATTCGTCAGCCCGCTGCATGGTTACAGGATCCGAAAGATCACCGTCGCCCAGTCGGGAGATCTGCGAGGTGAGCTTCTGTGCGGGCCGGACCACACCTGACAACAGGATCATTATCAGCGCGATGGTACCCAGAATGATGGCGGCAATCAGAAGACCCGCCACCAGCCAGCTACGCTCGGTGACAACGGTGTTCAGGGTTCGGGCCCGGACAAGGCTATCTTCACGGACTGCGGTTGCAGCATCTACAATCAGTCTGGCAGGTTCACGGTCGATCCCCTGTACCGCGGCATCGCCTGCGTTCGGATCAAAGCCTGAGCGTGTGAACGCCTCGAATCCCTCACGATAGGCACGCCCCATCGTCTGGTGTGCCTGTTTGAAGTCGGACATCAGTGACTTTGCCTGTGGCTCCTGAATTCGGGGAATCAGGTCATCAAGCTGGCTCTGTATTGATGCTTCGCGCTGCTGAAATCGGCCCCAGTATTTGTCCAGTTGTTCCGGGTCGGCTCCGCGGATCAGGACGTTTTTCCACTCCTGGACCTGGGTCTTGAAATCAGAAAGCACATCCTGGGCTTCAAGGGCGTTCACCATCCTGGTACTTACAAGACTGTTGAAGTCATCTTTGACTTTCAGGGAGAAGTTCAGGTAAATCACCGCCACTGCGGCGACGACTAGATTTGCCGTCAAAACGACGAGAAGAACCCGGTTGAGAATGCTTTTCGAGTACCAGTTCATCAGCTATTCCTGGGAGCGATCGATGGTAAGGGTGTGTCGCTAGTGTATACGTAGCGTTAGTTGATTAGGTTATCTACTTTGGTATCGGCTAGGGAAGCGGGCTCTTGAATGCAATTGGCCGACTTGAATATGAAGCTTTTATGACATCTATCTTATGAGCAACCCACTAACCGTTCTTTACCGGGACGAACACCTTCTGGCTGTCCACAAACCGGCCGGGCTGTTGGTTCACCGGAGCCCTATCGACAAACACGAAACCGAGTTTGCCCTGCAATATGCCCGGGCGCTAAATGAGGGCCAGCATGTTTACCCGGTCCATCGACTGGACCGGCCTACCTCCGGCGTCCTGGTGTTTGCCAGGGACAGCGACACTGCCCGCACGCTGGGTATGGCGCTGATGGCCGGTGAGGTGACGAAAACCTATCTGGCGATGGTGCGTGGCTGGCCGCCGGAACACGGGGAGATTGATCATCCCTTGCGAGAGGAACCGGAGGATCGACGGCTGAAAGGGGAAGAGCAGCCGGTGCGGGACGCTCTCACTTATTACCGCACGCTGGCGACGACCGAGATACCAGTGGAGATCGAGAAATACCCGAGCAGTCGCTACGCCGTTGTTGAACTGAACCCGAAAACTGGCCGAAAGCACCAGTTGCGCAGGCATATGAAACACATCAACCACCCGATCATTGGCGATGCCAATCACGGTCGGGGCCGCCACAACCGCTATTTTGCAGAGCGATTCGGCCAGGGGCGGTTGATGCTGGCCGCAACCCGGATGGCATTCCAGCACCCGGTTTCGGGTAAACCACTGACCATTAGCGCCGCGCCGGAAGCGAGTTTTCTGGAGGTGCTATCGCTATTCCCGGGATTTGACGTACGGGATCACTCGGAAAAGTAGCGCTTGATAAACCCTGGGTAGGGAAGCGGTTTACTGTAACGGTAGCCCTGAAGGTAGTCGCAGCCTTTCTCGAACAGCCAGCTTTCATGGGCTTCGCTCTCCACACCTTCTGCAACGACAGAAAGGCCAAGCCCCCTGGCCAGGCCAATGATCGACAGGGTGATAGCGCAATCGTTTTCGTCATCCGGAAGGTTGTTGATGAACGAGCGGTCGATCTTGATGCGGGAGAAGGGCAGGCTTTTGAGCCGGGACAGCGATGAGTACCCGGTGCCAAAGTCGTCGATAGCGAGCTCGGCGCCGGCGTGTACCAGCTGTTCCAGAACCCGACCGATGACACTGAAATCACCCTGGATGGAGTCTTCGGTCACCTCAAACTGCAGGGCACTGACCGGCATGCCCTGGTTACCGCAGATCTCTTTTACCAGCTCTGGCAACTCTGGGACCAATATCTGCTCTGCCGACAGGTTGACGGATATCGTTGGTAATGGCGTATTCCGGTCTTTTGCCTCACGCCAGTGAGCGCAGACGTTTTTCAGCACACAGGCGCCCAGCTCATACATCAGGCCGGCGCTGCGCGCCACGTCCAGAAATTCAATCGGTGACAGCCAGCCACGTTGCGGGTGCTGCCAGCGAACCAGGGCCTCGGCGCTTTCCAGCTGTGTTCCCGTGCGGTCCATGATTGGCTGGTAGAAGACATCGAGGCCGCTGGTTCTGAGTGTTTCCCGCAGCTCGCTCTCGAGCGCAAACCGGGAGCGGGCTGTCATCTGGATTTCCGAATCGAACAGGGTCGAACGGTCCCCGCCCTGCCGCTTCGCGTGGTACATCGCAGCCTCTGCACCTCTGAGCAGTTCTTCTGACTCGTGGCAATCGCCCGGGAAGTGACAGATGCCCACACTGGCACTGACATTCAGATCCTGATCGGACACCCGGATAGACTGGCGAATACGGCTGTGGATCTCGCGGATCACCTCGTCCAGAAAGCTCGGCTGGGTGTAGTTGCGAATAACCAGGGCAAATTCATCCCCTCCAATGCGCGCCAGAAAGTCCTTGCCCGCCAACTGGATTTCTTTCAGGCGCTGTCCGATATCGGCGATGACCTGATCCCCCGCCTGAGGGCCAAGGCCATCGTTGATGGTTTTCAGGCGGTCAACGTCAATCCAGAGCAGTGCAAGACTGCCGGTACCCCGGCCTTTGATCTTGCGCACCAGGTGGTTCAGCCGGTCACGCAGTGAATCAATGTTGGCGAGTCCGGTGAGGGAGTCGTAGCGACTGACGTATTCCAGCGCCCGCTTGGATCTCAGCCATGCCTCGTGAGTGTTCATCAGGCTTATGGTGTCTGCAATGGCAGCTGACAGCGAAATGTCCGGGACCGACCAGTCACGGCGCACACTTGACTCCAGGCAGACAACCCCGCTGAGTTGTTCGCCGTCGAAAATCGGCGCGTCTAACATGGAATGAATGTTTTGCACGGACAGATAATCGCGGTCGAAGGAACGGGTACGGATATCATTGCGGGCGTCTTCCACGGCAATGACTCGTTCTTCGGTGATGGCGCGGAAGTAGTCAGGGTGGTCTGAGCGAAACAGGTTGAACTCTGAGCCATTCTGCGCGATGCAGCTATTGCGGCCGGGCAGCTCTGTGTCGTGAAGCCACTCGCAGGTGATCCGGTCCCGTTCCGGAGGGAAAAGCCAGACACTCGCCCGTTTCACGCCCAACAGCCGGGTGCACAGCTCCATGAGTGCTGCCAGCTTCCGGGGGCGGGGCATCTCGATAAAGCTGGTATTGTGGCTCAGCTCCATCAGTGCCTTGTGGTGGGTCACGAGGACTTCACTGTCACGCATGGCCGGGCTCAATAAATTGTCCTTCTTCGAATTACGAACGGCCTTGGCTCTCGGTTTGGATACTTGAACAGGTTATGTCTAAGTTCTTTAAAGAATATGGCAGCTGTTTTTATAAGTGTCCAACTTCAAACGGGATTGGTCAGTGAGTCCCTGGTGTTTTGCTCTCCACTACCAAGATGGTTCCGGCTGAAATCGCAAAGCAGCGGCCAGGGATGGTTGGCTTCCAGAGTAAAGGCGATATCCAGCAACGTGCGTTCGCCTCCGTGCCGCCCCATAAACTGAACGGACACGGGCAGTTGATCGGGCGTGTGGCCCATGGGCAATGAGATTGCCGGTGCGCCCGTGGCGTTTGCCAGAGGGGTGAAGCTCACATACTCGCGCAGCCGTTCGAACAGGGTGTCAAAAGGCACATCGGGGCTCAGGTGGCCAAGGGCGGGCGTGGTGTGGCCAAGTACCGGTGTGAGCACGGCATCAAATCCGGCCATGGCATGTGCATAGTCGTGCCAGGAACGCTTGAGCCGCCAGAGTGCGGTTGGCAGGCGCCAGAACTGTCGCCGGAACATCCTGTCGAGGCCGTTGGTCAGGCCGTCTGTTTTGTGTTTGTCGAAGGCCGGGTGAAGCAGTTTCCTGCCGTTGGCCCTGATGCCGAAGGCAAGCAGTGCCCAGTACAGGGCAAAGTCATCAGGGAAGGTGCTGTGCACCGGAACGGGCACTGGCTCAATGCGGTGGCCCATTTTTTCCAGCCTGAGCGCCGTTTCTTCGACAGTCCGTCGGGTGATGTCATCGGTTTTGTGACCGTTGATGGAATCCAGCACCAGTCCGATTCTCAAAGGACGACCGGAGGGGCCCTCCATTCTTCCAATGGGCGGCAGGCCGGGATTGCGGAAATAGGTCTCGGCCTGCTCGAAAAAATTAGCGGTATCCCGTACCGAGCGCGTCACTACGCCCTCGCTGATAATGTTGATCGGCAGGGAGGCCGCCGCTTCGTTGTCTATCAATCGTCCTCGTGTGGGCTTAAGGCCGACCAGGCCGCAGCAGGCGGCCGGAATCCGTATGGAGCCTCCGCCGTCATTCGCGTGGGCAATGGGTACCACGCCGGCCGCCACCAGGGCCGCTGAACCGCCTGAGGAGGCGCCGGAGGAATAGGCCAGGTTCCACGGGTTACAGGTTGCCGGCGCGTGTGCGGGCTCGGTTGTGGCGTTGAATCCGAATTCCGGCAGGGTGCTTTTACCCAGGCACAGAAAACCCTGGGCAAGCAACTGGCGGGCAAATGGACTGGTATCGGATGCAGGAACGCTGGGCAAGGCCAGGGAGCCGTGCCGTGTGGTCATGCCCGACACGTTGGTGTTGTCTTTGATCAGTGTTGGAACACCGCGGAACAGGGGAAAGGAACCGGTCTGGTCGGTGGCATCAAGCTGTGAAGCAGTCCATATCACCTGGTCGTAATTCGCCGCGGCCAGACCATGAATTAGCGGTTCGACCGCCTGTGCGCGAGCGATAGCGGCTTGCGTGAGTTCGGTGATCGATATTTCCCGGCGGCGGACCTTCTCGGCAAGGGCAGTGGCGTCATCGCAACCTATCGCGTCGTTGCTGAAACTGTGTCAGGACTGCGGGGCGCTCACGGCCAGACTCTCCTTGAAAGTGATTCCACGACTCTACTGCATTTGAAAACGTGATGACATGTCATTTTAGGTAGGGTGAGTGGTCGGCAGCCAGCACAGGGCCTTTTCACAGACCTCTTCAGATAATAAGCTGTCCGCCTGAAAACGTTGTAAGCGATCCTGATGGAATTTATTGAACCCCTCGTACGCCACTTTCTCGGCATTTTCTTTCTGATGATCGGTCTGCAGTTTGCTGGCCGAAGCCTCGGGCTGTATCAGAGAATGCGCTTTTCGCACATTAACTATGGTGAGCGAGGGAGTGCGCCCTGGTGGCACCGGCAAACCTTCAATGTGTTTCGGGCGTTCATTCTCGGCGTCTGCGTGGTGCGGATTTTTGCGGATATCGACCCCTGGCTGGGCGTGTTCGGCCCGCTCTATGTATGGCCGATTTTGTTGGTTGGTATGCTCCTCCTGATTGGCTCATTTACTTCGGTGAACTATCTGCAGGCCTACATGCATGAGGACTGGCGCTCTGGTATCGATCCTCGGAAGGATAAGCGCAAACTGCTCACAGGCGGGCCATTTGGCCGCTCCCGTAATCCCCTGTTCCTGGCTGTGATGGCTGGGCAACTCGGTTTTTTCCTGGCCTTGCCCAGTGTGTTTTCCCTGGTATGCCTGGTGGCCGGTGTACTGGTGATCACCCGCCAGGCCCGGGAGGAGGAGAAGGCGCTGGCGGAAAAATTTGGCGAGGACTACGAGCGTTATCGCGTGCGGGTACCGCGCTGGTTCTGACCCGCTGACGGCAGAGGGCTTTACGCAGATTTTTTCCGGGCTTCCTTGATCACATCGTAGGCATGACTGATTTCGCGGGTGCGTTCCTCTGCCATCTCCCGCATGCTCTCGGGCAATCCCCGGCCGGCAAGTTTATCCGGGTGGTTCTCGCTCATCAGCTTACGGTAGGCCTTCTTGAGTTCATCATCACTGGCGGAAGGCGATACCCCAAGAACCTTGTAGGCATCGCTGATCTGATCAGCGGAGGAGGGCTGGCCCGCACCGGCCCGGTTGGTGTGGGCTCCTCGGAGCATGGCTTCCAGCTGGTCCACCTGGCTCTCCGGTAGCCCCAGCCCACGGGCGATTTTTACCAGCATTTCGTGTTCGGCCGGGTGCACCTTGCCGTCTGCAGCCACGGCCGATACCTGAACCTGCAGGAACATCTGGAGAAACGCGGGTTGGCGTCCGCTGGCCTGGAGGAACTGGTTAAGCTCGGCATCCAGGTCGAAATCCGGCTCTTTACCACGGTTGAAGGCGGTTTTTGCCTTGGCTTTCTGTTCTTCATTCAGGCGGAAGCGAACGAACATGGCTTCGGCCATCTGAATTTCATCCCTGGATACCACGCCATCTGCCTTGCAGAGGGCACCCATCACAGCAAAAACCGATTCAATAAAACCGGACTGAATGCTCTGGAGCTTGCCAATCAGGCGGCGCTTGAGAAGGTTCAAGAGAAAGGCGCCAATCGCCGCACCTATGAGAAAGCCCGGGAATTTGCCAAAGGCGTAGCCAATCAGACCGCCAATTATGATTGCAAACAGCATTAATAAGTCCTTAACAGGAATGAATCAGCCCATAGAATATACGTGTTTTTCAGCCCGGCTTCATGAACAGGCTTTCATCGACCTGTGAAAAAGCCACGTAAGCTATTAGATTAAATCATTTATGAGGGGGCAGTAGTCATGACCCAAGACCTGTTTTCTAACCTGCCACCGGAACAGACAGTCGAGCCTCTGATGGATGGCGCGGTGGTGCTGCGGCAGTTCGCGCTCCCGAACGCCGAATCACTCATGGCCAGCATTGAAACGGTTACCTCAGAAGCGCCGTTCAGACACATGAAGACCCCTGGTGGCCATGCCATGTCTGCGGCCATGAGCTGCTGCGGGGATCTTGGCTGGGTTACCGATAGCAGGGGTTACCGGTATCAGGCGGAGGATCCGGAATCCGGCCGGCCTTGGCCCGCCATGCCTGCGGCTTTCCGGGAACTGGCCAGAAGCGCCGCCGAAACCGCTGGTTTTGAGGGATTTGAACCGGACGCCTGTCTGATCAATCGATACCAGCCCGGGGCAAGAATGGGGCTGCATCAGGACAAGGACGAGCAGGACTTCACGCAGCCCATCGTGTCGGTTTCTCTGGGCCTGCCGATGGTGTTCCAGTTTGGTGGTCTCAAACGCAGCGAACGCCCCATCCGCGTGCCACTTGCCCATGGTGACGTTGTGGTCTGGGGCGGCCCGGCCCGGATGCGTTATCACGGCGTGCTGACCCTCAAAGCCGGGGAGCACCCGCTAACGGGCGGGTATCGTTACAATCTGACGTTCCGTCGGGCCAGGTAAGGGATTACTGCAGCCAGGCGACCAGAAGCCCGGCTGCCAGAGAGAGCACCATCGGCCCCCCGACCAGCAGCCCGATCTGGCGATTGCCGACAAACCCGGCCAGCGCCGATTTCACGAGGTTGTTGGTGGCAGCGGCGATCACAATGCCTATGACTGCTGTTCCCATGGCCAGGCTGTTGTTGGACATGCGGGTCAGGGAGAGGGTAATTGCGTCCACATCCGCGATGCCGGAGGTGGCTGCCAGGAAATAGATGCCCGCATCACCTAGCCAGTTGCCGAGGAACTCGCCCATAAGCAGGATGGCTGTGAGCAACGCGCCAAAAACCAGGGCAGAGGTCAAATCCAGCGGGTTCTGGTTAAGGGTTGGTTGGCTTACCTGAAGCTCTCGGTCATTTTTCCGCCAGATAAAGAGCGCGGGCCCGTAGAGCAGGGCGGTCATCACCAGCACGGGCCAGATCAGACTGGGCAACAGATCGGGATTGATCACCAGGCAATAAACCAGGATACGGGGGAACATAGTGCCGCAGGCAATCAGGATACCGGTGGCGAACTGGGCGTTGAGCTGCGGAGTTTTCGAGGCCTGGCGGGCGAAGTGCAGCGTGAGGGCAGTGGACGAGCTCAACCCGGCGAATAGGCTGGTAAACAGGATGCCTTTGCGGGTACCGGCGACCCTTATGGCGAAATAGCCGACAAAGGAAATGGAGGCGATCATCACCACCATCCACCAGATTTCCCGGGGATTCAGAACCCCGCCAGGCCCCATCTTTTCGTTTGGCAGCAACGGCAGCATGACCACGGAAATCAGCAGCAGCTTGAGAGCGGCATCCAGTTCATGTTCCTTCAGCTTGTTGACCCAACCGTGGATTTCTTCCTTGTTGTCCAGAATGATTGCGGTTACCACCGCTGCGGCCGTGGCGATGACCGGGTCCACTGCCACCGCCACCGCACCGAAGCAGAAGGTCAGCACCATGCCAACCATACCGGTGATGCTGAAATTACGGATATGCTCAAGGCGCTCGCTGTAGGCCACGATGGCCATGGCCACGACACTGACCAGAAGCACGGGAAACGCCCATTCCGTGATTTCCTGTGCCAATACCGCGGAAATACCGCCAAGCAGGCCTACCAGGGCAAAGGTGCGGATGCCGGCAATTCGCTCGCCGGATTTCTGTTCCCGGGCATCCCATCCCCGCTCCAGGCCAATGATGGCGCCAAGCAAAAGCGCAACGGCGAGGTCGAGAGTGGTCTGGTTTCCGGCCAGAAACTGGGAAGCAAGATCATCCATGGGAGGGCGTAGGCTCCTGTTAATAATTGAATATGTTGATGATAGCAGCAGGTGCAACCGGTCGTTACACCTCTAAGAAGATTCCCGTAACCGCCTTACTTTCCCGTTAGGGGTCTGGTAAGCTTCGCGACCCTGAAATTCGCAGTTACCTGATTTTCATCAACCGTGCAGCAAACTGAAACCGTGACGATCCTTCCGCCCTAGCGCTCAGCTTCCTCTTCCTCTGGTTTAATCCCCTGAGACATATCCCTGTAGCCAACGTGAGATAGGTTGGGTGCAATCGACGGTTTTATCTCAGTTTTTTTATCTCCACAGCAATCCGGAAACCCGACATTATGGTGAATTCCCTAAAAGCCAACTGGCTTTCGAACATTCGTGGCGATGTGCTCGCCGGTATCGTCGTGGCGCTGGCACTGATCCCGGAGGCCATTGCCTTCTCGATCATTGCCGGTGTCGATCCCAAAGTGGGTCTTTACGCCTCTTTTTGTATTGCGGTGATCATTGCCTTCGTGGGTGGCCGTCCCGGCATGATTTCGGCAGCCACTGGCGCCATGGCCCTGTTGATGGTGACACTGGTTAAAGAGCATGGTCTCGAGTATCTCCTTGCTGCGACGCTGCTGACCGGTGTTCTTCAGATTGCCGCTGGCTACCTTAAGCTCGGCGGCCTGATGCGGTTCGTCTCGCGCTCGGTGGTAACCGGTTTTGTAAACGCCCTGGCCATCCTTATTTTTATGGCGCAGCTGCCCGAACTGACGAATGTTACCTGGCATGTCTACGCCATGACGGCGGCCGGCCTCGGCATCATCTACCTGTTCCCGCTGCTGCCCCGGATCGGCAAGATCCTGCCTTCACCTCTGGTGTGCATTGTGGTTCTGACCGGCGTTGCCATGTACCTGAACCTCGACATCCGCACGGTCGGTGATATGGGCGAATTGCCCGATACTCTGCCGATCTTCCTGTGGCCGGATGTGCCCCTGAACCTGGAAACCCTGATGATCATCCTGCCGTACTCCGTGGGGCTGGCTGTTGTGGGGCTGCTGGAATCGATGATGACCGCAACCATCGTCGATGACCTGACCGACACCACCAGTGACCGCAACCGTGAGTGCAAGGGTCAGGGCATTGCCAACATCGGCTCCGGCCTGCTTGGTGGTATGGCGGGCTGCGCGATGATCGGGCAGTCCATTATCAATATCAAATCCGGCGGCCGTACCCGGCTGTCGACACTGACTGCCGGTGTGTTCCTGCTGATTATGGTGTTGGTGCTGGACAAGTGGCTGGTCCAGATCCCCATGGCGGCCCTCGTTGCTGTGATGATCATGGTGTCGATTGGTACCTTCAGTTGGGGCTCGATCAAGAACCTGCGGGAACATCCGCTTTCAACCAACATCGTGATGGTTGTTACGGTGATTGTGGTGGTTGCCACCCATAACCTGGCGTTCGGCGTTCTGGCCGGCGTTCTGCTGGCGGCCCTGTTTTTTGCCAACAAAGTTGGCCATTACATGCTGGTGACCTCTGAGCTGGATGAAGCAAGCGATACCCGCACCTACACAGTGGTGGGCCAGGTGTTTTTCAGTTCCTCGGAAAAATTCACGGAATCCTTTGATTTCAAGGAAGCAGTCGATAATGTGGTCATCGACCTGAGTCGCGCGCATTTCTGGGATATCACCGCAGTGGGTGCCCTGGACAAGGCCGTGATCAAGTTCCGCCGTGAAGGCTCGGAGGTTGAGGTGATCGGTCTGAATGAAGCCAGTGCCACGATCGTTGACCGCTTTGGCGTGCACGACAAGCCGGACGCCGTTGACCAGCTGATGGGGCACTGACATGACACAGACCAAGGAATCCAACAGCGATCGCAGTCAGAATAACAATCACAAGGATCATGAAGGCGAGGTTGAGATGTTACGAGTAGTTGCCTGTATTGATGGCTCCCAGGCGGCGCCGGCGGTTTGCGATTACGCAGCCTGGGCCAGCAAGCACATGGAAACGCCCATGATGCTGCTGCACGTGCTGGACGAGGAACGTTATCCGGCGGAGCCGGATCTGGCTGGCAACATTGGTCTGGGCAGCCGTGAACAGCTGCTCGAAGACCTGGCAGAGCTGGACCGCAAGCGCGCCAAGCTGGCCCTGGAACACGGCCACCACATGCTGGACGAAGCGGCAAAGCGGGTCAGCGAATCCGGTATCAATGACGTGGTGCAGCGTCAGCGCCATGGTGACCTGACCGAGTCTCTGCTGGCGCTGGAGAATCAGACCCGCCTGCTGGTCATGGGCCTGCACGGTGAAAGCAGTTCCGAGCGTGACACCCACATCGGCAGTCAGTTGGAGACGGTGATTCGCAGCATGCACCGCCCGATTCTCTTGGTGCCGGACGACTATACCCAGCCCCGCAGCGCCATGCTGGCCTTCGATGGCAGCGCTACGGCGTTCAAGGGCGTGGAATTGCTGGCTGGCAGCCCGGTTCTGAAAGGCATGCCGTTGCATCTGGTGATGGTTGGACCGGACACCAACGACCGCTGGGAGCAGCTCAGGAAAGCCGAGAAAATGCTGGCAGGGCTGGAATCCGAAATCACTCTGGCGATCCGGGCCGGCGATGTGGAGCCCGCGTTGCACGCCTACCAGGAAGAACACGACATCGACATCCTGGTGATGGGCGCCTATGGGCACTCCCGCATCCGTCAGTTCCTGGTGGGCAGTACAACCACTACGATGCTGAAAACCGCCAAAAAGCCCCTGGTAGTGCTTCGCTAGGCTACTTCCTGGGCCAATTCGGCCAGATAGGCCATCGCCGCGCGGTGGCCTTGCTGATACCCCAGATCCAGCTTGTTCAGGTCGGTCGTCAATCGGCCCACCGGAAAATCTTCCGGTGGCGCGATAATCCGGAGCCGGCAGTCCTCCGGCGGATTTCGAATGAATTCCAGTGTCTCGTTGTATCTTTCGCCCCGCCGGATTATGGCCTCGGCGAGCCCCGGTTGCTCCCGGAACATCCGTTTGGTGAGCGCCGGAAACGCCAACGGCTTCTTCTCATAGCCCAGCGGTCGGGAAAGCACCACCGTGATATCCCGGGCTCCCCGGCGATAGGCCTCCGCAACCGGAATAGAATCGGCAATTCCGCCATCACTCATGGGCTCGTCCTCCACTCTTGGATAATCACGGTAGGCCAGGGGAATGGAGCAGGAGGCGGTGAGCACGTTGTGGATGTTCTGGTCGTCGACAGGAAAATACCGGGCCTCACCGGTGACCACCGACGTGGTTGCCACCCAGAGTTTGGTGGTGCCAGACAGGTAGCGTTCCAGATCGAGCGGCACTTCCTGGTAGGACTGATGCCAGAGCCAGTGAACATCGCACAAATGCCCGCCCTGGAAGAAACGACCCCAGTTGATGAACTCCGGCCGACAGGCGTGGTCGGTAATCACCCGATGATTTCGGCCGTGATGGCCGCAGAGGTAGCCGATGAGATTGGTTGAGCCCGCGGAGACGCCCCAGGCTTCCGTGAAAGGCTGATGCCGCTTTTCGAGAAAGGCATCGAGTACGCCGGCGGCGAAGATGCCGCGCATGGCGCCACCTTCGACAACGAGGGCATTGCTGGTTGCGGTGTCACTGTGGGTCTGGAGCATCCGTTTCCCCTATCTTGTGTGTTCTCCGGTCCTTGCGTGGTCTCCGGTCATGCCAATACATGAACTCAGCTTACCAGTTCGACGGTCGCTTTGGGCAGTCGGATGTGCCCTCAGGCGCTGTTGCCGGCCGCCACACCCGAAGCCCAGGCCCACTGGAAATTATGGCCGCCGAGGTGGCCGGTCACGTCCACCACCTCACCGATGAAATACAGGTTTGGCTTCTCCAGCACCGCCATGGTTTTGGAGGAGAGCTGGCGTGTATCCACACCCCCCAGGGTAACCTCTGCCGTGCGGTAGCCCTCGGTTCCCGCCGGCTTGATCGACCAATGGCCGAGGACATCGGCAACCTGCTCAATATCGCTGTTCTTGTAGCCCTGCAAGGGACCGGTCCAGCCCTGCAGTTCGTTGAAGGCCTGGGCAAACCGTTTTGGCAGGTGCTGGGTCAGGTAGTTTGCAATGGTCGATTGTGGGCGGGTTTTGCGCAGGTTCAGCAGGTCGTCCTTGATGCGGCAGGCCGGCAGAAGATTGATGGCCAGGCTGTCACCCGGCTCCCAGAAACTGGAAATCTGGAGCATCGCCGGGCCACTGAGCCCGCGATGGGTGACCAGCATCGGTTCCCGGAAGTGCTGGTCATGGCACTGCACGTCAACGGGACAACTGACGCCGGACAAAGGCGCGAGCTGGTCTTTCAATTCCGGCTGCAGGGTAAAGGGTACCAGGCCCGCGCGGGTGGGAAGTATGTCCAGCCCGAACTGCTCCGCTACCCGGTAACCAAAGGCGGTAGCGCCCATGGTGGGAATCGACAGGCCACCGGTGGCGATCACCAGGGATTCACAGGTGAGATCGCCGGAGCCGACGCTCAGGCGGTAGCCGCTGTCGATTTCGGTAATGCGGTCGACCGTTGTTTTCATTCTCACTTCTGCTCCTGCCCACTCGCATTCGGTCAGCAGCATGTTGAGGATATCCTTGGCGCTGTCCTTGCAGAACAACTGGCCAGGGGCTTTTTCCTCATGCTCAATGCCGTGCCGGTCTACCAGTTCCAGAAAATCCTGGGGCGTGTAGCGCTTGAGTGCGGAAATGCAGTAGTGCGGGTTGTCCGACAGGAAGTTGGCGGGCGTGCTGTTCAGGTTGGTGAAGTTGCAGCGGCCGCCGCCGGACATGAGGATTTTCTTGCCTGGCTTGTTGGCGTGGTCCAGCACCAGCACCCTGCGGCCGCGATAGCCGGCGGTTGCCGCACACATCAGGCCCGCCGCGCCGGCGCCGAGGATGATTACGTCGTACTGTGATGCTGAAACTGCCGTCATACTGCCCGCCGTTGGAAAGAAAACGGCGGGCAGTATACCAGTCTCAGGGCAGGTAGACGGAGCCTTCCATGAAGAATGCAGCCTGGCCGGCGATGTCGACCCGATCCCCCTTCAACTCGCAGTGCAGCACGCCGCCCCGGGCTGAAACCTGCCGGGCGTCGAGCCGTGTCTTGCCCAGTTTTTCTGACCAGTAGGGCACGAGCACGCTGTGAATGGAGCCGGTAACCGGGTCTTCATCAATACCGGCGCCCGGAGCGAAATAGCGGCTGACGAAATCGCAGTCTTCGCCAGGTGCGGTGATGATCAGCCCCTGATTGCCGATTTGCTTGAGTTTGCGCAGATCCGGTTGAGCAGATCGCACGGCGTCCTCATCCCTCAGAACCACCATGTAATTGGTGTCGTTTGGAACAAAAAACGAAGCATCAGGCGCGTTATCCAGGGCTTCCCGAATCAGTGCCGGCGTGCTCTGTTCCTCGAAAGCCAGATTCGGGAAATCCAATACCAGCCAGCCATCATCGGCCTGCCGGACGGAGAGTGGGCCGCTTTTGGAGCGAATGCGAATCTGATCTTTGTCCCAGCCAAGTTTGTTGAAGATGACCCAGGCGCTGGCCAAAGTGGCGTGGCCACACAAGGGTACTTCGATGCCCGGAGTGAACCAGCGAATGTGGAAATCGGCTTCGTCCCCCTCAGGCAGCTGCACGAAGAAGGCGGTTTCGGAGAGGTTGTTCTCAATGGCAAGCGAGAGCATGGTTTCGTCCGGAAGCCAGCTTTCCAGCGGCATGACCGCGGCCGGGTTGCCACCGAAAATCTTGCTGGTAAAAGCATCAACCTGGTAAATGGGGTAGGTCATGGCTGTTCTCCTGATGGGCGGTTTCGACTGATGATAACGCGCCTGGGGGTGCCGTACCGAGTCGTTCTTGCCGTTCAGTTCTTTTCCCTGCGCAGGTCCAGCGGGTCGAGAAGGCCGGCGGCAATGGCAGTGCCGGTCACATCCGGCAAGCGATCGGCGCCCAGGCGTTTCATGACTCGTGCCCGGTAGAGATCAATCGTCTTGACACTGACATCCAGCTGTTCTGCGATTTCCCGGCTCGTGTAGCCCTGGGCCAGTGGCAGGAACACGTCCCGTTCACGGCGGGTGAGGGTGGCCAGCAGGGCTTCGGTTGCCTCATCACCCTGCAACTCTGGAGCGGACTGCTGATGTTCCTGCAGCGCCTGTTGGACGCTGTCCAGGAGCAGTTGTTCATTGAACGGCTTCTCGATGAAATCGAAGGCCCCGGACTTGAACGCCCTCACCACAATGGGAACGTCGGCGTGCCCGGAGACAAAGATGATCGGCAGGTCCAGCCCCCGCTTCTGAAGCTCCTCCTGAACGTTCAGGCCGCCCAGCCCGGGCATCCGCACATCCAGAACCACGCAGCCCGCTTTCTTGTTGCCAACCGCATCCAGGAATTTCCGGCCGTCGCTGTAGGCTTCCACGTTCAAGCCGACCGATTCCAGCAACCACTGGGTGGATTCCAGCATGCCGGCGTCGTCGTCAACCACATAGACGGTGGTGGCTTCCGGTGTCGCTTGATCACTCATCTGGCTGCATCTCCGTGTTCGAGGTTCTGTTCTTGTGGCCCGGGCTGGCCGGGAAACGGCAGATCAGGGAGAGTCCGCCCGTTGCTGCCGGCCTGGCGTCCAGGAAGCCTCCAAAGCCTTCGATAATCGAACGGCTCATCGAGAGCCCCAGGCCAAGCCCCTGGGGCTTGCTGGTATAGAACGGCTGGAACATCTGGCGAATGCCCTGCGCGTCGAGCCCCGGGCCTTCGTCGATGACCTCAATCAGGGTTTCGTTCTGATCGTTGATGCAGGTCGTTATGGCGATCTGCGAGTGTGGGCCCGGGTTGTCCTCACCGCGAGCCTCAACAGTGGCTTCGATACCGTTGCGGATCAGATTGATCAGCACCTGTTCCAGCAGCACCGGGTCGGCGGTGATGACGGGCGCACAACAGGCCAGATTCTCTCGGATCTGCACCTTGTTTTTCTCGGCCTCCCATTGGCAAAGACGGGCGACATTGCTGACGACTTCGTTCAGTGCGATTGGTGCGGTCCGCTTCTGGCCCTTGCGCAGGAAAGCTCGCAAACGTTTGATGACCTCCGAGGCCCGGTTGGCGTGGTGAACAATCTTCTGGAGGCCGTCGTCCACTCGATCGAGGCATTCGGGATTGGTTCGGGCGCCTTTGAGATAGCGCTGGCTGGCGCTGGCAAAGTTCACGATGGTGGCCAATGGCTGGTTCATCTCGTGGGCAATGCTTGAGGCAAGCTCCCCCAGAGTGGCGAGCCTGGCGGTGTGGGCGAGTTCGTCGGCCAGCCTGCGGTTGTTCTCCTCGGACTCTACCCGGGCGGTGATATCCCGGGATACGCTGATGACCTCAATCACAGCGCCAGTGTAGGTTTCCCGAATGGCCCTGCTGGCAATCTCGAACCAGCGGCGGGAACCGTCCCGGTGAATAATCTCCAGAGTCATGGTGGCGTAGCCGTCGTCCCGTAGCTGGTTGCGGGTTTCAGCCAGCTTCTGAACCACCTGATCGCCCCGGAAAATTTCTTCCAGGGGCTTACCCCTCAGTTCTTCCGGCCAGTAGCCCAGCAGCCGCCAGGACGCGGGCGTGGCATCGATAAACCGTCCGTCCGGGGCATGGCGGGAAATGAGGTCGGTGGTGTTCTCGGTAATCAGCCGGTAAAGACGGTTGGAGCGGGTCGCTTCTTCCCGGTTGATGATTTCGTCTGTAGCGTCTCTGGCCCGCGCCAGAACCGTCGAGCTCCCGATATCGGGGACGAACGTCCACACCAGGAAACGCTCGGTGGTGTCTGCCGGAATTCTGGCTTCCACATTCTCGATCGATCGTTCCTGCTCCAGGGACGACTTCACAAGCGCCTGAACGTTGACCGGCAGCAGATGGAACAGCGAGGTCAGGTTGGCGTTCTGGCAAAGATGATGGCTGGCCAGGTTGCCCTCCAGAACGCTGCCTGTCGCATCCAGGATCAAACCGGGTTGCGGGTCGGCGTCATGCAAACTAAATACACTTGGAGTGGAAAAATCGTTCATGGCTTATCGTTATAGTAAATTAACTATAATACGTTGGTATAGTTTCTAGTGTTTTTGCTATCCAATACTATTCTGACCAGCCCGAAGTATAGCTAGTTTAGCGATATTCCTGAATACGCCATAAGAACAACAGTACTCAAGAGGACCACGCAATGACCTCGATATTTGATCAAGGCCTGGCGCCCGTCGACGCCAACTACGCCGTCCAATCTCCCGTTGATTTCATCGAACGTACCGCTACGGTTTACCCGGAGTATCCCGCCGTCATTCACGGGGCCATCCGTTACAACTGGGCGCAGACCTACGAACGTTGCCGCCGTCTGGCATCAGCCCTCAAAGGGCGCGGCATCGGACGCGGTGATACCGTTGCCGTCA
Organism: Marinobacter sp.; assembly: GCA_002718255.1. Lineage (GTDB taxonomy): Bacteria > Pseudomonadota > Gammaproteobacteria > Pseudomonadales > Oleiphilaceae > Marinobacter. The sequence continues at coordinate 20,068 of PBED01000006.1, read as the reverse complement.
TGCTTCCGAATATTCCCGCGATGGTGGAAGCCCATTTCGGGGTGCCCATGATTGGCGCGGTGCTGAACACCCTGAACGTTCGCCTGGACGCTGAGGCCATCGCCTTCATGCTGGATCACGGTGAGGCCAAGGTTGTGATTGCCGACCGGGAGTTCGGTGAGGTGATCAGGGACGCCGTCAGCCGGCTGGACACCAAGCCGCTGGTGATCGATGTGGACGATCCCGAGTATGGCGAGGGTGTTCAGGTCAGCGATCTGGACTACGAGGCGTTCCTTCAGGAAGGGGATCCGGCGTTCCAATGGAGCTTCCCCGACAACGAGTGGGATGCCATCTCCCTGAACTACACATCCGGCACTACCGGCAATCCAAAAGGTGTGGTCTATCATCACCGTGGCGCCTACATCAATGCCATCGGCAACCAGACAGTCTGGTCCATGGACATGCACCCGGTGTACCTGTGGACCTTGCCGATGTTCCATTGCAACGGTTGGTGTTTCCCCTGGACCATCACCGCCATGGCCGGCACTCACGTCTGCCTGCGCCGGGTTGATCCCGAGAAGATTCTGCAGCTGATCCGGGATCATCAGGTTACCCACATGTGTGGCGCCCCGATTGTGCTTAACGCATTGCTGAACGTGCCGGAATCCGCCAAGGCCGGCATTGATCACGACGTGAAGTCCATGACAGCAGGCGCGGCACCCCCCGCCCAGGTCATTGGTGCCATCGAGGAAATGGGCATCCAGGTGACTCACGTTTACGGTCTGACCGAAGTCTATGGCCCGGTAACCGTTTGTGCCTGGAAATCCGAGTGGGATGCGCTGCCACTGCATGATCGTGCCCGGAAAAAGGCCCGTCAGGGCGTTCGTTATCACACTCTGGCAGGCACGATGGTCGGCGACCCGAACACCATGGAGCCAGTGCCCAAAGACGGCAAAACCATCGGTGAGATTTTCCTGCGCGGCAATACGGTGATGAAGGGCTATCTGAAGAACCCCAAAGCCACCGAAGAGGCCTTCCGGGGTGGCTGGTTCCACACCGGGGACCTGGCTGTATGGCACGAAGACGGCTACATGGAGATCAAGGACCGGCTGAAGGACATTATCATCTCCGGTGGTGAGAACATTTCCACCATTGAGGTTGAGGATACCCTGTACCGCCACCCGGCTGTGCTTGAGGCAGCTGTGGTTGCCCGGCCGGACGAAAAGTGGGGCGAAACCCCCTGCGCCTTTGTGACCCTGAAGCCGGAAGCCGGTCAAGTCAGCGAGGAAGACATCATCAACTTCTGCCGCGAGCACCTGGCCCGGTTCAAGGTACCCAAGACCATCGTCTTCTCGGAGCTGCCCAAAACCTCCACGGGTAAGATCCAGAAGTTCGTGCTGAGGGATCAGGCCAAAGAACTGGACTGATTCCCCGATCGGCTGCGCCGGCCCCGGCGCAGCCGAATTAAACCAGAAAAAACAACGCTGTCAGGCACACGCGCCGCGTGAGCCCGGAGACCTTTTTATGCAAATGTTTCACCGAAAGAACGGGGAAGAGCAGCCGTTCTGGCCGGCCGGTCCCTTCAAGGTTCGTCTGCCGTTCGTTCATTACCGCTGGGAGTTCGCGGAGATGGTGCAGGCTCTGATCATGTTCGTGGTCAGCCTGGCCATGATTCCCCTTCTTGAGAAATACCTGGGTGTGCCCTACGACGTGGCTCTGGCTTACGTGGTGATCTGTGGCATCGGTTTCATGCTGCCGGCACTGCTGGGTGTTCCCCTGGTGCCGGGCTGGATTACGCCAGGGATTCCTGTGGTTCTGCTGTTCCTGAGCGACTACGAGCCGGGCCCCGAGGCGATTCAGGCGCTGTTCGCGCTGCAGTTCCTGGTGTTCATTATCTTCCTGGTTCTGGGTATTACACGCCTGGGCAGCAAACTGGTGGAGCTGATTCCCCGTTCCATGAAAGGCGGGATTATCATCGGTGCCGGTATCGCCGCCCTGATGGGTGAGATTGAGGCAGGCGGCCGTCTCGCCAACACGCCGATCTCCCTGATCATCGGTGGCCTGGTGTGCCTCTACCTGATGTTCTCGGTATCGTTCAAAGGTTTTGTGGAAAGCAATTCAATCGCCCGCAAGATTGCCAACTACGGCATGGTGCCGGGTATGGTGGTTGCGATCCTGGTTGGCTTTGCAACTGGCGAATACGAGGTGCCCAATGTGGAGTGGGGCATCACCAAACCCGCGTTTGATGAGCTGTGGAACTACCTGCCGTTCGCCGTCGGATTCCCGGATGCCAACGTCTTCCTGTACGCCATTCCCACGGCGGTGATCGCCTACGTGATTGCCTTCGGCGATATCGTGGTCGGCCAGTCATTGATGAACCGCGTTGATCATCTGCGCAAAGACGAAGATATCGATAACAGCATCGACCGGGTGCATCTGGTAACCGCTATCCGCAATGGTGGCCACGCGTTCTTCGCACCCTATCCGGGGCTGGCGGGCCCGATCTGGACGGCTGTCACTGCCACCATGGCCGAGCGCTACAAGTACGGTCGTAACGCCATGGACTCCATCTACAGTGGCGGCGGTACTTTCTGGATTACGGGTTTTATTGCCCTTTTCGTTCTGCCGCTGGTGAGCTTCTTCCAACCGGTGCTGCCGATTGCCCTGTCACTGACACTGCTGCTGACCGGCTATATCTGCCTGATGGTAGGGCTGGAGCAGCTGGAGAATAACACCGAGCGTGGCATTGCCGGCACCATGGGTGTTGTTCTGGCCGTCTATGGCGCTGGCTGGGGCCTGGCCACCGGCGCCGTCCTCTATTTCCTGATTGAACGTACCAAATTGCTTGGCTTTACCGCCGACCCGGAAGCGCCGGGCGTGAAAGCCGCGGAAGAGCACTAAACCTGCGTCTTCCGGCTCTGCACCGGAAGGCGTTGACCCCCTGTGTGTCCTTGGGAGGCCTCGTGCCTCCCTTTTTTATGCCTGAATGTTTCCCTGAGCATGGGCGTTGACAGAATGTCATTTCGTGACAATTTGTCTAATTTTTCCTCCTGAAGTATTCCTTCCGCGCGGTTTCCGGGTTTAAACTGCCAGAACTGATGAAATTTTGTCCGCTGTTCAATACTGATAACAACACTACAAAAACAGGAGGCAGTCATGACCATCAGCTCCACGCCCGAGGGGGTGTCCGTTGAGCCGAGACATCTGCGGTTCGATGTCAGCGAGGATCTGAAAACGCTCTGGCATGGCAACGATGCTTTCCGGACCGCGTTCTTCAACGCCCTTTCCCTGCAATTTCCCGATGGCGAGCAGCAGTTTATCAATGCCGTAAGGCTCTATCGGGACAAGATCGAGGATCCAAAGCTTAAAGCGGAGATCCGCGGATTTATTGGCCAGGAAGCCCTGCACAGCAGGGAGCACAAGGATTACAACGAGGCCCTGAAGGCCCGGGGCTACGATATTGATGCCCTGGACCAACGGTTCCGCAAGCATATGGAGTGGGTGGGTAAACTGCCACCAAGCCGCCAACTGGCAGGTACCTGTGGCGCCGAGCACTACACCGCCGTCCTGGCCAATGCCATCCTGAGCCACCCGGAGTGGATGGAAGGCGCCACGCCGACCATGGCAAAGCTCTGGAGATGGCATGCGATTGAGGAAACCGAACACAAATCCGTCGCCTTTGATGTTTACCGGGAATGTGTCGGCAATGAACAGCTTCGCCGGATCGTCTTCCTCTTTGTTACCTGGAATTTCTTCAAGTACACCTTTTTGAATACCTGTAGCCTGCTGAAGGCCGATGGCAAACTCTGGAGCCTGCGCACCTGGGTTGGCGGGTTTAATTTTCTCTGGGGCAAGCCCGGAGTGCTCCGCAAGTGTCTGCCGGAATTCCTGGCGTATTTCCGTAAAGGCTTTCACCCCTGGCAGCAGGATAACCGCGAACTGCTCGAGCAGAATCTCCGTGAGCTGGATATGACATCGGCAGCACGATAGGGCCGGGTTGCTGAAATTCTGATCGCGGTGTGTAAAACTGTGCGGCACAAAGAATAACGACAATAAAGGGGGCTTCCGTTCGAGAAGCTACCCGGAGCTGGAGGCCCACCATGCGAGTTGGTTTGATCGTCGATTCTGCGTGCGACTTACCCTATGAGTTCAGCCGCAAGCACGACCTGTTCGTGCTGCCGGTAACCGCTGTAATCGATGGCCAGACCTACATAGACAAGCATGATCCGGTTCGGACCCAGGAGTTCTATCAGAGCGGCCTGTTGCAGAAAGGACATCAGGCGGAAACCCGCGCCTTCACCGCAGAGCAGATACACGATCTGTTCATGGAGAAGATCGTCACCCAGTTCGATATTGCTATCTGCGAGACGGTCACGAAATCCCGAAGCCTGATTTTCCAGAATGCCACCGAGGCTATGAACAGTGTCCTGGCGAATTACGAAGGTGCGCGGGAAGCCGCCGGTCGTGATGGCCGGGTCTTTATGCGTGTGATCGACAGTAAACAGATTTTTGCCGGCCAGGGCCTGCTGGCAGCCCACACGCTCAAGCTGATCGGCCAGAATGTGTCCAAGAATGCCCTGCGCCATGAGGTGGAAACCTTCAGCGACAAGATCTACACCTGCGTCATTCCGAGGGATCTGCACTACATCCGTGAACGGGCACGGCGGCGTGGCGACAAGAGTGTATCGGCGCTGGTTGCCTTCCTGGGCAAAGCACTGAACATTACGCCGGTTATCTTCGGGCAAGGGGCCGAGGGCCAGCCCGCGGCCAAAACCCGGAGTTTCGACGTGGCCGTGGAAAAGGTGATGAACTATGCCGCTGCCCGTGTCGAAGCCGGGCTTCTGACACCCTATGTAAGCCTGTCCTGTGGTCTTACCTGGACGGAGATCGAGGATTTGCCCGGGCTCAACCGACTGCGCGATGCTTGCGAACGCAATGGTGTGGAACTGCTGCTCTCCCAGATGGGGATTACCAGCAGCATCTACGTTGGCCCCGGCAGTCTTTGCCTCGCACTTGCTGCGGAACCCCACACCTTCAACGATTTTCAGTAACTCCTTCTCAGAGTGCGTGACTGAATCATACTGGCCCGGCCGCGCCTCTCCACCTGTAGTTTTGGCAAACCTGCCAGCGTTTCGTTCGTGTTAGCCTCTGGCCTGTGTGTTTCATTTCTTCAACAGGACAACTGACGCCATGACCAAAGGCAAAACGGATCTCGCCAACCAACTGCTTGAGCAGCATGTGAAACATGAGCTGGCTTCGCTAAAGGGCGCAAAGCTGCGCAAGTTCCTGGAGCAGGAGCTCGATGAGCTCTGGCATTATGCCGGCGAGATAACCCTTGGCCGGATAACCTCGGAAGAGCAGGTGATGGGCGTTATCCAGCGTATCGTTATGGGCATGGAACTGGATGCAGGCATTCCGGAACTGGCTGCGGAGATGGCCACCGAGGTGCTCAATGCCGATGTGCAGTCAAAGACCACCCTGGGCGAGATCATCACCCGCGAACAGGCCACGGGCTTTCTGGAGGAAGCTCTGGAGCTCCGGCAGCAACGTGAACGGGTGATCAGCGAGATCATGGCGCACCCGGTCTATCAGGAGCTGGTGTCCAATGTGGTGTACCACGGCCTGGTGAACTACCTGTACGAGGATAACCTGATCACCAAGTCTGTGCCGGGCGTTGGTTCGATGATGAAATTTGGCAAGCGGATGGCCAACCGGGCGGTGCCGGGGCTGGATGAAACCTTTGAGCGTCGACTGAAAGCCTGGTTGTCTGACAGCCTGCCCGGTTTGATCAGCCGCAGTGAGCAATTCCTGCACAGTGCCCTGTCTGATGAGGAGCTGCGCGACAGTGTGATGGCCGCCTGGGTGTCTTTGGAGGATCGCACCATTGCCGAGCTTCACGAGGGGCTCGGAGACGTGCAGCTGCAGGAGTTTGTGGTGCTTGGCTATGAGTTCTGGCTGCAGTTTCGCAAGACCGGATACTTTGAGAACTGTGCCCGGGCCGTGGTTTCCCACCTGTTCGACAAATATGGCGAGCGCCCGCTTACAGACCTGCTGGGCGATATGGGGGTAAGCCGTGAGGTTGTTATGGCGGAGATAGATGCTTACGCAATTCCGGTTATAGACGTGTTGCGTGAAGAGGGCTATGTTGAGGCCGTGATTCGTCGGCGGCTTGCGCCATTTTACAAGTCCGCCGCTGCGCGTAAGATTCTCCAGCAGGAGGCCTGAGTCTGAGATTGTCGGAAGGGCCCCGGGGAAGGTTTCGTTCAGGATTTTGAGAGGGCATGACGTTGATATCGGATCTGTTCTGGGCCTATCTGGTTGCCATTACATTGCTCACCATCACGCCCGGTGTGGATACGCTGCTGGTGATGCGTAATACCGGCCGGGGCGGTTTGCGGGATGGGTGCGTGACCAGTGTCGGAATCTGTAGCGGCCTGTTCATTCATGCCACGCTCTCGGCGCTGGGCATCTCCCTCCTGTTGGTGGAAACCGCCTGGGCATTTTCTGCATTGAAGTGGGCCGGCGCTTGCTACCTGGTCTGGCTCGGCATCGGTTCGTTGCGCCAGGCCCTTCGCCGGGGTGACGCGCCTGCGGCAAAGGACGTAACGGTTGCCCGCCGGAAGGTGGGCTTGGCGGTGTCGTTTCGTGAGGGCCTGCTGTCCAACGTTCTTAATCCCAAAACCGCCCTGTTCTACATGGCTTTGCTGCCACAGTTTGTGGATCCGGCAGGCAACGCCTTTCAGCAGTCGCTGATGCTGGCCGGTGTGCATTTTCTGCTGGCAATGCTCTGGCAGTGTGGTCTGGCCTGGGTGGTGGTGACGTTTCGGAGTCTTGGTGTAAACGCGCGTGTGAAGCGAACGCTGAACGGCCTGACGGGAGGGTTTTTCGTGGCCATGGGCGCCAAGCTGGCCAGCACCTGACGCAATCACGGAACTTCAGGCAAAGAAAAAGGGAAGCCTCGGCTTCCCTTTTTTGTTCCAGTTCCGGATGCTTACTTTTCCAGATACTGAAGCTTGTTCGGCTTGCCATCCCATTCTTCAGCGTCTGGCAGTGGATCTTTCTTTTCGGTGATGTTCGGCCATTTGGCGGCCAGATCGGCATTCAGCTCCACAAACTGGACCTGATCGGCCGGCAGCTCGTCTTCCGAGAAAATGGCTTCGGCCGGGCACTCTGGCTCGCACAGGGCGCAGTCGATACATTCGTCCGGGTCGATTACCAGAAAGTTCGGTCCCTCGTAGAAGCAGTCTACCGGACAGACTTCCACGCAGTCTGTGTACTTACACTTGATGCAGTTATCAGTAACGATAAACGCCATAGTCAGATCCCTGGTCCAGTGGTCGGTCAGTCTCATCAGGAGCGCCGTCGGGCGCTGCCGTTATATTTTGGTGCGCGATATTGTAGGGAGCGACCCGCACAGCCGCAAGCGTTCGACTGCTATAACCTTATTACACAGATCAATTCTTCGCTATTTCTTCATCAACGCCTTCAGCTCGTAAAGCTGATTCATGGCATCCCGGGGGGTTAATCCGTCGAGGTCCATGTCTTTAAGTGCCTCTTCCACGGCGCTGGGCTCCAGGCTGGCGAACATGTCGCCCTGGTAAACGGATTCATTTACCTTTGTTGCCGGCTTGGCCAGGGATGCGTTGTTGCCCTGTTCGGCGGCCGAGGCTGCCGGCGCCGCTGGCGAAGCGCTGCCCTCCAGGTGGGAGAGCTGGGTTTTGGCGTTACGGATCACATCCTGTGGCACGCCTGCCAGCTTTGCTACCTGCAGACCGTAGCTCTGGCTTGCCGGGCCATCATGCACGTTGTGCAGGAACACGATGCTGTCGTCGTGCTCAGTGGCCGTGAGGTGCACGTTAACGGCATGCTGCAGCTCATCGGCCAGCTGGGTCAGCTCGAAATAGTGGGTGGCAAACAGCGTGTAGCAGCGTATCTCCCGGGCAAGGTGCTCGGCAGTAGCCCAGGCCAGGGACAGGCCATCAAAGGTGCTGGTGCCACGACCAACCTCGTCCATCAACACCAGGCTGTGCTCGGTGGCGTTGTGCAGGATGTTGGCAGTTTCGGTCATTTCCACCATGAAGGTGGATCTGCCGCCGGCGATATCGTCCGAGGAACCCATGCGGGTAAAAATCCGGTCCACGGGGCCGATCACTGCCCGGTTGGCGGGCACGAAACTGCCGGTGTAGGCGAGCAGGGCAATCAGCGCGGCCTGACGCATATAGGTGGATTTACCGCCCATGTTCGGGCCGGTCATCACCAGCATGCGGCGCTGGGTGTCCATTAGCAGATCGTTCGGTACGAAGGGCTCGTCCAGTAACTGTTCAACCACCGGATGGCGCCCTTCTTCAATGTCAAAACCCGGGGATTCGCTGAACTCCGGCGCGGAAAAGCGCAGGGAGGTGGCGCGCTCGGCAAAATTACTCAGCACATCCAGTTCTGCCAGTGCCTGGGCGGCATCCTGAAGTGGCGCAAGTTGCCCGGCGACGGCTTCCAGTACGTCATCGTACAGGCCTTTCTCACGGGCCAGGGCCCGGCTCTTGGCACTCAGGGCCTTGTCCTCGAACTCTTTGAGTTCCGGTGTGATGAATCGCTCGGCGTTTTTCAGGGTCTGTCGGCGAATATAATCCACCGGCGCCTGATCGGACTGGGCCCGGCTGATTTCGATGTAGTAGCCGTGGACCCGGTTGTAACCTACTTTGAGGGTGCTGATACCGGTGCGATCCCGCTCCCGGGTTTCGACATCCAGCAGATACTGGCCGGCGTTTTCGCTGATGTTGCGCAGCTCGTCCAGCTCCTCGTCGAAGCCTTCCCGGATGACCCCGCCTTCACGGATTACGACCGGGGGATTATCGATGATGGCGCGCTCCAGTAGATCCGCCAGTTCCGGGTATTCCCCAATGATGGTCGCCAGCCTGACGACGTGGTGGGAATTGACCGGTTTCAGGGTTTCCTGCAGGTCCGGCAGGGCCTGGAAGGCATCCCGAAGCCGCGCCAGGTCTCTTGGACGGGCCGAACGAAGGGCGACCCGTGCGAGCACGCGCTCAATGTCGCCAACAGCTTTCAGCAGATCGTGCACCGGCTCATAGTGGAACCCGTCCAGCAGTGCCGATACCGCCTGCTGACGCTGGCGGACGATCTCCACATCCCGAAGCGGCCGATTCAGCCAGCGCCGGAGTTCCCGTCCACCCATGGATGTGGCAGTGCGGTCCATGACCCAGGCGAGGGTGTACTGGTGGCCGCCCATGAGATTGGTGTCAATTTCCAGATTGCGACGGCTGGCCGCGTCGAGGATGACTGCTTCATCGCGCCGTTCACGGGTCAGCTTGCGAATATGGGGCAGGGCGGTACGCTGGGTTTCCTTGGCATACTGCAGCAGGCAGCCTGCGGCACAGACGGCGAGATTGAGTTCCTCGCAGCCGAAACCCGTCAGGTCCCTCACCTGAAGCTGATGGGTAATAACCCTTCGGGCGGTATCGGATTCGAAGAGCCAGGGCCCCTGACGGCGTATTCCGGTGAAACCCTCCAGAACGTCCTCGTAGGGAAAATCCTCGCTGATCAGGATTTCCGCCGGACGCAGGCGCTGCAGTTCGCCCTGCAGGGCCTCCAGGTTTTCCAGCTCCGACACGGCAAAACGGCCGCTGGAAATATCGAGCGAGGCAAAACCGAACTGCTCCCGATGGTTATAGATAGCCACCAGTAGATTGTCCCGTCGATCCTCCAGGTAGGCGTCGTCGCTCAGGGTCCCCGGTGTGACGATCCTCACCACCTGTCGCTCAACCGGACCCTTGCTGGTGGCAGGATCTCCGATCTGTTCGCAGATGGCGATGGATTGACCTGCCCGAACCAGCCGGGCAATGTAGCCCTCAGAAGAGTGATAGGGGATGCCGGCCATGGGGATCGGATTGCCGCCAGATTGGCCCCGGGCGGTGAGGGTAATATCCATCAGCTCGGCCGCTTTCTTGGCATCTTCGTAGAACAGTTCGTAAAAGTCCCCCATGCGGTAAAAAACCAGTTCATTGGGGTGCTGGCCCTTGATCTTCAGGTACTGCTGCATCATTGGGGTGTGCTTGGAAAGATCGGTCTGAGCTGCTGACATGAACGGGTCCGGTAGCCTTGCTTTGGATGAAGGCGTGAATTGTAAGAAAATAACCGCCGTGATGAAACGAAGGAGGTCATTATGCTGGCCAGCGATCAGGAATTGGAAGAGGCAGGCAACCGCCTTGGTGAACGACTGCTGACAACCGGCCGTACCGTTGCGACGGCGGAGAGTTGCACCGGCGGCTGGGTTGCGAAGGTACTGACCGATCGTGCCGGTTCTTCGGCCTACGTGCTGGGTGGCCTGGTCACGTACAGCAATGAGGCCAAGCAGGGGCTTCTGGGCGTAACCCGGAAATCGCTGGATGAACACGGTGCGGTCAGCGAACCGGTGGTGCGGGAAATGGTTGCCGGTGCCCTGGTGGCGACAGATGCTGACGTTGCCGTGGCTATCAGTGGTGTTGCCGGGCCCGGCGGTGGCAGCGATGACAAGCCTGTGGGCACCGTCTGGTTTGCCTGGGGTAGCAGCCCGGCCTCCACCGTGGCCGTGGTAAAGCACTTTGAGGGCGATCGTGATCAGGTCCGCAGGCAGGCCGTTCTCTTTGCCCTTCAAGGGGTTAACAATTTTGTGGACGAAGTCTGACGGCTTTCACATCCGGAGGGGTTGGTCTCCTCTGCGGGTTATGTTTTAATACTGTTCAAATATACAGGGAATGGGCTGTTCGAGCTGTACAGATTCCCGATTCACTATTTCGCTGCCAGCCTTTTCCTGAGGGTGGCGGCCCAGGCGACAGAGGGTTTGCACTGATGGAAGACAACCGCAAGAAAGCATTGAGCGCAGCACTTGGGCAGATTGAGCGCCAGTTCGGCAAGGGCGCCGTGATGAAAATGGGCGATCAGCCCCGCGAAGCCATTCCTGCGGTCTCCACCGGTTCCCTTGGCCTGGACGTTGCCCTGGGTATTGGCGGTCTTCCATATGGTCGAATTTGCGAAATCTACTAATTAGGACCAGAAAAGGCGGTACAAATCGACTGAGTGAGTGAGTGAGCGGCTTGCAGCTATGTCAGAAGCGCCATTTAAGATTGTACCGGTACAGCCCAGAACAAACCCTCTGTTTACCAGTATTTTTGGAGAAGAATTATGAGTGATGAAAATCGCAAAAAGGCATTGTCTGCCGCGTTGAGCCAAATCGAACGTCAGTTCGGTAAAGGCTCTGTTATGAAGATGAATGAGTCGGCGGGTCCAATGCCTGCGATCTCTACGGGCTCTCTCGGCCTTGATATCGCCCTTGGAATCGGCGGACTTCCTCTATCCCGTATATGTGAAATCTATGGCCCAGAAAGTGCAGGTAAGTCCACACTTTGTTTGCAGTTGGTGGCTGAAGCTCAGAAGAAAGGTTTGACTGCTGCTTTTATTGATGCTGAGCATGCGCTTGATCCTGTATACGCTGAAAAGCTGGGTGTGAATCTTGATGATCTGCTGGTATCTCAGCCAGATACCGGTGAGCAGGCCCTCGAAATCACGGATATGCTCGTTCGATCAAACTCCGTGGGATTGATTATCGTTGACTCAGTCGCTGCTCTCGTACCAAAGGCTGAAATCGAAGGCGAAATGGGCGATAGCCATGTTGGTCTCCAGGCCCGTTTGATGTCGCAGGCGCTGCGCAAGCTAACAGGTAACGTTAAGCACGCAAATTGCCTGGTGGTTTTCGTAAACCAGATCCGGATGAAAATCGGAGTCATGTTCGGGTCGCCAGAAACCACCACTGGTGGTAATGCTCTCAAGTTCTATTCGTCTGTAAGAATGGACATCCGTCGTATCGGGTCTGTGAAAGAAGGCGACGAGGTCGTGGGCAACGAGACTCGCGTGAAAGTAGTAAAAAACAAGGTGTCTCCTCCCTTCAGGCAAGCTGAGTTCCAGATTCTTTATGGCCAGGGAACAAATAAACTGGGGGAGATTGTCGATCTCGGAGTGAAGCAAGGTCTTGTTGATAAGTCCGGTGCTTGGTATGCCTATAAAGGAGACAAGATTGGCCAAGGTAAGGCAAACGCATGCAAGTTCCTGGCTGAGAACCCACAAATTGCAGAAGAGATCGAGGCGGAAATTCGTCGTCAGCTGATGCCGGTCGCGAAGCGAAAAGGTGAAGAAGAGGCTGTAGCTGTAGAGGCACCAAAAGAGGATGCATAAGGCATCAGCATCGGTTTTTCGGAAAGGGGCTTCATAGCCCCTTTTTCTGCTAATCTTTTTCTGGCACCTCTCAACATCAGATGGAGTACAGAATCATGGCAGTTGGACCCAAGCTCGTTTAACCAGCGCAAGCTAGAGCAGCACCTCCCAACCAATCCCCCGTTTTCAGATCCGCGAAGGAATGCGTAATGGCTGACAGAATCATCAAAGATTGGTTTCTGATCACTTTCTACGCTGAAGACCAAAAGCTAATCGGTAAAACGCTTTATGGCACCCTTATTGAAGATAGAAAGGGGCGCTTCAGAAGTGGTGTTGAAGTGAAATCGAGTCCGATAGAAGCAGAGATCACTGAACGTAGTTCTGAGAGTCGCGTATTCCAAACTCTAAACTCCGTCTGGGAGTGCGTCGGACCTGGATTGGAGATTGATGAGCCGCATACGTCGATACCGTTTTTCAATCAGGGCGTCCGTCCCCCCTACACGGAAGTACATGAAACCTTGGCTGCTCTCGAAGCTCAGGGCTATGACGTCGTTGGTCGCCACCTCAAGGAATCGATAGATAAGGATCGCCGTGATGCTGCGTCCGGCATATTGAACACTTGGGGATTGAATGCCGATCAACGAACGCGGCTTTTGGAGGACAGGGACCAAGTCATAGCAGTGCTGTCAGTATACGAATCTCTTCAACTCATTTTCTCCAAGGACAAAAACCAAGCTACTGAGTGGCTATCAAAGCCAAACAAAGCTTTCGATGACGCCTCTGCTTTGGAGGTTGTGTTGAGTGGCGATATCGAAAGAGTGCGTCAGTATCTGAAGTACCATCTGTACAACGCGTAAAGCAAATATCCAGCCTCTATCTATCTGTTTTTTTGCATTTTTTTTCAAGATTTATCTTACAAATCCCAATCATCGCACTATTATCCAGTACAGAGTCATCCTCTTGGGGCTCTGCCCCAAACCCCGCCCTCGCCGGTAGCAGGGTTGCAGTCGATGACTAAAACCCAGCAAGAAGGGTGATTTTAGAAGGAGTGTCAAGGGGCCGAGTCCTCGCCGCTGAGCGGCTGCGGGCCGCACCAACCCCTTGACCCTCACCTAACTGCGATAATGGTGATCGATTTTGTTTGTAGAGATAACGAAACATACAGTCCGAGATTTCTCACAATGGGTTGAGCCTTTCGGTGAACATTTCCTGACCGAGTTTGCGTTGGGTTATAGAAGTGAGTACGCGGATGCAAGACCCGACACTGAGAGAACGGCGTGGTTTCAAATCAAAGGAATTCTCGATTTTTTTTCCGAAGCAAAAAGCGCTGAAGACTTAAGACGATGGCTTTCAAGACACAACTGGCGCAGTACACCACCCTTGGATGTGTCAATCCATTGGTATTCCTTCATCGCCGACTATCGCGGGTTTTTAATGAAGCGAGATATTGGAAGTCGTACCCGACAGAACGCTGTTTGGGGCGCTAACCGCTTCTTTGAAATAGCAGAAAACAAGGGATTGGTGCCAGCGGGAATGCGGCTACATGGCTGGAAAGTGGAGCATGAAGTCGGTCAGGGCAGCACTTTTCTGGACGTTACGATTGATAAATCGATTGATTTAGAGGCTTTGATCGGGAACGGACTCGACTTTGTTGAAGAGTCCCTAGAGCTTGATGACGAAGAGAGAGAGGCTATCAGGACTCTCGTTTCAAATGTTGTGCTTGAAGCGGAAGAGGGCAAGCAGAACAAAGATACTGATTTATATTCGTCGGCAGCAACGGTTCTTGCGAGACGTATAGAACTTGTTAAGCGCACTTGTGCTGAAATTATTGTCGATCACATGAATAAGGTTGCTCAAGCGTCGATTTGGGCGTCCAATCCAGAAATCAAGCGAAAGGTCGAGCAGCTTCATCGGCTCTTCGATAACTCGGATGACCTTTTCGCTAAGGATCTCGGTGAAGCCTACAAGTTATTGCTTGGTGAGAACCCGCTACCCATCTTCGTTGTTTACATTATCACATACTGGAACCATCTGTGGCCGAGAGAACAAGACGGTCAAACGCCTCAAAATTACAGTGCGTTTTTCATGCGAGTGTATCATTCGGATGTGACCCGTAATGAACTGCGAAGCTACATCGGTAACGATTCACTTGTTCTCGCAGCTGCGCATGCTTTTATCACTATTGAAGTAGCCGGGAACCCCGACAGCATCTCTAACTTGCTTCGTGGCGCTCTGCGCTATGAAGAAGATGCCCAGGCTTATGTTTTGTCTTGGTATAAGTATCGATCAGGTGAAGAGCCCGAATCCGAACTCGTCTCCCATCGGACTGATGATAGTCCTGTAACGCCAGGTTCGCTGTCTGTCGTGGATGTCTACAGGCATCTGCTTAGGATCACTGAGCCCATGCTTACTTTGGTGCGTGCCGAGGATCAAAGCTTTTTGTTCCTCGGGGATTATAAAAACAACACCCACGCAAACAATGCTGAGGGTTTCCGCAGACCAACGCGGATTCATCCTGCCACCCTAAATTCAAAGTTTCATGAGATCTGTCGTTCGGCAAGTAACGGCAAGTGGTCAAGCCCCTTGAAAGCAATTCGCGGGTCTGTCTTGCTTCTCGAAGGGCTGCTCACGGGTGATGCGACGTCGGTTGGGAGAAAAGGGCGTCACAAAACTTATGACATGGCCCGAAAATACGTGTCCCACCTGCCTGAGATGCTGCGTCGAACCTCAAATATCCGTCAGTTTTTGGAGTGGTTCGAAGCACTGTTAACGATTGATATTGAAGACTATGCAGACAAAGTTGGTATCGACAAAGAGTCTTATGAAGAGCGCAAGAAGGTAATCCTGGAAAATCATTTTGGTGGCCTGCAATGTGCTGATCCCAAGGCAGGTGTCCAGCCGGGCACAGCCGAAGGAGAGGTTTGCGATAGAGTCGATAAGTGTGTGGGCTGTGAGCAACGGAGAGATATTTTCGTTCTATCACAATCAAACATCGTGTCTCTGCTCCAGTGGCATTCAGTAGTCGAGAGGGCACGGAAGAACTTGTCTGAAGATGAATTTGAACCGTGGTCGCTCTGGTATCTCTACACGAACATGATGTTGGAAAGACTCTCCAGTGCGCCACAACACTCGACATTATTGCGAAATGCTCAGGAAGAAGTGAGGAATCGACCGAATCCGTATGAGCAAATTATACCCACCATTGATGTGACGGAGGAGGTTGACTGATGGGAGCAGTTATCGATTTGTCTCAGTATCAATCACACTTCCAGGGAACTGAGGATCAAGAACTTGCAGCCTTGGAAAGTTACAAGCCCTCATTTTTGGCACCAGGAACGGAATATCCAGACCTGAAATGGATGATTAAAGACGCGCCGAAAGACGGAAAAGGCATCTCGTTTTCAGTGCCAATCGCGCCGAATTTTTTATTGAGCGAAGATTCCGCTTTGGTTGAAATCCGTGAAGCTCGCTCTTTCAATCATGGGAACGAGTTTGGTCAAAACAATCGGGAAAGTTGGGCCTGAAGGCCTCATTGATAACGCAGCTTTCGTTATCAACTTCCTGCGTTTGCTCAGATACAAATATGATATTCACGCGTTGAGCAGCATCAACGATGCAGTGCAGCAAGAATTGATAAAAGAATTTAGGTATTCGTTAGCACAACGTCTGAATGTTCAAGTAAGACTCACTGAGTATTTGGAGTCGATTACTGACCCATCAAAATTCGAAATTCAGCGGAGCGCTACCAAGCCGGACCTGAAAGTTGCCCTGATTGCTGAGAACCTGGGTGTCAGCGACCGCTTGCTGAGTAGTGAATACCCTGTATTGCTGACTAAATTCAGAGAGAAACACGGATTCTACATCAAGGCTTCGCAGAAGAAATATCTGAAGCAAGAGTGCGACAAAAAGCCAAAAAAGAGAAAAAAGGATACGATTCGAAAAGAACTGACTGCGATTAAGAAGTTCTTTCGAATCCTTGAGATTTTCAGAGACATTATTCCTGAACAGCACCGTCCATCAGTCGCGCTATCAAGCTTTGATCCGAACAAGCTTGCAAAGAAATGGGGTGAGGATGGTGGTCGGACCAAAAACATTCCACAGCCCGTGTTCTTCGAGTTTATGGATCGGGCGATCAGATGGGTAGTTGATTATGCTGATCCTTTGCTTGAATACAGAGACAGGGCAATAGAGCAACAACGGGCGTTTTTTGAGGGAAATAACCGTGGTGGCTCCGAGGAAAGTCGCTGGACCTACGCTTCTGGGAGAATGGTGTGGTGGTTTCGAGATAACCCATTGACAGGGCTAGAGAACAAACCTGGAGCGCCGTATAACATCGTCGCATGGGACCGTGAGCCGAGTAACGAAGGTTTCTCGCAACGACGAACGATCAGTCCAGAGCAAGTGGAAGAGATGGAGCGTCTTCGCAGTGAGGGTCTTAACTATCAGGATATCGCTGACGA
Source organism: Marinobacter sp. (assembly GCA_002718255.1). GTDB lineage: Bacteria > Pseudomonadota > Gammaproteobacteria > Pseudomonadales > Oleiphilaceae > Marinobacter. The sequence continues at coordinate 3,428 of PBED01000006.1, read as the reverse complement.
ACTTGGCGTCTCGAAAGCATCGGTTTCGCGGCTCTTAAACCAGGGTTGGGTGCCCACTGAAGGATATAGCCTTAACAAGGTGTTGCATCGGTATCTGCCCACCGCCTGCCTTGCGGTCATTTATTGCTTTACCGCACGACGACAAGTCGAGATTGAGTCCTTGCAAGCCGGATGTTGCTTTGATTCGAAAAACGGACACTGGATAAAGCTATACAGCGCTAAGGTCCTCCAAAACTACCAAGTCTTTCCGACCATAAAGTTGGTTCAAAAGGCAGTCCACATCCTTGAGAGGCTCACTGAATCGATCAGATCAGAGGATGATCAGTCGCTTTTGCGGATGCCGACTTTCAGAGGAGGAGAGGTCAATTACTGGCAGGATGGCCAGTTCAATGAATTCGCAGACCTCGTGATGGATACCGATGAAGAAAATAAATGGGTCTGGAGCGAGCACCAGTTCCGACGTTTCTTCGCGATGACCTATTTTTTCCGTTGGGACGCGGGGGATTTGCCCACTCTCTCGCATTACCTTCGTCACAGTGGATTTCAGATGACCCAGCACTATTTGACCGACCCAGATTGGCGCTTGGCATTTGATGAAGTCCGTGCAGAGAAGGTGGCGCACCTTGCTTTGCATCCTGAGGGCCTCTCAAACGCCCTACAAGAAGATTTAAGCAAACTGCTGTCCGAGGGTGAGGTTGAGGATGAAAGACGCTTTAAAAGGCTTATAAAGCGTGTCAACGAGGTCGGCATCGTTTTTAATCACGTTCCGGATGGTCTTTGCTTTGGAGAGTCGCCAGCATACAAAGAACGTTCTGCTTGCTTCGAGAATGGCGAGGTTCAGCGCTCATCAGCGGTTCAAGGCAGTTGCCAGGGCTGCGCAAACCTCTGCTCATTCAGTCGTCCGCAAGATCCTGAAATCATTATTGATGCCGCGCACAGCGCAATCATGAAGAAGTTCCTGGAGAAAGCTGATGCCTAAAGCGAGTGAGACTCAAAAAAAGAGCGATTCTTCTGAGTCCAAGCTGGATGCGAGCACCCTGATCACTAACAAGATCGAGGTCATCGAAGAGTATTGTGAAACGAAGCAAGCTAGCTTCAAGTTGCCACCCAAAGGCGCGTTTTCTCTTAACTGGTTCACGCATTTCGCCGGGGTTCACAAAACAAACAAGCTGATCAAAAAAGGCGGTAAGTTAAGGCCAAGGCTTGACCAAGCTATCAAAGATGCAATCCAGGTGTATAAGGCAATTGCTGAACTGGACCCAGCGAAACAGACAGAGGTTGAGCAGCTGAAGCGCAGAAACGCGGAGCTTGAGGCGACATTGAGACGGCTTGCGACAGATGTCTGGGACTTGATGAAAGAAAACGAAAAATTCCGAAGAAGGTTGGGTGTTGAACAAGCGCAATATCGAGACGAGGTGAAGGTGTCGAAGCTAATGGAAGGCGGAGAGTGATGGCTAGGGTTGTATGGACTGAGCACCAACACCCAGTCGTCATCGCTCAGAATGGCGCTTTAATGCAGGTTCCAACGCATTGGCTCATTTCGCTCACGACTGATGGATGGAAGGAAAGTTACATATCTGACCTTGCCGGTCGTCTCGTGCATTGGCTGTCGTTTCTGGAAGAACGAAGCATTGATGCTGAAGAGGCTATTCACGATGACATTATCGAGTTTCGCGATGCAGAAGCCGAGCGTGTTTTGCCTGGGACAGTCAATTCCAAATTGCAGGCGGTAATGCAGTTTTATTGGTGGGCGCAGAAGAAAGCGTTTTACAGACCGACCATTGTTGGGTGGAGAGATTTCTATAAGCCTGACCAGATCTATCAGATCGAAGTGAATGCTCCGAAGGCAAACTCCAGAAACGGCACGGACTATGCCATCCCTTTTTTGCTAAAAGTCCCGAGCAAAGGAAACCCAAGGCTAATTACCAAGCAGCAGGTTGGTGAGTTGATGACGAGCGTTCGTAATCGAACCGAAAACATCCGTCGAAAAGACGCTGACGATGCAATCATGATTCATCAGCGTAGGAATGAGCTGATGCTGCGCTGGGCTAGTGAGGGCGGTTTAAGGCGTCGAGAGGTGGTTAGTCTGCAAAAGAGTTGCGTTCCTGGGCCTCAGAAGGGCAGTTACAAAAAGCGCGTCGAAGTGCCAATCACTCTCGGCACGAAAAACAGTTCGCCCCGTACGATATCAGTGACTGCTGAGCTGATTAACGCGACAAATCAGTACATTATGGAAGAACGGCAAGATATCGTTGATCAAACCAAAGCCGATCCAGATTCTGTGTTCGTGACCGAGAATGGCACGAAAATGACGCCAGGCAACTTGTCGAAAATGGTCAGTCGCTGTGATCCAGGCATAACTCCCCATGATCTCCGTCGATATGCAATTTATCGGTTTGCCTGTCATAAATATCTGGAAGAACGGCTACTTGTAAAAGCGAGTGGAGATCGTAAAAAGATCGATGAAGACAGCATTGAAAGGGCGTTGACTGGCTTCGCAGGTCACAATGACTCGGGGACAACTTTTAAATATTACGTGTCGCTTGCGCGAGTCGCGACGGAGGGTGCCGCGCACTTACAGACGATTGACGACGAAATCGATGCGCTTGAAGAAAGAATTGGGCTCCTTAAGGAACGTAAAAAAGAGGTCACTGAAAGCATGTAATGCATGTTCTCAGTGACCGCAATGGCTCTTTTCAAGTGTTCCTTTGTGCCGATTTCACGTCAATTGAGCTGAATCGACGGATTGTCTTTGGTCGCCTCTTCAAAGGCACTCCTGAAGTCGCACAGCGTATAGTATTGCGACCATAGATTGGCCGCTTTGGCCAAACTATGGTGTCATAGTTGAGCAGCATTGGCCGCTCTTTGATAAAAGTGGACCATCTCACCTAGCCGGCTTTTGATAAAAAGCGGACCTTTTTTGTGGGCGTAATTCCGTGAGCTTAAGCAGGCTGAGGTCGCAAAGCGAACGTTCGGGGATAGAGCAGAGGCTCTCTCTTTTAGCGCGTGAGAAGTGGTCGTGAAAACACAAAATTACAGTCTCCATTGGAAAGCGGACCTTTTTGCAGCCCGCACTTGACCCTTGTAAACAATCTGCTGCCTAACTACGTTCTGATCGGGGCCCCATTCACCTGGCCGCTCGGCATGACTTCCTTGACGCCTACCTGCGATCCCTTTCAAGGATAGACCCACGCTCGGTTCATTCAATGGTATTTTATTTCTGTGATATGGCTTTTATCAGCAGCCTAAAACAGGGATGTTTACACACGATTCACAAGGTACGACTTTTGATCCAAGCCCCTCCGTCATATAAGCTTCATGACGATGAAAGAGATTCGACACGTTGGGATCTTTTTAGCTCCGCAAGCTACATATGGCATGGAATAGCTTCTCTATGATCAATATACAAGCATTTTCCCGGAAAAATC
>PBED01000005.1:0-56308 GCA_002718255.1 Marinobacter sp. | reverse complement strand
AGATCCACAAAGTGCATGAACTCGGCATACACATGGGCTACATCCGGAACAATATCCTGGATCCTGGAGTGCAGCTTGCGGGAACGGAAAGGCGAGAGCGCGGGAGCGCCGCGAAGTTCAAGCATGATATCAACCTGTATCGCGCGAAACGGGGAAGTCTGGGTGCAATTTGAAAGGCCGACATGATACTCGAAAGCGGGGTCAGGATACAGCGCTTGAGGCGTTAATCCCGGGCTGTACAATTAACATTGTTTTGCACATTAATTAACCAGCTTTATTGACCAGGCCTCCGACACCAAGGATCATTGAATGTGTGGAAAGGAATTCCACGCTCAGGATAGACAAGGTTGCGTGGCTTTATGCGACGCTACAACCAGATGATCCAGCAGTGACGGAGTCCATGGACTTGCCAAAGATATTTGCTGCTTTCAAAAGCGCATCCGCCGGGATTGTTTTCTTCCTCGGCACTGCCCTGATACTGACCGGATGCTCACAGCCCAGCACTCTCCAGGAAATCCGTGATGAGGGGGTGCTGCATGTGATTACCCGGACGGCGCCGTCTATCTATGTGGAAAGTGAAGACGGCCCCACCGGCTATGATTACGAACTGGCAAAACTGTTCGCCGAGGAACTTGGCGTAAAGCTCCGGGTCCGCGTTGCCGATAACAACACAGAAATCCTGTCCGTTCTGGAAAAGAACTACGCCCACTTCGGGATGCTCGGGCTCTCCAGGCAACCCCATACTGCCAATCAGTATCGCACCGTAGCGACCGGCATCACCGCCCAGTCGATCCTGGTTTATAACCGCGATGTCGAGCGGCCTGAATCATTACAAGACCTGATCGGGAAAACGGTGCACGTGGTATCCGACAGCAACCACGAGCACCGCCTGAATGAAGCCCGCCGGGAAAACGCAGAGCTTGAATGGGAGGTGCATCCCGGACTGGACGCCGCGGGCGTTCTGTCCCGCGTTGAAAGCGGCGAATTCCCCTACGCAATGGTTTCCTCCAACGAGCTCGACCTTAACCACGTATTCTACCCGATGGTGAAGGAGGCCTTTACCCTTGGAGAACCCGGTGAACTGGCCTGGTTTTTCCCGTCAGCGCAGGATGATTCCCTGGCAAAAGCGGCCCGCCAGTTCCTGGAAAGTCTCGAGACCAACGGAACATTGGCCCAGATTTCCGAGCGCTTCTATGGCCACCTTGATCGACTGAATTACGTGGGTGCCCGAACCTTCATGCATCATGTGGAGAACCGGTTGCCCAAATACGAGTCGCTGTTTCGCGACTATGCCCGCGAGTTCAACATGGACTGGCGACTGCTCGCAGCCATTGGTTACCAGGAGTCCCACTGGCGCCCCAATGCGGTATCGCCCACCGGGGTCCGTGGACTGATGATGCTGACCAGGAACACCGCCAGCCATATCGGCATCAATAACCGCCTGGACGCCGAAGAAAGCATTCAGGGCGGCGCCAAGTATTTCCGGATCGTGCACGAAAAAATCCCGGAACGAATCCCGGAGCCAGACCGCACCTGGTTCGCCCTCGCCTCCTACAACGTGGGTTTCGGGCATCTGGAGGACGCCCGACGACTTACAGAAGGCGCGGGACGAGACCCTGACCGGTGGATGGACGTAAAGGAATTCCTGCCGTTACTGGCCGAGAAGGAATGGTATACCAAGACCCGCTTTGGCTATGCCCGGGGCCACGAACCGGTGATCTACGTCCAGAATATACGGCGCTATTACGATGTACTCGCCCGGCTCAACCAGCCGGGTATCCCGGCGACCGAAGCAGAGGAACAGATCGTACAGATGGAGGAAAGCCGGGCGCCGGAAGGCCGATCAGGCGAGCTGCAAACGGACGGAAAGCTCAGGGCCGGCCTGCCCGCAGAACTGGGCATGATACCGCCAACCCTTTGAAGAATCTGACTTCCGCCGGCTATTCGCTACGAGCCTCGAGCGCGCGCTCCACCTGACTGGCGGAAAAGCCCCTACGATTCAGAAAACGCGCCTGCCGCACTTTTTCGTCCCAGTCGTCACTCAGATCCGCCAGGCCAAAACGCTTATCGCGGATACCGATAGCTCGCTGACACCAATCCTCCTCCGCCATCTCGGCAACACACTCCGGAGTCTTGTGGACCCCGCGCTGCTGAAGTTCGCCAAGAATCCGTAGCGGTCCGTAACCAAGGTCCATTCTTTGGCGGGCGTAGACGTCAGCAAACCGATCATCGTCTAGCCAACCCTCTTTCTCGTAATCATCCAGAACAGCGTTAATAATGTCGCCCGGCAGCTTTCTTTGGCGGAGTTTAAGGCTTAACTCGAGGCGACTGTGCTCGCGCCTGGCAAGCAACCTGAGTGCCGTTGCCCGGGCCTTGTAATCCTGATCGTTGTCATTTTCCTGTTTTGCCATACAGACCCTTTCCGCACACGCATACAAAACGCTAGACTAGCCGCGAATTTTTCCTGCTGGCCAGCACCTCAGGCTGACCAGTCAAACTACCCGGTATCCCTGACCGGATGCCGACGGCCGGTGGCGGCACAACTTTGCCCGACACCGTGAACTGGTTTCAACACCCAAGGATACTCTTATGGCCGCGTTCATCCAGAAACTGTTCAAATCCCGCAAGACAACCGAGGCAACGCCAAAACAGCGGAAAGCCACCCAGCCAGAGCCTGTCGAACAGGAAGATACCCGGACTGACCGGAGGGAAGAACAGCTCAAAACACTGGAGAGCGCACCATCCCAGGATGTCCTGGCCAAGCTTGCCATTGAGGGCGTTACCGCGGATATCCGGCAGTCCGCTGCAGGCAGACTGACCGACGAAGCCAGCCTGCAGGACGTGCAGAAACAGGCCAAAGGCCGTGACAAAGGTGTCTACCAGATCGTTAAACTGGCACTGCAGCAGCGGCGCGAAGAACAGGCCCGGCTGGACAGCATCAGCCAGACCATCGCTACCCTTACCCGCCACGCGCAGGATCAGGCGAAGAGTGACGATACCAAGCTTTATGGGGCCCGGCTCGATGCCCTGCTGAAACAATGGACAGAGGTGGAAACACACGCCTCACCGGAACAGGCCCAGGCCTTTCTCGAAGCGGTTCACCTGTGCAAAGAGCGCATTGCGGCCCTGCAATCTGCGGCGGAAGATGAAAAGCGCCAGCGCGAGCAGAAGCTGCAACGTCAGGAAACCCTGGATCTGCTGACCCGCACACTGGACGAGCTCAAGTCTCAACCGCCTGAAACACTGCCCTCACTGGCGTCCCTGGATGCACTCCAGAAAACCCAGGAAAACCGCTGGCTGGAAGCAACCCGGGATACGGCAGTGGAGAAGCAGGAACAGAAAGCCTACGAAAACGCCATGCTGGCACTGCGCAATTACCTGAGCTCTGTCCGTCGGATTACCCAGGAACGGGAAACCATCGTCGAACTTGGCGCACTGCTCGAGCGCGCAGACGATGCCACCGACGAGCAGCGTGCCCAGGCAAAGACACTGGTTGCCGAGATCAACTGGCCGGAAGGCTATCCCATCCCGGCACTACTGGAGCCATTGCGGAAGCTGGCCGGCAAACGCAAGAAACCGGCAGAGCCCCGAGTTGATCAGGAGCAACAGAAAGCTCTGACGACTCGCCTCGAGGCCGAAATCAGGCAACTGGAGGAGGCTCTGGAGGCCAAACAGCTGAAAGAATCCAAACAGCTCTTCAAAACGGCACAACAGCACTTCCGGGATCTGGACCAGCGCCACGCAAAACCCTATCAGGCGCGCATGCAGCTGCTTACCGGGCAATTGCGTGAACTCTCGGACTGGCAGGGCTTCGCCACGGAACCCAAGCAGATTGCCCTGTGCGAGCAAATGGAATACCTGGCAGAGCAGCCAATGGATCCGGAAGCAAAGGCCGAGCGAATCAAGGAGTTGCAGAATGAGTGGCGCGATCTCGGCGGCTCTTCAGATCGCTCGCTGTGGTCCCGGTTCAAAGCTGCCTCGGACAAGGCTTACGAGCCCTGCAAGGCCTACTTCTCTGCCAAGTCCGGCCTCAAACAGGCCAATCTGGAAAAACGGTCCGCCATTTGCCAGCAGCTCGAAAGCTTCCTGGACAATGCCGACTGGTCTTCCATCGACTGGAAAGCCGCGGAACGAATCCACCAGACCGCTCGCCAGGAGTGGAAAGAGGCCTGGCCAGTGGAATTCCGCGACAATCGGGGCGTTCAAAAGCGCTTCGATGAACTGCTCAAGAGGCTGGAAGCACCCCTGGACGAGGAACGGCGCAAGAACGAAGGCCTGAAACAGACGATCGTGGACAAGGCCCAGGCCCTGGTCGAACACGAGCCGCTTCAGGAGGCCATGAACCAGGCCAAGGCCCTCCAGGGAGACTGGCAAGCCATCGGAATCACCCGCCATCGGGAAGACCGCAAACTATGGCAGGCGTTCCGAAAGGCCTGTGACCAGATCTTTGCCCGCCGTGATGCCGAGCGCTCGGAACAGCAGCAGGCATCACGGGCCGCCGACGAGACGGCGCAAGCAGGCCTGAATCAGGTTTCAGGAATATCCCCGGAAAGTGACGAACAGGCAGTCACTGCGGCCCTGGCGACGCTCAAGGATATTGATGCCGCTACGCTCTCAAAAGGCGTCAGGGAACAGGTCCAGCAAGAAAAGCAGCGGCTGAGCAAGATTCTCTCGGCTCTGAGATTGCAGGCAAAAATGGCTTCCTGGCAGTCTCTGGTGATGGCGGCCACAGCGGGCCAGTCCGGGAGTGAATCAGCGCCTCAGCACTGGGCTGCGCTGGCCGAAACGTCAGACGCCAGCGATCCGGTCGAGCTGGTGATTCGCGCAGAAATCCTTTGCGGCGTGCCCTCCCCCGAAGCCGATCAGCAGCGCCGCATGGAAATCCAGGTTCAGCGCCTTGCCAATGGCATGGGTTCCGCCGACAACAGCACGGATCAAATGCAGGATGTAGAGAAACTGCTGGCAGCCTGGTGCCTGGGTGGCACTGGCAAAAACGCGGACACGGAGCTCGCTGAGCGACTGAACAGGGCCATCGCCAATCTGAACGAGGCCTGAGGCGCCCAGCGGTCTACTCCCGCTGATGTTCCCTGACGAATTCCCTGGCTTCCTTTACGGCGGCCAGGGATTTCTGTTTCATCTCCTTGAGTTCCTCGTCCGCCAGGTAAAACATCATATCGATTGAATGCCGGTAATACCGTGTGGGCAGTCGGTTGAGAGCCACGCACATAACATCGGTCAGATAGTCCGCTGTGTCAGACTCCTCCCGCGTTGCCTCGATGGCATCCACCACCAGCCGCTCGTAGAAATTGTCGATTGCATCTCGCAGAGACATGGCTTCCGCCTCCCGAATTCGTCTGCGGTTTCTAACACCATAGAAGCTAGCCCCCTCCTTGTCATGGTTCATGAGCAATTTCGCCAATGCGATTGGCAGCCCGCGTCATTACCCCCTGCAACCGCAACCGGCTATGGTTGTGTCATCGGTAAATCAAACCCGAAAACAATATGACCAGAGGACAAGCAATGACCACCGAGGCTTATATCTTCGATGCAGTCCGCACCCCCAGGGGGCGCGGAAAAAAAGACGGATCACTTCACAGCGTCAAACCCATCTCGCTGTTGACCACGGTGCTCCATGCGCTGCAGGAGAGGAACAGCCTGGATACCGCCCAGGTGGACGACATTGTGATGGGCTGCGTGACCGCCGTGGGTGACCAGGGTGCGGATATCGCCAAGACGGCAGCGCTGGCCGCTGACTGGGATGAAAAAGTGGCGGGCGTCACCCTGAACCGTTTCTGCGCCTCCGGATTGGAAGCCGTGAATCTGGCGGCCATGAAAGTTCGCTCTGGCTGGGAAGACATGGTGGTTGCCGGCGGCGTGGAGGCCATGTCCCGTGTGCCCATGGGCTCCGACGGCGGAGCCTGGGCCACAGATCCGGAAACCAATCTGCATACCGGTTTCATGCCCCAGGGCATCGGCGCAGACCTGATTGCCACCCTCGAGGGCTTCAGCCGTGAAGACGTTGATGGCTTTGCCGTGAAATCCCAGCAGAAAGCGGCCAATGCCTGGCAGAACGGCTACTTTGCGAAGTCCATCATTCCGATCACTGACCAGAATGGCGTGGTGATCCTTGATCGCGATGAGCATGTGCGTGGCAACACTTCCCTGGAAAGCCTTTCCGGCCTGAAACCCTCCTTCCAGATGATGGGCGAGATGGGCTTCGACGGTGTCGCCCGGGAGAAATACCACTACGTGGAGAAGATTAACCACGTTCATCATGCCGGCAACTCCTCAGGTATCGTCGACGGTGCCACCGCCATGCTCATCGGCAGTGAAGCCAAGGGCAAAGCCATGGGGCTGACGCCGCGCGCTCGCATCATCGCCACGGCCGTGACCAGCACAGACCCCACCATCATGCTCACCGGCCCCGCCCCGGCAGCGCGCAAGGCACTGGAAAAGGCGGGCATGACTGCCGATCAGATCGATCTGTTTGAAGTGAACGAGGCCTTCGCCTCTGTGGTTATGCGCTTCCAGCGGGAACTCTCGGTTCCCGGCGAAAAAGTGAACGTGAACGGCGGGGCTATCGCCATGGGCCACCCGCTGGGTGCCACCGGCGCCATGATCCTTGGCACCCTGCTGGATGAGCTGGAGCGGCGCGAGCTGCGCTACGGCCTGGCCACACTGTGCGTCGGTGGCGGCATGGGCATTGCCACCATCATTGAGCGCGTCTGAACCCGTCCACTTTTCCAGGAGAACCAATTATGAGTGCTATTCGTTACGAACTGGGTTCAGACCAGATCCTGACCCTCACCATCGATATGCCCGGCCAGTCCGCCAACACCATGAACGCTGCTTTTCGGGACGCCCTGTCGGAAACCGCCGCAAAAGTGAAGGAAGACCTGGATAACATTCGCGGCATCATCATTGCCTCCGCCAAAAAGACGTTTTTTGCCGGCGGCGACCTGAAAGAACTGCATAAGGTCACGCGCGAAGACGCCGGGACTTTCGAGGATATGGTCAACGGCCTGAAATCGCACATGCGGTTTCTGGAAACCACCGGAAAACCCGTGGTGGCAGCCATCAACGGCTCCGCCCTGGGTGGCGGCCTCGAGATTGCCCTCGCCTGTCATTACCGTGTCGCCATCAATGACGACAGCATTCAACTTGGACTGCCGGAAGTGACTCTGGGCCTGCTGCCAGGTGGCGGCGGCACCCAGCGACTGCCTCGAATGATTGGCCTGGAGGCAGCCTTCCCGTTCCTGATGGAAGGCAAAAAGGTAAATCCGAAAGCTGCGCTCAAGGCCGGCATTATCAACGAACTGGCAGATTCTGCCGACGATATGATCACGAAAGCCCGAGCGTTCATTGAGGCCAACCCGAAATGTCAGCAGCCGTGGGACCAGAAAGGCTTCAGGTTCCCGGGTGGCGCGCCCCACCATCCTGCCATGGCGCAGAAGCTGGCGATCGCTCCGGCCATGCTGAAGCAGAAGACCAAAGGCTGCTATCCGGCCCCGGAGCGCATACTTTCTGCTGCCGTTGAAGGCGCTCAGGTCGATTTCGATAACGGCAGCCTGATCGAGACCCGGTATTTTGCGGAACTGGTGATCGGCCAGGTTGCCAAGAACATGACCGGCACCTTCTGGTTCCAGTTGAACGCCATCAAGGCGGGCGGCAGCCGCCCCGAGGGCGTTGAGAAAGAAACCTTCCGCAAGGTGGGTGTTCTGGGCGCAGGCATGATGGGCGCAGGTATCGCCTATTCAACGGCGACACGGGGTATCGATGTGGTGCTGAAAGACGTCTCCGTTGAAAATGCCGAAAAAGGCAAAAGCTACTCGGAGAACCTGCTCGCCAAGAAAGTCAGTCGTGGCCGAATGACGGAAGAACAGAAGGCAGACATCCTGAGCCGCATCAAGGCCACCGATTCGTCAGACGATCTGGAAGGCTGTGACCTGGTGATCGAGGCGGTCTTCGAGGACAGTGGACTGAAGGCAAAAGTGACCCAGGAAGCGGAACCCAAACTGGTGGCAAACGGGATTTTTGCGTCCAACACCTCAACCATCCCCATTACCCAGCTCGCCGGAGCCTCTGCGAACGCCGAGAACTTCATTGGCCTGCATTTCTTCTCACCGGTCGACAAGATGCAGCTGGTAGAAATCATCGTCGGCGAAAAAACCTCGGATGAAACCCTGGCGCGCTCGTTTGACTACGTTCAGCAGATCGGAAAGATTCCCGTGGTGGTCAACGACAGTCGAGGGTTCTTTACCTCGCGGGTCTTTGGGACCTTCGTCAACGAGGGCATCTGCATGCTTGGCGAAGGTATTCATCCAGCGAGCATTGAAAACGCGGGGGTGCTGGCCGGTATGCCCGTCGGGCCACTGGCGATTTCCGACGAAGTCAGCATGACCCTGATGCAACACATCCGGGATCAGAGCAGGAAGGATACCGAAGCCGCCGGCGGAACCTGGAATCCCCACCCAGCGGAGGCCGTCACTGATGCGATGGTCAACGAACATGGCCGCAAGGGCAAGGCTGCGGGCGCGGGCTTCTACGAGTACCCTGCCAACGGCAAGAAACACCTCTGGCCGGAGCTGGAAACTCTGTTCGTGAACGCGGAGAAGGCAAGAACGGTCAAACTGCAGGAGCTGAAAGACCGGATCCTCTTCATTCAGGCCATCGAAACCGTTCGTTGTCTGGAGGAAGGCGTATTGCGAACGGTAGAGGATGCGAATATCGGCAGTATCTTTGGCATTGGCTATGCGCCGTGGACCGGTGGCGCGATTCAGTTCATCAATCAGTATGGCGTGAGAGCATTCACGGAGCGGGCATCGGCGCTCGCCGAGACCTATGGTGAACGCTTTGCACCACCCAGACTGTTGCAGGAAAAGGCGGAAACGAACACACCGTTCGCCTGATTCAGCCTCTGCACGTCTGCTGCCGGGAGGATTTACCGATTCTCCCGGCAGTTTCCCCGTGTGCAACACGCCTCAACCCCGATGATCCCTCAGTTACGAACGTGGCGTCTTCATGGACAGATTGTCACGATCCGATACGCCCTGCCTATGGCATCGGGTGTAGTGCTTGCCTACAATAAATTTAATAAGTCACGGGTAGACACTCCCTCGCAAACCGAGGGGCTACCAACACCGTCGGGTAAGCATTTATGACCATCGCGGAAAGAATTATGGCTCGTCGCTCTTCGGCCGGATCTGTTCGGTTCGGGGTGTGCAAGGCAATGACTGTAGCATTGCTGCTGTCTGCGCCACTGGGGCTTCATGCGAACGTTGAAACTCCAGACGTGTACGAGCCAGTTGCACCGACGATTGATCAGGCGCGAGCCAATATCCTGATCGCCCGTCAACTGCAGTTTACCCACTTCCGGGACCTCGGAATCAGCGATGAACTCTCCGGAGATGTGTTTGATGCCTACCTGGATTACCTCGACGGGCAGAGAATCTATCTTTCGCAGGACGACATTGCGAAGTTCGACAAAATCCGCACTCAACTCGGCTCTGCCCTGAAAACAGGTCAGCTTCAGCCCGGATTCGATATTTACAATCTGGTTCAGCAACGGATTATCGAGCGCCTCCAGTTTGCTCTGGAAACAATCGACAAGGGCATCGACACGCTGGATTTCTCGGCCAACGAAAGTATTCTGGTCGACCGCTCGAAAGCGGACTGGGAATCGAACGCCGAGGCCCTGGACGATCTCTGGGTCAAGCGCATTAAAAATGCGGTGCTGGCTCAGCGCCTGAACGGGGCAGAAGACGAAGCCATCGTTGAAACCCTGCGCCGCCGCTACGAAGGCCAGTTGAAGCGCGCGTACCAGGCCCGCAGTGAAGATGCCTTCCAGGCCTATATGAATGCGTTTACCGGCATGTGGGACCCGCACACGTCCTACTTTTCGCCGCGCACCTCAGAAAACTTCAATATCAACATGAGCCTTTCACTGGAAGGCATCGGTGCTGTGCTTCAGTCGGACAACGAATACACCAAGGTGGTGAGACTGGTACCCGGCGGGCCCGCCTCCAAGCAGGGTCAGCTTGAGCCCGCAGATCGCATTGTTTCTGTCGCACAGGAAGACGAAAAGCCGGTGAATGTGATCGGTTGGCGTCTGGACGAAGTGGTGGATCTGATTCGTGGGCCGCGCAATTCGACCGTCACACTGGAAGTGATTCCGGCCAATGCCTCCGACGAGACCATTACCGAGACCATCGCCATCAAACGCGATGAAGTAAAGCTGGAAGAGCAGAGCGCCAGCAAGGACACCATACGTCTTGAACGTGGTGGCAAGGAATATACGATTGGCGTCATTACCATCCCCACGTTCTATGCGGATTTCCAGGCCATGCAGGCTGGTGACCCGAATTACAAGAGCACGACCCGCGATGTCCGCAACCTGATTGCGGAGCTCGAAGCCGACGGCGTTGACGGCCTGGTGATGGATTTGCGAAACAACGGCGGTGGTGCGCTGCACGAAGCCAATGATCTGGTCGGCCTGTTTATTGACAAGGGCCCCACCGTTCAGATTCGCAACGCCAATAACGATGTGCAGGTACTCAATGACGAGGATCCTTCCGTGGCCTACAACGGGCCTCTGGTGGTACTCACCAACCGCATGAGTGCGTCAGCGTCCGAAATTTTCGCCGGCGCCATCCAGGACTATGGCCGCGGACTGGTTGTCGGTTCCCAGACCTTTGGTAAGGGCACCGTTCAGGCTGTGCGTCCCCTGAACCACGGACAACTCAAGATCACACAGTCCAAGTTCTACCGGGTATCCGGCGGCTCCACGCAACACAAAGGGGTTATCCCGGACATCGAGATTCCTTCTCGTATCGACAAGACCCGCATCGGTGAGGACGCCCTGGATCATGCCCTGCCCTGGGACCAGATCGAGGCAGTGCCGCATACACGCTACTTCGATTTCAGCGGCATTATCGATGAGCTTCGCAAGCGGCACGAAGAGCGGTTCTCAACCAACCCTGAGTTCAGCCTGCTGCAGCAGGAGATCGACTTCCTGACCAAACAGCGCGCCACCGACAGCGTCAGCCTCAACCTGGAAGAACGCCGCGCTGAGCACGAACAGATTGAACGCACACGGCTCACGATCGCAAATGCCCGTCGTGAACTGAAAGGCCAGACACCGTTCGAGTCGCTGGAAGACCTTGAAGACTGGCAAGACCAGCAGGCGGCGGACCTGAATTCCACCGATGAGGAGCTGGATTTCGTGATACGGGAAGGTGGACATATCATGGCCGACATGCTGGACCTTGATAACCGCATGGCATCGATCCTGGATCCCCAGCAATTTGCGGCACAGTCTCCGGCCGCCGCAGTGACACGTTGAACAGGCAGCTCCAAGTCTCATGACTGAGCAGGACGCAGGCGGACAGGATAGCCACCAGAAAGCACGGATGTTGCAAGACATGCTACTGGACGCGCTACATGCCATGCGCTCCCTGGAGGAAGTGGAAGGGTTGGAGAAACCGGCGGCTCAGGAACGAACGCCGGAAGGCCTGATCGACCGCCTGGCAAGCCTTACCGGGTCTGCGCTCCGCTTCGGGGTCAAGGCGACGGATACGTCTCTTAGGGTGGGCCGGGCACTGATCAATTCCCAGGATCAGCTGCGGGCAATGCTCACAGCAGGCCAGTCTCTCAAAGACATCCGCGAAGTGGCCGGCCTCACCGTATCTGAAATGAGCGAGGCCCTTAACCTGCGGGACAAGTCCGTCCTGGAGGCTATAGAGAACGGCACCACCACCCTGTCCTTCGAACTGATACTACGTCTGGCAGCCCTCATTGCCAGAAACGATCCCATCCCGTTCATCATGCGCACCACGCGCAACTACAATCCCGAAGTCTGGCAGATTCTGAATGACTGGGGCGTGGCGAGACTGCCCCTGCAATTTGAGCGGGAGCGGGAGTTTATCAACATCTTCCGCCGGCATGATGACGCTCGCACGCTCTCGGATGAAGGTTTCCAGAAAGTGCTGGAGTTCACCCGTCAAAGCTTTGAAATGTCCCTGCACTTTATTGAGGAGCAGGAACGGCAGGTGGCCGAACTCAGGGCCACCTACGAGGAAAAGCACCCCGACGTGAAAAGGTCACCTGACAAGCCTGCCGCCAAAAAGAAGCAGCCGGAGCGCACCCCACCGTCAACCAAATAACGCCTGCATACCGGTTATATTCGGGTTATGCACCACGCCCTTTTCAGTAACGATCGCGTCGATCAGGCTTGCCGGTGTCACGTCAAAGACCGGATTGAATACGTTGATGCCTTCCGGCGCCAACCCGATACCGCGTATCTCCCGGATCTCAATGCCGTCGCGCTCCTCAATGGCCACATCTGCCCCTGACGCCGTGGCCATGTCCACCGTGCTTGAAGGCGCGACCACCATGAAGCCCACTTTGTGATGGCGGGCCAGAACCGCCAGGCTGTAGGTGCCGATCTTGTTGACCACATCACCATTGGCAGTTATTCGATCCGCGCCGACGATCACCCAGCGTACGTCTTTCCGGGCCATGATGGCGGCAGCGGCACCATCGGCATTCAACGTGACGGGAATGCCGTCGCGTGAAAGTTCCCAGGCCGTCAACCGGCCACCCTGAAGCCAGGGGCGAGTCTCGTCGGCATAGACGTCTGCCAGCAGCTTTTCCTCATGGAGACGACGAACAACGCCCAGTGCCGTACCGTAGCCCCCGGTGGCCAATGCACCGGTATTGCAATGGGTCAGCACCGAAAACGGTACCTCTGCTCCGATAAACTCAAGGGCATGGTCCGCCATGGCAAAGTTGGCGGCCAGGTCTTCCTCATGTATGGCCCGGGCCTCCGAGGCCAGGCGTTTTACCGCTTCGTCCAGCGAATGGCACGCGTGGAAAATCCTTTCCATGCGCTGCAGCGCCCAGAACAGGTTTACTGCGGTCGGACGTGAAGCTGCAAGCTCGCGAATGGCCTGTTTGATTTCCGCCTTCCAGTCCCCGCCACCGGCATGTCTGGCCGCAAGGGCCACCCCGTAGGCTGCACTGATGCCGATTGCAGGAGCGCCCCGAACCACCATATCCCGGATACTCTGCGCTACACCGGCAGCGCCTTCCAGCGTTATCCAGTGCTCCTCTCCCGGCAGCAGGCGTTGATCCAGCAGCTCAAGACTGCTGCCGTGCCAGCGAATCGCAACGGTGCCAATGGCCCGTTCTTGGGAGGGTTTCGGGGTTGTTGTCATAGAAGACTGCTCCGGTTTTTCAGCGCTGAAAACTGCCAGTATAACGGTTATACTTCCGGGCTACATTTTCAAGGTGTGGAAGCTCCGCGCCATGCGCTGTAAGGCAGGATAAATGACGGCAGACACTATCACCGCAGCCGATATTCGCATCAACGCGCGCTGGCTGATCCCGATTGAGCCGGCAGGCACGGTACTTGAGCATTATGCAGTGATTATCCAGGGTGACCGCCTTGCCGCAGTCATTCCCCAGGAACAGGCGGACAGATCGTTCAGAACCCGGGAAACCGTTGATCTTCCGAACCACGTCGTCATGCCCGGCCTGATCAACATGCACGGCCACGCGGCCATGAGCCTGTTCAGGGGCATGGCAGACGATCTTCCGCTGATGACCTGGCTGAATGACCATATCTGGCCGGCCGAAGGTCGCTTTATCAGCGAGCAGTTCATTGCCGATGGCACCCAACTGGCCATGGCTGAGATGCTGCGTACGGGAACCACCACGTTTTCTGACATGTATTTCTTCCCGGAAATTGCGGCTCAGATGGCGCACGATACGGGCATTCGTGCGCAAGTCTGTTTTCCGCTGCTCGACTTCCCGACGCCGTGGGGTGCCGGACCCGAGGAATACCTGAGCAAGGGCGCCGACTTTATCGACAGCTGGAAAAACGATGGCTACATCATGCCGGCCATTGGCCCCCATGCACCCTACACCGTGTCCGACGGCCCGATGATTGAAGCCGTCCGGCTCTCCGAAAAGACCGGCGCAGCCATCCAGATCCACCTGCACGAAACGGCATTCGAAGTGGCCGAGGCTACTGAAAAGCTGGGTCAACGGCCCACAGCCCGACTGGCGGATCTCGGCCTGCTCCGCCCAGAGACCCAGTGCGTTCACATGACCCAGATCGATGCCAGCGATATCAGCTTGCTTAAACAAACGGGCGCCCATGTTATCCACTGCCCGGAATCGAATCTGAAGCTGGCCAGCGGCCTTTGTCCGGTGCAGGAACTCCTCGATAGCGGGATTAACGTCGCCATAGGCACCGACGGCGCCGCCAGCAACAACGACCTCGATCTGTTCGGGGAACTCCGGACTGCCGCCATGATGGCCAAAGTAGTGGCCAATGATGCCTCGGCGCTATCGGCGCACAAGGCCCTGCAGATGGCCACCATCAACGGGGCAAGGGCTCTGGGGCGGGACCATGAACTGGGTTCTCTGGCCGAGGGCAAGTTGGCGGACATCATTGCCATTGACCTGAGCGACCCGTTTTTGCAGCCAGTCTACGACCCGGCTTCGCACCTCGTATACAGCAACCATGGTCGATCAGTAAGCCACAGCTGGATTAACGGCGTACCACAAGTACAGGATGGCCGGCTTACCCGCATTGACGTTGCCGATCTCATGCTTCGAGTTGAGGACTGGGCCGGGCGAATCCGCACAAAGGCTGACTAACCGATTTCCTATTGATTCACCAGGCAGAACCAACCATGACAAACCAGAACGTAGACCGGAACGAGATCGCCAAATTCGAGGCCCTTGCCAGCCGCTGGTGGGATCCCTCGAGCGAATTCAAGCCACTGCATGATATTAATCCCCTGCGGCTGAACTACATCGATGAGCGGGTTTCCCTGGCCGGAAAGCGCGCTCTGGATGTCGGCTGCGGTGGTGGCTTGCTGTCGGAGGGCATGGCCCAGCGAGGCGCCCACGTTACCGGTATCGACATGGGCGAAGCTCCGCTGGCCGTCGCGCGGCTGCATGGCATGGAGAGCGGTGTGAATGTGGATTATCGCCAGATCACCATCGAAGAACTGGCCGAGGACAGCGAACACGCGGGCCAGTACGACGTGGTTACCTGCCTTGAAATGCTCGAGCATGTTCCGGATCCCGCATCGGTGGTGAGGTCCTGTGCCGCCATGCTGAAACCGGGCGGCCATCTGTTTGTATCAACCATCAACCGGAACCCGAAATCGTTTCTTTTTGCGATTGTGGGGGCGGAGTACGTGCTCAGGTTGCTACCCAAAGGCACCCACGAATGGAAGAAATTTATCCGGCCATCGGAAATGTCCGACCATCTTCGCCACGCAGGGCTGGAAGTCCGTGAGCTTACGGGGATGACCTATAACCCTGTCACCAAGGTATACAAGCTCGGACGGGACGTGGACGTCAACTATCTGATGCATGCCAGGGATATTCGTGAAGCCTGAAACCACGCATCGAGCCTCCACGGTCCTGTTTGATCTGGATGGAACACTGATTGACACCGCACCGGACTTTATCCGGTGCCTGAATCAGTTACGGGAACAGCACGGGCTCCCCGCCCTTCCCCACGAGCATATCCGACGCTCGGTCTCGAACGGCGCGCGCGCCATGATCCGGGTCGGCTTCGGCCTGGAACCGGAACATCCGGAATACCTGGAAAAACACACCGCGTTCCTCGACCTCTACGAGGCGGGCGTGGCAGTGGAGACCAGCCTGTTCGAGGGGATGGACGAGCTTCTCAAAGCCCTCGAGGAGCAAGGTATTCCCTGGGGCATTGTGACCAATAAGCCTGCCAGGTTCGCGGTTCCACTGATCGAGGCCCTTAACCTGGCTGACCGGTGCGCGGCGCTGGTTTGCCCCGATCACGTTGCCCAGCGCAAACCTCATCCGGAAGCCCTCTTTCTGGCCTGCCAGCAGATCGGCGCCGATCCCGCCACCGGCATTTATGTGGGCGACCACGAACGGGACATCGAAGCCGGGCGTAACGCAGGCATGAAAACCATCGCCGTCCGCTACGGTTACATCGAGGAGCCGGAAGCCATTGACCTGTGGCAAGCGGACCTCATCGCCGACACCGTCACGGACCTGGCAAAGCTGTTACAATAGCGCATCAAATTTAGGATCCGGTGTTCAGCCGGTAACAGCCTGACACGGAGACAGGTTATGCATGATTACCAAGCACCCGCCGATCTTCTGAAAGACCGCATCGTGATGGTGACGGGTGCCGGCAGCGGCATTGGCCGGGCTGCAGCCAAGGCCTACGCCGCCCACGGCGCCACCGTGGTACTGGTAGGTCGCACGGTCAGCAAACTCGAAACGGTTTACGATGAAATCGAGGCAGCGGGCCACCCCAAGCCTGCCATCGTGCCCATGAACTTCGAGGGCGCCGCGGTGAAAGACTACGAAGAATTGGCTATGACCCTGGAAGATAACTTCGGGCAGCTGGATGGTTTGCTGCACAACGCGGCAATTCTGGGCGACCGCAGTCCTGTGGAGCTTTATGACCCGGAAACCTGGAACAAGGTCATGCACGTGAACGCAACGGCGCCTTTCCTGCTAAGCCGGGCAATGATTCCCCTGCTTCGAAAATCCGACGACGCCTCGGTGATCTTCACCTCCTCTGGTGTCGGCCGCAAGGCAAAAGCCTACTGGGGCGCCTATGCCGTCTCCAAGTTTGCCGTAGAGGGCCTGAGCCAGTTGCTGTCCGAAGAGCTGGACGACGAGCGTCACAATGTCCGGGTAAACAGTCTGAACCCCGGCGCGACCCGTACCAACATGAGAGCCCACGCCTATCCGGCGGAGAATCCACAGCAAAATCCGGCACCAGAGGACCTGATGCCGATTTACCTGTATCTCATGGGCAAGGACAGCCAGGGCGTCAACGGCCAGAAACTGGACGCACAACCGAAATAATGGAACTGCTTTTTTACACAACCTCTCAGTGCCACCTGTGCGAACTGGCCGAAGCCCTGCTTGTAAGCACGCCCATGCCGGAGCCGATCCCGGTAGACGTGGTGGACATTGCCCAGTCCGAAGAACTGGTAGAACGCTACGGTACCCGAATACCGGTGCTCCGACGCAACGATACCGGTGTGGAACTGGACTGGCCTTTTACCAGGGATGACTTACTTACATTCCTGCAATGAGGATTGCCTGACATGTTGATGGTTATTTCCCCTGCCAAAACGCTGGATTACGAGAGTCCGCTGGCGACCAGTACCTATACTCAGCCGGAATTCCTTGAGGATGCCTGCGAGCTGGTCGACCAGCTTAAAACGCTGGAGCCGCACCAGATCAGCAATCTGATGAGCATCAGCGACAAGCTTGGGCAGTTGAACGCCGAGCGCTTCCAGAACTGGCACACGCCGTTTACCCCCGAGAATGCCCGGCAGGCTGTGCTGGCTTTCAAAGGTGACGTGTACACCGGCCTGGACGCCGAGAGCTTCAGTGAACAGGACTTCGACTTTGCCCAACAGCATCTGCGCATGCTTTCCGGTCTGTATGGCGTCCTGAAACCCCTGGACCTGATGCAGCCCTACCGCCTGGAAATGGGTACCCGGTTCGCGAATAACCGTGGCAAGGATCTGTATGCCTTCTGGGGCAGCAAGATCACAGAGGAGATCAACCGGCTGCTTGCGGATGACGACGGCGTGCTGGTCAACCTCGCCTCCAACGAGTATTTCAAAAGCGTAAAGAAGAAAGACCTTGAAGGCCGGCTGATTACCCCCCAATTCAAGGACTGGAAGAATGGTCAGTACAAGATGATCAGCTTTTATGCCAAGAAAGCCCGGGGGCTGATGTGTCGGTTTGCCATTCAGAACCGCATTACCCAGGCCGACGACCTCAAGGGATTCAACCTCGAAGGCTATTACTTCAGCGAAGACCAATCCGATAAGAACAACTGGGTTTTCCTGCGGGATGAACAGTAATCCACGTTGAAATCGGAGTCAGCAATGAACGAAGCAATGTTTTCCCAGATCGCCATGCTGGTGTTTCTGACCGGCCTGATTGTCTGGATGGGTTTCATCGTCTGGGATCTGGCCAAGAAATCCCAGGCCGGCAAGTTCGGCACCATCGCACTATTTACGGTGCTGGGCGCCGGCGTTGTGGGCTTTATCGTTAAAACCGTACTCGTAGAGATCATGCAAATATGAAAGACAAGGACCAGCCCTGATGTGGTTTCGCAACGCCCGCGTATTCCGATTTACCAAACCCTTTGATATCTCTGCCGAAGAGCTGGAAGAAAAGCTCCAGGCCGATGCCTTCAAGCCCTGCGGACCTCAGGAAACCAGCCGCCAGGGCTGGGTTCCGCCCCTGGGCAAGCATGGCGAACAACTGGTTCACAGTGCCAACGGCTATCACCTGATTGCCCTGCGCAAGGAGGAAAAGATTCTTCCCGGCCCGGTGGTGAAAGAAGCGGTTGAGGAGAAGGCCGAAGCCATCGAGTTCGAGCAGGGCCGGAAGGTCCGGCGCAAAGAAAAGGACGAAATCAAGGAACAGGTAATGCTGGAGATGCTGCCCCAGGCCTTCTCCAAGAACCGCCGCTCCTTTGCCTACCTCGCCCCCCAGGACGGTGTTCTGGTGGTGGACGCGGGTTCTGCCAAGCAGGCGGAAGATCTGGCCTCGACTCTGCGCAAGAGCCTCGGATCGCTGCCGGTTCGTCCACCCGCGGTGGAACAGGCACCTGCTTTCACCTTTACCGGTTGGCTGAACGAATCCATCGACCTGCCCGGCAAGGTGGTTCTGGGCACTGAATGCGAACTCAAGGATCCGTCTGAAGATGGCGGGGTGGTGCGCTGCAAAGGCCTGGACCTGAAAGCCGATGAAATCCGCAACCATCTGGATGCGGGCATGCAGGTGACCAAGCTGTCCCTGACCTGGGACGACAACGTCTCCTTTGTGCTGGATGAAGAACTGGGCATCCGTCGCCTCAAGTTCGGCGAAACACTTCAGGATCAACTGGATGATGTCGACGTGGACGACCACGCTGCCAAGTTTGATGCGGCTTTCACGCTCATGACCCTTGAGCTGTCCCGGCTGATTCCAGGGCTCCTGGAAGCGCTCGGCGGCGAAGATCGCTCTGCGATTGTCGAAGAGTAGTGCCGTAAATCCGGGTCAGATACCCGCTTTATCTGACCCGGCCTCCCTTGCGCTCTTCAGTGGGCACTCTTTCCCAGCCGCTCTCTCTGCCAGTCTTTTTCCGGTTCGTTCAGGACCAGCCGCAGATCCATCACTTCCTCTTCGGTATTGAACTTGATTTCAAAGCCCAGATGTTCCGCCAGCTGCAACATGGGACGATTATCCGGCAGCACATTGCCCACCATTTCCACGGTACCCCTGGCCCGACAGTAATCGATCATCTTCTGCATCAGGGCAACGCCGAGGCCTTCGCCCTTCATTTTATCGTGCACCATGACCGCGAACTCGCATTGCAGGTTATCGGCATCGGTCCAGGTGCGCACGGTTCCGAGGGTTTCCTCGCCTTCCCCGTCTTCCCTGGGCGCGTTGGCAATAAAAACCATCTCCCGGTCGTAATCGATTTGCACCATCTGGGCTACGTCTTCGCGAGAGAAATGCTTGCGATACTGGAAGAACCGGTAACGAATGGATTCCGGCGACTGCAACTCATGGAACGCCCGATGGGCAGGCTCATCTTCCGCCAGTACCGGTCGAATGATGACCCGGCGCCCGGATTTGGGCAAAACAATCCATTCCTCCAGTTCCCGCGGGTAAGGCTGAATAATCGGCCGCCCCGGCTTGTCGGCCAGATTGATGGCAATATTGACAGCCACGGCCCCCTGCTCGTTGAACAGCAAGGGCGAGATCTCAAGCCCCTTGATTTCCGGAATGTCGATAACGATCTGTGAGAGGGTGACCAGGGTCTCGGACACCGCGCGGATATCCTCCTCCGGCTTCAGGCTGTGTTCTTTCAGCAGCTTGTACATGTAGGTACGGCGCAGAAGCTCACGGGCCAACACCATGTTCAATGGCGGCAGTGCGATCTGACGATCGGTCATCACGTTGATCTGGGCGCCAGCTGCACCACAAACCACCAGGGGCCCAAACAATGCGTCCCGGGTAATGCCGACACTGAACTCGATCCCACCCACGTGCTGGTAGGAACGCTGAACCGCAAACCCTAGAAATCCACTTTCCGGGAAATGGCTCTTGTATTCCTCCATCAGGTAGCGGCACGAATCCATGATGGCCGCCTCGCTGTTCAGTTTCTGGACCGTACCCTTGTACCGACGCTGGGTCGGACTCAGGTCCAGAAAAGGATGGCACGCCTGCTCGTGAATGATGGTAATGTCGATGGGGCGCCGCTCAACCGCAAACACCTCCAGCACCTCTTCCATATCGTCGCAGTACATGGTTTCGATGGTGCTGATCCCGTAGTCCCGCACCAGGTCCCGCGCTTCCCGGTTCGACAGGTGATACCGACCTGCTCGAAGGGCCCTGTTGACCACATGACGGGTGTGGGTGCGGTCTGCAAAGTGGTCGGTAAAGGATTCCGGCGTTTCCGTAAGCAGCCGCTGAACCCGCTGGTGACGAACATGCTGCATGAATGCCATCACGGCTTTTTCGGGATTGAAGAACGACGGCAGCCCGGCCCGGTAAAACTCTTCCCGAGCATCCATGACCGTACTCTGGCCGAGCCAGCAGGTGAACACATTCAGACGTGTGCCCTTGGACGCCTGCACAACCGCGTCCGCAATCTGGAGGCTGTCCTCCGTCAGACTCGGGGCATACATCACCAGAACGTTTGCCACTTCCGGATCCTTTGCCAGGATCTTGATGGCCTGGCCGTAAAGTTCCGGCGAGGCATCGTAGTTAAGGTCAATGGGGTTTTTGCGGGTCCAGTAAGGTGGCAGCAGCTCGGCCAGGTTCTCAATGCTGGAATTCGACAGCTCTGCCAGTTCACCACCAAGATCCGCCAACCGGTCCACGGCCAACACCCCGGGGCCGACCCCATTGGCCATGATCGCCAGGGTTTCGCGGCGCAAGGGACGCATCCGCGTCAATGTCTCGAGCGCATCAAACATCTGGCCAAGGCCATCCACCCGGAGCACACCTGCCCTCTGAAGCATGGCGTCGTAAATCGGATCGCTGCGTTTCAGGCCATCAGGGAGGTCGTGGGGAAACCACTCCGACTCCGGCACCCGACCGGACTTCACCGCAATCACCGGCTTGGTGCGGGACGCCACCCGCACCGCCGACATGAAGCGGCGGGCATTGGGAATGTTTTCGATGTGCAGGAGAATCGCACGGGTCTGTGTATCCTGCGCCAGGTAGTCGATCAGGTCGTCGTGATCGATATCCATGCCATCGCCCAGGGTCAGGAAGTAGGAAAACCCCACACCACGGGCGAATGCCCAGTCGATGACCGAACTGGCGATGGTGCCGGACTGGCCAACGAAGGCAACCCGGCCAGGGATGGCGCCCATATGGGCGTAGGTAGCGTTCAGGCTGCGTGCCGGGACCATCAGGCCAATGGTGTTGGGGCCCAGAACCCGGATTCCGGTCTCCCGGGCCGCTTCACGAACGGAATACATCAGGGGCTGGCCGGTTTTGCTGTGAGTACGTGACATGCCACCGGTCATAACGATCGCGGTGCGCACCCCGGCCTCCCCCAGCCGCTTGATGGTCTTGGCCACGGTATCCGGCGGCGTACAGATGATTGCCAGGTCCGGGGAAAATTCCATTTTCGAGACTTTCTTGACGCAGGGCACCCCGTGCACGTTGTCGTAATCGTTCTGGTTAACCACCAGTAACCGGCCGGGATAACCGCCCCCCATCAGGTTCCGCAACACCATACCGCCAAGGTTGTCTGCCCGCTCCGACGCACCGATCACCGCAATGGACGCGGGATTAAACAGGCTCTCCAGATACCGGGTGCTCAAGCTGACTCTCCTTTGTATGCGGCCGGCAGACCGTTGGGAAATAAATGTAATAAAACAGGTTACTTATGAGTGTAACTCTTATCTTAGGCCTTGATACCCCGATGTGAAATGACTATCGCCGTTATAAGACCAAAGAAACACGGCATCGTGCAGTTTTCCCTGATAAGCTTGAAGAAAATATAAGCATATCGAAGGCAGTCCGAGACGTATGACCACGGCATTCTTTTCCCACGATGACTTCATGAAACACAACATGGGGCCGGAACATCCGGAAAGCCCTGAGCGGCTGGCGGCCATCATCAGCTACCTTGCTGATACTGGCCTGGACCAGAAGCTGGACTGGGTGCGGCCGGAAGAAATCACCCGTGATCAGCTTCTGATGGTGCATCCGGAAAAATATCTCCATCAACTGGACCTGATGCAACCGACCCGCGGCCGCGTGTTTACCGACCCGGACACGGCCATGATGCCCGACACCCTTCGAGCCGCTCGTCTGGCAGCTGGCGCCAATATCCAGGCCGTGGATATGGTCATGAGCAGCCAGGTTACTAACGCGTTTGTGTGTGCCCGGCCGCCCGGGCACCATGCCGAGCGGGCGAAATCCATGGGGTTCTGTTTTTACAACAACGTTGCCCTGGCCGCCATGCGCGCCCTCACCTTTCATCATTTGGAGCGGGTCGCGATCATCGATTTCGACGTGCACCAGGGCAATGGCACCGTAGACATTGTCAGTGGCGACGAGCGTATCCTGATGTGCTCAAGCTTCCAGCATCCCTTCTATCCGCACTCCCACGTGCACCGGCAGGCCGACAACATCGTGAATATTCCGATTGAGGCAAACTGTTCGTCTGAAGAGTACCGGAAGCAGGTGGAGGCGGGATGGCTGAAGCGCCTGAATGAATTCAAACCGCAGTTGATCCTGATTTCGGCGGGTTTTGATGCCCACCGGCTGGATCCGATGGCAGAACTGAATCTGGATACGGAAGATTATCGCTGGCTAACAGAAATGATTGTGAGTGTCGCCAGTGAGCACAGCAATGACCGGATCATTTCAACCCTGGAAGGCGGTTACCACCTGCGGGCCCTGGCGGAAAGCGTCAATGCCCACCTGGAAGTTCTGGATTCGGTTTACTGACGCCAATCAGCCCCTGGGTTCGCCGCCATAGCCGTTGGCCTGTTGCAGTTCCGGGCGGTCACCGGCCCGTTGCAGGCGGATATTGGTGCGGCGGTTATCGGCGGGCCGGTTGGATACCGGGTACTGGTCGCCGTGAGCCCGAACGGTAATCATGTTTTCATCAATACCGCTCGCCTTGAGGTAGTCGGCTACTACATTGGCGCGATCTTCGGAAAGCGCACGGTTGTCGATCCGGCTTCCAATACTGTCACTATGGCCATCCACGAAAATCCGCTCGACCGTGGAATCTGCATTCACATAGGCCACGATGTTATCCAGTAGTTGCCTGTCGGCATCGGACAATTGCGTGCTGCCGCTGGCAAAGGGCACCCTCGAGCGCTGGATCTGATCAAAGTTTACCGGCAGAAGATTGGACGTACAGCGCTGATAACGCTGGTACTCGCCGGCGAAGTTGATGTTGGAGACCTGAACCCGCACCGGGCGGCCATCAAACCACGATTCCCTGGTTACCGTCGGGCGCATCCCGTCCAGAAGTCCATGGGCGACCACGAACGCCTGACGGGTATCCAGCGAGACCTGACGGCGATCATCCGAGACATTGACCGTTCCCAGGGGCTTCGGCGCCACACCCGGACGCCAGGCCGGTGCCTCGACCACAAGGCTGCCGCGCCCTGGTCGCATCAATGCGGAATCAGACTCCAGGAAAAAGCTGAGACTTTCACCGGCGCGATGATTGAACACAGCCCGACCGTAGCCGGGAACTTCGTGCACCAGCCGGCATTCAAATACCGACTCGGCGAGATACCACTGGCTGTTCTCGATTCCGGCGCCATAGCTGGCAGCCTGCGCGGTTGCCGGCAGAAGCACCACGGGCAACATGGCAACCAGCAGAGTATTCAGGAGTTGTCCGGGGCGAAATCCCATAGAGCTAGCCATCAGTGTCCGGAGTTAGCAGAGTCAGACTGTTTAACGGCCTGAGCCGGAAGTTCTTTAGCCACCAACCGGAAAACAATCACCCGCGCCTTCTGGTATAATTCGCCAAATTTTTTCGGCTCCCAGAGAACCGGGCACAAGCTCGCCCCGCCAAAGGTATTTCGGACAAACGCCATGACAGACAAGCTCACGCTCACACGCCCCGACGACTGGCACCTTCACGTACGGGACGGCGACATTCTCAACGACGTGGTACCGGCTACGGCCGCCTGCTTCGGTCGCGCCATCATCATGCCCAACCTGGTACCGCCAGTCACCACCGCAGCCGATGCCACAGCCTACCGGGAGCGGATTCTGGCGGCTGCCAATGGCACCGAGTTCGAGCCTTTGATGACGCTGTATCTGACCGAGAGCATGACGGCGCAGACCATCCGGGATGCCAGGGCTGCCGGCGTTGTGGCTGCCAAGCTTTACCCGGCCGGAGCAACGACCAATTCCGACTCCGGCGTGAAGGATATCCGCAACATCTACCCGGTTCTGGAAGCCATGGCCAATTGTGGCATGCTGCTGCTGGTACACGGCGAGGTAACCGATGCCGATATCGACATTTTTGACCGGGAAAAGGTATTTCTGGAGCGTGTCCTGGCACCCACTCTCGAGGCTTTCCCGAACCTGAAGGTTGTACTGGAACATATCACCACGGCCGATTCCGCAGAGTTTGTCCGGCAGCACACCGGTGACAACCTCGGTGCGACTCTGACGCCCCAGCACCTGATGTATAACCGCAACCACATGCTGGTAGGCGGCATTCGACCGCATCTCTATTGCCTGCCAATCCTAAAGCGTAACCGCCATCAACAGGCGCTCAGGGACGCGGTGGCCAGCGGCGACAAACGCTTTTTCCTGGGCACGGATTCCGCCCCTCATTCGAAGGATCGCAAAGAGGCAGCCTGCGGTTGCGCTGGCTGTTACTCGGCTTACGGCGCAATCGGCCTGTATGCGGACATTTTCGAAGAGCTTGGCATCCTGGATAAACTTGAAGCATTCGCCAGTTTCAACGGGCCGGATTTCTATGGCCTACCGCGGAATACCGATACCATCACCCTGATTCGTGACCCCTGGACCATGCCGGCAGAGCTGCCGCTGGCTGACGGAACCATCGTGCCCCTCAAGGCTGGTGAAACCGTTCACTGGAAACTGGCGTAAACCTGACTTATTCCTTCTCACACACGGCCAAGACCGGAGCTTGAGTGACTGACGAAAACAAACCACCGCATCCCATGTCCCGCCGCTTTCGCGGGTTTCTGCCTGTTGTAGTCGACGTGGAAACCGCTGGCTTCAATCCCGAGCGGGACGCCCTGCTGGAAGTGGCGGCAGTGATACTGACCATGGACGACGATGGCTGGGTGCGGCGCGCTGAAACCCACGTTCAGCAGATCGATCCTTTCGAAGGCGCGAATCTGGAGCAGTCCGCGCTTGATTTCACGGGTATTGATCCGTGGAATCCGGAGCGAGAAGCGGTACCCGAGCGGGAAGGACTCAGCGAGATCTTCAGCCCCATTCGCAAGGCGGTGAAGAACCACGATTGCAAGCGAGCCGTCCTGGTGGGCCACAATGCCACCTTTGACCATAACTTCATCTTTGCAGCCGCGCTGCGGGCCGACATCCGTCGTAACCCGTTCCATCCTTTCTCAACCTTCGATACCGCCACGCTGGCCGGCCTGGCCTATGGCCACACGGTTCTGGCCCAGGCCTGCAAACTCGCGGGCATTCCGTTCAGCAACAAGGAAGCCCATTCCGCCGCCTATGACGCGGAAAAAACCGCAGACCTGTTCTGTGGCATTGTGAATCGCTGGAAAGAACTGGGCGGCTTTCCGCCTCCGGTGATCCCCGAAGAGACCGAATAACCGCCATAAAAAAACCCGCCGCAGCGGGTTTTTTTCTGTGTGCCAGGCCTAAGTGTTGAAGGCACGCCTCATACTCAGCTGACTTTAAAGCGGGACAGAGAATCCCTGAGCTGATGAGACAACTCCGCCAAGTCACCACTGGCTTCGGAGATCTGGACCATGGCCTGTTTGGTCTCCAAGGACTTTTCAGCAATTGTGGATACGTTGCGCGTTACTTCTTCGGCCGTGGCTGATTGCTCTTCGGAAGCCGTAGCAATCTG
The DNA here is from genome assembly GCA_002718255.1 of Marinobacter sp. Lineage (GTDB taxonomy): Bacteria > Pseudomonadota > Gammaproteobacteria > Pseudomonadales > Oleiphilaceae > Marinobacter. The sequence continues at coordinate 30,201 of PBED01000005.1, read as the reverse complement.
CTCCGCCATACCGGACATCCGGGCAACCTCTTCCACTGCCTCGCGAAGCTGCAATACTACGGTTCCTGCCCGCTCAGAAATGCCTCTGGCCTGGGTGCTGCAACGGGTAACGACCTTTGAAGCACGCTCCGACGAATTGACCAGAGTTTCGATGGAACTACTGATCTCCTCGGTCGCCTTCTGGCTGTTCTGGGCCAAGCTGCGCACCTCATCCGCGACCACCGCGAAGCCCCTGCCCTGTTCACCGGCCCGGGCCGCTTCAATAGCGGCATTCAGAGCCAGCAAGTTAGTCTGGTCGGCGATGGACTTTATCGAATCCAGAACCCTGGTGATGGATTCCATATTCTTTCGCAAGTCCTCTATGCCGGCTTCTGCTTCCTCCAGTTCCCTGGCCATAGCACGGGTGTCCTCAGCGGAGGATTCTACCTCGGTGGCGCTGCGGCTGACCGCCTCATCAGTGCGCCGGGCGGCGGCTGCCGATTCCGAGGTATTCTGGGACACCTCGCTGATGGCAGAGGACATTTCTTCAATGGCCGACGCCACCTGCTCAGTCTGCTCTGCCTGCTGATTCACACTGTCCAGAGTCTGCGAGGTGGTACCGGACAACTGTTCAGATGCACTGGCCTGGCGCTGGGACGCTTCTTCAACCTTGAAGATCACTTCTTTCAGGTCTGACACCATCTTGAGCATGGAGCCGTATACGCCCGTGGCCTTGTCACTGTCGGACGAATCAATGACCAGGTTACCTGCAGCTACCTGTTCCGCCAGTGCCTGCAATTCGGACGGGTCTTTGCCGAGGGGCTTCATGATCCGCACTGCGGTCCAGACCGCGACGGCCGCCACGGCCAAGAGCACAATAGCAATGGCTATCGCCGCCAGCGTCCACATTTCACGCACCGGCGCCAGGGCCTCGTCTTCGCTGATCTCCGCCACCAGCGCCCAGTTCAGCCCGCCTACGGTAACTGGCCTGTGGGCGGAAAACACTGGCTCGCCACGGTAGGACGTAACCACGCCTTCACCGGAATTTCCGGCCAGGGCCTCATCCACCGATGTCGAACTAATGCGTCCATTCTCCGGGTCGGCAAAGGAAGCGACAACACTGCGGTTTTCCGGATCCAGGTAGGAGTCTGACCGCATCAGGTTATCCGGCCCCACCAGATAGGCATCCCCGGTTTCGCCCATGCCATCTCGTTCCATCATGATGTTGTTCAGGCTGTCGATGGGGAACTGGAAGGCCAGCACGGCCAGCCGCTCATCTTTTTCGGAATATATGGGGGTTGCCACAAATCCGGCGGGCGCACCGTAGGACGGTACATACCGAGTAAAATCAACAAAAGTCGGCGCAGTATCCTGTCCGTCAGACATCGCCTGACGATAAGCTGCCGCCAGGCCAGAATCCGCGTAGGGACCGTCTTTCAGGGAGGTAGCAAAATCCACCTCTTTGGCTACGGAATAGATAACATGGCCTGTATCGGCATCAATCAGATAAATATCGTAGTAGCCGAACGCCTCCTGAAACTCCTTGAACGAGGTGTGCCACTGTTTGTGAAGAGTGTTATAAAACTGCGCGATATGGACGTCAGCCGATACCAATTCGTCTTTCTGCCCCACAGGATTCGGGTTGTCCACGATGTAACCCATCTGCAGAGCCAGGCTGTTTTTGCTGAGGGATGCAACGAAGTCCGAGGCTGAACGTCCGTTAGCACCACCATTTTGCTGCAAGGGTGGCAAAAAATTCTGCTGATAATAAGCCTCGACGTTTTCTCGTAAGGTCGACTGCTCCTCTTGTACCAGTTTTTCATAATTCTGGAATGCCAAACCAAACCCCTGGGCCGCCGTTCGGGTCCCGCGATTATTGGCCATGGCTTTCAGCTGCCGGGCAATAGTGCTGAGATAATCTTCAACACTATGCTGCTTATTGGTAGCCGCAATAGAGAGTTGTTGCAACGCCTGTTCCGTCAGGCTCTGTCGGGCAATTTCGGCGTTAAAAAACGAGATGGCAATGACGGGAAGCAGGCCAACCAGCAGCAAAGTCAGCAAAAGACGTTTCTTGAGAGTCATCAATAGCCCTTCTTTTATATTGTTCTTATGTTAACCATCGGCTATCGGCTGGTTTTCTTTAGCCCAGAACACTTTATAAAAGAGGCGAATCTCGTTTAACCCATTAATATGGGAGGGGAAATAACTCCCCCTCCCACTCGATTCGGGGGCAACTGCGTTACCAGTAGATGCCCCGCATGATGGCGGCGAAAGCCACCTGCTCGCTGGACACCTTCGGCTTCTCCCCGGAACGGCTACCAGCGGCGGCCGGTGAATCCGGGAACATCCGGTAACCGGTGTTCATGACGATCTCGGCCATCTTGGGCGCCAGGGCATGAAGCACTTGGGCAGAGATACCCAAACGGGTAGCGATTCGCTTCGGCCGGTAGACGATGGCATCAGCAACCATGGTTGCAGCCTCGTCCGGCGTTAGCGTGGGGACAGAATCGTAGATCTTTGTTGGCGCAATCATCGGCGTTTTCACCAGAGGCATGTTAATGGTGGTGAACGTGACATTGCGATCCGACCATTCCGAAGCGGCGCAGCGGCTGAAGGCATCCAGCGCGGATTTGGAAGCCACGTAAGCCGAGAACCTGGGAGCGTTGGTCAGCACACCGATGGACGAGATGTTGACCACGTGACCGCGGCGATTCTCCAGCATCTTGGGCGCAAAGCCCATGATCAGACGAACGGAACCAAAGTAGTTCAGTTGCATGGTGCGCTCGAAATCGTGGAAGCGGTCGAACGACAGATCCAGTGAACGGCGAATCGAGCGCCCGGCGTTGTTGACCAGCACGTCGACCTGGCCATGGTTATCCAACACGGTCTTCACGAACTCGTCGCAGGCATCCATATCGGAAAAATCGCAGGGATAGGCGTGTACGCTTGCGCCCCGGGACTCCAGCTCTGCTGCCACTTCTTTCAGGCGCTCGAGTTTGCGGGCACCGATCACGAGGATCGCGCCGGCGTCTGCCAGTTTCTGGGCAGTTGCAAGGCCAATACCGGACGTAGCACCGGTCACCACGCAGACGCGACCTTCAACCGTGCCCTTGAGCGTGCGGTCCTTGAACAGGTCCGGATCCAGATTGCGCTCCCAGTAATCCCAGATCACCGGCGCGTAGTCCGGCAGGCGGGGCACTTCAATGCCGGTGCCTTTCAGAACGCGCTCGGTTTCGCGGGCGTCAAAACGGGTCGGGTAATTGATGAACGACATCACGGATGGCGGAATGCCCATGTCATCAAGAATGGCCGACGTCAGACGCTTCACCGGTGGCAGGTTCTTCAAGCTCTGGCGAATGAATGGCGGAATAAAGCCGAACATGCGGGAATCGATCCGCATCCCCATCCGGGGTGCGTGACCAGCCTCGCTGAAGATGTTGAGAATTTCGCCAACCTTGTACGGATCGGTATCCACCAGGTGGAAGCACTTGCCGTCTTCACCCTCAAGGTGAGCAATGTGATCCATGGCGTTAACCACGAAATCCACCGGCACAATGTTCAGACGCCCACCCTCGACACCAATGGTCGGAACCCACTGGGGCAGCGCGTGGCGGATTTTCTGAATCATCTTGAAGAAATAGTAGGGGCCATCCACCTTGTCCATTTCACCGGTAGCGGTATGCCCAATCACCATGCCCGGGCGGTAAATGCGGAAGGGAACCTTGCATTCCTCACGAACGACCTTTTCAGATTCGTGCTTGGTCCGCAGATACGGATGATCCAGCTTCTCGGCTTCCTCGAACATGTCTTCGCGGAAGATTCCCTTGAACAGACCGGCAGCCGCAATGGAAGAAACGTGATGGAAGTGCTTGGCGCCCATCGCTTCTGCAGCATTCACCGCAGCGCGGGTGCCCTCGATATTGGTCGCCTGCTGGGCTTCTTCATCTGCGCCCATATCGTACACGGCGGCGAGGTGAAAGAAGTGGTCGATTTTCCCTTTCAGGGCTTTCATCGTCTTGGCGTCGATGCCCAAATTCTTGCTGGTCAGGTCGCCTATGACGGCCTTCACCTGGGTTTCATCCGCGCCCCAGCGCTCACGCAATTTGTCCAGCTTGTCCTGGGATTGTTCACGCACCAGTACGTGGACAGTGCCACCACGTGCCAGAAGCTTCTCCACCAGGAAACGGCCAATAAATCCGGTGCCACCCGTCAGGAAATAATTCATAAATCTTCCACCCTGCCTGTTGCTCTGTTGTTGTCTATCCATGCCGGCACCCATACGACTAAAGTCTTAGAGTTTTCCGGAAACGCCGGCATTGTACTTAATTGCAACCTTCATGCATCGAACTTTTTTAGAGCTTTTACTCTGTAAGCCTTTGTTTTGTATAGAGCTATTACTCTAAATTTCTGACCCGACAAGCGGGACATGCCTGTCCGGTTCGTCGACACAATGTTTTTGAGACTAGCACAGGAATTGCCCCGTGCATGCTCAATTTCCGGATTACCACAATGCAATGAAAGCGCCCGCCAGCAATGACATAATCGGGAACTTATCGCGCCTTTTGGCATCTCTTGTTTTCACAGGAACACCGACCTCCGGAACCCCTACTATGCAGAAAGACAATCCCAACGCGGAACGCTACATTTCGATTGCCCGGGCCTGCCTGAAGGCCATCAACGACACAGCCGATAACGCTGGTTCACGGGAAGAGAAAATTCAGGCGGTCTACGAGGCCATCGACAAGGCCTTCCAGGCCGAGTTCGCAGATTATCGCCAGTCCGTCGCCATCATGGCCACGGTTCTCGAGCGTATTGCCTCGGGCCAGCTGGACAGTGAGAAAGCCGCCGAACTGGCACGTAAAACACTTGATCAGCAGCCTGAAAGCACCCGCAACGCGCTGATGCACTGATTCGCAAACGTCTTCTCCGGATCCCAGAGGGCCTATGAACACACGTACCGTCAGGAAGAACTCCATGCAGAACCCGATCTCACGCCTGTTTTCCCTGCTCATACTTTTGCTGTTCAGCACCCTTGCTCTTTCAGCGCAGATCCCCGAGAAGAGCCCCAATGACGACAACCAGTACCGGTTCATCGAACTGGACAACGGCCTGAAGGTCATTCTGGTGTCTGATGAGGATGCAGACAAAGCAGCGGCCTCAATGAACGTTGCTGTTGGTAGCGGAGATGATCCGGCGGAGCGCGAAGGCCTCTCCCACTTCCTCGAGCACATGCTGTTCCTCGGGACCGAGAAATACCCCGATCCGGGCGAGTACCAGCAGTTCATCAAGAGCCACGGTGGCCAGCACAACGCCTTCACCGCGTTCCAGGACACGAACTACTTCTTCGATGTTCAGGCCGAATTTCTGGAACCGGCACTGGATCGGTTCGCCCAGCAATTTTCCGCGCCCTTATTTACCGCAGAACTGGTGGATCGTGAGCGCAACGCTGTGCACTCGGAGTTCAGCGCCAAACAGAAAGACGATGGTCGACGCTTCTATTCCGTCAAGAAGGCCGTTAGCAATCCGGATCACGCCTTCAGTCACTTTGCCGTCGGAAACCTGAGCACCCTTGAGAATACGGAAGCAAATCCCCTTCGGCCGGACCTGATCGAGTTCTGGAAGCAGCATTACTCCTCGAACATCATGAGCCTGGCGGTTTACGGGCCCCAAACCCTGGACGAGCTGGAATCCATGGTGCGAGGGCGGTTCGATGCCATTGAAAACCGCAACCTTGAGACCAAGCGTCACGTCGCCAGCCTGTACCGCTCAGATGAGCTGCCAGCCAAGGTCACAGCAGAAGCACTGAAGGACGTTCGAAGCCTGTCGCTCACGTTCCCTATTCCGTCCCAGGAAGCGAACTACCGCACCAAACCCGCCAGCTACGTGGCCAACCTGCTCGGCCACGAGGGCCCAGGCAGCCTGTTCGACGTTCTGAAACGGGCCGGTCTGGCGGAAAGCCTTTCCGCAGGTCTGGGCATGGATACCGGCGAGAACGCCACCCTCGAAATCAGCATTTCCCTGACACCGGAAGGACTGGCTCGCCATGAGGACATCCTGCCGCTGGTATTCGATTACATCGAGAAGATTCGCCAGAAAGGTATCAGCGAGCAGCGTTTCCTGGAAATGCAGAACCTGGCTCGCATCGATTTTCGATTCCGCGAACAGGGTAACCCCCTGCACGAAGCCATGCGCCTTTCTCGTTACCTCCAGGACTATCCCGCCGAAGACGTTTTGCGGGCGCCCTGGCTGGTTGAGCGCTTCGCGCCGGAACAGTACCGCGACATTCTGGACAGGCTGACGCCGGACAACCTCCTTACTTTTGTTCTGGCACCGGAGCCTGAACTTGAAAATCCGAACCGAACCGACTGGTACGAAGCGGCGTGGGCCCGAAAACCACTCGACCCGGCAACACTGAGGACCCAGTTCCTGCCAGAACTCGCTGCCCAGCTGCGCCTGCCGCCGGAGAATCCATTTGTGCCGGAAGATCTGGCGATGGTGCCCGGAAAAACCATGGCGCAGCCGACACAACTGGCAACCATCGAGGGAATGGATGTCTGGTTTGCCCGGGATACCCGGTTTGATACCCCGAAAGCCAACGTGTTTGTGGGCCTTCGTACGCCTGCCACCCGAGCGTCGGCACGCAGCTACGTGCTCACTCAGCTGCTGGTGGACGCTATCAATGCCAATCTGAACGCCTGGGCTTACTCCGCCAGTCTTGCGGGCCTGGATTACAGCGTCTATCCGCATCTCAGGGGTATCACGGTCCGGGTCGGCGGTTACGACGACAAACTCCATACCCTGATGAACCGGATTCTGCTCCAGGTGGCTGCACCGGAACTGACCGAACAACGTTTCGAGATCGCCCGGCAGCAGCTGATTGACGGCCTGCAGAACAAGGCCAAGGATCGCCCCGTCGAACAGACCTCTGAGTTTATCCAGACGTCCCTCATCGAAGGCGCCTGGCCCACCGACGCCAAGCTGAGAGCCGCCCGGGAAGTTAGCTTCGAGGAACTGCAGTCCTTCTCTGAAGCCCTGCTGTCACAGGTTGACCCGGTTATGATGGCGCACGGAAACCTTACCGAGGCCTCGACTCTTAACCTCGCGCGGCAAATTGACGCCATTGTTCTGGGCAACAGCGAGCTGGTCCGGGTAGCACGAAGCCAGGTGCGCCAGCTGCCAGATAATGAAACCCTCGTCTCCATCGACGTGGACCATCCAGACACGGGCTATACCCTCTACATGCAGGGAGACAACACCAGCTTTGAGGAACGGGCCCGATTCCGGCTGCTGGCCCAGATTATCAGCAGCCCGTTCTACGAAGAGATCCGAACCACCCGCCAGATGGGCTACATCGTTTACGCAACGCCTTTTGAAATGCTTGAAACACCGGCCCTGGGGTTTGTTGTGCAGTCACCTTCCGCTTCCCCGGCAGAGATTGACCAGGCTGTTCAGGAATTCTCCAACAGCTTTGAGGAAACCCTCTCCGCTTTGACAGCGGAACGCCTTGATCGGGAGAAACAGGCCGTTATCAGCAAGCTACTCGAGCGGGACCGGCAACTCGGCGAGATTTCCAGCCGCTACTGGCGTGAGATTGATCGGGGCATGGACACGTTTGATTCCCGCCAGCAGTTGGCCAACGCGATCAAGCAGGTCGGAAAACCACAATTGCTGGAAACCTTCAAAAAGGCCGTCCTGGAGCGCAAGCAGGCATTAGAAGTGGTTACAGGTGGGAATGGCCTGGAGGCAAACCGGGCGCTTGGCAGGCTCACCGAGCTGCCGCCGGTGCCCGCCAGCTAGAGTCCTCAAAGAGTGCGCAGAAAGCGCGCCCAGTCTTCGGGCTCGTCGACATCCCAACGGGGCTCCAGCAAACAATAGCTGAGCCCCGATGCTTTCAGGCGCTCACATGTCTGGGCCAGAACCTCCGACGTGCCCCAGGCAATGTCATCCAACATTCCCTCAGCCACTCGGGAGGCTCCAATCAAGACATAGCCGCCATCGTCTGAGGGCCCAAGCACAACGTCGTAGTCTTTCAGGAGCGCGACGGCGTTACGGGCGTAATCCGGATCGACCGAGGGGCAATCACTGCCCACCACCAATGCCCGGTCATAATCCTGAAGAGACAGGCTCAACGCTCGATACATCCGTTGGCCCAGCGTGCTGCCCTCCTGAACGCCTTGCATCAGGCCGGCGGCATCAAGCTCTTCAATGATAGAGGCCGCCTCGCCGGGCCGGTCATCCACCGGTCTATCCCACCAGAATTCCACCGGATAGCCGGTCGCACACAGGTTATCCAGCACAGCCAGCGTGAGCCGAACATGGGCTTCGAGAGCCCCGACCGCACCCAATTCGGGCATCAACCGGGTTTTAACCCGTCCGGCTTCCGGCCATTTGGCAAACTGGAGAAAAACCGCCGCAGGCGGATTACTTTGAGGCATTGCGCACATCCGATCGGTAAATTTGGGCCAGGGACTCCGGCGATTCACCACGCCAATACCGCCAGCGCAGCTGCCACATCAGAAAAATCGTTCGCCAGGCACCGTATTTCTGCCAACGGCGGCTATCGGTAACGACTGGCTCTTTTATACAGAAAGGATGGGACACCAGGCAAAGACGGCGTGAGAATTCGACATCTTCCATGAGCGGCATCGGGTGAAAACCACCCAGGGCGTCGAAAACATCCCGCCGTACGAACATGGCCTGATCACCGGTGCAGATGCCTGACAGGCGCGAGCGCTGGTTAATGAACCAGGCAATAACCCGGAAAAGCAGCCGCTCACCACTCAGCCGCACATCGAACCGCCCCCAGGCGCGACGGGAATGGACGAAACTTGCGAGATGCTCCAGAGCTTCTTCCGGCAGGCGCGTATCTGCGTGCAGAAACAACAGTAGATCGCCCTTTGCAACTGCCGCGCCGGCGTTCATCTGAAGCGCCCGGCCCTTCTCTGACACAACCACCCTGTCGCAAAGTGGCCGGGCCAGCTCAACGGTTCGATCGGTGCTGCCGCCATCAACGACAACCACCTCATGCCCCCGGTTACGAATCGGTTGCAGGGCGCGCAGGGTGTCGGTTACACCTGCCGCTTCCATCCACACGGGAACAATCACGCTTAGCGAGAAAGGATCTGGCAAAACACACTCCGTGGCATTCTCTGAAACCGGACCGAACCTTGAGCCTCAGGTCTTAGCCCGCTATCATACCGCCCTTCTCGCGATAATGCCCCCGTAGCTCATCTGGATAGAGCGTCCCCCTCCTAAGGGGAAGGTAGCAGGTTCGAGTCCTGCCGGGGGTACCACCTCTCTTAACCCCGATTCTCGGTCCGTGATATTCAACCTGGCTCCAGGCGAGCTAAACTGCCCCTCCTTACCGACATCAGGACTTCTCAATGGCCCGCTTTACCGAAATCGGAACCGCAATGATCCCCGGCAAGGGAACCCGATTACGTCTTTTGCAACGCAATGATGAATTTTCCATCAAAATTGCCGGCACCACCGGAGAATTGATGAACAGCCGGATCCACGGCTCGGAGGATGCTCTTGCCACCCTGGCGTGCGAACGGATTGCCGATCAGCCTGCTCCCCGGGTTCTTATCGGCGGCCTGGGCATGGGGTTCACGCTGGCAGCAGCGCTGGCCGCTCTGGGCGACGATGCGCAGGTGACGGTAGCCGAGCTGGTTCCCGAAGTAGAAGCCTGGAATCGCGGGCCGCTGGGCTCTGCGGCGGGCAACCCGCTGAACGACCCGAGAGCGCAGGTTCACATTGGTGATGTGGCCGAATTACTCAGAAACAGCGACGGCGAATGGGATGCCATCCTTCTCGATGTCGACAACGGCCCGGAAGGCCTCACCCGCAAAGAAAACAACTGGATCTACTCACCGGATGGCATTGCGGCCGCCCAGAACGCCCTGCGACCTGATGGCATCCTTGCCTACTGGTCTGCCGGCCAGGAGCATTCCTTCACAGAGAGGCTGCGGCGGGCAGGATTTTCTGTTGAGCCCGTTACAGTGAGGGCCTTGCGACCCGGCAAGGGTGCCCGCCACGTTATCTGGCTGGCGTGGTAATCATTCATCGACTCTACCGGAATCTGTCCTGGCTCAATTTGGGATTATTCCTTTGTTATATACTTATTCCAAAGCCAAGAAGCCCGGGAGAGATTCAATGACCAAACCGACCATCACAACAGCCTTGCTATGCTCCTTGCTTTCCATGCCACTTCTCGCGCAACCCCAAGCAGATAGCCCGGAAGCAATGGTTGCCGAAGCACGTTCCCTGGTGAAAAGCTTCGGCGGCTCACTGAAGCAGGCGCTCCAGGCGGCCATCAAAGAAGGCGGCCTCACAAACGGTATTGGTGTTTGCAAGACTGTGGCACCGGAAATCGCCAGCAACAATAGCAGCGGCGGCTGGGTCATCAGTCGGACCAGTCTGAAAGTCCGGAACCCGGAAAACACCCCGACCGACTGGCAGGAGATCCAGCTGCTGGCCATGGACAGACAGCCGGTAAAGAACGGAAAACCGGTGGAGGTCTGGCAGGTCTCCGAAGCGTCCGGACAGCCGGCGTTCCAATATATGAGCGCCATCCCGACACAGAAACTTTGCCTTGGCTGTCACGGTAAGTCCATCGCCCCGGAGGTGAAGGCAAAACTGGCTGAACTCTATCCTGAAGACAAGGCGACCGGCTTCTCCGAGGGCGATTTGCGGGGCGCGTTCGTTGTTACGCGGGATGTTCCAGTAAACTGATGGCACTAGCCATTTCTTCAGCGATTGAGAACAGGTATGTCACTGAACTACAGAATCATTCCGGTCACGCCTTTCCAGCAGAACTGCTCACTGATCTGGTGCGAAAAGACGCGCCGGGCAGCCGTAGTCGATCCGGGCGGGGATCTGGAGAAGATTCGCGCCGCTGTGGCTGAGGAAGACGTGACGGTCGAAAAAATTCTGCTTACCCATGCCCACATTGACCATGCCGGCGGAACTGCGGAGCTGTCCAAAGAGCTGGGTATTCCCATTGAGGGGCCGCAGAAGGAAGACAATTTCTGGATTGTTGGCCTGCCCCAGCAGGCGCAGATGTTCGGGTTTCCGGCCCCGGAAGTTTTCACCCCGGATCGCTGGCTGGAAGATGGGCAGCAGGTCACCGTGGGTAACCAGACCCTGGAAGTCCTTCACTGCCCCGGCCACACACCGGGACATGTGGTTTTTTACCACAAGGAATCCGGTCTGGCGCTGGTAGGTGACGTGCTGTTCCATGGCTCGATCGGACGCACGGATTTTCCAAAGGGCGACCACGCAACACTGATTCGCTCTATCAGGGAACAGCTGTTCCCGCTCGGCGACGAGGTTGCGTTCATTCCCGGACACGGTCCAATGTCCACCTTTGGCCGGGAGCGAGCCACCAACCCCTTTGTTTCCGACCATCGGGGCTGAGCCTGTCGCCAGACCCACGCCGCCGTTCTAAAGGCGGCTTTCCTGATTCAGCCGGAACTGTTCGATGGTTTTCCTGAGATTCTCGGCCATGGCCAGAAGGTCTCCGGCAATTCTCGCTGTCTCCTTGGCATCCCCGGAGGTCTGCTCTGCCGAGCGACTGATTTCAATCACGTTGTGATTAATGGATTCGGAGACATCGCTCTGCTCGTTGGCAGCGCTCTCCATTTCCTGATTGAGGTTGGTGATCTCCCGCACAGCAGAGGCAATGGTTTGCAGTTCAGACTCTACTGTCAGAATGGCTGAAACCTGATGCTCTGCCATCTCAGAGGCATGGCGCATGGTGGCCACACAATCGACAACCTCTCCCTTCAGTCCGTTGATGGTGTTCCGGATTTCCTCCGTTGAATCCTGGGTTCTCGACGCCAGCGCACGCACCTCATCGGCCACCACAGAAAAACCGCGCCCCTGCTCTCCGGCACGGGCCGCCTCGATGGCGGCATTGAGCGCCAGCAGGTTGGTCTGGTCAGCGATATTGGAGATTACCTCCAGCATATCCGACATCTGGCTGGTACGTTGATCCAGCTGCTCAATGCGTTTTGCGCCACTCTGGACCTCGGTGTTCAATGCCTCGATGCTTTTTACTGCATTCCGGGCAAGGCTCTCACCCTTGCTCGCTGATTCCGCAGTATCTGCGGATTTTCGGGTGGTATGAATGGCATTTTCCCGGACCTGAACCGCAGATGCGGCCATCTCGGTAGTGGCGCTGGCCACCTGATCTGTGTTGTCACGCTGGGCAAGCACTTCCCTCTCTGTCGTGTCAGCCTTCCCCGCAATGCTTCTGGCCGCCTGCTCAACCTGTTCGGCGTTGTCCATGACGGTATTCATGCTCTCCCGTATCTTCGCCATCATCCGGTTGAACGCCCGGGACACGGAACCGATCTCGTCGTTGCGGGTAACCTCAAGCTCAATGGTCAGGTCAGAATTTCTGGAGATCTCGTCCATGCGGTCGTGGAGTCGCCGCAAACGGGAAAACACCAGTCGACTCAAAGCGGCGGCGGTCAGGAAAAACACCGCAGCAAAGATGGCTACCTGAATACCGCCACTGGTCAGCAGTTGCTGCTGCAAACGGGCATCGCTGTCAGCCATGGAATAGTCCACCCGAATGGCTCCAAGAACGTCTCCCTCACTGGCCTGATGACAGCCAAGACAGTTGACGCCCTGATAGTTCTCCATCGCGATCACGGGCTCGATCAGTGTGTAGACTCGCCCGTCCTCATTGCTGGAATAGGACTCCACCCGCTCACCGGCAAGCGCTTTCTTGTCCAAAGGTTCCCGCTTCTGTTCCGACGCGTTGCCGTTGCCGAAGATCCGGTTCAAATGGTCACTGCGAATCACCCGCACGTCCAGCACGTCTTCAGACGCCATCACCTTTTTCCGAAGCACATCCCGGTTACCGATGGTGCCGGTGACCATCATGGTATTCAGCCCATCGAAATAGGATTTTGCCAGTCCATCCACGTATTTGTGGCTGAACTCTTCAAGATGATCACGCTGTGAGTCTGCACTGTAGATTACGGTAAACACGAGCACCAGGGAGAAGGCAGCCGCCAAAGCGGCAAGTAAGAGAAAGCGGATGGAATACTGTTTTTTCATGGTAACCCGACACAGAGACCGCGCGGCATGCGGCCAGGACGTTGTTTTGACGTTTCGTGATGACAACTAACTGTCGCCAAACTTTATAGATATGCGTCAATTATTTCCTGACCCAGATCAGATCCGGGAAAAGTCGTTTACACATGAAGGAAGGAGGGAGCCCTCAGCCCGGGACTTCATCGAGTTGGCCTGAAAGCTGCAGAGCATGATGACAAGCATTCGTGATTCCCAACGCTGACTGTTCGGAAACCGCACTCCGGTTGACCGAAGGAGGAAACCCATCCATGTCCCTACTGACATCTCTGATCCGGGCGAGCACCCAGTTCCAGCAGGCCATGGAAAGGCGCCAGACGCCTTCAACAGGGCCGGAAGCCGCGCCCGGCAAAGCACAGGCAAAGGCCATGGAAACCGAGCCGACACCTGGCGATGATCGTTTTACACCCTCGGAGAACAACCAGTCTGACCTCTCACGGCTGAAAGCCCGCCGACTGGCCATGACCGACTACAAACAAACTGTGGGGCAGGATCTTGCCTTCGTTCGAGAAACACTGCGGCACAAACTTGCCGAATACAACCTGCACCCGGCAACCGCATTGAACGTGAGCAAAACGGAGAATGGCAGCGTTGCGGTGGAAGGGAAAATCGCAGACAACACACGCATCCAGATTGAAAAAGACCTGAACGTAAACAAAAACTTCAAGGAAGCGTTCAATCGCCTCAGCGTTAACGAGCCAACGCTGCATTTCATGGACAATGCGCTCAAACTGAATCAGGCGTACGGGGTGAATAACCCGCTATTGGACACACTGATCAGCGAGAACCAGCAATTTAACGGCCTGCAGGACCTCGTGCACCGTTACGACACCATGCGCCGCTCAGTGAGTGCCGAGCAAATCGAAGCTGCAGGGAATAGCCGGGCGTACGCCTTTAATCTGAACGCCCGGGCATAAAGGAAAGACGGATCAGGAGAATCAGACCTCGAAAGGCGCCGGATCCCCCTTACCAACACGGGTAACCACCGGAGCCTCGCCGGTAAAGTCCACGACCGTGGTCGCTTCCATACCGCAGAATCCCCCGTCGATAATCAGATCCAGCTCATGCTCCAGGGTTTCCCGGATTTCATAAGGGTCTGTCATCGGATCGGTTTCGCCCGGCAGAATCAGAGTGCTACTCATGATGGGCTCACCAAGCTCGCCCAACAGCTCCTGAACAATGGCATTGTCCGGCACACGGACGCCTACTGACCGGCGTTTGGGATGAAGCAGCCGCCGGGGCACTTCACTGGTGGCATCCAGAATGAAAGTGTAGGGCCCGGGCGTGAAATTCTTCAGCAACCGGTACTGGGTGTTGTCCACCTTGGCATAGACCCCGATGTCCGAAAGATCCCGGCACACCAAGGTGAAGTTGTGCTTGTCATCCAGACGGCGAATCCGCTTGATCCGATCCGCCGCCTGCTTGTCACCGAGGTGACAACCAATGGCATAGGCGGAATCCGTGGGATACACGATCACCCCGCCACGACGCAGAATATCCACCGCCTGATTGATCAGACGCTTCTGTGGCGTCTCCGGATGAATCTGGAAAAACTGACTCATGAACCCTCTCCCTGTGCGGTCCGCGTCGCCATCGCCGGATCTTTCTTCGACCCGCCCATACAATTCGGAGATTCCGGCGCCGACTGCCCCGTCGCCTCCCATTCTTCCGGTGAGTATAGATGCAACGCCAGCGCATGAACCGGCCCCGCCAGTTCCTCGGCAAGCACCTTGTAAATCGCCTGATGCCGCCGCACCCTCATCTGCCCCTCAAATTCCGGCGACACCAGGGTCACCTTGAAATGAGTTTCAGAATTAGGAGGCACACTGTGCTTGTGGCTCTCGTTCTCCACCTGAAGCACACGCGCATCGAAGGCGTCGTTCAGCTTGGTTTCAATTGCATTCTGGATCTTCATGTTTCGAGACTCCTACAGCTCAACCCTGATGGAAGAGGGCGAATGGCGAACGGTCAGAAGCGGGTGTGGAGATGGCTTTCCCAAAAGTGTGTGTTGCCAAGGATGGCAGCACCAAGCCCCCATGGATGGGTTCACGGCGTCTTTTGGGAAAGCCATCTTCACAGCCGCCTCCACCAACACCCTCAGTCTACTACACATACAGGACACACCCGAGAGCCTTGACACCATAAAGCCAAAGCGCCACATTCCCATCCCGATTCCAAAACACCCAAACCCCATGCACCTGTACATCGCCGAAAAACCAAGTCTCGGCCGCGCCATCGCCGCTGCCCTCCCTGGCCCTCACCAGAAAGGCCAGGGCTGGATACGCTGTGGCACTGGCGAAAATGCTGCCACCGTTAGCTGGTGCATCGGCCACCTGCTGGAACCGGCAGAACCTGCACGCTATAACCCCGCTTGGAAGAAATGGCGCCAGGAAGACCTGCCGATGTTTCCCGACAAATGGGAGGTCATGCCCAAGGACAGTGTTCAGCAACAATTAAAGGTGCTGGAATCGCTGATTCGCCAGGCCAAGACCATTATTCATGCTGGCGACCCGGATCGGGAAGGCCAGCTGCTGGTGGACGAAGTTATCCGCTATTTCGGTGCCAGCGCCCCGGTTCAACGGATACTGATCAACGATTTGACGCCAGCGGCCGTGGCCCGGGCGATCCAGAGCCCCAGGGACAACCGGGAATTCCGTCGGTTATCCCATTCCGCCCTGGCCAGACAACGCGCCGACTGGCTCTATGGCATCAACCTGACCCGATTTTATACCCTCAGTTATCAGCGGCAGGGTGAACAGGGGGTCTATTCCGTTGGCCGGGTACAGACTCCGGTACTTGGCCTTGTGGTTGAACGTGACAATACCATCGAACACTTCCAGCCCAAGCCCTATTACCGCATTGAAGCAAGGTTCAGGGCTCAGGAGGAAGAAGCCGACCAGCAAACCTTCACCGCCCGCTGGCAGCCCAACGAGCAGTTCCAGGATTACCTGGATGAAGAGAACCGCCTGCTCAACCGGGAAGTCGCTGAACAGATTGCCGACAGCGTTCGAAACCGACCCGGCACCATCACCGAGTCCCGCTTTCGGGATCGGTCGGAAGCGCCACCGCTGCCGTTTTCCCTGTCGGCCCTGCAAATTGAAGCAGGCCGGCTATTCCGCATGGGTGCCAAAGACGTCCTGGATACCGCCCAGAATCTTTACGAGCGCCACCAGCTCATCACCTACCCGCGATCAGATTGCCGGTTTTTACCGGAAGGCCACTACAGCCAGCGGGAGCAGGTGATAAGAGCCATTGCCCGAGTGGCACCGGATCTGGAGCAAGCCTGCAACGGCGCAGACCTTGGCCGCAGGACTTCCGCGTGGAACGACAAACAGGTCGACGCCCACCACGCTATTATCCCAACCAGCCGCCCGACGCCGAACGGCAAACTCAGTGACGCGGAAGAAAAAATCTACGGACTGATCAGCCGGTACTATCTGATGCAGTTCGCGCCCGATGCCGTGCACAGGGAGGGTAAGCTAACGGTACGAGTGTCAGAGCACGAATTCCGCGCGACGGAAACGGCCATCCTGGTGCCCGGCTGGAAAACGCTGGAACTGAAACTGCGAGAAGCTCGCAAGGAACCGGAGAAGGCACCGCTTCCCAGACTGGAAAAAGGCGAACCGGTATTCTGCGACGATAGCAACCTCAGCGAGCGCAAAACCCAGCCGCCCCAGCATTTCACCGATGCGACCCTGCTCTCGGCGATGACCAACATCGCCCGTTTTGTAACCGATACCGAACTCAGAAAAACCCTGCGGGAAACCGATGGCCTGGGCACCGAAGCGACCCGCGCGGCTATCATCGACACCCTGTTCAAACGGGATTATCTGTACCGCGACAGCCGACACATCCGCGCCACCGACAAAGCCAAGGCATTGATAGGCGCTCTGCCCGAATCGGTCAGCAAACCGGATCGCACAGCGGTGTGGGAAGCGAACCTGGAGAGCATCCGCCGTGGAGAGGGTGACCCGAGACAGTTCCTGGAAACCCTGAAAGAGGAAATTCGCGGCTTTCTCAACAGGCCACAGGGCCGGCCCGCCCAGGACAACGAACAGGCCGGTACAACTTCACCAGAGTCCCAGCCTCATTGCCCCAAATGCCGTGCCCCGATGCTGGAGCGAGACGGCAAGTTCGGCCGATTCTATGCCTGCACCCGCTACCCGGATTGCCGGGGCACCCGACCGCTGGAAGAAGCCACGCCTCAGGATGGCACTGGCCAGAAACCCATTCCATGCCCCCACTGTTTCTCGCCCCTGGTGCGACGAAAAGGGAAAAAAGGCTGGTTCTGGGGCTGCAGTAATTTCCCCGGCTGCCGACAAACATTGGACGACGACAACGGAAAGCCTTTAGTCCGTTTACGCAAGTCTACATAACGATACTGAACGCAGATCCACATTTTGTGATAATTGATTGATATAGCAGAGTAGTCCATTGAAAGCTCTGCTCGATACCAGGCAAGAGAGCGACACTCCGGGAGAGGCTTAATGCGTATTGCTTTGCTTGAAGATGAAACCGAACAGGCACAGCACATCCAGTCAATTCTGTCTGAAAGCGGGCATCACTGCGACAGCTTCCCGACCGGCCAAAATTTCCTGTGCGCGGTTCTGCACCGCAGCTATGACCTCCTGATTCTGGATTGGCAGATTCCGGACATGACCGGCATTGATGTTCTCGAGAGCGTTCGCGCCCAGCTGAACTGGCCGATTCCAGTCGTGTTTCTCACCCAGCGGGACAGCGAGGCAGATATTGTTCGGGCTCTGGATGCCGGCGCCGACGATTCCCTGGCCAAGCCGGCCCGTGCGGCGGAATTGGGCGCGCGCATCAATGCTCTGGCGAGACGCTCCAATCCTGACAGCGAAAAGGAAGTGCTTCGCTATGGTCCGTTCGAAATCAACACGCAGCAAAGGGTCATTGCACTCCATGGTGAAGAACTGACGCTGACCGACAAGGATTTCGATCTGACCCTGTTCCTGTTCCAGAACCAGGGCCGGCTGTTGACCCGGGAAATGCTGCTTGAGCGCGTCTGGGGTCTGGCGCGGGATATCAATACCCGTACCGTGGACACGCATATGAGCCGACTGCGCCGTCGTCTCGGCCTGAACCCGGAAAACGGCTTCCGCATCAAGACCATTTACCAGCGGGGCTACCGACTGGAGGCCATGAAGGCGCAGGACCAGGCCTTTGACGTCGACGAACCCGCCAGGGCAGCCAATGACTGACAGCCCGGCTCCGCGATTACCGGCACTGCTGCTGATCCTTTCACTGCTTGCCTGGGCTGCCCCCGCGGCTGCCGAGCTTTCGGTAACGCGCGGTTCAGCCGGGCATTCTGACGTTTCGTCGGCCAACCCGGTGCCCGAGTGGATCTACACCTTGCGGCCTGGAGAAAGCTTTTCGGAAGTGGCCAACGACCTGCTCGCACCCAATTATCCCGCGAGTCGCCTTCTGCAATACAACAAGATTGGCAACGGTGCCATTCTGGGTGCCGGCGACAGTGTGCGAATTCCCCTTGCCTGGCTAAAGCGCCAACCTCAGCCGGCGCGGGCGACATCGGTCACCGGAACCGTACAGCTGATTTCCGGAAATACCGGTCGGAAAACACCCCTGAGTGAAGACGCCCTCATCCGCGTTGGTGATGAAATTCTGTCCGCGTCCGGGACCGCCACCATTGAACTGGCGGACGGCTCGGAAGTAAGGATTTCTCCGAATTCTCGACTCATCTTCAATCGCCTGACCCAATACGGCAAAGCCGGCATGGTCGATACCAGACTCCGACTCGACAGGGGCGAGATCCACACCCGAGTGAAGCCGGTCATGGAGGGAGGCGCACGATTCGAGATTGAAACGCCTTCGGCCGTCGCCGCCGTGAGAGGTACCGCATTTTCACTCCAGACATCGGCAGAGGGCACTCGCCTGCAGGTAACCGAGGGCGACGTTGACTTCGGGGCCCCCGGCAAGACCCGCCGGATCCCTGCGGGTTTCGGAGCCAGCCTGTCCACCACTAACAATGACGGCCTGAGCATTCGCCGCCTACCGCCAGCGCCGGCGCTCGATCCACTGCCACCGAGACTGACCCAACTGCCCACCACCATGACCTGGCAGGAAAGTCGCGCCCCCATGCACCGGGTGGACATCTTCGAAAGCGACACAGGCCGCTGGGTAGAAAGCCGAAAACTGACAGGCAACAGCTTTGATATCGGGCAACTGGATAATGGCAGCTATGAGGTACACCTGGCGGCACTCGATACTCGCGGCACGGCGGGGATGCCACGCGTCGTCCCGCTGGAAGTCGATCTTCAGGCCAGGACTGCCAGCCTGGTTGCTCCGGAAGATGGGGGCACCGTCAACGACGATATGCCCGAGTTTCGCTGGCAGCTTAACGGCGACAATGAAGTGGCTCGGGTAGAGATAGCCGAAGATCAGGATTTCCGGAACCTGATCGCCACCAGCGAGTGGGCACCCGAAACGGCTGCCCTGCCCTCACGCCCGCTTGGGCCTGGCAAGTATTACTGGCGCGTGGTGACCGAAGCAGGCGGCAATTCAGTTGCTACAACGCAGCCGCGGGAGCTGGTGGTCAATGGCAGCCTGCCTCCGGTTCGGATCATCAGCGTGAACTACATCGACAGCCAGGTAAGGGTGTTCTGGGAGAAGGTAGACACGGCGGCAGAATACCGACTGCAACTCTCGGAGGAGCCGGGCTTCAACAATATCATCAAGGAGGCAACACTGCCTGATACCACGGCAGCCTTGCGTCTTATTCCCGGAAGGCGGTATTTTGTGCGCCTGAAAGCTCTTTCTGATGGTCCACTGCAAAGCCGTTGGGGACCAGGGAGGGAATTGTACCTGGAATAATCCGTTGATCGACCGAACCACACAGCAGGGCTCATGAACCGGGATTGGCTGCCAATTAAAACGACCCCCTGGACTCTGGGCCTGATACTGCTGGCACTGCTCCTGCTTATCCAGACAACCGAACTACCTCAACGCCTGGATTACTGGCTGTACGACCAAGCCATCACCTCGAATCCACTGGAAGCCTCGGACGAGGTGGTTCTGGTGACGATCGACGAGCTGAGCCTGAATCGCCTGGGCCGCTGGCCCTGGCCCCGTAATCTGCACGCTGAGCTCATTGCCAAGCTCAACGAGGCAGGCGCAAAAACCATTGTGTTCGATATTCTGTTCGCCGAACCGTCGCCAGACGACCAGCAACTGGCAGAACAGATGCGAAGTCACGGCAACGTTATTCTGCCAGTCTATCTGTCGCCTCCCACCTCCCAGTACCTGTTAAGCGAACAATTGCCGGTTGGAGTGCTGGCTTCAGCGGCCGCCGGTCTGGGCCATGCTCATGTGGAACTGGACAGCGACGGCGTTGCCCGGGGTCTTTATCTGTTTAATGGCCTCGGGAACCAGCTCTGGCCAAGCCTTGCGCTGGCCGCAAGCGGTGTTGGACCACAAAATCCGGAGACCGAGGATACGCCTTCCTATGTCAATATTCGGGATCAATACCGTGCTGTGCCCCTGATCGGTGGTGCCGGCTCTCTCCAGTCGTATTCTTTCTCACAGGTACTCACTCAGCCGGCCGCACCCGAACACTTCAGTGGCAAAACAGTCTTTGTCGGTGCCACAGCCGCCGGTTTTGGCGACATACTGCCCACGCCCTTCTCGGGGCTGAGCCGTCCGATGTCCGGCGTTGAATTCCACGCCAACGTGTTGTCGGCATACATGCAGGGATTGTTGATTAAACCCGCACCGGCGTGGGCGTCTGCCCTGCTGGCCATGACAACCATCCTGATACTCGCCCTCGCCCTGCCACCCATGCGCCCTGCGCGAACCCTTCTCGCCTGCGCGACGGCACTGGCGGGACTGGTCGGAATCTATCTGTTCGTGCTGCTGACGATGCGATGGTGGGTTCCCCTTGCAAACGCACTGCTGGTTCCACTCTTGGCCTTTCCTGTATCCAGCGGCCTTCGACTGGCCATGACCAACCGATTTTTGAACCGGCAACTGGACGAGCTGGCCAGAAGCCCCCAGGTCGCCCTGCCCGCACCCTCGGGAAGGAACCCGACACAACTTCTGGAGCACTTCCAGGCCCTGTTTCGCCCCACAGGGTGGCTTTTGATGGAGGAGAACGACATCCTCTCCGCACGTGGACTGTCACAGAGCGATATTCCGGATGACCTGACTCCGGGGCACTGGTTTCACGACAGCAATCGCAGCTGGATTCAGCTATTGCGAGCCGGCACCCGCTATCACCTGGGCCTGCTGTTACCCAATGATCTCGGGCGCGAGGCCATCCAGCGCTATCTGCGCAGGCTGCACCTTGAGCAAGCCGTACCGGCGGATTCTGCAGCCAGACCCAGTGAAAACATTTCTGCACGAATCGAGCGGGTCCGCATCGCCACGGATCGGTTGAACCACATGCAGCAGTTCATCCGGAGAAGTTTTGAGCGCATGCCCGACGGTATCATCGTGACCGACGAACTGGGGGTCATCCGTTTTGCCAACGGCCACATAGAGGAATGGTTCCGCGAGCCCATGCCGAGCCTGGCCGGCCTTCCCCTGGTAAAACTGCTGGAGGGACACGATCCGCGGGAAACGCCACCCTGGCATGAAACCGTTTCCGACACCCTGACCCTATTACAGAGCCGCACCGTAGACCTCAGGATTCGCGACAAAGATTTCCTGATTCATTTTGCACCGTTTTCGCTGCCAGACAGCGACCAGCAAGGCATCATTGCCAATATTTCGGATATTTCGGAATTGCGGGAGCAGCAGCGCCAGCACCGCGAGGCAATCGACTTTATTTCCCATGACGTGCGCTCGCCTCTGGTTTCACAGCTTGCCCTGATCGAACAGTTGAAACGGGATCCCAGCCACATTGAACAGGAACAGCTGGAACAACTGGGGCGGCTGGCCCGGAGAAGCTATCACCTGGCCGAGGAATTCGTGCAGTTGGCCCGGGCGGAACAATTAACGGAAACCCGGTTCTACGAATGCGAATTTCTGGCGATCGTAGAGAACGCCCGTGACAGCGTCAGCGAGCAGGCTGTAGAGAAGCAGATACAACTCCAGTTACAGGGTACCGAGGATTTGTGGCTGAAAGGCAATGCAGAGCTTCTGGAGCGCGCCGTTATCAACCTGCTGACCAATGCCGTTCAATACAGCCCGCGTGGATCAGACGTCAGCATTCAGGTCTTCCGCGCTGGCCATCAGGCCTGTTTGACAATTGCCGATGAAGGTACCGGTATCGATCCGGAGGAACTGCCGCACCTGTTCGACCGTTACCGGCGTCAAAAAAGCACTGAGCTGGCCGGAGTCCACGGAACGGGGCTCGGACTATCCTTCGTCAAGACCGTTGTTGAAAAGCATAGAGGGGAAATTTCGGTGTCGTCGCAACCAGGCGAAGGCTCTGCGTTCACCCTCAAACTCCCGATTGCAGACCCGATGGCCTGAGACTTCATACTCCAGGCCCGGGGTTCTAGTCTCAGGAACGGATGGACTTGCTCACAACATCGGAGGGCTCACTGATCAGCCCGTTGGTATCCTGAACCTGGATGGTGAAATACCAGGTCCCTGCGTCCAGACCACTCACCTCGTAGGACATTTCCGCTTCGGCCTGAGCATTGGTGACAACCACCTCTTCGCTCAGCTCGTCAGCATCCTGACCGTACCGGATCACATATTTGTCGAGCTCACCCATCGGAATGCTCTCGCCGTTAACGCGAGTCAGGGGAGCGCTCCAGCTCAATACTGCGGAGCGCTCGGGAGATGGCTCTTGTCCTCCGGTGCCCCCGGAATCAACTTGACCGCCTGAACCAGCGGAATCTCCAGAATCGCCCGGCGAACCGACGCTAGCACTACCCGATGATCCACCCCCACAGCCTGTGAGAAGTGCTCCAAAAATAAACGCGGCGATCCATGCCTGTGACACTTTGATGACGCGTTTCATATGCATTAAGCACCAATAAATCGTCGACTTTGTTAAATTGTATAAAACGTGGACGATTGTCGGTGTGACGGTGGTCATTTTCCTAATTACGAAAATGTCAATTTCCCGTCAGGGATTTGTAATAAAGCGGGGAAGTAATTGATCAGGCGGGCAAATTTTTGCCGAGCGGAATCAAGCGCCATACACAACGTTACAAAAAAGTCCGGGCAGGGGCAGTGGAGAGCAAAATGGGTGTGCTGGAGTGCGAAAAAAGCCCGCAAAAGCGGGCCGGGTCTGCACCATCCACTTGTCGACACGAGAAATCCAGTCGGCCATTGAGTCCGTTCAGGCGGGAAGTCGCAAGGCGGTGACTGACATAAATGCACAAGTTGCCAGTGCCGCAGAAGAGCAAAGTTCGGTGACGGAACAGGTCAACCAACTTAAAAGCGCGATCGAGTTTTTCAAGCTGAACAAAACCCGTTCCAACAGCAATTATTAATTGGTTATTCTCTTGAAGGGATAAATCTGAAGAAGATATAGGCGTTCGCTGGTGCAAAGTGAAGCAACTCGCTCTAAAGGGGTAGTCCCAAACAAAAGACACCCACGGCAGACCCCCTACCTTGAAATGAGAGGAGACCATATTCAAGTGACAGAGCGTGTCTCTTTGCAAATCAGGTGTTCCCTACAACAACGCCAGCACCAACCCCTCTTCCCAACTGATCAGCACCAGCGTCAGAATGGTTGCCAGAAGGAACGGAAGCAAAGCCCGGAAAATAGCCATCGGGGATGCGCCGGTCATGGCGGAAGAAATATAAAGGCCCGCACCAACCGGTGGTGTAAGCAGGCCAAGAACCAGCGTCAGGCACACCACCACGCCGAACTGGTAGGCGCTAATGCCAAACCGGGCTTCCGCTATGGGCATGAGGATCGGCACGACCAATATCAGTGCGGCAATGCCATCGATCACCATGCCCACCAGCAGCAGGATACCCACGACCAGCATCAGAAACATGAATGGGTCTGTGGTTTGTGCGGCGATCCAGCTGGCCGCACTTTGGGGAATTTTTTCGAAGATGATCACCCAGCCGAATACACCCGCGGCAGCAATCAGCATGATGACCATGCCGGAATTGAAGGCGGTCCTTTTCAGAACGCCAAAAAGGTTTTTGTACTTGAGGTCTCGGTAGACGTATTTTCCAATCACCAGAGCACCCAGTGAGGCCAGCGCGGCTGACTCTGTGGGAGTGGCCAGCCCGGTGAGGATACCGCCGATGATGATCAGCGGAATAAGCGCCGCCGGAATGCCCATCAGGAAATAATGCTTGGCCTGCTGTCGCGTTGGCCAGCTGCCTTTCGGGTACTCATATCTGAGGCCGAGCAGGCTGATCGCGATAAAGAACAGAAAAGACATGACCAGCCCCGGAATGATGCCGGCGATGAACATATCCGCAATCGGAACCTGGGCCAGTACGCCAAACAGCACGAACAGCATGGACGGCGGGATAATGGGCGAGAGCAATCCCCCGGCAGCGGTTATGGCGGCGGCATAAGGCTTTTCGTAACCGTCCTTCTCCATGGCAGGCACCATGGCGCGGGACATCATGGCGATCTGTGAGGCAGCAGAGCCCATAATGGCCGCCATCATCATGTTGGCCACCAGGTTGATGTAAGCCATGCCTCCGCGAAACCCGCCCACCAGGATGCGCGCCAGGTTCACCAGCCGGCTGGTAAGGCCACCTTCATTCATCAATTCGCCGGCAAGCATGAACAGGGGTATCGCCAACAGTCCATAGCTCTGGATGGCGCCGAATAGCTGTTGCAGGTAGGAATCTAGCAGCACGGTATTACCCGAATCGTAGATATACCAGAGCGCCGTCAGCGCCAGGACCAGTGAGATCGGCACCGCAAGAAACAACAAAACGGCGAAGACAACCGCAGTCATGTCATACCCACGCTCTGTTCGGGAGCAGTCTCGGAACTGAGAAGATTGGCTAAACCATGAAGGGTCAAAGTGATCGACAGAATGGGCAGAATCATCCACACCCAGAACTTTTTGATGCCAAGGGTGCTGGTGTTTTCCGCGTACATGAAGTTGAAGGTTTCCGCCTGAAAGTTTTGCAGGTCGAACCCCACCTGATACAACGTGAACGGGTCGTACCAGCGCCAGCTGAGCCAGGCCAGAATACCGCCAAACAGAAGCACCATCAGGTCACTGAATTTCGCCAGTACCGTTCGGGTGCTACCTTTTACATACTCGGTCAGCAGATTGACAGCAACGCTTTCCCGACGTTTTAGCAGCACGGATGTCGCAAAGAAGGTCATCCAGATCATGCAGTAAATCGCCAGTTCATCCACCCAATAGATGGCGTAACCGGCAGACCGGGTAATAATATTCAATAGGATCAGCAGGGTCACCGCACCGGCAAGCGATGCGGCGATGACAGCTTCAATGCGTGCGACAAAATCCGAAACAGCTTTAAGCATGGTGCGTCGCCCGGATTATTGGGCCTTGATGTCCTCGGCGACGTTGCGCAGGATGCCAAGAGACGGGGCTTTCTCAGCCCAGATGTCTTCCCAGGCGGAAATGGCGTCAGCGAATTCACTGCGGTTTGCTTTTTTCACGGTGATATCCAGCTCTCTGAGCTGCTGTTCCTGATCCTTCTCCTGGGCCACAAACTTGTCCATTACGGCATTCAGGTGAGCTTTCATGGTTTCCTGGATGAGCTGTCTGTCTTCGTTGCCCAGGTCACGCCAGACCTTGCCAGATACCACGCCCACCATGGGGAACATCATGTGGTTGGAAATCAGCAGGTGGTCGGCGCGCTCGTAAAACTTGAGCACCAGGATGGAGTCGAAATCCATGTCGATGGCGTCGACCTGGCCATTCGCCAGCGCGTCATACACCGCAGGCAGTGGCAACGGCGTGGGTGCCGCGCCGATGGCGTTGTAGAAATCCCGGATGGGCTCGAACGGGGTAATGCGTAGCTTCTTGCCCTCAAGATCGACAGGACCAGAAACCTCATCCCGGCTGAGCACCTGGCGCATTCCAGCCATGGCATAGCCTACACCCACCAGGCCAACGTTGGCCGGCAGTTGGTCCAGAAGTTTGTTCGCTTCCTCGGAGCGCAACAATTCCGCGGCCTGGTCAATGTTGTCGACCAGATAAGGCGCATATAGCGCGCCGAAATCCGGCACCCGGTTGGAAACTTCAGCAATGGTCAGGAACGCCATATCCAGTGCGCCCGTTTGCAGCTGCTGAACCATCTGCGCCTCGTTACCCAGCTGCCTGGCCGGGAAAACCGTTACCGAATGCTCTCCCCCGGACTGTTCATTCAGATCCTGCCCAAACTCGTTGGCCGCCTTGGTCCAGATGTGGGGCNGTGGCGTTATCAAGCCGAGGCGAAAATCGCGGGCCTCAACGGCGGCACTAGACATAACTGCAAAGGATGCAAACGCGGCAAGCAGGCGTTTCATTNAACTCATCGGAGGCTCCATTTCTGTTGTTTTAGTCATCAAACGATGGTTTCGGAAACTCAGTCCCGAAGCATACCCTAGAACGACGGAGTTTTGGACGGGCGATATGGCTAAACAAGTTCTCAATATCGCAACAAAAAAGGCAGACCAGTACGAAACTGATCTGCCTTTCTAGACTATGGTAGCGGGGGCTGGATTCGAACCAACGACCTTCGGGTTATGAGACTGATGTTTTAGGCACACTTTTTTTGTGCCAAATTGATGATATTTGATATAAATTGATGTGTGAATTAGAATTTTGGATAGAAGGGAGAGTGGAGACTAAGTACAACAATGCCAAGTAACGACAAGCAGAAATGGCACGGGGCTGATCAATCAGACAACGAGGACTTGACCTTAAGGCATCCAGGCCCTCACTTTCAAGCCATCCGTTCTTGGGCTGAACAAAACAACGTCTCCGACATCTTCGACGCCATAGCGCTCGCCTTTGGCTTCACTGAAAACTTCACGATCGTCGGCAACCTGTATCGCGAACTCTCTAACCCGGACTCAAAGGCCATTCTGCATCAGTGGGCTGACAATCCCTACATCAGCCACCTAAGCAGGCTTCTTTTCTCGTTCAGCCAAGATAAAGACTTTGCCAATAACTATTCCGGTCTTCACCAGGGCGTATCAAGAGGCAACACGAAAACCATTCTGCGGTCGGCAGGAGCAGATCTGAAAAACGAGCATTTTCTGCTCGAACTGGTTATCCAACCACAGCCCCCTTCCGACAATAAACTACTCGACCGATTACGAAGAACTCTAAAAATATGGCTGATCGTACAGGCACTGGAAAGAACCGCAGAGCATAACTGCCCACACGATAACCAGATTCAGCAGGTCGCCAGCACACTCTGCCTCCCCGGAGAGAACAGCAAATGGACACTTATTGACAACATTCTTGAAATGTCATTGAAAGCCTGCCCGTCAGACCACTACTCGTACTCCCAATTCAACCTGGCAATACGACACGCCGCATCTCAGCTAATCGCCAGATACTCAGGGCCAGAAACCCGTAAAGAGCTGCTGCTTCTTAGGGCCATCCAACGGGTTGCAGAGGGCCAACTCAACCCCACCAGAGCTCAAAAAACAGAGACCGCTTTTCAGACTTCCTTTACGAACCTACTCCAAGCAACAGAGGGCGCATTGGATCTGAGCAGCTCGGCAGGCGGGCCTCAACTTCTTGCCTATTCAGACAGCGAAACAGACTCTGCCGATGAAGAAGCCCTGCATCAACTGCTGCTGTTCGGCGTCGACCCGGAAGAAACACCAGAACAGCAGAAACTCTCGGGTCAAAGCATACTGATGCAGACGGCAGAACTGTCAAACTATCTTCCTTGGTCATGGGAAAAACCACTTCCCCCAGAAGCCCATCAACTCGATCAGTGGATTAACTGCACTCTGGCTGAGGACCGCCCTGAAGAAAAACTGGGGGGCGCGTTAGTCTGGCTGGCCGTTCATCTTGAACGCTCCCTGGAGTTCATACAGGAAATTGAAATAACGGATGACTTACGCGATGAATGGAGCATTTCCCAAGACCTAGTGACTGCCCACCGGGAACGACCGAGGCGACACAGCTCTTGGCATCCGGATGCCGAAGCTCAACCTCTGATCGAACCGTTCCAAGACAATCTCCGCGTCACGCTGCCAGAGCAAATACAGAGCGCTCTCCGAGAGGCTACCCAGGTTTTCCCGGACATCGCCACTCTTCGGCAACTATGGGCACGGGCCAGCCCTCATGCCCTAACAACATGGTTCAGGCAACACGCGAAACGGCATTTCCCGAGACTCACCAGCGCCAAACTCGCTAACGCACAGTCCCAAAGTGTTTTCGAAGAGACATGCGATCATTCATTGGCTCGCTTACTTTCGGCCCACCCTCGAGCTACGTTACCAGCAGCTTGTGGATACGCCAACTGGAGCATCGCTCAGGTTCAAAACGGATTTGGGCTTCCATTACAAAACCCCGCATTAGGCGATGAGAGGACCAATCTTCTCGGGAGCCTCCTTGCGCCACTCGAGTCCATTTTGGTCGAGGGCATTCGGGAAGCCACCCAAACCCTGCTGGAAAGCTCGCAAGGCGACCCCATCACTTTCCACAACCATCTGGTCCAATACACTGTCACGGCCCTGAATGCCGCAACCGGTTGCCGTAACCTGTCAGAGCCTTTCGAGTCGATCGCCCACTTCTGTGATCACCCCCCGGCCGTCTTTATCAATGATAAATCCGACGACGGCCTTCACTGCGGACGAATGGTTCCACTTGCAGATGGCGCAAAAGGGCTATTGGAGGACTATCTCGAGCACCTTCGTCGGTTCAAGGCGAGCCTTTCAGGTCAACACAAAGACCTTGCGCATCGCATCCAACAGGTTCTGGAAGGAAACTCCGACACCCTGCCCCTGTTCTTCCTGCTCGATAGCAATGGTGCGTGGCATCCATTAACCGATTTAGCCGTCCCAGGATCGGAACTCTTCTCGTGGCCTCTTCCGAAGAACCTGTTCCGGCACAGGTTTGCCCAGCAGCTAGCTCGAATGAACGTTCACCCCGAAGTCATAGACGGCTGGATGGGCCATGGGGAGCGGGGAACAACCTCCTACAGTGATCACTCGGCGAGGTGTTGGCGAGAGGACCGTGAACGGTATAAGGAAGCCCTGGACGACTGCTTTGAACGGCTAGGCTTTATAGTGCGACTGCCCAAGACCAACTTCGACATCACTGCCTTCGAAGCCAAACAACCCGCTGATACTTACCGGGAGCCTGAATGCTTTGGTCAGGCACGGCGACACTCGGAACGGCTCAAAGCCCGTGATCTGGCGCGTTCTGCAGCCCGGAAGGAGCTGGACTTGGCACTAGATGCCAGCCCAGTCAGCGATGAGAGCGAACTCAATCAAAGCTACATTGATCGTCTGGCAAAAAGAATGATCTCCCGCGAAAACGGGATGCCCCACCCTCAGGCGGCTGTTCGGATGGAAGTGTTGGTCCAATGGCTGGAGGAACACCGCCCCCATACAAGACAATTCATACGACACAGAACATTAAGGGTAGGCACCGAACGCTCACTGGTCAGAGACACTTGCCCCAGAGCGCTTCAAACCATGCCGAACCTTGCACAATGGGCGCGGGACACGAAGCAGGCCATCCGGCAAGCTCGACTTTCGAAGTCCGATAGTCTGGCGCTGGCCACTGCATTCGTTGCGATTGAAAAGCGCATATCCTATCTCAGACTACTGGAAGATCTGGTTCAAGGGCAAAACTTCCGGGTAATACAACACAAGCAACGCGTGTACCTGGAGTACTCCGAATTCCTGGAGCCCAATGATTACAATCAACCGGTTCAACGGCATCAGATCGACCACACCACCGGACGACTGTTAGCGAAAGGGCTCGGAATCAAAGACAGCAAGGATCTCGACACAGCGCCCTGTCCGAAGTCGTTACAATCACTGGCCACAATACTGGCGGAAACCAGACACCTTGATGATGTAAAAAGAAACGAGCGGTCGGTAGGCGCGCTGTTAAAAGAGCTGAGCCGGTTAATTGAACAGGCTAACCTGATTGACCTTCCAGGTATGGTGGCAGGCGCTCTCAGTAATAGAAACCCTCCTACCAGCCTGTGCTTGTACGATTATTTTCGCCTGACAGAAGGTCAGCGATATCAACCACCGGAGTCCAC
>PBED01000004.1:0-25108 GCA_002718255.1 Marinobacter sp. | reverse complement strand
GGCTGAGCCATGAGCACCATGGCCTCGTAACAGGCGCTGTCGCCATGGGGATGAAATTTACCCAGCACATCACCCACGGTACGGGCAGACTTCTTGTACTTCGAGGTGGATTTCAGTCCCAACTCGGACATGGCATAGACGATTCGCCGCTGAACCGGTTTCAGGCCATCGCCGACATTCGGAAGTGCCCGGTCAAGAATGACGTACATGGAGTAATCGAGATAGGCCTTTTCCGTGTAATCCCGGAGCGAAACCCGCTCGAAGCCTTCATCCGTTGTCTGAAACTCTGGCATGGATGCCTCTTTGATTGCCTGTGTTGCCTGATTTGAATACCGTCGGTGATGCTACGCCCTGGCCCCGGAATAATCACCGGTTAGCAGGAGCGCACATTATATGGAGCAAGGCGCCGATACACCAACAACCTGCGGATTTATTGGCCAAAACTGCCGAGGTGTCGCACAGACGTCTGATTCCAATAGCGGAATTCCCGCATGGAGAGTCCGTAAGGTGAGCCGTATGCTCCGTCGAAGTGAATAGAAGACCGTTTTACTTCTCTGACAAGCGGAACACTATGAAACCCAACATCAAAGCCTGCGGGCAAGCCATGGTGACAGCCATGGTAAATGCGGTTCTGGCGGTGGCACTGATGCTCCTCGTGGAGTTTGCAATCAGCGGCAGCTTCCAGATTCCCGAGCCCTACCTTTGGGCGGGTTTGCTGATCTGGCTGGTCATCTTCGCGGGACAATTCTGGCGCCAAAGGCACCTGTGCAAATCTTGTGAAACAGACAGGTCATCGTCAGATCATCCACAGAGCGAATCCACGCTCTGAACCAGCCAGAATGCGGCATTTGTATTCACGGACAATCATGATGCATCGTAGAGGGGAATCCTGAAGTGAGGTTCCGGGCCTGCGCCCGGAACCCCCTCTGACAGGGTCAGCCAGTTTTACTGCCGGATACCTTCGACAGAAATGATGATCTCGACAGTCTCGGAGGCCTTGCCGAGATCCATCGGGATGCCAAAGTCTGTCAGGCGAAGCTCGGTTTCCGCTTCAAAACCCATACGGTAGCCACCCCAGGGATCGTCCCCGTGGCCAAGCATTTCGGCATCGAGGGTCACTTCTTTTGTCACACCTCGGAGGGTGAAGTCGCCGATGATATCGGCCTCGCCTTCTTCATCCAGCACCACGCGCTTGCTCTTGAACGTTGCTTGCGGAAATTCGTCCACATACAGGAAATCTTCGCTGCGCAGATGCTTGTCGCGCTCGGCGTGATTGGAATCCACGCTCGCGGTATCAATGGTGACGTTAACGGTGCTGTTTTCCGGGTTCTCGGCGTCGTACACGAATTCGCCGTCGAAGTCGTTGAATCGGCCGTAAAGCCAGCTGTAGCCAAGATGAGAAATCTTGAAGGTTATGAACTGATGGGCTCCCTTTTTATCAAACGCATAGGTGCCGCTGTGTTCGTTAGCATTGACTGCACCTACAAGCGCCATCGACACTGCCGAGGCAAGCACAACTTTTTTCATGGTTATCTCCCTTGTTGCATTGGTGCCCGACTTCCGGGCGTTAAACGATAAAAAACGGCCGGCCAGTCACTTCCCTAGCATACGCCGTAACGTGCGGTCGCGATCAAGCAGATGATGTTTGAAGGCGCCAGCCGCGTGAATGGCAGCAAGACCGACAATGGCCCAGGTGGACCAATAGTGAACGGTTCCGGCGGTGTCCTCCATTCCCTTTATCTGGCCAGTGACCGATGGCACTTCAAACCAGCCGAACACGCTGATCGAAGAACCGTCGGCGGTCGATATCAGGTAGCCGCTGACCATGGCGACGAAAATCAGCATGTACAGGAGAAGGTGGGCCGCATGTGCGCTTCGAATCTCCCAGCGCTTGTGCCCGTCCAGCGGATCCGGCGAAACATTCACCGCTCTCCAGACCACCCTGAAAAGCATCAATAAAAATAGCAGTATGCCAATGCTGCGATGTATATCCGGACCGCGGCGGTACCAGTCGTCGTAATAGGACAAATCCACCATCCAGAAGCCGAGCCCGAACAGGCCGAAAACAGCCAGAGCAACGACCCAGTGATTCAAGATGGTTACAAGACCGTAGTTGGCTGAAGTATTCCTGATTTGCATGATGAGAATTCACCCTGTTCCCTGGTTACATCGTTGAAGCCAAGTCTAGAAACTTGGTTGTGCGAAAAAAATCAAAATCTTTTGCAGCGGTACATCAGAAATTCTGACTATTCGCCCGGGCTTTTGCCTTTGGTCGCATAGGGGTTTTACGGATTGTTCAAAATTATAGTAACGATAAGATTGGCCCATACTTGATTGCCCCGTCTGGGGCCTCATTGACCGAGAGGACAGGACATGGAACTCGAATTCGACGAAAGCGTGGTTGTACCCAGCAATAACTGATTTTCTGGCGGTCCGTCCGGACCGCTGGGCTCCCCTCTCTTCTTTCCCCTTGCAGACCCTCAAAGATACAAACCGTTTCCAGTTTCTAAATGAAACAGTGGTAATAAACGCGGTTTTTTGGCAATCTTCCTTCCAACTATCAGTAACTTCCCGATTTTTCAGGCGAAACCTGTACTGATAAAAGACAGTTCAGACGCCAGACTGGGGCGACTGATGCGTTCGTTAAATCAACCAGAATCATCTATGTCGAGACGCCTCCCTGAAAAGCTGACAGCTCCGGAAGTGGACCTGTTGTCTCCTATGCTGAACAGGGACGGTGACACATGGACCGCAGATTTTCGCGGACTGACGTTGAAAACAGCGCTCCAGCCGATCTACAGCATTTCACACAAACGTATCGTCGGCTATGAGGCCCTGATCCGGGCCTTTGATACGGATAACTCCGCGGTACTGCCGCTGCACCTGTTCCAGCTACCGGCTTCCGAGGCGGAGAACCTTCTCCTTGACCGCCTGTGCCGCTATCTGCACATACGCAATTACAGCGGCATCCGCGATCAGCTGAACTGGCTGTTCCTCAACGTTTCGCCCCAGGTGGTAACCAGCGGCAGCCAGGCCGATTCGTTCTTCGGACAGCTTCTGGCCAAAACCGGCCTACCTCCACACCGGATTGTTATGGAAATTGTTGAGCAACCCACAGACGACGCCGAAAGGCTTCGGGAAACGGTTGCCTATTACAAGAAACTGGGCTGTCTGACGGCCATTGATGATTTCGGTGCCGGCCACTCCAATTTCGAGCGGATCTGGAACCTGTCACCCGACATCGTGAAACTGGATCGACAACTGCTTACCCGTGCGACAGATGATCACAAGGCTCGCCAGATTCTGAACGGCATCGTGTCACTGCTGCACCAGTCCGGCTGCCTGGTTCTTCTGGAAGGCGTGGAAACCCGTGATCAGGCAATGATTGCGATCGATGCGGGCGTGGATTTCGTTCAGGGCTTCTATTTCCGCAGACCGAGCACAGACCTCGACCAACTGACCCACTCACCCGCCGATTTCGATCATCTGTTGCAGGAATACAAAACCCGCAACCAGGTTACCCTGGATCCGACCCGGCAACTGGTGGACTTTTTCAGTGGCTTCTTCGACCACGCAATCACGAAGCTTCGCAGCGGGATGAGCATGCAGCAATCCTGTCTGGAATTGTTGAACCACCCAGCCGTTTCCCGCTGCTACCTGGTCGACGACAAGGGCGTTCAGATGGACGACACCCTGGTTTCCGATGCGGGCACACGCAGTATGGACCCGCGTTTCAAACCCCTGGAGAGCACCAGCAGCGCCGACTGGTTTCGCCAGCAGTTCCTTCGCCAGGCGCTGGCTCAACCGGAAAGCCTGCACGTAACCGCCCCCTACCTTTGCGTCACCGGAGCCTATATGTGCGTGACCCTGTCACTGGGGTACTACCAGGACGGCAAGCTTCAGGTGCTGTGCTGCGACATTCTCGCCAACCCGACCGAACAGCGCTCATAGACCGGGAGTGATGTCGTAGACCACGGCAATAACCACAACGGTAACGGCACCAACAAACACGTTCATGGGTAAACCGACCCGCACGAAATCACTGAACCGGTAACCACCAGGCCCGAATACCATCATGTTGGTCTGGTACCCCAGCGGCGTGGCAAAACTGGCGGACGCGGCCATCATCACCGCAATCACAAACGGCTCGGCGGCCACGCCCATACTGTTCGTCATCGACAGAACGATGGGAATGACCAGGACCGCCGCCGCATTGTTGGTAATAACCTCGGTCAGGACCGACACCACGAGATAAACCAGCAGGATCGTTAACAGGACGTCACCCTGACTGAACTCAAGGATGCCTGCAGCCACAAAGCCTGCCGCCCCGGTCTGCTCCAGGGCCGCGCCCATGGCAAAGGAGGCCGCAATGGTAAGGATCACCGGCACATCCACGGACTTCTGGGCCTGGCCCACCGAGCAGCAGCCAGTCAGAATCATTCCTGCGGCGCCCAGCAGGGCTGCATTCAGCATGCTCAGGGTGCCACAGGCGGCGAGCCCTACCAGCACCAACAGGATTCCCCAGGACAGCCAGGCCCGGTCATGCCGGGGCGTCTCGGTTTCCAGATCATTAATGAGCAGGAAGTCCTTGTTGTAGCGCTGCCGACTGACAAACGCGGGGCGGGCTTCGAGAAGCAGCACATCGCCAGGTTTGAGGCGGATATTCCCCAGGTTGCCGGAAACACGCTCCCCACCCCTGGCAACGGCCAGCACAACCGCACCGTAACGGTCCCGGAACCGGGCGTCGCGAATGGTCAGCCCCAACACATCGGACTGGGGCGACAATGCCGCTTCAACCAGACGCCGTTCCGCCCGATCCTTGCTCAAGCTCGGCTCGTCTTCATGGACTGACGGGACGATACCGTTTATCCGCAGGAGGTCGGAAATGGCCTGGGTATCACCGGCAAACACCAGACGATCGCCACCCCTGAGTCGCTCCTCCGAGGGCACCGCCGTAACCACGCTGCCATCGCGTTCGATCTCAACCAGATACAATCGCTCAAGCTCCCGGAGCCCGGCTTCACCAACAGTCTTGCCGACCAGCGGCCCGTCAAACGACACCGCGACCTCCAGGGTAAACTCCCTCATGGAGCCAAATTTCTGCTGATCCTTACGATCCGGAAGCACACGGGGCATAACAAGCAGCAAAGCGGCCACGCCGATCACCGCCACCGGCAGCCCGACCGCCGTGATCGAGAAAATGGAGAAGCCCTCTTCGCCGGTTAGCTGCTGGTACTGGCCGTTGACGACCAGATTCGTGCTGGTGCCGATCAGTGTCAGGGTACCCCCGAGAATGGCGGAGTAGCTCAGGGGAATCATCAATTTGGACGGTGAGATACCGATCTTGCGGGACCACGCATGCACCGCCGGGATCATGGTGGCGACAACCGGGGTGTTGTTGAGAAAACCACTGAGAAGGGATACCGGGAGGGCAATCCGTGCCTGGGCAGAACGAACGGTCTTGGGATTGCGAAGCAGGTGGTGCACCAGCAGATCGACACCGCCGGAATGATGAATGCCCGCAGCCACCACAAACATGGCAACCACGGTGATCAGACCACTGTTGCTGAACCCGGCGAGCGCCTGGTCCGCGGACACAATCCCACTGGCACTGAGCACCACGAGCACACCCATCATCACCAGATGGGGCGCAAATCGCCCTGCACTCATCAGTATCAACGCGGTGCCTGCGAGGCCCAGCGCAAACCAGCCCTGCCAGTCCATCAACGGTTCTTCCCGATCAGAAAACTGGCAGGATAACGACTTTGCAGAAGACAGAGAAAGAATAAAGGATGCTTTTTATAGCATCTTATAGAATATTAAACTTCGATGTCCGCCATGTTGCCGTAGGTCTCGAGCCACGCCCTTCGATCGGATGCGCGCTTCTTGCCCAGCAACATGTCCATCCGGCTATCGGTATCATCCCCGTCTTCGATGGTCAGCATGACCAGGCGACGGGTGTCCGGGGCCATGGTGGTCTCACGCAGCTGAAGCGGGTTCATCTCACCCAAACCCTTGAAGCGGGTCACCGAAATCTTGCCCTTGCGCTTCTCCGCCGCAATACGGTCGATAATGCCCTGCTTTTCATGTTCATCCAGGGCGTAGAAGGTTTCCTTGCCCAGATCTACCCGATACAGCGGCGGCATGGCAACGAACACATGGCCGGCGGCAACCACAGGGCGGAAGTGTTTGACGAACAACGCGCACAGCAGCGTGGCAATGTGAAGGCCATCCGAGTCCGCATCAGCAAGGATGCAGATCTTGTTGTACCGAAGGCCATCCAGCTGGTCAGAACCGGGATCTACACCAATCGCAACGGCAATATCGTGAACTTCCTGGGACGCCAGGATCTCGCCGGAATCAACCTCCCAGGTATTGAGGATTTTCCCCCGAAGCGGCATCACCGCCTGGAACTCCCGGTCCCGGGCCTGCTTGGCGGAACCGCCTGCAGAATCACCTTCTACCAGGAACAGCTCGGACCGGGCGGTATCCCCACCGGAACAGTCCGCCAGCTTACCCGGGAGTGCGGGGCCCGAGGTAACTTTCTTGCGGGCCACCTTTTTGCTGGCTCGCAGCCGACGCTGAGCATTGCTGATAAAGAGCTCGGCTAGTGCTTCTGCCACATCGGTGTGCTGGTTGAGCCAAAGGCTGAAGGCATCCTTTACCACGCCGGAGATGAAGGCCGCTGCCTCACGGGAAGACAGACGCTCCTTGGTCTGCCCCGAGAACTGGGGCTCCTGCATCTTGAAGGACAGGACATAGGCTGCCCGTTCCCAGATATCTTCCGGAGAGAGCTTAACGCCACGGGGTAGCAGGTTGCGGAACTCGCAGAACTCGCGCATGGCTTCAAGCAGGCCGGTACGCAGCCCGTTCACATGGGTGCCGCCCTGGGCCGTGGGAATCAGGTTTACGTAGCTTTCCATGATCGCTTCGCCGCCCTCGGGCAGCCACTGGATGGCCCAGTCCACCGCTTCCTTGTTTCCGGAAAAGCTGCCGGTAAACGGCTCAAGCGGCACAACCTCGATATCGGCCAGGGCCGTGCGCAGGTAGTCCCGCAACCCGTCCTCGTAAAACCATTCGTCTTTTTCGCCGGTTTTTTCCTGGAGGAAGGTAACCGTCAGGCCCGGACACAGAACCGCCTTTGCCCTCAGGTTATGGCGGAGCCGGCTAACGGAAAAATTCGGGCTGTCGAAATAGGTTACGTTGGGCTTGAACTTCAGGCGGGTACCGGTGTTGCGCTTGCCCACGGTATCGATCACTTCAAGCTCGGACGCTTTGTCGCCATTGGCAAACGTCATCCGGTGCAATTGGCCATCGCGCTTGATGGTTATTTCCAGATGGGTGGACAGTGCGTTGACTACGGATACACCGACACCGTGGAGACCACCGGAAAAGTTGTAGTTGCCCTGAGAGAATTTGCCGCCGGCGTGCAGGCGGGTGAGGATCAGTTCAACGCCAGGCAGGCCTTCCTCTTTGTGCAAATCCACGGGCATGCCCCGGCCGTCATCTTCAACGCTCAGCGAGCCATCGCTGTACAACACCACGTCGATGCGTTTGGCGTGCCCTGCCAGCGCCTCATCCACACTGTTGTCGATAACTTCCTGCGCCAGGTGATTGGGCCGACTGGTGTCTGTATACATCCCCGGCCGCTTGCGCACCGGGTCCAGGCCGCTCAGTACTTCAATAGCATCGGCGTTATATTGTTGCTGGCTCATGGGCAGGAACTGACTCCGCGATTGATATGAAAAGCTGAGCCATAGCTTAGGGATTCGTGAGGAAAGATCAACGGTTGTTTTCGGCGCGGGTGATCTGGATATCATCCCAGCCTTCAGCGGTCACCGCGATGACCGCGCAGGGGGTGGTGAGCGCCTGTGTGACGATGGTGCCAGGGGCGGGTTCAGCCACTCTGACCCTCAGCTCCAGGGTTCCGCCACGGATCTCAGAGAAGTCAAGGGTGACACTGTAGCCGCCGGTTGGCTTCTGGCCAATTGAAGCAAGCACAATATGCTCACGCTGATAATCAATTCCCTTCATTGACTCTAATGAAAGATTTCTCATGGGCATCGTTTCCAGACGTCGCAACTCTTTCAGGCTCTCGATATGTATGGATCCGGGAGCAACTAAGCCGCAATGCGCTGACTGTGTTATTTGTCTCGCTAGGGGAGCACCGGTTTCAGTCTCAGTTTGACTGACAGAACACCCGGACGCTAAAACACCCAAAACAATTAAACAGACCTTAGGCAGGTGCGTCGAGAACATCAATTCCGCAAAACCCTTTTAGCATTTGATTGACTACCAGATTGTTCTGGTAGTAGTTGGTAACCCCTAAAATTTGGCCTCGGCAGCAGGTCCGATGAACCCACGGATAAGGCGGGCCTTGAGTAACTAGTGGTCATGCGAATACCGGTAATAGACCCGCCCTCAATCACTTCAATTTCCTGGCGCAAACCGGAAACAGGGTATTCGGCGCAGGCTTCTCCTGCGTGGCAGATCAGGCCATCGTTATCAAGATCCGTCCCTGCCACTAAGACATAACTCCCAGGTGGCACTTCGTTCCGGAGCAAAGGGGCTAAACCATCATCCGGAACAAATTCGAACGTGTATTGGCCATCGCTCACAGTGGCGACAGTCTGCCCGACCGTCACATATAAGCCAGTCTGGGGATCAGGTTCAGGCTCAACCAACAACACGAAATGCCGACCTGCGTCTCGGGCTTGCTGATCAGTGATCCTTTGACCTATCACGGGCACTGTCAATCGTGCTTGAATTTCAGTCCTCGAATCATATGTGATTTCCAGATTACCCCGAGAGGAAACTCCAGGGTCAAGTTTGTCCGGATCCAGAACAAGTTCTACTTGAGCAACCTGGTTCGCCTCTATCTCCAATGGTAAGGATGCAGAAGTTAGCGAAGCAGTAAACCAGTCCTGGGAAGCAGATACATCGGTTATTGTTACCGAGTAATTGCCCAACGGAGACAAATCAATTGAATCGTTTGCAGCAAGCCCGGATTCCGAGGACAAATTTACGATGGCCGGAGAGGAAGTAAGTAGTTCCGGCGGATTTCCAGAAAGCACCGCTTGAACTGCCTTGCCACCATCAAGTACACCATAGCCCAACTGGTCGGTTCGTTCACAGCCCGATTCGCAGGGCCGCTCGGTTAATGCCCCACTTCGCAAATATCCCTCAACCGCAGAGGAATCAAGGGCTGCATTGGCTTCTTTCATAAGTGCCAGTACACCTGAGAAGTGCGGAGCGGCCATAGACGTCCCTTGTAATCCCCGGTAGACAGGCTGAAGCTGGCCATCGACGATGGCCGCACTTGTGCTGCTGACTAAGTCACCCCTTCCATCACCATTCCCGTCGCGGCTGGCGTCTCCGCCTGGAGCTGCCAGATCAATCGTACTACCAAAATTAGAATACGATGCGGGTACTCCAGCACCATCCACAGCGCTGACCGAGAATACATTCTCGAGTGCCGCGGGACAGGAGGGTTCGCTTGTAGCGGAATTACCTGCGGCAGCCACATACAAGATTCCTCTCCCTACGCCTTCGTCAATTAGCTGCTGCAGCGTCACAGCTACGCCAGGGTCACCACAAGGCAATCCCCCCAGGCTCAGATTAACGATGTCTGCTGAAGACCTATTTTGATCCCCTAGTACCCACTGCATCCCCTCAAGGAGGTCACTGAGCGTTCCAGTCCCGCCCTCACCCAAAACCCGCACAGGCATCAGCCTCGATCCAAAAGCAACGCCCGCGCCACCGCTGCCATTAACTGCAGCAGCCACAGTGCCTGACACATGGGTACCATGATAAACACTGCCACCTACCGAATTGCCTGGGTCAGCTGGAAGCTCATCTCCGTCCACAGCATCAAAACCAGCGATAACATTGCTCGCAAGATCCGGATGCCACTGACCTCCGTCCTGAAACAAACCAGTATCCAAAACAGCGACGCTGACACCATTCCCACCACCGGGCGCCAGTTGCCACGCAACCGGCCCGTTGATCAGGCT
The DNA here is from genome assembly GCA_002718255.1 of Marinobacter sp. Classification (GTDB taxonomy): domain Bacteria; phylum Pseudomonadota; class Gammaproteobacteria; order Pseudomonadales; family Oleiphilaceae; genus Marinobacter. Next base: position 15,095 of record PBED01000004.1, on the reverse strand, counting down.
GTAATGCCACTGCTGAGCCAGCACTCCACTTGTATAGAAAGGCTCGTCCACCGGCGTCAGCATGGCCCGAGTCCTGTAATTGGGTGATGCATGCCGAATGGAGGGGGCAGCCCGCAGACTTTGAATCCAGGCAAGCGTCTGATCTGCTTCGTTTACGTGACTCAACGCAGCAAAGCCGGCCGGTCTGCGAACTTTCCAGATTCCCGGAGCAATCTGTAGGCCCGCCTCGGTCATTGAAGTGCGAGGGAGACTGTTCTTCTGCGCACCAGGACCAGACAAAGAAATAATCGCTTCGTTCTCTACGAATTCGTGTTTTGACCAGTCATAGCTTGTTATGTTTGATGCTTCAGCTCTCGATGAGGAGAGGATATACAGCATGGGCGAGGAGCCAAGAGCTGTTACAGTTATTCCGTAGTCGCCCACTTGCTGACTTTCGATAGCTACACTGACTGCTGCGCCGTTACCCGGTGCAATAGCTTGCCCGACAGTAGTACCGTCAGGAGCCTCTACGGTGAGTAGCAAATCAGATGCTGTTCCAAGCCTTGTTGTGAAGCTCTGGAGAGTGAGTTCCAAACCCGCCTGCAACGATGCCACATAACGATCATCAGCATCGGGAAAATACTCGAACAGATCAGTCTGTGACTCCAGAAGAGGATACGGCCTTGGTTGAACAGTGTCGCTGACATAGCCAGCGAGCACGAACTCCGGAGGAAGTTCTTGAATGGTAGTTAGGGGAGCTCTCCCAGTGAGTGCATCCGCATTATCTGCATCAACCCGTGTGCCCGCCTCAATATCAATGGTTCCAGCCACGGCAATGGGCTGTGTAGCTTCTCCATTACCGGAGCCACCTCCCCCGCAACCCACAAAGGAAAACAGTGTTAGGAAAAGCGAGAACAATTTAAGGTGGGCAAGCGAATTCATAGGTCAGGCCACTGGCAACAGATCGATTTTAGTTCATAGGGTATACCAAACACGCATCTTGCACGTGTTCGGTTTCGTTCAAACTACGTTTCCTCTTGTATTCCAGATGCAAAAAAGCCGCCCGAAGTTTCCCTCAGGCGGCCCTCTTTATCTCACTTCAACATTACAACGCGTAGAATAGCATCGGCACAAAGGCCACGAACAACAGTGTGGGGCCCATCACAGCCAGGGGCAGCAGCAACCGCTCATAGCGATGCCAGAAGGAACCTGAGCGCTCTGCCGCCAGCACTTCGGTCTCGCCCACCACCTGGCGGGTGAGCAGGTGGTTCAGCGCCACTGGCGGGCTCAGGTAACCGAGCTCAAATGCCACCAGACACACAATCCAGAAGTGCAGCGGATCAATACCCAGCTGGATCGCCGGCTGGGCAATGGTCGCCGACACCAGGATTACCGCGCCGAACGGGTCCATGACCATGCCTATAACTGTGAGCATCACGACGATCACCAGCATGGCGATCCAGGGACTGGTCAGGTCCTCAGGGAAGAGCGCGTGAACGATATTGGAGCGCTCCAGGATTCCCCCCAGGCAGATGGAAAACCCGATCAACGCCAGCAGCGCGCCAATGTGCACTGCCGAATCGCTGGCAGCGGCCGAGCTGCGTGCCCAGAACACCTGGGAACGGGTCTGGCCCTGCTCACCACGACTCCGGCCGGAATCCAGCAACACCAGCGCGAGCATAACCAATGGCAGGATCAACGGGGCACTGTACTCGTTGAACTTCAAGCCCAGAACAACCCAGATCGACAGGATAACCAGAGCCGCCACTGCAACATAAGGCAGCAGGGCCCGGCTTTCCGAAAGAGCCGCACGGAAGGCGCCGGGCGCCGGACGGGGCTTCCAGTTTCCCTGGGTCTTGCAGACAATCAGTGAAAACAGCGTTGCCGACATGATGAAGACCCAGAAGCCCCAGCTGTACATCTCCGTGGTCGTCACTTCCTTATTGAGAGCCGCGACGACAACAATCAGCAGGCATGGGTTGAGGACCACCCCGAGGCTTCCCGACATGGCAGTCGTTGCCAGGGAAAGCTGCCGCCCTGCCCCGGCCCGGCGCAGCTCGTCATAGACAACACCACCCACGGCCAGGATGAAAATGCCCGATGCGCCGGTGAACGCGGTCGGAAACGCCGTTGCGAAGATGATCACCGAAGCCAGCATCGGCGCTGGCAGATTAAAAGGTTTGATGAGATTGAGCAGGAGCTCGGGAATCCTGGTCTGCTTCAGCATCATGCCCACCAGCACATAAAGGCCGATATTGATGAACATGGATGACAGATTGGACATCATTCCAAAGTAGATCGCCAGGCCCGAGGCATACCCGTCTACCAGGAAGAAATAACTCATGGCGATCAGGCCCATGGCACAGTACAGAGGAATCACCAGACCGGACGAGGCGGCAAGACCGCCGGGGCGGATACGTTCCGGGACGTTCAGGAAACGCACTGCATTGATCACCATAAAGAGGCCGAAGACCCCGCCCCAGGCATATTGAAGGCTCATCGTACCCTCCGAACCCGGCGACGTGGCCAGCTTGCCCAGGTAAGCGTTCAGCGACAGCACCATCAGACCATTAACCACAAACTGCACACCCTGGCTCAGCCGCCATTCAGCTCGATTGCGGGGCAGGCGCAACGCTATGTGGTCCGTGTCCAGCGCAGCGATTGCCGCAGCCATCGCGAACATCGCAATGAACAGGTACTTGGTTAGCTCAATGTTCTCGAGCAGGAAGTCCGCAAGTCCCTGCTCTACCGTCTTGAACGCCCCTAGGGCTGGCGTAGCGTGGGCCAGGTTCTGTTCATAGACGTCGTATTGCTGCTGGCAGAGTTCCAGATTGCTCTGTAGCGATTTGCGGATGGCATCGGGATTGGGCGGTGAGCTGAACAGGTCATCGGGGTCGGGCTTGTAATTGGCCACCCGGCGAGCCACTTCGGCATCAACATCCATTTCCAACTGACAGGACGGCTCTGTCGCCTCGGGATTCAGCAGATAATAGTTCGGCCAGGTCTGTTCTCCGACCCAGAGCAACCGGGAATGGAGCGAGTTGCCCATCCCCAGCAGCAGGGTAAACAGCAGGAGAAGCAGCAGAACCGCCCCGTAAATGCGATGTACGGGGTAGAGGGTCCGTGCTGCCGGAGCGGTAATTGCTCGCCAGTTCATGATGGTTCCGCCCCGTTATTCGCGGTTGTCCGCGGTGCACTCGGCTGCAGCAGGGTTACTTGCACAGCGGATCTTGCTGAGCAGCCCCATCATTTTCGGGTGATACACATCCGGCGCCCCGTTCAGGCCATCGCGCATCTCGATCCGGTTCTCCCGGAACATCTCCTGATAGCCGCGGATGTCTTTTTCAGGAATGCGCACCCATTTTTCTTCGGGAATGGCTGCTTCCTGGCCTTCAATCAGCCCCATGGCCTGAGGAAACATATTCCAGGCAACTTCACGGGCTTTCTGGGCTGTGTCGTCGTCCAGCACGTCATCACGGGCAACCATCTGAAGCGTCAGCTGTGCCAGCGGATAGTCCACAACCCCACCGCTTTCGCCGATGCCCTTATAGAGTTCCAGAGCTTCGTAAGCAAAGGCCGGCGCATAGGCGGTATCCACCGAACCGTTGTTAAATTTGCCGGCGAAGTTGGTGATGTCAGAGGGCACGACCGTGGCCTTGACGAAGTTCACCATGTGAATCGCGTCTTTCTGATAGTCGAGGGTTGCCATTCGCTTGCCCGCCAGCTCGCCGGCAGTATCAATACTGCGATCATTTACAAACAGGTAACCGGCACCCACCGGTATGATGCCGAGCACTTCGTAACCGTTATCCTTCATCAATGGCGCGGCTTTCGGCTGCGCCAGCGTGGCCAACAAGGTTTTCAGGTTGTCGTAGGTGGGCAGCGCTCCCACAGCGCTGATGCTGCCCGTGAACTTGTTGAATGGACGAATCCGGATGTCTGTGGCGGCAACGGCATCGCATTGTCCGGCGTTAAAATCACCGATCGCCACGCCCTCATCGGTGTAGGGTTTCAGCTCGAAATCCACGCCGTGGCCCTTCATCTCTAGCGCATAGTCTTTGACGAAGTTGTAGAAGTCGCCATTGGCGCCGATTACATCGAACACGCACATGGAAACAGACTGTGCCGATGCCAGCGGAGCGGCGGCCACAAGGGCCATGGCAGCGAGGGATTTGCGGATCATATCGACCTCCGGGTCATTCTTGTGTTTGTCAGTTTTCAGAGGATGTCGGCAACCTGCCTTAGAGCAGGTCGTCCAGATTCATGGTTTCGACGTTGTCGGTTTGCCGCTCAGGGCTCATCCTGCCGAAGAAGGATTGCGGCGTCCGGTAGCCGTAATTGGCGGTCCAGTGTTTGTCAGAAGAGAAGCGCACCACGCCCGCCGCGACTTCATCCACCAGACGATACTCGTCCCAGACCTCCATAGTTGCATCGGCCGCGGCGAAACTGGCGATGGCTTGCTCAAGCTTTTCCGGGCGACCAAAGGTTTCGGCGGCGACCGCTTGAAGCGCGTGCGGAACCCGCATGCCTTTCTCAACCCCCAGTTCCCAGCTGTGCTCAAGCACCTGCCAGGGGTCCGGCGCCAGAGCCGGACGGGTGTCGGGCAGCAGCAGCCAGACCAGGGCCCGGATGGCGTTTGGCATACCACCCCACTTTTCATTGTCCAGACAGGTAGCGGCACGCTCGGCCTGGGGAGCGATATTCCTGGGGACTCCGGCCATGGCGCCGGAATTGGCATCGTTTACGATTGCCTGCATACCGGTCAGCAAGCCCAGCAGGAAGGTGATTTCGTCCTGTTCGGTGAACAGAAAGGGGCACTCGAGGGGTTCAGCAGCGGGATCGAACTCGTAGGCGGCCATTGCTCGCTTAAAGGAGGCATACCGACGTTTCGCGGTCAGCGCATTCAATCGCTTTGCCACTTCCCTGGCGTCCTTTGCCGCTTCCACATCTCCCTCATAATCCGCTCTGAGATAGGCGAGCTCAGCCTCCCAGGCCTTGTACTCCGCACAATTGCCTGCCAGAAGCATCAACAGGGAGCCGGTGGTGTCAGGTGCATCGGTGACCCGCGAGAAGGAATAGAGCAGCGGATCCACGCCCTCGCCCAGCGCACACGCCATCTGGGTGTCGGACATCTGCAACACGTAGGGCGTGGCTTCGCCCTCCGAATAATTGGAGAGCACAACGCCGGTGGTGGTGTAGATGGGGTTGGCCGAGCAACCTGTGAGTATGACAACGGCTGCCAGCGAGAGAGCCTTGAGGCGAGCCGCAAAGACATGCGGTCCGAGCTTTGCCAGAGAGGAGATCATATTTCACCCTGCATCACGTTGTTTTTGTTTGCCCGATCTGAACTCGGTTTTTGTCAACGGGTGCAAGAATGCGGTGAAAACTGTCCTACAAAAATGGCTCGAATGCCGATTTTGTTATGCCGATCGGGCCAATGGCCCGGAAGGAAAGGAATTTGCCAGAATATTATTGATATAAAACAATGACTTTTGAAAACGCCAATCCGCTTACAGAGCCATCATTGCCATTACCTGATCGGTCAGGCCATCCAGTGTCAGCCCTCCCCGCTCCGGTTTGTACCAGGTTACGGTCCAGCTGAGAGCGCCGGTCAACATCCTTCGAACAACGAAGGGATCCGCCTCCAGCGCGCCCTCGCGCTTCAATGATTCCAGCACATCCAGCCACAGCTTCTCGTAGATGTCCCGAAGTTCCAGCACTTCGCCCTGGGACGGGGCCGACAGACTCCGCCATTCAAATACCAGGACCGCCATCGCTTCGCCGGTCTGGCCATTGATAGATTCAAGTTCCGCGCGGATCAGTCCACGAAGCTTCTGCCTGCTGGTATCGGCGGCCTCCAGAGCCGCCTGCATGAGCGCGGTGTTCAGCCGGATGGTTTCTACCATCACTGCCTTGAGGATCTCTTCCTTGGTTCGAAAGTGGTGGAACAGGCTGCCGGACTGAATACCCACGGCAGCGGCAAGGTCACGAACTGTAGTGCGCTCGTAGCCTTTTTCCCGGAACAGCCGAGCCGCCTCAGTGAGCAGACGGCCGCGAGCGCCTTCGGGGTCTGACACAAGGTTTTCTGCGATCAGGGACTGGAGGATCTGGTTCTGGCTCACTACGGCTACCCGGTTGGCATAAGAGGCCTTTAATTCTACCTGAAACATGCCTGTTTACAAACCAAGCGCTTGCTTGGTATTGTCATCTCCATCGTGTGGCAAAACCGCCACCGCTCCCATTTTCAATCAGCAATCATTTACAGGGCACAGGAAGATGGCTGAATCCCCCAACACTGTTCGCATCGGATGCTCCGCCGCCTTCTGGGGCGACACGGAAACGGCTGCCGCGCAGCTGGTCCACAAGGGCAATATCGACTATCTGGTAGCCGATTATCTGGCCGAAATCACCATGTCGATCATGGCGGGCCAGAAAATGAAGGACCCATCCCAGGGGTATGCGCGGGATTTCGTACAGACGGTCATGGGCCCCTTGCTCGGTGACATCAAGGAAAAGGGCATTCGGGTGCTGGCCAACGCCGGCGGCGTCAACCCGGTGGCCTGTCGTGACGCCCTTCAGGCTCTCTGTGAAAAAGCCGGCGTGGACATGAAGATCGCCCTGGTTCTGGGCGACGACCTTCTGATGAAAAAGAAAAATCTCGCAGATATGGGCGTCAAGGAGATGGGTTCCGGCCAACCGATGCCCGCAATGATGGTCAGCCTGAATGCCTATCTGGGAGCGCCAGGTCTGGTTGCGGCTCTGGAACAGGGCGCGGACATCGTTATTACCGGCCGGGTGGCAGACAGTGCCCTGGTATTGGCACCGCTGGTGCACGAGTTCGGCTGGAGCTGGCAAGACTACGACAAACTGGCGCAGGGCAGCCTGGCCGGGCATCTGCTCGAGTGCGGTGCCCAGGCCACCGGCGGCAACTTCACCGACTGGGAAGCGGTAGCTGGCGGCTACGCCAACATGGGATTCCCGATAGCCGAAGTGAGTGCCAACGGCGACTTTTTTATCACCAAGCCCGAAGACACCGGCGGGCTGGTTAGTCGTGGCACAGTTGCGGAACAGCTGGTCTACGAAATCGGTGACCCAAGGGCCTACCTGCTGCCTGACGTTACCTGCGATTTCACAGGTGTAGAGCTGGAGGAAACCGGTAAAGACCGTGTACAGGTGCGGGGCGCACGGGGGCTACCACCCACCGACAGTTACAAGGTATCGGGCACCTGGCCGGATGGTTTCAAGTGCACGGTTACCTTCCTGCTGGCAGGCATGAATGCCAGGGCCAAGGCCCAGACTGTCGCACAGGCCATTCTGGCCAAGACCTCACGCATGTTCAGCGAACGTGGCCTGCCTGATTACAGCGAAACCAGTATTGAGCTTCTGGGTACGGAAACGACCTACGGTGCTCATGGCCGTGGCGAGGATTGCCGCGAAGTAGTGGTCAAGATCAGCACCGCCCATCCCAAGAAAGAGGCCCTTGTACTGTTTTCCCGCGAGATTGCCCAGGCAGCCACGGGGATGGCACCGGGAATCACCGGGATTGTGGGTGGCCGGCCGACCGTGTGGCCGAAGATCCGGTTGTATTCATGCCTGGTGCCGAAAACGGAAGTTGATGTGTCCGTGGATCTGGGCGGCGAGCGGCAAACCGTTGGAGTCGAAACCAGCGGCGGTTTCGATAACAGCGACCTCCAGCCCCAGTCGTTCACACACGAGACAAACGAAACGGACACCACTGTGCCGCTGGTGAAGCTTGCCTGGGCCCGCAGCGGTGACAAGGGCGACCACACCAACATTGGCGTGATCGCCCGCAAACCGGAATTTCTGCCGTTCATTGAAACCGCGCTGACGGAAGCGGCGGTTGCGGACTGGATGGCCCATACCCTGAATCCGGAAACCGGCCGGGTGACCCGCTGGGCCATGCCCGGGCTGAAGGCCATCAATTTCCTGCTGGAGCACAGCCTTGGCGGCGGTGGCGTGGCCAGCCTGCGGATTGATCCACAAGGGAAGGCGTTTGCGCAGCAGCTATTGGAGTTTCCGGTGCCTGTTCCTTCTGGTCTGGTTAAAGATTGATTTATTGGTGCATGCACTCTGGTTGATAGCGCGTTCCGGGACACGCCGTGAATACATCCATGTAGGCTTGATCGCAGCATCCTTGCTGCTCACAGTCCCGAAACGCGCTACCAACCAGAGCGCCCGAACTTTGAAAGGGTCTTCGTTACTATGAGCTATCAGTCTGTGTTTCATCCCGACTTGTTTAAGGGCCAGGTGTATATTGTTACCGGCGGCGGTTCTGGTATTGGCCGGTGTACGGCCCATGAACTCGCTGCCCTGGGCGCACGGGTTGCCCTGGTCGGCCGCAAGGCCGAGAAAGTGGAATCTGTGAAAGCAGAGATCACCGAGGACGGCGGCATTGCGTCCGCCCATGTCTGTGATATCCGTGAAGAGGACTCGGTCAAGGCCACGGTGAAGGCGATCATTGCCGAACACGGAGGCCTGAATGGTTTGGTGAACAATGCCGGCGGGCAGTTCCAGGCGCCGCTGACCGGGATCAACCAGAAGGGCTGGGAGACGGTGGTTCGAACCAATCTGACCGGCGGCTTCCTGATGGCACGGGAATCCTACACCCAGGCGCTGTCAAAAACCGGGGGCGCTATTGTAAATATCGTGGCCGATATGTGGGGTGGTATGCCCGGCATGGGACACTCCGGCGCCGCCAGGGCCGGCATGGTGAACTTTACCCAGACAGCCGCCGTTGAGTGGGGCGCGTCCGGGGTTCGTGTAAACGCAGTCGCTCCGGGCTGGATTGCCTCCAGTGGCATGGATAACTACCCCGAACACATGAAGCAGTGGATTCGCAGCCTTGGTGATAACGTCCCGATCAAACGCATGGGCACCGAATCCGAAGTCAGCTCGGCCATCTGTTTTTTACTCAGCCCTGGCGCAGCGTTTATCAGCGGGGATTGTCTGCGGATCGACGGCGGTGCGTCACAGGGAGGTCGGGTTTGGCCGTTACCGAAAGCCAAGAACAACGAACCCTACAACGGCTTTCACCGGGCCATCACCCCGAAAGTTCTGAGCGACGACTGAGGAGCCGACCATGCAGGTACTTGAATCCACGGTAAGCTCCACGTCCGAGGACTTCCGCACCAACGCCGAAGCCATGGACGCCCACATCACCACGTTCCGGGACGTTGAGCAAAAGGTTCTGGATTTGGCGGAAGCCGCCCGGGAGAAGTTCATCAAACGGGGCAAGCTGCTCCCGAGGGACCGTATTAACCGGTTGCTGGACCGCGGCACGCCCTTTCTGGAACTCTGCTCCCTGGCAGGCTACAAGATGCACGACGACAAGGACGGCAGCCTCGCCGGCGGCGGGATCATCGCCGGTATCGGTTATGTGAGCGGCATCCGCTGTCTGGTGGTGGCCAGCAACAGCGCCATCAAAGGCGGCACCATTACCCCTGCCGGCCTGGACAAGACGCTGCGCCTGCAGCAGATCGCCATGGAAAACAAGCTGCCGGTGGTATCCCTTTCCGAGAGCGGCGGCGCCAACCTGAACTACGCCACTGATATTTTCGTGCTCGGCGCCCGGGGCTTTGCCAATCAGGCGCGGATGTCGGCTGCGGGCATTCCCCAGGTCACCGTAGTTCACGGCAATGCCACTGCCGGCGGCGCCTACCAGCCGGGTCTGTCCGACTACGTGATCGTGGTGCGCGAACAAGCCAAGATGTTCCTGGCCGGCCCACCACTGCTGAAGGCAGCAACCGGCGAAGTTGCCACCGATGAGGAACTTGGCGGCGCGGAGATGCATGCGACCGTGGCAGGAACGGCAGAGTACCTGGCCGAAGACGACGCCGACGGCATCCGCCAGGCCAGAAACATCCTCGAAGCCCTGCCCTGGAACGAGCAGCTGCCACCCCGGCGCGAACTTCAATGGGAGGAACCGCTCTACCCGGCCGAGGAGCTGTTGGGTGTCATCCCGGCGGATTCCAAAAAGCCCTACGATGTGCGCGAAATCCTCGCCCGCATTGCCGACGGTTCAAAGTTCATGGACTTCAAGAACGAGTTCGACGACCAGACCGTCTGCGGCACCATCCGAATTGAAGGTCATTCAGTCGGCATCATCGGCAACAACGGCCCGATCACCCCGGCTGGATCCGCCAAGGCCGCCCAGTTCATCCAGCTCTGCGACCAGGCCGGAACGCCCCTTTTGTTCCTGCATAACACCACCGGTTTCATGGTGGGCACTCACTCAGAGCAGAACGGCATCATCAAACACGGCTCGAAAATGATCCAGGCTGTGGCCAACTGTCGAGTGCCAAAGGTCGCAATTGTCATCGGCGGTTCCTATGGTGCAGGTAACTATGCCATGTGCGGCCGTGGCCTGGATCCGAGGTTCATCTTTGCCTGGCCCAACAGCCGAACCGCAGTTATGGGGCCGGCGCAGGCAGGAAAGGTGATGCGTATCGTGGCTGAAGACAAGCAGCGCCGCGGCGGCATGGAGCCGGATCCGAAGACACTGGATTTTCTGGAGCAGGCCACGGCGAAGAAACTGGAGGAAGGCTCAACGGCGCTGTTCGGAACGGCCAGATTGTGGGATGACGGGTTGATTGACCCGCGGGATACGCGGCGCGTTCTGGCCCTAGTTCTGGACGTTTGCCGGGAAGCCGAGGCTCGGCAGTTGCGGCCCAATACCTTTGGTGTGGCCCGCCTTTAGGCTTTCTGGGTTTGGTGGGGCCCGCCTATTGGTCTTCGGAATGAGCTGCAGGAACCGATTGGGCCCCTCTGTCCAAAAAACGCTACGAGCACATCCATGTGCGCTTGGCGCCGGCCATCCTTGGCCGTCGACATTTTTGGACAGAGGGGCCCAACCGATTCTTCAGGATTCGGAGTTAACGCCTTCAGTGAGAGCGCTTTTCAGAAGTATGCGAGAAACAAACGTAGGTCGATGAGATGGTCTCCTCCCCTCCTAATCGGCGTCGCAATGCGCCAGGATAGGGAAGGAGAATTTTCCTATCAGAAACGAGTGGGAGGAGACCATGAGTAAGGTTACAACGGTTGGCATTGATCTCGCAAAGAACACGTTTGTCCTTTTTGGGCTGGGCCCTAAAGGTCACAGCGGGTGGAAGCGCAAAGTGCGCCGCAAGCAGTTGCTGGAGCAGCTGGTGCGTTTGGAGCCTTGCACAGTCGCTCTTGAGGCGTGTGGGAGCTCGCACTATTGGGCTCGCCAGATACGAGCGTTAGGGCATCAGGTTGAGTTGTTACCGCCTCAACATGTGAAGGGCTATCTTCGAGGTCAGAAAAACGATTACAACGATGCTCAGGCCATTGCGGAGGCCAGTGAACATGGGCGAATTCGCCCGGTGCCGATCAAAGAGGTCGAGCAGCAGGATGATCAGATGCTGCACAAGCTGCGCCAGGGCGTGAGCAAGGATCGGGTACGAATCAGCAATCAGCTTCGAGGATTGCTGGCCGAGTACGGTGTGATCATGCCCCAGGGAATAGCGGCGCTGCGCCGGGAGCTGCCACTGGCACTGGAAGACGCTGACAACGGGTTGAGCGAGCGGGCCCGGCAGTTGTTGCACCGCCAGTATCAGCGTTTTCTGGAAGTAGAGCAGGAACTGGCCTGGTACGACCAACAAGTAAAGCAGAGATCGAGACAGGATGAGACCTGTCGGCGCCTGCAAGCGATACCGGGCGTTGGTGAAGTCGTCGCCAGTCTGCTGAAGGGCTGGATGGGTGATGGCCGCCAATTCCGGCGAGGCCGAGACGCTGGCGCAGCGCTGGGCCTGATCCCCCGTCAGAACAGCACCGGGGGCAAAGACGTCTTACTGGGAATCAGCAAGCGAGGCGACCCGTACGTACGCGCCCAACTGGTTCACGGGGCGAGAGCGGTGGTTGCCCGTGCGGACGGGAAAATGGACCGCCTCAGCCGATGGATCCAGCGACTCAAGGCAGAGCGAGGGTTCAACAAGGCAACCGTCGCATTGGCCAACAAGTTGGTTCGCATTGCCTGGGTGATTATCGCCCGAGGCGAGCACTACCAGCCATCGGAGCAACGGCTGGCGGTATGAATAAGTCAGGGATTGACTGAGCTAAATCACCGACGCGACGTCGGAAAGTAAAGCGGTTACCCTTCCCGCAGGTTGCGAGGGTCACAGCAATCGATGGCATAACAGGTCAGACCGGCCTGCCGAAAACCTGACTAATCCAAGGGCCCCAGAGGCCGTTAGGTCGATAAGGACGGCAGGCGCGGATCTTCCATCAAGGCCAGAGGCGACAAAGCCGCCTCATCAAACAGGCCGGATATACGGGCGCAAACCTGTCCCTGACATTGAGTGCTGAGACCTTGCAAACGGGGAGGAGACCATATACGGATTAGCCAAAGGCGTAATCCGACACAAAGGAATGGAATTAAGGAAACAACATGCCCAGAACAATCCTGATGCTTCCCGGCGACGGTATCGGTCCGGAAATCGTCGCTGAAGCGGAAAAAGTACTTCGCAAAATCAATGATCAGTTCAATCTGGACCTGAGTTTCGAGTCAGGCCTGGTGGGCGGAGCAGCGATTGATGAAGCCGATACGCCGCTCCCGGATGAAACCCTGGAGAAGGCGACCAAGGCCGACGCTATATTGCTGGGCGCCGTTGGCGGTCCTCAATGGGACAGCTTGCCCATGGCCAAACGCCCGGAGAAAGGGCTGTTGGGGTTGCGCTCCAATCTCGAACTGTTCGCCAACCTGCGGCCGGCAATTCTGTACCCGCAACTGGCCTCCGCCTCGTCCCTGAAGCCGGAAGTCGTTTCCGGTCTGGATATCATGATTGTCCGTGAGCTGACCGGCGGCATCTATTTTGGCCAGCCTCGCGGCGTGCGTGAGCTTGAGAGCGGCGAACGCCAGGGTTACAACACTTACGCCTATACCGAATCGGAAATTCGTCGTATTGGTCGGGTCGCTTTCGAGGCCGCCCAGCAGCGTGGCAAGAAGCTGTGTTCCGTGGACAAGGCCAATGTGCTGGAAGTGACTGTTCTGTGGCGGGAAATCATGAACGACCTGCGTCGTGAATATCCGGATGTGGAGCTGTCCCATATGTATGTGGACAATGCCGCCATGCAGCTGGTCCGGGCACCCAAGCAGTTCGATGTGATTGTGACTGGAAACATGTTTGGTGATATTCTTTCTGACGAAGCGGCTATGCTCACCGGCTCCATTGGCATGTTGCCATCGGCGTCGCTGAACTCGGAAAAGCAGGGCATGTACGAGCCCTGCCACGGGTCGGCGCCGGATATTGCCGGGCAGGGTATTGCCAATCCGCTGGCCACCATCCTCAGTGCCGCCATGATGCTGCGGTACAGTCTGAATGAGGAAAAAGCCGCTGAAGCCATTGAAGCGGCGGTCAGCAAAGTTCTGGATCAGGGGCTGCGAACCGCAGACATCATGTCTGAGGGCGCAAAGAAAGTCTCCACCCGGGAAATGGGTGAGGCGGTTCTGGCTGCGCTGTAAAGGCAGCCTCTGGCCAGTGTATTTGAGACCCGACGGCAACGGGACGCAGTTGCCGCGGGATCATCCATCCTGTCCCTGCCAGCGATAAAGGTAGCGGGCGGGCATAAAACGAGGTCTAAAGATCGCACATGAAGCGAGTTGGACTTGTAGGTTGGCGTGGCATGGTGGGCTCGGTCCTCATGCAGCGCATGCGTGAAGAAAACGATTTTGCCGATATCGAACCGGTCTTTTTCACCACATCCCAGGCTGGCAAGCCGGCACCGGATGTGGGTAAAGAAGGTGTTCCGCCTCTGCAGGACGCGTTTGACGTCGAGATTCTGAAAACCCTGGACGTGATTGTTACCTGTCAGGGTGGCGATTATACCGGTGCGGTTTATCAGAAGCTCCGTGACGCGGGCTGGGAAGGCTACTGGATCGACGCTGCATCCACACTGCGGATGGTAGACCACTCCGTGATTGTTCTGGATCCGGTTAACCGGAACGTGATTGATGCCGCGCTCGAGAAAGGCGTCAAGGACTATATCGGTGGCAACTGCACCGTCAGCCTGATGATGCTGGCCCTGGGTGGCCTGCTGGAGCAGGATCTGATCGAGTGGGTGTCACCCATGACCTATCAGGCGGCTTCTGGCTCTGGCGCGCAAAACATGCGCGAGCTGCTGAACCAGATGGGCGCGCTCAACAAGAGTGTCGAGTCCGAGCTTGAGGACCCGTCCTCCGCGATTCTGGAAATCGATCGCAAGGTCACCGAGACCATGCGTTCGGACGGTTTCCCGACAGAGCACTTCCAGGTGCCGCTGGCAGGCAGCCTGATTCCGTTCATCGACAAGCAGCTCGACAATGGAATGAGCAAGGAAGAGTGGAAAGCGGGTGTCGAGACCAACAAGATTCTCGGTCGCTCTGACAACCCGATTCCCATCGATGGCATCTGCGTGCGGATTGGCGCCATGCGCTCCCACAGTCAGGCACTGACCATCAAGCTGAAGAAGGACATTCCGGTTTCGGAAATCGAATCCATTCTGGCCAAGGCGAACGACTGGGTGAAGGTCATCCCCAATGACCGCGATGCGACCATTGAGGAACTAACCCCGGCGAAGGTGACTGGCACACTGAGCGTGCCGATTGGCCGAATCCGCAAGCTGACCATGGGGCCGGAGTACATTTCCGCGTTTACCGTGGGCGATCAGCTGCTGTGGGGCGCTGCCGAGCCGCCGCGTCGCATGCTCCGGATCCTTCAGGAGCGTTAAAAATTGTTACACAGAGGCAATAAATGCCAACTGTGTCCGGTTTCGGTAAACCGGTGAGGGGGCGGAGGCTGATTTAAGCCTCCGCCCCTGTTATTTTCAAGAGGGCTAGGCAGTTCCGTGCGATTGATAAAAAAATGGTACAAGGACTGCAGCTGATTGATTGATAAAAGAGGTTTTATCAACAATACTTGCCGGACTGAAAATTAAAAAGAACACATAATAACGAGAATTATCCAGACGGAAGTCATCCAACCTCGTCCGATTCTGTTTGTAAAAGAGCAGTAACGAATAACGGAGACTGGAAAGGAAAAAGCATGAAGGTACGCAAGCTTGCGGTTGCCCTGGCTCTGGCGGGAGGGCTCGGATCCGGC
>PBED01000003.1:0-45151 GCA_002718255.1 Marinobacter sp. | reverse complement strand
ACCAGACAGCGAATTTTCCGGCCTTGGCGATCACCAGAGTGAACGAGCGTTGCAACCAAACCCGGTGCCAAGGCCTTTGCACCGCACCCGCCAAAAACTCACAAATGCCGGGCCAATAACGCCTGCGGTAACCGGTGCCGGAGCGCAGCGGAGGGAACCAAAAGCGCCCCGCTTTTGGCGTCCGGTTGACCGCCTGGTTATACGTTTTCACCCAAGGCCTGTTTCATCAGGACAAATGCTTGGTCCAAGCACTCGCCAGCTTTTGAGTCATAGTAAGTATTTGACTCAAGCATCATGCGAAGAATGGAGTACAGACCATTCTTGTGGGATGGGATGATGCTGCCCATACCTTGAATGCGACTAATCAGTTTCTCAGTATCTTTAACCGAGCCATCTAAACCCTCAGATTTCAAGATAGGCACAGCTTTACTTAGCTGATCAACTATCTCTTCAAATTGTGGTTGTCTGGTAGACATGCTCAATTCTTCTTTTACGTATAACAGTTAATTATACGAACGCGTTCGTATATCACCCGTTCGTAAAACTCCATTCAAACACGCTCAAGAAAAAACGAACTTCTTCAGTAAAAACAATCCCTTGAGCACCAGTTACCACGGCTACCGCGGGAGTTATACGCCCTCTTTTGAGCCACTCCTGCTCCTTCGGTGGGCGTATAACTCCACCCAGTCTTTTCCATCTTTCCAACCCTATCAGATAGTTACCGACATTTCTCATTTGGCATCTGGAGTTTTGCGAACGCATGCGTATAACTCCAGCACCCGGCGCCTCGACACTACCCTCTCACTTGCATACCTGAGATACTCACCTATATCCACCAAACAGGATGTACCGGTCGTCTCCATACGCCGGGCGGTGGGCAAGGCTGCTCCCCTTTCGACAGGCGGGGCACAGGGAAACAACACGACAGGAGGTCACTCCCATGAAACGCATTGCTGTCTGCTTCGATGGCACCTGGAATCGCCCGGAAGAAATCCTGGGTGAGGACTTTCCCACCAACGTTCTGCAATTTGCCCGCGCCATCCGGCCTACCGACGGTAACGGGGTGGAGCAGGTGGTGTTCTACGACTGGGGCATTGGCTCCTACCACGATTCACTCCGCGCCGGCGCCACCGGTTACGGGCTGGAGAAGAACGTGATGGACGGCTACCGGTTTCTGGTGCACAACTACGAGCCCGGCGACGAGATTTTCCTGTTCGGGTTCAGCCGCGGTGCCTACACGGCCCGAAGTCTTTGCGGAATGATCAACAACTGCAGCATTCTGCGAAAAGAACACGGCAGCCGGATCGAGGAGGCCTTCAAGCTCTACAAAACCAAGAAGCACAAGGCCAACGGCGACCACTCCATGGCCTGGAAGGCGAAATATTCGCTGGAGCGGCGCACGCCCATCCGGTTTGTCGGGGTGTGGGATACCGTGGGTGCCCTGGGCCTGCCCTTTACTTTTTTCGGCCTGATCAAGGATCGGGACCTGTTCTACGATTGTAAGATCGGCAGCAACATTCGCGTTGCCCGTCACGCGCTTTCGCTGGACGAGCAGCGGGAGGATTTCGAACCCACGCTCTGGGAGCCGCGAGACGGCACCGATCTGGCCCAGGTCTGGTTTGCCGGGGTGCACTCGGACGTAGGCGGCGGTTACGAGCCAGACAAACAGGGCCGCACCCTGGCGGATATCCCCCTTCTGTGGCTGAAAGAGGAAGCGCAAAAACACGCCCTGGTGTTCAATGATTCCCTGCCCGCCGTAACCCACGCCAACGCCGATCAGCACAATGAGTACAAGGGCAAGTACAAGTTGCTGGGCAAGCTGGTGCGCGAGATACCCCCGCCCGAGACCAACCGCACCTGGGTGCATCCCACCGTGAAAGAGCGCTATGCCGGCGGCTACCGTAGCGAGCCCATCGAGCAGTACAACAAGCTCCACGGCCAATGGCCACCGCTCTGGCCGGGATAAGCCCGCGCGTTATCGGCCTGGTTTTTGATAGACTCCGCAGCCACAGAGTACCGTTCGGTCGTGCCGGACGGCTGTTCACCAATAGGGGGCTGTAAGTTGTGAAGAGCTGGATTTTTCTGGGCGTTGCCATCGTAGCGGAAGTGATAGCCACCACCGGCCTGAAAGCCAGTGAAGGGTTCACCAAACTCTGGCCCAGCCTGCTGGTGATCGCTGGCTATACAATTGCCTTTTACTTCCTCTCGCTGACTTTGAAGGAAATTCCCGTAGGCGTGGCCTATGCCATCTGGGCGGGGATGGGCGTTGTGCTGGTGGCACTGATCGGCTGGCTGATTTACGGGCAGGCTCTGGATGCCGCCACTGTGATTGGTATGGCGCTGATCATCACCGGTGTTGCAGTGATCAATCTGTTTTCCAAGTCAGTCGCTCACTAACCTGTCGGTAAAACCGGAGCTTCTCGATGCACCTCCCTTTCTGGCTGACGACTACCCTGCTCTTTCCGGTACTGCTCTACCAGGGCAAACAGGCGCGCCGCACAACGCCCAGGCTGCCGGAGGCCGGTGGCTCTCCGTGCGGCCAATATGGCGAAGGTACTCCCGCCAGGCGAGTCCTGGTGATTGGCGAATCCACGGCGGCCGGTGTGGGTGTTGAAACCCACGATCAGGGCCTGGCCAGCCAGTTGGCAAGGGAAATCCACGAGCGCACGGGCCAGACCATTGCCTGGCATACCTTTGGGGTCAACGGCATCCGGCTCGGGGCGTTGATTCACACGCTGGAAACCGCCGAGTTGCCAGAGGCGGATGTGGTGCTGTTGAGCATGGGGGTGAACGACACCACGGGCTTCACGCCCCGCTTTCGTTTCCGCCGGCAGTTGCAGGCATTGCGTGAATTGCTGGCGCCACGATATTCAGGGCCTATTCTGCTTTTGAGCGTGCCGCCGATGCATCTTTTTACGGCGCTGCCCTCGCCGCTTCGGCATGTGATGGGGTGGCGGGCCAGGCAGCTGGATAACCTCTATATCCGGCTGGCGCGCCAGTTTCCTGAAGACTTCCGTTACGTGAACTACCCGGTGGTTACCGATCCTGAGCTTCTTGCCAGGGATGGCTATCACCCCGGCCAGAAGGGCTACCGCTATATTGCCGAGGCACTGGCAGACAGGGTCAGCCCCACCAATCGGTCAGGCTAACCCTTCCTTCCCCCCTCAGGGCGCCAGCTTGCGCTTCAGCGCCTTGGAAACCGACAGCGGCAGGCTCGGCAGTGAGCGCAGCATCCAAGGCAGTATCCGGCGCTTTACCCCGCTCAGGGATTCCGGGATCACGGCTTCAATAAGGTGTGGGCCCGGCATTCTCTGGGCGTATTCCAGGGCTTTTGCCATTTCCTCAGCGGTGTGCACCCGCACGCCGTGAACGCCCATGCCGTTGGCCATTTCCGCAAAGTTGATCACCGGGCCCCGCAGGTCCAGCTGGGACTTGGCCTTCTCTCCGGCCTCTTCGGCACCGACCCGCTCCAGCTCGATGTTGAGCACGGAGTAGGAGGCGTTGTTGAAGATGATGGAGGTGACGTTCAGCTGTTCCCGGGCCATGGTCCACAGGGCCTGAATGGTGTACATGGCGGTGCCATCGCCGATCAGGGCGATAACCGGCCGGTCCGGACAGGCTACGGCAGCACCCACTGCATTGGGCAAGCCCTGGCCGATGGCGCCGCCGGTGAGGGTAATCATGTCGTGGCGGGGTGCACCGGCGGTCATGACCGAAAGCATCAGGCTGGAGGTGATGCCCTCGTCCACGATGATGGCGTTCTCGGGCATCAACTCGCCTACCGCTTTGCAGACTTTCTCGGCAGTCAGCTTGCCCCGTGGCCGGCCCGGTCGCTTCTCGGGCTGGAGCTTCGGCTGCGCCTGGCTGGCACCAACGGCGGCGTTGAGTTTGTTAAGGCTGGCCAGAATATCCTGGTCCGGGGCGGCCAGGGTGTGTACCTGGCAGGTATCCGGCACCAGGTAGCTCTTCTTGCCGGGATAGGCGAAGAAGGAAACCGGCGCCTTCGAATCCACCAGGATCAGCTGTTCGATGTCGGTCAGCTGCACCGTGGCGAGTTCCGCCAGGTAGGCGATCCGTTCGATGTAAGGCAGGCCGGCACCCCGCTCCATGCGGGTGGGGAAGGTTTCCGCCAGCAGGGTAACGCCGCTGTGGGCGGCCAGTTTGGCGGCCGCCAACATGCTGGGCTCTCGCAGGGAATGGCCGCCCATCAACAGGGCGGTTTTCTTGCCGGAGCGGATAGCCTTGGCAATGGCTTCCACGGTGGCATCGTCTGCCGGCTCCGGTGTCGGCGGTGCCATGGGCGCACTGGGCACACCGCCCTCGCCCCAGGACACATCGGCCGGCAGAATCAATGTAGCTACCTGCCCGGGTGCCGTACGGGCCGCCGCGATGGCTTCGGCGGCATCCTGGCAGAGGGTTTCCGTGCTCTTGGCGGTGCGCACAAACCCCGGGGACACGTTGCGGGCTACGGTCTCGATATCCGACTGCAACTGGGCATCGTACTTCACGTGGTAGGTGGCGTGGTCGCCCACAATGTTCAGCACCGGCACTTTGCCCTTGCGGGCGTTGTGCAGGTTGGCCAGGCCGTTGCCCAGCCCGCAGCCCAGGTGCAACAGCGTGGCGGCAGGTTTGTCGGCCATGCGGGCATAGCCGTCGGCGGCGCCGGTGGCGACCCCTTCGAACAGGGCAAGCACCGCCCGCATCTTGGGCTCGTCATCCAGGGCGGCCACAAAATGCATCTCGCTGGTGCCGGGGTTGCTGAAGCAGACCTCAACGCCGGCATTCACCAGGGTTTTCATCAGGGCTTGAGCGCCGTTTGTCATTGTTGTTCTCCAAGCTTTCCGGGTTCGGGGTTTTGGTTATGTGTTTTGCCCACAGGATTCAGCCTCCGGCCACGATGGCCCGCACCGCCGCCCGGGCTGTCATGATGCAGCCGGGCAGGAAGGTGCCTTCCAGGGAACGTTTTCCGTTCGCACCGCCGCCGCCAAAGCCTGCCGCCTCGCCGACACAATACAGGCCTTGAACCGGCTGCCCGTGGGCACCCAGGACGCGGCTTTGCAGGTCGGTTTGCAGGCCACCCAGGCTCTTGCGGGTAATCAGCTGCATTCGGATGGCGATAAAGGGGCCGGCGCCGGATTTCTGCAACGGGGCCGGCTTGCAGGTGCGCAGGCGATCCGGCTTCCATTCCCGGGCATGCTGGATCATCCGGATCTGGGGGTCGTCGTGGAGGCTGGTGCCTGCCGCGAAGTTGGCATCAAAGGCATCCGCGGTAGCCTTGAGTGTTGCCGGGTTGATGTCGTTGGAGCAGGTCAGCGCGTTCATCTTGCCGGCCAGATCCGTCAGGCTGTCGGCCACCAGGAAGGCCCGGCTTTCATGCTGCATCTGCCGAATCAGGGCGTGGTTGCCCAGCAACAGCTCTTTCACAAACTGGGGGAACTGTTTATCCCGGATGCGGGCATTATGCTCGGCGCCCGAGATGGCAAATTCCTTGGCGGCGATGCGCCAGTTAAGCAGGTGCCAGGTCCAGGGCTTTTCCTGCTCGGCCACGCGCTGGCACAGCCAGTGGGTATCGAAGCCGGTCACCAGGGGTTCCGGGCCAATCCGTTCACCCCGGTGGTTCAGCCACAGGGCCGATTTACAGGGAATGGTGGACAGGCCGTGGCCCGGAAAATGGGGGTACGGATGCGGGAAGCCGGCCGCGTAGTTCCACATTTCGCCGGCGTGGGTAATCCGGCCTCCGAGGGTGTCGGCCACCCAGTGATGCATGCGGCCATCGGCATAGGGGTGGGCACCATTCAGCATGCGGGTGGGTTGCGGGCGATCAACCGGCCAGTTCGCGCGGCATTCCTTGTGGCTGCCGTTGATGCCGCCAGTGGCCAGCACCACGGCCGACGCCGCGAAGCGAACTTCCTCTCCCGTGGCCTCGTTGATAGCCAGGGCGCCGCTGACTTTTCCCGCTTCGTGGTCCAGTTCGGTAATGCGATGCTGGTGCAGCAGCGTGAGCTTTCCGCTGGTGTTCTCCCGGTGCAGCGCGGTCATCAGGCAGCGGACCAGTTCCCGGGCGGTGCCCCACACCACATGGTACCGGGGCAAACGATTCCCATCGCCGAAACGGCCGCGCTCAACCCAGTTCACGGCGGGCAGAAATTTGATGCCTTCGTTGCTGAGCCAGTCGTAAACCTCGGAGCGTGAATGCTCAACGTAGTAACGGGCCCATTGCAGGGGCAATTCATCGTCGGGGGCCAGCTCGCCAAAGCTCAGCCAGTCTTCCAGGGCAATCTCTGGTGTGTCTGCAATCTTCATACGCTTCTGCAGCGGCGTGCCCACCAGCATCATGCCGCCAAAGGCCCACAGGGCCAGGCCTCCCATGCGCTCTTCGGTATCCCGGTCTGCCAGGACAACGGACTTGCCGGCGCGCAGGCCTTCCAGGGCGGCGACAATCCCAGCCAGCCCTCCACCGACTACCAGAATATCTGAGGAAATTACCTTGGCCATATCGCATCCGACCTGATCGCAATGAGTTGTCAGCTTTAAAGATATACCGGTACCATGGCTTTAAAATTGACTTCAGAGGCCAACAAAATTGACGTTAGAGGCCACGGTTTCCATTGGATGGGTTAACACCGTCATCGGTGCTGCCGAGAGACTGTCTTTAAACGCCAACCAACTGCTGGCAGAAGCCGGCATTCCGGAAGCCGCCTGCGAACTGGAGCGCTGGCCGATCGACGATATTACCCGACTCTGGCACGCCGCCGAACGCTGCACCGGCGACCCGGGCTTTGGTTTGAAGGTGGGAGCGGAGTTCTCCCCGATGAGCATCAGTGGCGTGGGTTTTGCGCTGCAATCTGCCGCAACCCTGCGGGAGGCCATTGTGATGGTGCAGCGTTTCCAGCGGCTGATCTCCGATGGCGGGCGGTTCCAGATTGTTGCCGGCAACACAGCCACCTGGCTGGTTTACCATCCCAGGCAGGGCCGGCTGGCCTTCAGCCCGCACCAGATCGAAGCGGTGCTGGCGTCGGTGGTGGGGTTCGGAAGCTGGGTTACCGGCACCCGGATGCAACCATCCCGGGTGCAGTTCAGCCAGCCCCGGTTGGGGCCGTTGGCCGGTTACCAGACCGTATTCAATTGCCCGGTGGAGTTCGAGCAGGCGTTCAGCGGTGTTCAGATCGACAACGCCGTTCTGGACCAGCCCCTGCCCCAGGCGGACCCCCAGCTTGCCCAGGTGCACGAGCGCTACACCAATGCCCGCCTTGCCGCCCTCTCCATCAACAGTGCCTCAGTGCCAGAAATACGAAGATGGCTCACTGCCCGGATAGGCCCGGTTCTGCCCCGCCGGGCAGACGCAGCCGAAGCCCTGGGCATCAGCGAACGCAGCCTGGCCCGGCGGCTCCGGGAACAGGGCCAGACCTTTGACGGGCTGGTCGACGACGTGCGCCGTGAAAAAGCCCTGCAGGCGGTCGTTGATTTCAGCGCTTCCCTACCTGAAATCGCCGAAGCGCTCGGGTTTGCCGAGGTAAGCACGTTTTACAGGGCATTCCGGCGTTGGACGGGCATGCCACCGGTGCGGTGGCGCAAGCAGGAAAACCTGACTTCGTAATTCTTCTTCGGCCGGCGCAAATGGTCACTAAGGTGTCACGTCACTGACACTGCATTGTCACCTCTCAGGATTAGCGTTGCATTGTAAGTCGCAATCAAGCGAGCTTATTCATTGCAAAAGGTGATCCAATGACGCCTGCTTCATACCCCGACATGATGCTTCGCATTGAGGACATGGGGGTGACTTACCCCGGCAATGTCCTTGCTCTACGGCCAACCACCGTTGATTTCAACAAGGGCGAATTTACGGTCCTGCTCGGCCTTTCCGGTGCGGGCAAATCCACGCTTCTGAGGTCACTCAACCACCTGGTGCAGCCAACGGCTGGCAAGGTCGTTTCGGCGGAATTTGGTGACCTTGATAACCGCAGAACCGTTCGGCTGCACCGAAGCCGCACTGCCATGGTGTTCCAGCACCATCAGTTAATTGAGCGCCACACTGCACTCCAGAACGTACTGACGGGCAGGCTTGCCTATCACAGCACCTGGCGCAGCCTGTTACCAATGCCCAGGCGCGATCTTGAACTTGCCCTTCACTGCCTTGAACGCGTTGGACTTGCCGACAAAGCCCTGGCCAGGATTGACCAGCTGTCTGGAGGCCAGCAACAACGAGTTGGCATCGCGCGCGCACTTGCACAACAGCCCTCAATGATCCTCGCGGATGAACCCGTTGCCAGTCTGGATCCGGCGACGTCGGAAAAGGTACTGGGGTTACTGCGCGATATCTGCCAGGAAGACGGTATTACCGCTGTTATTTCACTGCATCAGCTGGAATACGCCCAACGCTTTGCAGACCGAATCATCGGCCTGGCGAATGCCAGGATTGTGTTCGATGCACCACCTGCAGACTTGAAGCAACACCACCTGAATGAGATCTACCACGGAAACTACGAAACCAAACCCCGAACCGTCCCGGTTCCCGCCACCAAACCCGTTAACCCCCAACCGAAGAAACTGGAGATAGCCCGATGAAAGCGTTAATGAACCTCTTGATAGCACTCTGCCTGGTGACAGGATTGAATTCGCAGGCACTCGCAGCGGATCCAGACCCTGATCTTCTGAAAGTTGCTCTCCTGCCCGATGAAAACGCCTCTGAACTGATCAAACGCAATCAACCACTAAAAGACTATCTGGAAAGCACGCTTGGCAAGGAAGTTGAGCTGATCGTGACTACCGATTATTCATCAATGATTGAAGCCATGCGCTTCGGACGTATCGACCTGGCCTACTTCGGCCCTCTGTCCTACGTGATGGCCAAGAGCAAGAGCGACATCGAACCCTTTGCAGCCATGATTGTGGACGGCAAGCCAACGTACCGCTCCATCATCATTGCCAACGCAGACGCCGGGGTTGAATCCTATGCTGACATCAAGGGCAAGAAGATGGCCTACGGTGATCGGGCCTCTACATCGAGCCACCTGATTCCCAAAACTGTCCTGATGGAATCTGCGGGCCTGGAAGCCGGCCGTGACTATGAGGCACATTTCGTAGGGTCCCACGACTCTGTGGCAGTGAATGTGGCAAATGGCAACGCAGAAGCCGGCGGCCTGTCCGAGGTAATTTTCCAGCATGTGATGGATCGTGGCCTGATTGACCGCAATAACGTGAAGGTTCTCGGATATAGCGGCGAATTCCCCCAGTATCCCTGGGCCATGCGCTCAAATCTCGCCCCGGAGCTGAAAGAAAAGGTTCGAAATGCCTTCATCAGCATCGACGACAAGGAAATCCTGAGCAACCTCAAGGCTGAAGGCTTTGCTGCTATCTCCGATTCGGATTACGACGTAATCCGGCGCATGGGCAGCCTCCTGAACCTCGACTTTGCCAAGATGTGAGGAAATCCATGAGTTATACCCCGACGGAACCGGCGACTCTGTCGCCGGCTCCGTCAGCTCCGGTGCTGGATGAGCATGCCCGGGGCTGGCGGAAAAAACTCCTGCAGACAGGTCTGGTCCTTGCGGTGATTCTCATTGCCAGCTGGTACGTGGGCCTGCTCGATTTCAAAACCCTGGCCAATGGCATGCCAGCGATTGGCGTCCTGTTGGGTGAATCTCTGCCGCCCGACTTTACCAATGTCATGAACTGGGTTTCGCCACTTGTCGACACCCTCGCCATGAGCATTGCCGGCACTGCAATTGCGGTTGCCGCTTCGGTACCACTGGCTTTCCTTGCTGCACGGAATACGTCGCCACACCCGGCTGTTTTCCACATAACACGCACCATTCTGAATGGCCTGCGGTCAGTTCCCGAACTGATCATGGGGATTATCTTCGTCGCTGCCGTCGGCTTTGGCGCGCTACCGGGCGTTCTTGCCCTCGGCCTTCACTCTATTGGGATGGTCGGCAAATTCTTTGCAGAAGCCATTGAACATGTGGACGAAGCCCCGGTGGAAGCAGCCGATGCCGCCGGAGCGACTCGCCTACAGGTTCTCTGGCACGCAGTTCTGCCCCAGGTTCTGCCGCAGTTCGCAGATGTATCCATCTACCGCTGGGAGTACAACTTCCGCGCCTCGACCGTTATGGGCATGGTGGGAGCAGGGGGTATCGGTTTCGAACTCATGGGCTCACTGCGCATCATGCAGTACCAGGAAGTCAGTGCCATCCTGATTGTTATCCTCCTGATGGTCACGATTGTCGACAGCCTGAGCGGCTTCCTCCGTAAGAAATTCAAGTAAGGAAAACGAATGAAACCAAGAGTTGTGATAACTCACCGGGTACACGATGAAGTCCTGGCTGCCCTCGAACCACATTGTGAGCTTGTAACCAATCAGTCAAACCGCACGCTCCCGCCAGATTCGGTGAAGGCCAGGGTAGCCACAGCCGATGCCGTGATGGCCTTCATGCCGGACAGGATCGGCGATGAGTTTCTGGCGGATTGCCCGAACCTGAAGATCGTGGGCGCAGCCCTGAAAGGTTACGACAACTTCGATGTGGACGCCTGCACTCGCCATGGGGTGTGGCTTTCATTCGTGCCGGATCTTTTAACCGTACCCACCGCAGAACTGACCATCGGACTCACCGTTGGCCTTACCCGGCAGGTAAAGGCAGCGGACGAATTTGTTCGTTCCGGAGAGTTCAGAGGGTGGCAGCCGAAGTTCTATGGGCTGGGAATTGAGGGCGCTACCATTGGCATTGTTGGAATGGGTGCCATTGGCAAGGCCATAGCTGTCCGTCTGCAGGGATGGGGTGCGAACCTGCTCTACTCAGAGCCCGAGGGCTTGCCCTCTGATGAAGAGAGGAATTTGGGGCTGGCGCATACAGGACTGGAAGAGCTTCTCGCCCAATCCGATATCGTAATACTGGCGCTGGCACTGAACGAGCATACCTTTCACACCATAAACCCTATACGCCTGGCACTGATGAAGCGGGGTGCCTATCTGATCAACCCATGCAGGGGTTCTGTGGTCGATGAGAACGCCGTACTGGCGGCACTGGCCTCCGGACAGTTGGGTGGTTACGCCGCCGATGTATTCGAAATGGAGGACTGGGCACGAACGGATCGTCCGCATGAAATCAGTCCGGAGTTACTTGCCCATCCGAACACATTATTTACCGCTCACATCGGCTCGGCCGTACAAAGTGTAAGGCTGGCCATTGAGCAACGGGCGGCCGAGAACATTCTGCAGGCATTACGGGGTGAACGGCCGCGGGATGCGATCAATTCTCCGTCATTACGTGAGGACTCTCCATGCTGAATCCGGTCTGGCTCAAGAGCTTTATCGCGTTGGTCCAGCATCAGAGTTTTCAGGCCGCTGCAGAGAATCTTGGAATCGCCCAACCCACTCTCTCCCAGCATATCCAGAAACTGGAACAAGACCTGGATGTGTTGTTGATTCGAAGGGGAAGATCAGGCTGCGAGCCCACCAGGGCAGCTTTGGCACTGGTACCATTCGCAAACAGTATATTGCGCCTCGACAAACATGCCCGTGAAGCGGTTCGGGGGGCCGGCGTTCGGATAGGGGCGAGCTCAAACATTGGCATATATATGCTCCAGCCCTATCTTCGGGCCTTCAGGGACGATAAAGCCTCGCCCGACGTGGACCTCGTAATTGATAATAACCCCTCAATTGCCCGGCAACTAACGATCGGTGAACTCGACATAGCCATAATGGAGTGGTGGCAGCCTAAACCCGGATTTCTGGCGCAGGATTGGCGGCGAGAACAGATGGTACTGATTGTTCCACCCGATCACCCATGCGCAGATCTTCAAAGCATAGATCGGGACACCCTCGCAGAAATGACGCTGCTTGGCGGAGAGCCTGGCACAGGCACAGGCCGGCTACTGGCAAACTTCTTTGGTGACGAGGGACCGTTTCCGAAGGTGTCTATGCAACTAGGGAGCACAGAGGCTGTCAAACAGGCAGTCAAGGTTGGACTGGGTATATCGCTGGTGTTGGAAGCGACGGTAAGGGAGGAAGTCCAGGCGGGCTCGCTACGAGCCATCCCCGTTAGTAACCCTGGGTTGGAAAAGGAACTCATGGTGGTCTACCCGAATGCCTTGGCCAATCATCCGCCAGTCTCTGCATTCCTCAGCCAACTGTGCCACTGAGCAAACGAATAGCTCACACCGAGTGTTAGCCAGACTGCAATTTCATGTTGAGCAACAACGGACCAACCAGTAACCTGCTGATCAGACACCAAAGCCCGAGGCCCCATGAAGCCTGACTCCCATCAGCTCCCAGACAATGCCAGCGCAGGAACCGGCCCGCAGTCGCCATCCGATGGCCCTGAGCGTGTTGCCCGGCTGATTCACCGCGTCGCTCAAAAAGACCGCCAGGCTTTCGCCCTCCTCTACCAGGCAACTGCCCCGAAACTTCTGGGCACCGTGTTGCGTATCCTCAGAGACAGAGGGTGGGCAGACGATGTTATCCAGGACAGTTATCTCAAAATCTGGCAAAAAGCCGAGCAGTTTCAGGACGGCAAATCTTCGCCGATTACCTGGCTGGTGTCGATTGCCCGTAACGGTGCCATTGATGAGCTGCGCAAACACCCCGCCGGACGCACCACGAACAGCGACGAGCTGGATGAGATGCCAGGCCGGCAGACATCAGCTCAGGAACAGCTGGAAGACCAGCGGGCGGCAAATCAACTGAATCACTGCATCGACCAACTGGAAAAAGACCGACAGGACATGGTGCGCCTGGCCTACCTTAACGGATGGTCCCGGGAGGACCTGGCAAGCCAGTTTGAACAGCCGGTCAACACGGTAAAGACCTGGCTTCACCGCGCATTGAAACAGCTCAAAAGGTGCCTCGAATCATGACTGAACGCGACGACCTGGACATGCTGGTTGCAGAGTTCGTTCTGGGCACATTGCCAGCCTCGGAGCGGGCCTATCTTGAAAGCCGGCGCAATGAGGACCCGGAGGTAGATGCGCTGATTCTGCAATGGGAAGAGCGCCTGGGTAAGCTGGCCGAGGAAACCGAGCCCGTTCAGCCCTCACCGGCGTTGTTCGCAAAAATCGAGAAGGCTCTGGACCGGGTGGAATCGACGCCTCGCGAGGCTGCCGAAACGTCCAACGTGGTTGCGCTGCGCAGCCAGCTGAACCGCTGGCGCTGGAGCACGGCGATTGCCTCGGCGGCCGCCCTGGTTCTCGTGGCCATTCTGGCGTTCCAGCCGCAGCCCGAGCCTCAAGCCCAGTCGTTTGTTGCGGTTTTCCAGAACAACGATGAGCAGCCGGCCTTCCTGCTGACGGTGGACCTGAAGGAGCAACGGCTCAACATCCGGCCGGTCACCGCCGAGCCAAGACCCGGAAAATCCTATCAGTTGTGGATCAAGGCCGACGAGCTGGGTCCAAACCCCCGCTCCGTGGGCGTTCTGGGCAACGATTTCGCGCTGGATGAAGGGGCGTTGAGCAATTACGACCCTGCCCTGCTCAAGGAGGCCACGTTCGGCATCAGCGTCGAGCCCGAAGGGGGCTCACCCACCGGACAGCCCACGGGACCGGCGATTCACGGTTACCTCTACCCCACCGACGGAAACAATTAATAGGCAGGTGCCAAAAAAATCTTCCGTGCCTGAAACTTTGCGCATCGGCTCCCGTAGCTGCAGTTAACCCGCCCAAAAACAACCCAACGGGCGGGAAACACTGACACTCAGGAGAACGCAATGAACAAGCACGCAAAAACTTCCGCACTTCTGGCCGCCCTCGTTTCCGGCGCTTTCGCAACCGGTTCTGCATTGGCCGCTGAACACAAGGCCGGTGTCTGGACCAACGATCAGTCTGTTGCCAACGGCGTTGTATCCGCCAGAAAGGTGGTTGCCGAGCAGAATGGGTGGCTGGTGGTTCACCGCACCGACGAATCCATGAAGCCGGGCCCTGTTGTCGCCCACGCGCCGTTGCGCAAAGGTATGAACATGGACGTCGCCGCCATCCTGACCGAGGAAGTGCAATCTGGTGACATGCTGATGCTGATGGTTCACAGCGAAGACGGCGGGATGAAAACGGGTATTTTTGAATACACCCTGGGCGCCAAGGAAGACGGCCCGATCAAAAAGGACGGCAAGCTGGTGATGTCGACTATTACCGCGAAATAATCGCTCACGGTCTGGCTGGCTGCATGCACATCTCGCGCAGGCAGCCAGCGCTACTCTGACTGACGCTTGCTCGCGTACATGGCTGCGTCGGCCTTGCTGAACAGCAGCCGGGCGGTTTCACCATCCTCCGGATACACGGCCGAACCGATACTGCAGCAAACGCGAACCGTTTTGCCACCGATGGCAACCGGCAAGCTCAAAATTTCGCGAATCTTGGCTATGGCATTCTCAACTGACTCACGCCCATGAACATCGGTGAGCAGAACGGTAAACTCATCGCCGCCCATCCGTGCGACGGTATCTGTCCCACGGGTGCAGTCCCTGAGCCTCTGGGCCATCTCGATCAACAGTTCATCGCCGGCTTCATGACCCAGCGTATCGTTAATCTGCTTGAAGTCATTCACATCGAGGTACAGCAGCGCCAGCCGCCCCTCGTTCCGGCTGGCTGATCGCAACGCGGTTTCCAGGCGATCGTAGAACAGGGAACGATTGGTTAAACCGGTAAGCCCGTCGTGGTGCGCCAGGAATCGGAGGTTTTCTTCCGAACGCTTGCGCTCTACAACCGTCGCAACCTGGGTTGCCACGAACTCCAGCAGTGACTTGTCGGCCTCATCAAAGGACACGGCCGCTGTACCGCGCTCAATTACCAGGACGCCCATGGTGGACTCGTGAAAAACCAGAGGCACCCCCAGCCAGTTGGCTACCTCCGAGCCGGTTTGAGGGTGCATCCCCAAACCCGGATGCGCCGGATTCCGCACTGCCATAGACGATTTACGGGTGTGGATGACGTCTTCGAGAGCCGATCCCGGGGCCACCTGCCAGTCGATCCAACCGCTCTTCGTGCGCCAGTCGGGCAAGCTGAGCCGACCGGAGTGCGACTGATTGAAACCCAGGTAGAGATCGGACTCGGGGAAAAGCTCACCAATAATTGAATGAACACCATCGCACAAATCGCGGAGCGTCTCTGCCTCGTGAGCTGCTTCGGAGATCCGGTAGAGCGCGTTGCGGGTCTGGTCGCCCCGTCGCAATGCGGTGACATCCCGAGCCACCGCAATCCGGAGACGGTCTTCCTCAGACCAGCGAGCCGACCAGAGGATATGCACGGCATGACCATCCCTGTGCAGGTANCGATTNTCGAANTCCGTGTGGGTGTGCCCNCTCATNACCCTGCGGGCAGCAGCCAGCGTGCGCTCCTGGTCTTCCGGGTGAATGTAGTTCAGCAGCGGTGTTCCGATCATTTCCGAAGGCGAGTAACCGAGCAACCGCTGGCACGCTTCGCTGACAAAAACGATCTGGCCAGACTCGTCCACCACGAAGATCGTGTCGAGTATGAGATTGACCAGCTTGGGATAGAGAGGACTGAAATCGATGGTCACATCCCGTCTCCCTTNACGCCCAGGCGGTCCAGATAGAGATGAAGATCCGCNTCGCTCATGTCCACATATTCCAGCACCCTGCCATACAGCATGGCGGTCGGGACATTGCGGCCCTTCAGCTCTTTCTGAGTTTCATGCAGGACGTAAAGAATGATTCTTTCAGTGCGGGTAAGGCCGTCTCTGGCGTCAGGGATCACTTCAAGGAGAGTGCGNGAGTAGTCTGAACCGGCCATGATGTACCTGGTATGGAGCAATGGACCAGCACATAGTAACAGGCTGGCAGCGAAGCCCCCAGAGGGGGTCGCTGCCTTTTACCGCCAAATCAGATCTGTTTGTAGACCACTTCAGACAACCGGCTGCGATTACCATCGGTGTCCAGGGTACGGATAGCGAAGTACCAGGTGCCTTCAGTCAGCTCATCAACCAGCAGTTCGTCGACAGAGGCGTCACCAATGGCCAGGCTCTGGTCGAGGTTTTCAGCGCTGGTNCCGTAGACNACCTCGAAGCCTGCNATTTCNCCCATGGCCAGGCTGTCGCCATTTTCGCGGGTCAGCGGCGCGGTCCAGCTCAGCAGTGCTGTGTTTGCAGGAGCGGTTTCCTCAGGCGTCGTCTCGGTGACGGGCTCGCTGGTTTCAGTGTCTGTTCCTGTGTCCGCTACGGTTTCGTCGGTGGTTGTATCGGGCTCAGTTGTACCGGCAACCTGCTCGTCGGTTGAACCTGTTGAGGTATCGGTCGAGGTATCGGTGCTGGTGTCGGTTGAGGTGTCAGTGGTGCTGCCGGAATCAGTTCCAGCGGTTTCATCGCCGCCAGTGGTTCCGTCGGTGGTNTCACCGGAATCGGCGACGTCGGCATTGCTTTCTTCGTTAACATCGGCAATGGTTTTGAAGCGCTGTACATTGCGGTGTTCAACAACGGCCAATCTCTGGCTAATGACGCTTGATTCCACTGCATTCTGGAGCTCGGAAGATTGCAATGCGGCGGCGCTAACCAGATCCGCCAGTGCCACGTTGGTTCCATCGCCCATAACGCTGATCTGGCCGTCGGCACTCACCTGCGAGCTGACATCAGCCAACACATCAGAAATCGAATCCCATTGGGCGTTATCGTTGACCAGTGCAAGGAACGCCGCGTTCGCAATCGCCACCTGAATGGCGTCAGCGGATACGCCGGTCATCTCATCCAGATTGGTGAGATCCGGCGGTGTCAGACGCAGGGCGCCAGCCGGAAGGCCGAACCAGGTTTCGACTGTGGTGTAGGCATTGGAAATGGCAACCGGTGAAAGACCGTCACCACTGCGCTCCGCCAGAGTTACAGCCAAGTGGGTCAGTGGCGTGAGGTTTACGGTTTCCATGCGCAGGTCGCCAGCANCACGTAAGCTGAAATTGCTATCAAGGGGCATGCTCTGTCCAAACGCCACAGCCGCGCCGCCAGCCTGATCGCACTGGGGAACAACGTCGCAGATCATGCGGGTACCACCATCAGCGGTGAGCTCAACCAGCGCCCAGCCCTCGGCCTTGCCGCGGAGCTGCCACTCGTAACTGCCNTCGTCTGCCGTCAACACCGGNTTCGCTGCCTGGCGTTGNGGCGCGTAAATNCCGTCCTTGTCCGCAATCAGGCGGTTGGCAACAACCAGCCCCTGCTGGATGACGCCCTTGACCGCTGCGCCGGCAATCTGGACCGTCGGCTCGGCAGTGACCGAGGGCTGTGTGGCGGTGTCTTCGTCACCTGAAATGTCCAGACCGCAGCCCGAAAGCANAACNACCGCAGGTAANATCAGCAGTCCTTGCTTCGTTAGTTTTTTGCCGCAATATGACATTNTTTCGCACCAATTATTTGACGAATTTGAGCGAATCTTACAGCGGCAGTTTTCGGTTATATGCGGCCCAGTTCCGGATTTTTCGGCCGGATTACGTCAGAAAATTGGCGTTTACGGAGGGATACACGTTGTGATGGAAGGTTACAGCATGGAGCCCGGACTCCCGAGCATAGGTCATTGTTTTAGNTCCGCTTTTCACAATTCGCTTAAATCCCGGCTGTGGGCNGGGAGCNAATAGCGGGCCGACTGATTACAAATTTAAACGTTGATGAAACGGGTACCNTTTCACAGTTTTCCGGNGACTCAAACGCCCAACCTGTCCCGCAGCGCATAGTACCAGGCTCCCATCGCCGTCAACGGCACCCGGAAGGCGCGNCCACCCGGGAACGGGTAATGCGGCAGGCTGGCGAACGCATCAAANCGTTCCNCCTGATCCTGGATTGCCAGTGCCAATGCCTTGCCTGCCACGTGTGTGAAGGTAACCCCATGGCCGGAGCAACCCTGGGAGTAGAACACGTTCTCGTGCAAGCGCCCGAGCTGTGGCAGGCGCGACAGGGTCAGCAGGAAATTGCCGGTCCAGGCGNAATCGATCTTCACATTCGCCAGTTGCGGGAAGGTTTTCAGCATATTCGGNCGAATCAGCCGTTCGATGTTCGCCGGGTCGCGGGCGCCGTAGACCACGCCACCGCCGTAGATCAGGCGGTTGTCACCCGACAGCCGGAAGTAGTCCAGGAGGTAGTTGCAGTCTTCGACGCAGTTGTCGTTCGGCAGCAATTGCCTGGCAACGGCCTCCTCCAACGGCTCGGTAGCAATAATCTGCGAGCCGCAGGGCATGGATTTGGCCCCAAGCTCCGGCACCAGGCCGCCAAGATAGGCGTTGCCNGCCAGGACAACCGTTTGCGCCCTCACCTCGCCCATGTCGGTTTTAACGGTTACGGTTTTACCGGGGGCGATGCTCGTTACCGTGGAGTGCTCGTGAATCACGCCGCCGCGCGACTCGAGGGCCGCGGCTTCGCCGAGAGCCAGATTNAGCGGATGAATGTGGCCGCCGGTGTGATCAATGGCGCCGCCGACATACCGTTCCGTGCCAACCCGGGAACGGATGGCACTCCTATCCAACAGTTCCAGTTGGTCGTAACCGAACCGGCGCCACAGCGCTTGCTGAGACTCCAGGTGCCTGAGCTGCTTTGGATTGAGCGCTGCGAAAATACCGCCTTCTTTCAGGTCGCACCGAATGCCGTAACTCTTCACCCGCTGGCGAATGATCTGGCTGCCCTCAAAGGCCATCTCAGACAGCAGTTTCAGGTGGTCTTGAGAGGTCTGTCTTTCGATGCTGTCCAGATCCCGGCTGAAGCTGTTAACGATCTGGCCGCCATTGCGCCCCGAAGCACCCCAGCCGACCGTCGCTGCCTCCAGAACCACCACCCTGAAGCCAGCTTCCGCCAGGAACAGCGCTGTCGAAAGGCCGGTGTAGCCGGCACCGACGACGCAAACATCGGCCTCGCAAGACCCTCGCAGCGCCGGGCGCACAGGGGCCGAATTGGCGGAAGCTGCGTAATACGAGGGAACCGGGGGATACTCGATCATTATGTGACGCCAGAAAAGGTGATAGAGACGTTCAGGATCAGGCTGCAACGATGCGCGCCGCAGGAAGTCTATGCCAGCNCCGCGCGTTCGGAAAGACACGTTCTTATACCTATATCGCGGGCGGCGCCTGCGGATAAAAGTGCTGCTATGATTGCTCAACTCTACAGCCTGCGAGGCGTCCATGAATCAACCCGTCAGCTCTTCCACACCGACCAGCCAGGCCGAATGGCAGGCCCTGGCNACAAACCTCACTCTGGAGGGCCGCGCCTATCTGAACGGCGCCTATCAATGGGCGGCCAACGGCGAGACGTTTACCTCGGTCAGCCCGATTGACGGGCGCGAGCTGGCCTCTATTGCCAGTTGCGATCAGAGCGATGCCGACCAGGCCGTTAGGGCTGCAAGGGCCGCCTTTGAGGCGGGCATCTGGAGCCAGCTGGCACCGGCAAAACGCAAGGCGGTGCTGCTCCGGTTCGCTGACCTTATCGAAGCCCACGGCGACGAGCTTGCCCTGCTGGAAACCCTGGACATGGGCAAACCCATCAACCACGCCAGGAATGTGGATGTGCCGGCCACCGCCCGGGCAATCCGCTGGACCGCCGAGGCCATCGACAAGGTCTACGGTGAACTTGCCCCCACGCCTCACAACCAGATCGGCATGATCTCCCGTGAGCCGATGGGTGTGGTGGCGGCCATCGTGCCCTGGAACTTTCCGATGATTATGGCGGCCTGGAAAATTGCCCCGGCCCTGGCTACTGGTAATTCCGTCATACTGAAACCCTCCGAGAAATCGCCCCTGAGCGCCATTCGCCTGGCCGCCCTGGCCGGGGAAGCGGGCGTTCCCGCCGGCGCTTTCAATGTGCTTCCAGGCTATGGTCACACCGTGGGCAAGGCCCTGGCGCTGCACATGGACGTGGACTGCCTGGTGTTTACCGGGTCCACGAATGTGGCCAAGCAACTGATGATCTACGCCGGCCAATCCAACATGAAACGGGTATGGCTGGAGGCCGGTGGCAAGAGCCCCAACATTGTCTTCGCCGATGCGCCAGACCTGAAAAAGGCCGCTGCCGAGGCGGCNAGTGCCATNGCCTTCAATCAGGGCGAAGTGTGCACTGCCGGCAGTCGCCTGCTGGTCGAGAACAGCATTCGTGCCGAGTTTGTAAGGCTGATATGCGAGGCCCTGAAAACCTGGCGTCCCGGCCATCCGCTGGACCCGGCGACTACCTGTGGCGCGATCGTGGATCAGGCCCAGCTCGATCGGATCATCGACTACATCGGCATCGGGCAGTCTGAGGGCGCACGCCTGGTGGAAGGTGGGCAGCGGATTCTGGAAAACACGGGCGGCCTGTTTGTTCAGCCCACGGTGTTTGACGGGGTGAATAACCAGATGCGCATTGCCTCGGAGGAAATCTTCGGGCCGGTGCTTTCTGTCATCGGGTTCGATACCGCAGACGAAGCCGTTGCCATTGCCAACGATTCCATCTACGGCCTGGCTGCGGCGGTGTGGACCTCCAATATCAATACCGCCCATAAGGTAGCCAAGGCCCTGCGAGCCGGCAGCGTGTGGATTAACCACTATGACGGCGGCGATATGACCGCACCCTTCGGTGGCTTCAAGCAGTCCGGCAACGGGCGCGACAAATCTGTGCATGCCTTCGACAAGTACACGGAACTGAAAGCCACCTGGCTGGTGCTGGAGTAGTTCGGAATAGTTAGTCGCAGTCCGGCAAACGAAAAACGGCGCCTTCAAGGCGCCGTTTTTTATCCCGGAATTGATCAGACCGTGTGCAGGTACCAGAGATATTCGAGATCAGAGATGGTCATCTCGAATTCGTTCAGTTCATGCTCCTTGCAGGCGACGAACACATCCAGAAACTGGCTGCCGAGATAATCGGCCATCACTTTCGATTGCCCCAGCTCCCGCAAGGCATCCCGCAGGTTATTCACCAATGAGGCTTCGTGCTGNTCATGGGCATTACCCACGGTGACNGGNGGTGGNTCNATCCTGTTGGAGATGCCGTAGTGAATGCCCGCCAGCACNGCTGCCATCANNAGATANGGGTTGGCATCNGCACCGGCGACCCGGTGTTCNATTCGCAGGGCCTCCGGATCACCGCCCGGCAGACGCAGCGACGCAGTGCGGTTGTCCACGCCCCAGGTGGCGGCGCTGGGNACGTAGTACTCCGGGCTGAACCGGCGGTAGGAATTGATATTGGGGCAGAACAAGGCCATGGCGTCGTTCATGGTGGNGACCAATCCACCCACGGCCCAGCGCAACATGTCGTTTGGCTGCTCGGCGTCGCCGGNAAACACGTTACGGCCTTCGCCATCCACCAGGCTCACGTGCAGGTGCATGCCACTGCCGGCCTGGTTGTGATAAGGCTTGGCCATGAACGTGGTGTCCATTTCATGGTCGTAGGCCATGTTCTTGATCAGACGCTTCAGCAGAGTGGCGTGGTCGCACGCCTGCACNGCGTCATCNACGTAGTGCAGGTTGACCTCAAACTGCCCGGGCGCGGACTCGGCTACCAGCGCATCCGCNGGCANNTCCTGCTCATGGGCGGCATCCAGCACGTCCGCCAGGAATTCTGCGTATTCGTCCAGATCATCAATGGAATAGGCTTGCGTGCCCGCCGGGCGTTTGCCAGAGAGGGGTGATTTGGGTGGCTGAGGGCGACCGGCGAGGTTTTCCTGGTCAATCAGGTAAAACTCCAGCTCAAAGGCCGCCACNGGAGTCAGNCCCAGTNCCTCGAAGCGCTTNANGATGTTCTGCAANACCACCCGCGGNNCTGCGAAAAACGGTGTCTCGCGATCCAGCTCATACATGGTCAACAGAAGTTGCGCAGTGGGCCGCTTCTGCCAGGGTTCCATAGTGAGGGTATTTTCAATGGGCAGACAGACGCGGTCTGCCTCGCCAATATCCAGGCCGAGGCCGGTTTCTTCCACCGTAGTGCCCTGAATGTTCAGGGCAAAGATGGACGCCGGCATAGCCACACCGCGCTCAAACACCTTCGCCAAAGCAGACGGGTCTACCCGCTTGCCGCGAACAATGCCATTCATATCCGGGATCAGCAGATCAACAAACTGCAGTTCGGGGTGTGCCTGAAGGAACGAGTCGGCACTCGAAGAACCAGAAGCCATAAGGGAAGCCATCCACAACGCAAACAGGCCTGGTGCCGAGGAGCCGGCGCAGGGGTTTCAACACTCCTTTATCCCGCTTTCCGGGGTGTTTGGCAAGATAGGGACATACCACAAATCCCGGAGTAAAATTTTTATAGCGCAACCCCGCATCTCATGATAAATATCGCGAGAATTCGGCAGGTTCCCCACCGCCGTTTCCAGGACAAGCCTTAAAGGAGTCAAAAGGCGGCGACCGGTTCTTCCCGGGACAACAGCCACCTGCGGCCACCCTCAGCAGACCTGCACAACACCGCGTGCGTCCTGCACGTTTTGTATTTATCCCTTTTGAGTGAGGGACATCATCCAATGTTGAAGTTGTGTAAGCCACAGGCGCTGGCCGCCTCTGTTGCGTTGTCTCTGTGTGCCTCTTCCGCGTTTGCCGCCGAGGAAGTGCGTGTCTACAACTGGTCCGATTACATCGCCGAGGATACCCTGGCGAAGTTCACGGAAGAAACCGGCATCAAGGTGATCTACGACGTTTACGACAGTAACGAGATCCTCGAAGCCGCCCTGCTTTCCGGTCGTTCCGGCTACGATCTTGTTGTGCCGTCCAACCACTATGTGGCCAAGCAGATTTCTGCCAACGCCTTCGTAGCGCTGGACCACAGCAAGCTGCCGAACATGAGCAACCTCAACCCGGATCTGATGGACGATCTGGAAAAGGTTGACCCGGGTAGCCAGTTTGCTCTGCCTTATCTCTGGGGCACCAACGGCTATGGCTATAACGAAGGCCGTATCCAGGAAATCCTGGGTGACAGCGCTCCCACCGATTCCTGGGCCCTGGTATTCGATCCTGAAGTCACCGGCAAGCTTGCCGCCGGCGGCTGCGGTATTGCCATGCTGGATTCCGGCGAGGAAATGGTTCGTGCTGCCATGGCCTACATTGGCCTGGACCCGAACAGCAACAACGCCGACGACATCAGGAAAGGCGGCGAGGTGATCAAGGCCATTCGCCCGAACATCACCTACTTCCATTCGTCGCGTTACATTGCTGACCTGGCCAACGGTGACCTGTGTGTGGCTGCCGGTTACTCCGGCGACATCCTGCAGGCCGCCGCACGCGCCGAGGAAGCCGAGAACGGCAACGTGATCCGCTACACCATTCCCAAAGAAGGTGCAGTCCTGTGGTTCGACATGATGACCATCCCGGCCGGCGCACCGAACGTTGAGAACGCCCACAAGTTGATGAACTTCCTGATGCGTCCGGAAATCATCGCGGACGTGACCAACTATGTGTGGTACGCCAACCCGAACAAGCCGGCCAACGAATTCGTTGATCCGGAGATTCTGAGCGATATCAGCATCTACCCGACCGATGAGGTGATGAAGAAGCTGTACATCATGGAAGGCCGGCCTCAGGACGCCCAGCGTCTGATGACCCGCACCTGGACCAACGTGAAGTCTGGTCGTTAAGCGGTGGAAAACGGCAACAACACCTCCGCGCAAGCGGAGGTGTTACTCAGCATTCGGAGCATTTCCAAAAGCTTTGATGGCACGCTGGCCGTGGACAATGTGAACCTGGACATCCACAAGGGCGAGATCTTTGCCCTTCTGGGTGGTTCCGGTTCCGGCAAGTCCACCCTGCTACGCATGCTCGCAGGTTTTGAAACGCCCAACGCCGGCTCCATCATGCTCGACGGCCAGGACGTTACAGCTCTGCCCCCGTTCCTGCGCCCGACCAACATGATGTTCCAGTCCTATGCTCTGTTCCCCCATATGACGGTGGAGCAGAACATTGCCATGGGCCTGAAACAGGACAAGTTGCCGAAAAGCGAAATTCGCGACCGGGTGGCCGCCATGCTGAAGCTGGTCAAGATGGAACCCTATGCCCGGCGCAAACCCCAGCAGCTTTCCGGTGGTCAGCAGCAACGCGTTGCCCTGGCCCGCTCACTGGCCAAACGTCCCAAGCTGCTGTTGCTGGACGAGCCCATGGGCGCCCTGGACAAAAAGCTGCGTACCGAAATGCAGCTGGAACTGGTGGAAATTCTGGAAAACGTGGGTGCCACCTGCCTGATGGTGACCCACGACCAGGAAGAGGCCATGACCATGGCCAGCCGCATCGCCATCATGGCGCAGGGCCGGATTGCCCAGATCGGCTCGCCCATCGACATCTATGAGAGCCCGAACAGCCGCATGACGGCAGAGTTTATTGGCTCGGTGAACATTTTCGAGGCCCACATCCGGGAAGACGAGGCCGACAGCATCACGCTGACCAGCAACCTGCTGGATGCCCCGGTTTTTATTGATCGCGGCGTGACCACGCCGGCGGAAAGTACCGCAACACTGGTAGCCCTTCGCCCAGAGAAGATCTACCTGACCCCGGACAAACCGGACGGCGAGCACAACTGGAGCTGCGGAACGGTGGACAACATCGCCTATCTGGGCGACATCACGTCCTACTACGTAAAGCTGGCCAGCGGCAAACGCGTTCAGGCGACCATGGCGAACGTGGAACGCCGTGGCGAGCGGCCAACCTGGGGCGACAGGGTATTCGTATCCTGGGAAGCCTCCAGCCCCATCCTGCTCTGGAACTGAGCCAATGAGACGGAAGCTTTTACCCACCCCTCTGACCGAGCGGGTGCGTGCAGTGCTGTTTAATCGCCGGGTGGTGTTCGGTATCCCGTTCCTGTGGCTGCTGCTGTTCTTCCTCCTGCCTTTTGCGCTGGTGCTGAAGATCAGCCTGACCTCGGCGGTCATGGCCATCCCCCCTTACGAGCCCGTATTCCGGTGGGTGGACAACACCCTGTCGGTGGTGGTGAACATTGGCAATTACCTGTTCCTTCTTTCAGATAGCCTGTATTTCGCCGCCTATTGGGGGTCGGTGAAGACAGCATTCCTGGCAACGGTGGTGTGCCTGCTCATTGGCTACCCCATGGCCTATGCCATGGCCCGGGCTCCAAAACACTGGCAACTGGTGTTGCTTTTGATGGTAATGCTGCCCTCCTGGACCTCGTTCCTGATCCGGGTTTATGCGTGGATGGGCATTCTCGGCAATCAGGGGCTTCTGAACAGTTTTCTGATGTGGCTGGGTTTTATCGATCAGCCGCTCAAGATGCTGAACACCAACTTCGCGGTGGTGCTGGGCATTGTCTACGCCTATCTGCCATTCATGGTGCTGCCCATCTACACCAACCTGGTGAAGCTGGATGTGCGCCTGCTGGAGGCGGCATCAGACCTGGGCTGCCGCAGCCTGACCACCTTCTGGGCCATTACCCTGCCCCTGTCGAAGGCCGGCATTCTGGCCGGTTCCATGCTGGTGTTTATTCCCGCGGTGGGCGAGTTCGTTATCCCGGAACTGCTGGGCGGGCCGGACACGCTGATGATCGGCAAGGTGTTGTGGGAGGAGTTCTTCAACAACCGCGACTGGCCGGTGGCGTCTGCCCTGGCGATCGTGATGCTGTTATTACTGCTGGTACCCATTGTGCTGTTCCATCGGTTCCAGGCCCGGGAGATGGAAAAGCATGGTTAAGTCCCGTTCCTTCAGTTTCTCCAAAGTGATGCTGGTTCTCGGCCTGCTGTTCCTGTACCTGCCAATGTTCGTGCTGATCGTGTATTCGTTCAACGCGTCCCGGCTGGTGTCGGTTTGGGCCGGTTTCTCAACCCAGTGGTACGGCGAGCTGTTCCGGGATGAGCAGATTCTGTCGGCGGTGTGGATGAGCCTGCGGATTGCCTTCTACTCCGCCAGCATGGCGGTGTGCCTGGGTACGCTGTGTGCGTTTGTGATCACCCGCTTCAAGAAGATGCGAGGGCGAACACTGCTATCCAGCATGATAACCGCACCGCTGGTTATGCCGGAGGTAATCACGGGCCTGTCGCTGCTGCTGTTGTTCGTGCAGATGGCCCAGACCATCGGCTGGCCGGTGGATCGTGGCATGGCCACCATCTGGATCGCCCACACCACCTTCTGCAGTGCCTATGTGGCGGTAGTGGTGTCGGCCCGGTTGCAGGAAGTGGATCGCTCCATTGAGGAAGCGGCCATGGACCTGGGCTGTACGCCACTGAAGACCTTCTTCGTGATTACACTGCCAGTGATTGCTCCAGCGCTCGTATCTGGCTGGCTGCTGGCGTTCACTCTGTCGCTGGATGATCTGGTGATTGCCAGCTTCGTGTCCGGCCCGGGTGCAACCACGCTGCCGATGGTGGTGTTTTCCTCCGTACGGATGGGAGTTTCGCCGAAGATCAACGCGTTGGCCACGCTGATCATCGTGGCGGTATCGCTGATCGCGTTTATTGCCTGGTACCTGATGCGCCGGGCGGAACGTAAGCGGCTTCAGACACCAGACGCCTAGCGTCTGGGGGGCTGGCCCTTGCCTTCACAGGGAATCGGGAAAGGCAGAGACCAGGTAGTCAACCAGAGCACGGACTTTGGGTGTGACGAACTTGCGGGTGGGATAGACGGCGTATACGCCAAGCTCGGTGGAGCGATAGTCAGGCATCAGCTCCACCAGCCTTCCGGCTTCCAGGTCTTTGTGTACCAGAAAACCGGGCTGAAGCACGATGCCCTGGCCGGCCACGGCAGCGCCGCAGCAGGTTTCGCCATTATTGGCGTACATCCATGGTCTTACCCGCACGCTTATTGCGCCATCGGGGCCTTCAAAAGGCCAGTCATTGCCGGTCGTGAAGTTGCTGTAGCCGATAACTCTGTGGCTGAACAGGTCTGCCGGTTTCGCTGGGGAGCCGTGAGTGGCAATGTAATCCGGCGAGGCGCAAGCCATCAGCCGGGTGGAGGTTATCCGTCGGCTGACCAGTGTAGAGCTTTGCAGTGTGGCAATCCGGATGGCCAGATCAAAGCCTTCCTCGACGATGTCCACCAGCCGGTCTGAAAGGTCGATGGACAGCTCCACATCCGGGTAGCGGGCGTGAAACTCTCCCCACAAAGGCGCCAGGTGGCTGATTCCGAAGCTGACCGGCGCATTCACTCGTAACGTGCCCCGTGCGACATCATTGCGGGAGGTGATTTCCGCTTCGGCCTCCTCAACGCCAGCCAGTAACTCCCGGCATCGGACATAGAACACCTCCCCTTCTCCCGTCAGCGACAGCCGGCGGGTGGTCCGCTGCAACAGCCGAACCCCTAGACGGGTTTCCAGCTCGCTGACATAACGCGAGACAGCGGCCTTGGACATCCCCAGATTCTCCGACGCAGCCACAAAGCTCCCCGCCTCAACCACGGTGCAGAACGTCTGCATCTCCAGCAATCGATCCATTGTTTCATTTTCCGGAACAGTTAATTCATTAAAGCCACGTTTATCCCTTTTATTGATATTTGTAAAGTACCCACATGCTCACAACACACCCAAGGAGATTCATCATGAACAACGCATTCCTGAACAAACTGATCGCCACTGACGCAGGCTGGGGCGCTCTGGCCCTTCGAATTCCCGTCGGTATCATTTTCGCCGCTCATGGCGCCCAGAAACTGTTTGCNTGGTTTGGCGGCTATGGCCTGGAAGGCACAGGACAATGGATGGATTCCATCGGGCTGAGTCCCGGCTACCTGATGGCCNTNNTGGNCGGCGGTGCGGAATTCTTTGGTGGCCTGGCTCTGATCATCGGCCTGCTGGTTCGCCCCGCCAGCGCGGTACTGGCATTCGCCATGCTGATCGCCATTTTCAGCGTNCATATCGGCAACGGCCTGTTCATGAGTAACAATGGTTACGAGTTTGGCCTGGCCTTGCTGGCCGTATCNGTATCCCTGGTATTCAGCGGCGCAGGCCG
Source organism: Marinobacter sp. (assembly GCA_002718255.1). Taxonomy (GTDB): domain Bacteria; phylum Pseudomonadota; class Gammaproteobacteria; order Pseudomonadales; family Oleiphilaceae; genus Marinobacter. The sequence goes on along the minus strand of PBED01000003.1, from coordinate 17,354 downwards.
CGCGTCCATTGACCGCGCGATTGCAGCCCGATAACNACCNCNACCCGGAGGAGCAAATCATGAGTCTGTTTGTTTCCCACGGCGCTCCCACCTTNGCNCTGGAGCCGGGCCTTGCTGGCCCGGCCCTGACAGAGCTGGGCAAACGCCTGACCCGGCCCGNAGCNGTGCTGGTGGTTTCACCNCACTGGATGACNGAAGAAATCCGGGTAGGCGTCTCGGNAACACCNGAGACNATTCACGATTTTCGGGGNTTTCCANCCGANCTNTATAACCTNNANTATCCGGCANCNGGCCANCCNNAACTNGCNCGAACNNCTCTGGCGTTGNTGGAGGCAGGGGGCTGGAAGGCCAGTGCTGACGAGANCCGGGGGCTGGATCACGGGGCCTGGGTNCCNNTGATGCACCTNTTCCCNGATCANTCGGTTCCNGTATTNCAGGTNTCGATGCCAACGGATCTTGNNCCTGNGTCNGCCTGGCNGNTGGGCCAGNCCCTGCAGCCNCTCGNGCATGANGGTGTNCTCATNNTCGGATCAGGCAGCCTTACCCANAANCTGTATGANGTTCGCTGGGGTGANNNGAACGCNTCCGGNTATGCGNGGGAATTCACNGANTGGGTNCGTGCCAAAGTGCAGAGNCGGCGACCATCAGCANCTGATNGCANCGNTGNAGNANGCCCCNCANGCCNANCGGGCGCACCCNACNACCGAGCATTTNCTNCCTNTGNTNGTGGCNGCCGGTGCNGCCGGGGANCAGCAACCCGGCGNGCTGATTGATGGCGGNATNGAACACGGTGTTCTGGCCATGGATGCNTTNGTTTTTCAGCNNCCNGCCTGAACNGTCAGCGAACTANGCNGCCGGTTGGCGNCGGTCCCGAACANACTGGATCCATTTGTAAAATACCGGGACCAGCAATGTGCCCAGAACGGTGATGGCAACCATGCCACTGAGAACCGTAATACCGAGGCTTACCCGGCTTGCAGCCCCGGCGCCACTGGCAAAGCCCGCTGCCGCCTCCCCGGAGATGGTTACCGAGCGCTTCAAGTTGAAATGCTGGATGCTTGAAGGCCCAAGCACCGGCTTGAGCGAGGCCAGCGTGGTCAGCGGCACCATATCGCCATCCCGGTTGCGGACAAAGTAATGGGACAGATCTTCAGGNCGTTGCCGGAANTCACCTTCGGCCTGCAGAAGCACCCGGTAGTTCTTGCCGAACCGGGTGAAATCATTCACATAGAGCGAGCCGAGCTGGGTCTGCAGGGTAGAGAAGATATCGGAGAGCTCGANACCCAGGGCCTTGGCCTTGTTCCTCTCAACCTCCAGCAGATATTGCGGAATGTTCGCGCGATAGGTGCTGTATACCCGGGATAGCTNTTCGCGATGGTTGGCCTCGTAGATGAGGCCATTCATCACCTGCGCCAGTTCGGAGACGTCCCTGCCCTGATTGTCCTGCAGACGGAAATCGAAGCCGGAGGATGTTCCCAGNCCCGGTATCGGAGGCGGGTTGAAGACCATCACCTGGGCCTCGGGGATTGTCCAGAGCCTGGAATACAGCCTTGGAATCACCGCGCCGAGACCAAGACTGGCCTCTTCCCTCTCTTCCCAGTCTTTGAGCATGACAATCCCAAGGCCGTTGTTCGTGGAAGCCCCACCCAGTAACGAGAAGCCGGACACCGTAATGAAATCGGTCACCGCCGGATCCTCCAGCACCATGTCNGTGACTTTGCCAAGCACGGCTTCGGTGCGCTCCAGGGAAGCNGCATCGGGCAACTGCACATCCACNAACAGGAAGCCCTGATCCTCCGGCGGCACGAATGCCGAGGGCACTGATTTGAACAGGCCAGCACCGGCAACCAGGATTACCACCAGGGTAACGCCAACGAGAGCCCCTTTACGAAGGAGCTGCACCACAAGCTTTGAGTAGCCGCTGGTGGTCCGCGTAATCAGTACCTCGAAAGGCCGGAGCCAGCCAATGGCNTTGTCCCCGCTCCTGCCAAGNAGCGCAACGCACAAGGCCGGGCTCAGTGTGAGCGCATTGATTGAGGAGATGATCACGGCCACCGAAATGGTGACCGAAAACTGCTGGTAGAGCTTGCCGGTGATCCCNGGCATGAAGGCAACAGGCACGAACACGGCCAACAACACCAGCGTGGTGGCAATCACCGGCCCGGTGACTTCNGCCATCGCCTTGGTTACCGCCTCACGTATGGGCAGTTTCTCNTCGGCAAGGATTCGTTCCACATTCTCGATAACNACAATGGCGTCATCCACCACAATGCCAATCGCCAGAACCAGCCCGAACAGGGTGATGGTGTTGATGGAATAGCCAAGCACGGACATAACCGCAAAGGTGCCGATCAGGGAGACCGGGATAGCAATACTCGGGATCAGCGTGGCCCGCCAGTTCTGAAGGAACAGGAACACCACCAGGATCACCAGGCCGACGGCCTGGAACAGGGTAACGATGACTTCGCTGATGGAGCGGCTGATAAACTCAGTGGTGTCGTAAAGTACAGTGTAATTCACACCTTCCGGAAAACCGGTGGAAGCCTCTTCAACCAGTGCTTTTACCCGTTCCGCGACGTCCAGTGCATTGGCATCGGGCAGCTGGTAGATCACCAGGAATGCCGTGTCCTGATTGTTCAGTTTCGCGGTGGAGGTATAGGAAAGGGAACCCAGCTCGATACGCCCAACGTCCCTNAGGCGCACAAAACCCCCATCGGGNCTGGAGCGGAGAATGGTCTGGGAAAACTCTTCAGGATCTGACAAGCGTTCCCGGGTCTGGATGCTGTAGACAAACTGCTGGCCCGCAGGNACGGGCGGCTGGCCGAGTTTGCCNGCCGCGACAATCTGGTTCTGCTCNCGAAGNGCGGCNGCAACCTCGGCGACGGTCACATCCAGTGAGGCCATCCGGCGGGGATCCAGCCAGACTCGCATGCTGTAATCTTTCGCGCCCATCACTTCCGCAGAACCGACGCCTGGCACCCGACCAAGGGCTTCGACCAGGTTATTGGAGGCGTAGTTGCTGAGAAAGACGCCGTCCAGGTCCGGTCGCTCGGAGGTCAGGTTGATACCCATCAGCATGTTNCCAGCCTGCTTGCTGACCACCACGCCCTGTCGNCGGACTTCATCGGGCANAAACGGTTCCGCCAGGGCAACGCGGTTCTGGACGTTTACCTGGGCGCTGGCCCCGGGAAGCGATGCGGTCACCTGAACCTGGGGCGGGGCCATGTCCGGATACATATTGACCGGCAGAATGCGTAACGCCAGTAGCCCGGCCAGGGTAATCAGGATGGAAATAACAAACGCAAACTTCGGTCGATGGATAAAAACCCGGCTGATCATTGGCTCGCCTCACCCGTCTGGATGAGNGCTCCGGTTTGCGGGNCAATCTGTTTTTGANCAGCACTGACTGTGACTCCGGGCCGAACTTTCTGGAGGCCCTCCACAATCACCTGGTCACCGGCTTCGAGCCCTGAGTTGACCACCAGCAGCNCTCCTTCCCGAGAGCCGGTCTGGATGAAGTGCTGGGCAACCTGATTCTGGTCATCAACCACCAGAACAAACTTTCCTTCAATGGTCTCCTGAACCGCTACCTGAGGGACAAGCACCTTGGCCTCACCCGACTGCCCCTCAACCCGGAGTGTCACGTACAGGCCTGGCACGAGGACCGCATCGGGATTGGGGAAGACCGCTCGCATCTCGACGGTCCCCGTACTGGCATCGGTCTGTACGTCGGCGAAATCCAGCACACCAGGCTGCTCATAGCGCTCGCCATCCGGCAAAGTCAAAGAGAGCCCCAGAGACTTCGAAAACGCTTCGGCGGATTCAGCGCCCCTCCGGCGGAAGCTGACAAAATCAGCTTCGTTGACCTGGAATTCGACGTACACAGGGTCCGTCACCAGCACGGACGTCATGGGCCCGCTTGCAGGACTGACCACGGCACCGACGTCATAGTTCAGCCGACCAATCCAGCCATCAAAAGGGGCTCGTACTTCCGCATACTCCAGATTGGTATCGGCCTTCTGAACCGCCGCCTGGGCGGCCTTTAACCGACTTTCAGCTGCACTGAAACGGTCTTTGAGTTTGTCCAGGTCCGCGGCGGAGAGGAACCCTTTTTCTGACACTTCCTCTCCGCGCCTGAGGTTTCGGGTTGCGGACTCCAACTCGGCGCGGGCGGCGGCCAGTTCAGCATCCGCCTGCTGAAGATCGGCGCTTGCGCGAGTGTCCTCAAGCCGGATCAGGAGCTCNCCCTGGCTGACTTTCGCTCCCTCGGTGAAAAGAAAGCAGTTTGCTGGCGGGGTTCAATCAAGTCGAAAATAAGATTAGTCGAATCTTTGCTATATTTCCCTGAATCGTTCGACTCAGAGATTCATGAAATGAAAATCCCCAAGACCGCAAATTTTGCTTCCGTCATTATCGGGTTTTCCCTGGCGGGATGCTCGGTTCAGGATACCCTCTCAGTGGGCGTGGAGGACCCCTGTGCCTCACTGAAAAACATCGTTGCTGACTACCCGGCCGGATTCGAACAATATCGGGGCAGTGCAAACGATTTCCGCTCGGTAACGGTCTACAAAGCGAAAGAGCAGCTTATTCGGGGACACTGCGAGATCTGGAGCTGGGCCAACAACGACAGTGCCTATGTCTGCTCCGGCAATACTCCGAACGATGAGGTTGCTACCACACGGTACAACACGGCCGTCAACTGGATGGGACAGTGCCTTGGTGATAGCTGGAAAAGCCAGGAAAACCCGAGGACACGGGATGGCGAGAATGCCGGAATGGTGACCCGATTCAGCACTTCAGAAACGGGCACACCGAATGTGTCGGTTCACAGGGTGGCTTTCCGCGGGGATTCCGCAGTTTATGTCTATGTGGGAACACCCAGTCGTTTAGCCGAGTTTTAGCAAACGGAAACACACCCCGGATATATAATGCAAAAGGGCCACCCCGAGAGGTGGCCCTTTTGGTTTTCAGGGGTGCAGCAGGCTTCAGCCCAGATTCTTTTTCACAAACTTCTGAATCTCACCCACGATACCACTGCGGAAGGCCAGTACCGTCAGCACGAAGATGCCGCCAAGGATCGGGTCTACCCAATCCCGCAAGGCTCCCTGGGAGAGTTGGTACTCGATATTCACCACAAAGGTGGCACCGACCACCGGGCCNAGCAGGGTTCCCATGCCGCCNACCAGNGTCATCAGNATNACCTCGCCCGACATATGCCAGTGAGCATCGTTCAGAGAGGCCAACTGGAACACCACNGANTTCATGGACCCGGCGAGACCTGCCAGGGCTGCCGAGATCACGAACGCGAGCACCTTATAGCGATCCACGTTATAACCGAGGGAGANCGCACGGGGTTCGTTCTGCTTGATGGCCTTCAGCACCTGGCCGTACGGACTGCTGACGATACGCTGCACCAGCAGGTAGCAGGCAATGAACACCGCCAGCACGAAGTAGTACATGTTCAGGTTGTCTTCGAGGTTGATGAAGCCCAACAGCTCACCCCGTGGAATGCCGTGCATACCGTCTTCGCCGCCCGTAAATTCAGACTGGACGAAGAAGAAGAATACAAGTTGCGCCAGCGCCAGGGTCACCATCGCGAAATAGATNCCCTGNCGNCGAATCGACAGCAANGCAAAGCCNGTACCNAGCACNGTNGCCGCCANNGTACCGGCGATGATNCCCATCTCNGTGNTNAGCCCGNNGTAATTNCTNAGNAGGTAACCGGTGGTNTAGCCNCCTGTGGCCAGGAANGCNGCGTGGCCAAATGACANCAGGCCGGTGAANCCGAANAGNAGGTTGAACGCCACNGCAAANAGCGCGAAGCACAGGATCTTCATNAGNAAGACCGGATAGATCATGAACGGTGCNGCNAGCAGNANGAGCAGCAGNACNCCGTTCAGNATCANNTTNTTGCGNTCCTGNGNGGCCTGNTCCTGAACGATAGCCTTGTGNATGTCGGCGGAATTGACTGGCTGATTCATGNTTATGCCTCCTTACCGAACAAGCCACTGGGCCGGAACATNAGNACCAGAACCATGACCAGGAANATGANCGCCGANGANGCCGGCGGGTAGAAGGTTTTGGTNAGCCCTTCAATNACNCCCATNAGNATACCGGTGATGATGGCNCCGCCGATGGAGCCCATACCGCCGATAACCACCACNGCNAANACCGTAATCAGNGTNGCCGANCCCATGACCGGNGTCACCGAGTAGATNGGCGCGGCCAGNACNCCNGCNAANGCNGCCANNGCNACACCAAACCCNTANGTNAGGCTNATNAGNAGNGGCACGTTNATNCCAAANCCCTGCATCANNTGNGAGTCNTCNGTNCCGGCNCGCAGGTANGNGCCCAGCTTGGTTTTCTCNATNACGAACCAGGTTGCAAAGCANACNANCAGNGCCGCTACGATGACCCAGGCCCGGTAGTACGGCATGAACATGAAGCCGAGGTTTACGCCACCCTTGAACATGTCCGGCATGGTGTAGCGAAGCCCGGAAACCCCGAACCAGTTCACCAGTACACCCGAGATGATCAGCGCGACGCCGAACGTCAGCAGCAGACTGTAGATGTGATCCTGCCCCGCAATGCGACGCAGCAGAAAATATTCAATGGCGACACCGAAGGCACCAACCAGAAGTGGCGCCAGCAATAAGGCGACCCAGTAATTCACGCCCAGATAGTCGAACATCAGGACGGTGGTCAAAGCGCCGAGCATATACATTGCGCCATGGGCAAAATTGATGATCTTCAGCAGACCGAAGATGACCGCGAGCCCAAGGCTCAGAAGGGCGTAAAAGGCGCCGTTGATTATTCCGATCAGGAGCTGGCCGGATAGCACAGCTAAAGGGACGCCGAAAATCATGGACATTGGGCTAACTCCAGAAGCAGCACAGGGATTGTTTTTTGGCTTTATTCTTTTCCGTTTTCATGGGTTCGCCCTGCCCTGTTGCAGGACGAACCCATAACGGTCGCTTTTAGTTATTGACCAGCTTGCACTTGCTCTCGGAGAGCGGACGGTAGGACTCTTCGGCCGGGATGGTCCGCAGAATCTTGTACAGATCCCACTCGTTCTTGGACTCGGCCGGGGTCTTCACTTCCGCCAGGTACATATCGTGCACCATGCGGCCGTCAACGCGGATCTTGCCGTTCTTGGCAAACATGTCGTTGATCGGAGTGTCCATCATCTGCTTGCGCACAGTCTGGGCATCGTCAGAACCGGTGGCCTCTACGGCTTTCAGGTACTGCATGGCGCTGGAGTAGATGCCAGCGTGAACCATGGTCGGACGCACGCCGGTTTCTTCCATGAAGCGATCAGACCACTCACGGGTTTCATCGTTCATGTCCCAGTACCAACCGGTGGTGAGCTGGATACCCTGGGCCGTCTGAGCGCCAAGCGCATGTACGTCAGTCAGGAACAGCAGCAGTGCCGCCAGAGTCTGGCCGGACTGGGTTACGCCGAACTCACTGGCGGTGGTGATGGCGTTGGTTGTGTCGGCGCCGGCGTTTGCCAGACCGATAACATCAGCACCGGATGCCTGAGCCTGCAGGATGAACGATGAGAAGTCCTGAGTGGGGAACGGATGACGCACTGAACCGATGATTTCACCACCGTTGGCTTCGACCACGCGAGTCACGTCGCCTTCCAAAGCATGACCGAAAGCGTAATCGGCAGTCAGCATGTACCAGGTTTTGCCACCTTCTTTAACGACCGCACTGGCGGTGCCGTTGGCCAGCGGATAGGTGTCGTAGACATAGTGGATGTGGTTGGGGGTACAGTGTTCGTTGGTAATGCTTGAAGCAGCTGAACCGGAGATGATACCCAGGCGATCGTTCTCTTCCAGGATTTTGCTCACGGCAATGGAAACTGAGGAGGCCACCATACCGGCCACGAGGTCTACATCCTCGTTCTCAACCCAGCGACGGACGGTGCTGGATGAGGTATCCGGGCTGTTACGGTCATCGGCGCTGACCACTTCGATCTTGGCGCCGTTGACGTTACCACCAAAATCAGCGATGGCCATTTCCAGAGCTTTCAGACCGTTTGGTCCTGCCAGGTCACGGTAGGTGCCGGACATGTCCGCCAGATAACCGATCTTGACCGTGTCGTTGGAAATGGCCGCCTGGGCTCCGCCTACCATCATGGCTGATGCAACGGCTGATGTCAGAAGCTTTTTCATCATTGTCATTGTTGTATCTCCGCTACTGTCTTGCGTTGGTTCGGGTTGTTGTTACTTTTCTTGCTCTCGTCCTATCCGGGATCAGACCCCCAAATAGCCATCCAGCACCGACTGTTTTGCACTCAGTTCGTTGGCGCTGACTTCTTCCACAATCTGACCGTGCTCAACAACGTAATGACGGTCGGCTAACGGTGCTGCGAAGTGGAAATTCTGTTCAACCAGGACAATGGTCAAGCCCTTGTTTTTCAGGGCAATCAGGACCTCTCCCAGCTTTTCTACAATAACCGGGGCCAGGCCCTCTGTGATCTCGTCCAGCAACAGCATGTTGGCGCCGGTGCGCAGAATACGCGCCATGGCCAGCATCTGCTGTTCGCCGCCGGACAGCTTGGTGCCCTGGCTGAAGCGACGTTCATAAAGGTTGGGGAACATGTTGTAGATTTCTTCCAGGCTCATGCCGCCGCTACGCACAACTGGCGGTAGTGTCAGGTTTTCCTGGACACTGAGTGAGGAAAAAATGCCCCGATGTTCGGGGCAATACCCGACACCCAACCTGGCAATATGATGAGGTGCACAGGACATGGTCTCCTCACCATTGATCATAATGGAGCCGGTGCGCCGGCCAACCATATTCATGATGGCTTTGAGCGTTGTGCTACGGCCCGCGCCATTGCGACCCAACAAAGTCACCAGTTCCCCGCGGTTCACCACCATGTCGATGCCGTGGAGGATGTGAGACTCGCCGTAAAAGGCGTGCAATCCGGACAGTCGCAGCTGTTCGTACTCGCGGTCGGATTTCGTGGTCATTGCGCTGCCTCCGCCTGATCATTGTCGGCGGTGGTGCCGCGCTCGCCGCTACCATCACTGCCCATATACACCTCGCGAACCCGTGGATCGCCGGAAACCGTCGCGTAATCGCCTTCGGTCAGAACAGCGCCCTGAGCCAGTACGGTGATGCGATCACAGAGTTTGCTGACTACGCTGAGGTTGTGCTCAACCATCAGGACAGTTCGTCCTTCGGCAGCCTTGCGTACCAGTTCCACAACGCGATCAACGTCTTCCGAACCCATGCCCTGGGTTGGCTCGTCCAGCAACAAAAGTTGGGGCTCCATGGCAAGCGTGGTGGCCAGTTCCAACGCCCGTTTGCGCCCGTACGCCAACTCAACCGTGGTGGTGTTGGCGAATTCAGCCAGGCCCACGGCGTCCAGGAGCTCCATGCAACGCTGGTTGAGCTTGTGCAGGGAGTTACCGGATTTCCAGAAACTGAAGGAGGTGCCCTCGAACGTCTGCAAGGCTACCCGGATGTTCTCCAGCGCGGTCATGTGTGGGAATACGGCTGAGATCTGAAACGAGCGAACAATGCCCTGGCGGGCAATGGCGGCGGACTTCATGGTGGTGATGTCCTGATCCTTGAACAGGATCTGGCCCCGGGTCGGGATCAGGAATTTGGTGAGCAGATTGAAGACCGTGGTCTTGCCGGCACCATTGGGGCCGATCAGGGCGTGAATGTGGCCTTTCTGGACCTTCAGGTTCACGTCGTCGACCGCAACAAAGCCCTTGAATTCTTTGACAAGGTTACGGGTCTCCAGAACGTACTGTTCACTCATGAGCCAATCTACCTTTGTTATTGTTGTGCGTTTTATCTGACTACCAGATTAGATTGACGTATACGTAAACGTCAATACTTAATTGCAGTTTTTAAGTACACTCTCGCTACGCAAAAAGTCGTATAGGAGTTCTACTACCTGGTCCTGCTTTTCCAGGTGTGGCGAGTGCCCCGCATCCTCGAGAAGAACACCTCGGGCCTTTGGCCCGATGCCGGCAACGATATCCGTGACCTGCTCCGGCACTCCGTATTCGTCGTTTTCTCCCTGAATGATAATAGCCGGACATTCAATTGCCGCCAGCCAGCGACTGAAATCCATCGCCGCCTGAAACCCTTCGTCACGCCAGACTGTCTGCCAGGCGTTGAAAAGATCGTCAGTCCGGTTGCCGTGATAGCGCGCCAAACGATCCCGGATATCCGTCTCCCTGTAACGTACGGCCATTTCCTCGATACCAGCGAGGGTCAGGTGATCGGCATAGATGTGCGCCGCCATGGTCGCCAGCGCCTTTACACGCCCCCCCATGGTGCCGGCGGTCACGAGGGCAATGGAACCACCGTCGCTGTGCCCTATCAGCACCACATCCCTGATTTCGAGCTTGTCCAGGAGACGGGGCAACCACTGTTCGCCAGCTGCCTCAAGGTAATCGTGTGGGCGCGGGAGCTCTTCATCGGAAGAATGGCCATAGCCCTGACGATTGTAGATCAGCGCTTCGCAGCCGGTTGCTTTCGCGAGCTTCTCCGGAAACTTACGCCACAAGGCGATGCTGCCCAGGGACTCGTGGAGAAAAACCAGCACCGGCCCTTTCGGTTCCGCGTGCTGGATTCGCCTGACTTCCAGCTCAATACCGTCGCCTACCGGCACCATCATGTCACGAATCTGCATGGGATTACCGGTTTGGCGGAATTGAATAGGTCATGGTGGAGTGGGCAACCGGCTCTTCGGCACCTTCCGAGTAAACGAACACTTCGCCCACGCCCATGGTACGGCCGACTTTCAGCATGGTGGCACGGGCCCAGATGGGCTGATGCGCCACCGGCTTGCGCAGAAAATTAATGTTCAGATTGGTGGTCACCGCCAGGGGAACCAGGCCAATCTTGCTCAACAGCGCCGCATAAAGGGTGACATCCGCCAGCCCCATCATGGCCGGCCCGGAGACGGTGCCCCCGGGCCTGAGATGCGCCTCATCCACTTCCAGTTTCATTTCTGCCCAGCCATCCCCGAGCTTCTGCAGGGTGCCGTAGGCCTCCCCCTGCGGAAACTGCTCGTCAAGGAAGGCCTGCAGCTCTTCGAACGTAATGATCATGCGCCGATTTCTTCCTTGGCCTGATTACGCAGGACAAACCGCTGGATCTTGCCGCTGGGAGTCTTCGGCAGCTCATCGACAAACTCAATCTCCCGGGGGAAGGCGTGGGTCGAGAGCCTGCGACGAACCAACTCCTGCAGTTCGTCTTTCAGGGCCTGTTCGTCTCCAAGAGCGTAATCGCCCTTGATCACCACATAAGCCTTGATGATGGAACCGCGCTTTTCGTCCGGCTTGCCGACAACGCCGGACTCCGCCACAGCGGCGTGCTCAAGCAGCGTGCTCTCGACGTCTGCCGGTCCCACCCGGTAGCCGGCCGTGGTGATGATGTCATCATCCCTGCCACTGAAGGAGAAGTTGCCATTGCCGTGGTTGATGACCATGTCACCGGTGAGGTAGTAGCCGTTAACGAACGGGTCCTTTTCACCCCAGGTGTAACCGTCGAAGTGAAAAAGCGGGGACGCTTTTACGTCAACCGCCAGCTGACCAACTTCACCCTCGCCTACAACCTCGTTTTTCTCGTTCAGCGCGACCACCTTGTGGCCAGGAGAAGCATAGCCCATGGAGCCTTCACGGACCGGATGCGCCAGACCGTGGAAGTTGCAGCAGGTCATGCCAGTCTCGGTCTGGCCGTAATGATCTTTAACCGGGCAGTAGTGACGGTTGCGAATCCAGTTCACCACTTCCGGGTTCAGAGGCTCGCCGGCACTGCTGGCAACCCGAAGGCCCAGGTTCTCGCCTTCCGGCAGCACGTGATCGTTTGCCTTGAGCAAACGGTAAGCCGTAGGCGCCGCAGCCAGGTTGGTGATCTTGTACTTGCGGATCATGTCGTAGGTGGATTCCGGGGTAAAACCACCCGGGTTGAAGTGCGTGGCGTGGCCCATCAGCAGCGGCCCAACCACGGCATAGTAAAGACCGTAGGCCCAACCGGGATCGGCCACGTTCCAGAACCTGTCACCATCCTGCAGATCAATGGCGTATTTCATGTAAACGTAGAACGCCAACAGCGCTTTGGCCGGTACCGCAACCCCCTTGGACTTACCCACGGTGCCAGAAGTGAACATCTGCAGGAATGGATCGTCGCCCTTGATCATGACAGGCTCGAAATCGCTCGACTGGGCCGCCAGGGTCTCTTCGAAGTCAGGGATGTCCGCGCCAATCTCACTGGCGTTTACACCCACAATCGGCGGGCAGACCTTGACGTCGTTCAGCTTGGGATAGTTCTCCGGGTTGGTCACCACCAGCTTGGTGCTGGCTCGCTCGAACCGGTACTCAATGGCCCCGGAACCAAAGGCCGTGAACAGCGGCTGATACACGGCACCAGCACGCAGGGTTCCGGCGATAACGATCAGCAGCTCCGGAGTGCGCGGCAGGAGTGCAGCCACCCGGTCGCCCTTTCCGATGCCCTGGGATTTCAGATAATTGGCAAAACGCGCAGAGGCCTCTTTCAGCTCGGCGAAAGTCAGAGTGCCGTCACCGCCATCTTCGGTTTCGTAGTAAAGCGCAACCCGACTCGGGTCATCTGCCCATTTGTCGCAGATTTCGTGACAGACATTGAGCCCGCTATCCAGACGTCCATCCAGGATGTCCGCTTCCAGAGCAGCAGGATCGAAGTTGTTGTAAACGTCGGTATATTCCGGAAGGCTCATTCTCAACTCCTGTTGTTTTTATCATTGAAAGCACGGGTCAAGGTTTAGCACAGGCTTCACTTTACGTAAAGGTAAACTTTAGACCAAAAAGGAAGAAATCTGTGTGGCTTTATGAGCAGGAAAAGCGGGTGCGACAGGCCTGCCGCACCCTTGAAGGGATCAAACACGAAAATCAGGATTTCGGCGTAATCTTCCCGGGATGGCGGCTTGAAAGTATGTGGTGCAGGGAGCCGCACTCCACCATGGGATCATCGCAATTGACCACGATGTCGGAGCGGGCAATGACATAACCCTTGCCGGTGATGCTGTTTTTGATCACCTGGTACTCACCCTCTTCCTCAACCGAAGTGAATTCACCGATAAAACCCGTCTCTCTGAGGGAAACGGTTTCCAGCTTGTCGCCCGGCTTGATACTGCCTTCGTAGTTCATCAACGCCAGACGGGCGGACGTGCCAGTGCCCGTTGTGCTCCGACAGATCACCCCGGGATGCACATAGGTTGCCGAGCGGGACCGGTAATAGCCCTCTGCCACATGTTCCACAGGGCCCATGAAGTGCAGGAACGGCAGTGGCCCTACGTCGCCAAGCGTATAATGGGAAAAGCCCCGCTCTGCCTGAATCGCCTCGACAATGGCGTGGGCGGTTTCTGCGAGTTTGCGTTCTTCGTCCAGGGTCAGATCGAAGCCCATGCTGGCTGCATCCACCAGCGCATAAAAGCCGCCGCTGTATGCAACACTGTAGGTAATCTCGCCCAGCGAAGGCACGTCGATGGTGGCCTTGTAGGTGTGGATATAGCTGGGCAGACCCTCACAGGTGATGGCTTCTACCACTCCGTCGTGCACCGTCGCCTCAATCTGGACCAGTCCGGCGGGCGATTCCAGTATAAAACTCTGCTGGCCTTCCTGTTTGGGCACAATGCCCGCTTCCAGCACCGCAGTAGCCGTGCAGATGGTGTTGGAGCCCGAGTAGATAGGGTAGCCCATGACTTCCATGATGATGTAACCGGCGGCAGCTCGCGGATCCGTGGGCGGCACCAACAGATCCACAGACATTTCCGGTATCCCGTAGGGCTCTTCCAGCAAAAGCCGGCGTAGACCGTCGGCGTCATCCCGCAGGTACTCCATCTGCGCTCGCACGGTATCGCCGGGCAACAGATCAATGCCACCGGTCACGATCCGGCTGACATCACCGCCGGCATGGGTATCCATCAACTGAATGGTCAGTTCCGGTTTCATCAAGCGCTCTCCAGTGACCAGGGTTGGCCGTGTTCTTCCCATTGTGAGTCGGGAACGATCACGATCTTGCCGAGATAATTGCTACCCCGGTTCACAAAATATTCTTCTGCCCGGTGCAGGTCAGAGAGCCGAAACGCACCGTGCAGAACCGGTTTCAGTTGCCCTCCCCGGATCCAGGCCATCAGTTGTTCTGCCTCTTCGCGGGTGCCATGAGATACCCCGAAAATCTGTACCTGGTAGAGGTAGATCCGGGTCCACAGGATTTCGCTGATGTTGCCGCCACTGGCCCCTGCAATACTCAGGCGCGGGTAGGTGCTGCGGGCGTTCATATCGAAGATCATGGTATCGATGAACACATCGGTCATCTCTCCGCCCACCAGATCCATCACCGCATTAATGGGCTTGCCTCCGGTTTCCGCTTTCACCCGATCTACAAAGCTGTTCATATCGGAGCGATCCAGCACCGCCTCGGCGCCCAGTTCCAACAGCGCTGCCGCTTTGTCCTGTTTACTGAGAGCATAGGGAATAGCCCCCATAATTCGGCAAAGCTGGATCAGGGCCGTGCCAACGCCCCCGCTCGCGCCGGTCACCAGGACCCGCTCTCCGGCCTTGATGTTGGCCGAGGTAAGCATGTGCATGGCGGTCTGGTAGGAACACATGCCCATGGACGCCACTTCGGCATCCGCCAGTTCGGCATTGGGTATGTGATGGAACTGGTCAGCCGGCAGCGCTACGTATTCCGCGTAACCGCCGTCGGCACCGTGGCCGTAGTAATCGGGCGTGAGATTGATGTCTCGGCGGTCATTGGCGTAGATGTTGAAATCCAGAAGGCCCCGTTCTCCAATGCGGGACTCATCCACACCGTCACCAACAGCCACGACACGCCCGGCGATGTCGGCCCCCTGAATCCGCGGAAAAACCAGCGTGGGCTTGCCGCCCATCTGGAAGGATGTCATTTCGCCTTTTTTGGTGGGATACAGCCCTTCCCGTGCCTTGCGGTCGGTGTTGTTCTTCGCCGTTGCCGTAACCTGAACAAGCACCTGGCCGGCTCCGGGCGCAGGAACAGGCACGTCCTGGTACTCCAGTTTATCGACATCACCGTGACCGGTAAGAACCATGGCTTTCATGGTGTTCGGGATCATGGGCTGACGATCCTCCCTGTTTGCTGAATTTCGGGTATTCAAAGAGGATAGGTGAGTTTAGCGGGCGTGTCAGTGCGTGTTGCGGGTATCCATTATCAGACTACCGGGCAATCACTTTATAGACAGGACGCAGCTTGGGAATCTGCTTGAGTACCACCTGGATGACCGTCATCAGAGGCACCGCCAGGAGCACGCCTACCGGCCCCCAGAGCCAGCCCCAGAAGAAGATCGAGACGAAGATGATCACCGGATTGATCGCCATCCGAAAGCCGTGAATCCAGGGTTCGATAAAGAACCCGACCAGCGTGGTCAAACCCAGGAAGCCAAGTGGCGCAATGGCCATCATCCAGAACTCATCAAGGCTAATGGCAGAGACAATCGTCAGCATGGAGATAGAGAGAATAACCCCCAGGTAGGGAATGAACCGGGCAAGCCCGGCGACCAGTCCCCACACAGCCGGATCCGGCAGCCCGACGGCCCAGCAGATCAGACCAGTTGTGGTGCCGACGGCCAGGTTACTCAGGCCGAGAACGCCCAGGTACTGGGCAATCTGATGCTGAGAATCGTGGGTAATCCGAAGCACGGTTTTTCGCTGATCAATCGGGAGCTGACGGACAAAGTTCTTGATCAGACGATCACCGCTCACCAACAGGAAATAGGTCAATGCCAGTGCCAAAGCCAGGCCAGCGATGCCGTTCCGGGCTTTGGTCATCAACTGGTTGCGCCAGGAATCCGTCTGCAGAACAACCGTCGTTGGCTGTTGCCTTTCTGACTCCGAGAGCTCCTCAACGGACTTTTCAACCTGTTCCGCAGACTCGGAGACTCTGGCGATCTGGCGACTGATTTCGCTCTCGCCCACCAGCAGCCTCGATATCCCCTGGGGCACTTCCTCAACCCACTTGAGGGCAGGCGTCGCGACGGCCAGTGTAATGCCGACGATGCCGGCGAGCACCAGGAGAACAAACACCAGGGAGCTGATCATCCGGGGAACCCGCCACTTAACGTATGCCTTCTTGACCAGGGGCGAGAGCAGCAGGCTCGTCATTACCGCAAGAATGATGGGCAGGACAATCTGATGAGCCACGTACAGGGTGTACAGGATTCCCAGGCCGAACAAACCGTATATCGGCGTGGCAAGATCCGATGAAATCAGCAGGCGCTTGTTCTCACCCGCCGGTTCCTTATTTGTGGATTGGTCTTCCATGATGAAGCCTGTATACCGTGAAAAAAAGCTGGCCCGGAAAATCCAGGCCAGTGTTAAAAACGGTCAGTCTACCTTCACCATGGCGCGAGCGCACCCGGGAGAGGGTTACGCGGGGTTCACTTGAAGCAAAAACCGAAGTTTCGAAAACGAAATGTAAGCTCGGCACTTCGATTTTTTTGACGGATTCCTGTCATTCCCTAGTTTATCGGCTCGGGATGATTGACGACGCAGCGGAAGCCTATACTCCCCGAGTCAACAGATCCTCCGCTTCTCGCAAAAACAGTATCGCCCCCGCCAAAGCTCCCCCCCATTCCAGCCCAGTCTCGAACAGTCTTCTGAGGTTTTGCTGGGTCGAGAGGGTTCTTTGGCCCTCTTGGGTTATCAAAGCTGGCCTCCGTATAAAAATCCGGTTTAAACCAATCCTGAGTCCATTCAGCGACGTTGCCAGTCATATCATGAATACCAATTGAATTCGGCGGATAGGAGCCTACGGGACGACGCTCCATCACATTAAAATCGTGGCTGAGCATGTTTCCAGATGGAGGTATGCTCGGATCAATGTATTGCACGGGTCTCTGCAAGTACGTATCAGGATTCGCTTCCCCAGTACCAGTTGCATAAGGCACTTCCTTGCCACGGCTTCGGGCAGCGTATTCCCATTGAGCTTCCGTTGGCAAAGCAAAGGGTAAACCGGTTTGATCGCTTAACCAGGCGCAGTACCCTTCTGCCTCATAGTAATTTGGTGTTCTGGCAGGTTTAAGATGAAAATAAGGAGACAAGGGATCTTCACTTGGTGGGGCGATAAATTTCTCGTCATACCCAGACCCCTCATACAAGGAGATGTGTCCAACTTTCTCATAATAGACGCGCATTTCTCCCCAAGTTGTCTCGTACTTGGATATGGAGTAGCTGTCGACGCTGACATCGACAGCAGGCCGAGCGTGATCGGTTAAAACTACATAAGGCGAACCATTCGGGTGTCCTACATCACCCAACTTAAAAGCACCTCCGTCAACAAAGACCAGATTTTCAATCGCTTTT
>PBED01000002.1:322272-389288 GCA_002718255.1 Marinobacter sp. | reverse complement strand
GGGCATGATCGCCCGGTCTTTGCGGAAGATGGCCGCCACCCGGGAATCGATCTTGGGCATGGGGGTGCGCAGGTAAGACAGCTCATGGCCCACCAGCGGGCCACCCTTGGTGGCACGGATGGCCACAAGGCGGGTCAGGCCCTTGGAAAACTCCAGTACCTGGAGGGCGCCGGGGTTCTCGATCAGTCGGGTGATGTGTTTGGTCACCAGGTGTTCGGGGCTGATCAGAACATCAATGGGAAAGCCCCGCAGGCTGTCGAGGTCCTTGGTCTGGTCGCGCTGGTAGAAAAGTTCGGATTTCGCCAGATAGGCGTTGGCTCGTACCCGGCATATGGTGGTCGGGGTCTTGTACAGCAGTTTGGCCACCTGGCAGGCGACCATATTGGTTTCGTCACTGTTGGTGACGGCAATCAGCATGTCGGCGTCTTCGGCTCCGGCCTGTCGCAGTGCCGTGGGATAGGACGCCGCGCCCTGAACGGTGCGGATGTCGAGCCGGTCCTGCAATTCGCGCAATCGGGCACCATCGCTGTCGATGATGGTGATGTCGTTGGCTTCGTTGGCAAGGTTTTCGGCAAGGGTACCGCCGACCTGGCCGGCACCGAGAATCAGGATTTTCATGGTTCGGGTTTCTCCAGCACGGCGTAGAAGAAGCCGTCATGGCTGTCCGGATCCGGGAGCAGTTGCCGCCCCGCACCCATATCGCGTCCCCATTGAGCTTCCGGCTCAACGAGAATGGCATCGGTCTGCTGCTTGCAAAACCGCTGAATTATACGGTGGTTTTCCTGCGGGAACACCGAGCAGGTGGCATACACCAGCCGGCCTCCGGGTTTCAGGATAGCCCACATTGCGTCCAGCAACCCGAGCTGTATGGCCGCCAGGGGGGTAATGTCCGATTCACGGCGCAATAACTTGATATCAGGGTGGCGGCGAATCACGCCGCTGGCGCTGCAGGGCACGTCCAGAAGAATGCGATCGAATGCCTCGCCGTCCCACCATTGTTCGGTCGCAGCCGCATCCGCCTGTTTCAGGGTGGCGTTGAGGTCAAGTCGATCCAGATTCTCCTGAACCCTGGGCAGGCGATCAGCGGATTCGTCGATGGCGACCACTTCTGCCAACTTGCCACAGCCCTCCAGAATCGCGCAGGTTTTGCCGCCGGGAGCGGCACAGGCATCCAGGACCCTCTGGCCAGGCGCCAGGTCCATCAGGGTGGTACACAATTGTGCGGCCTCATCCTGCACGCTGACAGCGCCATCGGCGAACCAGGGCAGCCGATCGACAGGAACCGGAGTGGCCAGTTGAATGCCGTGGGGTGCGAAGCGCGTTGCCTTTGCTTCGATGCCGGCCTCAGCCAGCAGGCCAAGATACTCATCCCGGGCAAAACGGAGGGCATTTACCCGCAGGGTCATGGGGGCCTGGGCATTGTTGGCGTCGAGAATGTGCTGCCAGTCTTCCGGCCAGTTGTGGCGGAGCTTTTCCACCATCCACACCGGGTGGCTGAACCTGCCGGCATCGTCTGCCGGTTCTTGTGCGCCTTCCCGCTCCGCGGCCCTGAGGACACCATTCACCAGCCCGGTCAGATGGGGTTTGTCCAGGGCGCGACAGGCTTCAACGGTTTCATTGAGAACGGCGTAATTGGCCTGTTGGCTGAAGCGCAACTGGAACAGGGCAACCAGCATCAGGTGATGGATGATGCGGTCGGGCTTGCGCAGAGGTTTTTTCAGCCGGCTGTTGAGCTCGCCGTCCAGGCGGTAAAACCAGCGGCAGGTGCCGTAACAGAGCGCCTGGAGAACCGGACGTTCATTGGCGGGCAGGCGGTTCAGTGCGGGCGGCAGGCACTGGGACAGGGACTGGCCATTCTCCACGGAAAGCATCACACCCGCGGCGATGGCGCGCATGGGGTGTTGTCGGTCGCCCATCTCAGCGCAGCTCCTGGCCGGGCATGAGCAGCTCCTTGCCGCCATTGATCAGGTCGTTCACGCTTTGGGCGCGGGAGCCCGGCAGCTGGAGACGGGTGATGCGCAGGGTGCCGTTGCCGCAGGCAATGTCGATCCCGTCCCGGTCCCGTTGTACTACGGTGCCGGGGAAAGCGTCGCTGGCGGTAACCAGGGCCTGGGCTTCGTGAATCCGGATGCGTTGGTCACCCAGATCGGTGTAGGTTCCGGGCCAGGGGTTAAAGGCGCGAACCAGCCGTTCAATCGCTATGGCATCTGCGGCCCAGTCAATATGGCCTTCAGTCTTGCTCAGTTTGCTGGCGTAGCAGGCCAGCTGGTCGTTCTGGAATTCCCCGGTGAGTTCGCCCTTCTGAAGAAGCTCCAGGGCCTTGATGATGGCCTGGCCTCCGAGTTCAGCCAGGCGGTCATGGAGACTGCCGCCGGTGTCGTTGTCCTCGATGGTGGTCAGGGATTTCAACAGCATGGCGCCGGTATCCAGGCCCTCGTCCATCTGCATGATGGTGATGCCGGTTTCCGCATCGCCTGCCGCTATGGCCCGCTGAATAGGTGCGGCGCCGCGCCAGCGCGGCAGCAGCGAGGCGTGGATGTTCAGGCAGCCGTGGGTTGGAATGTCCAGGACCGCCTTCGGCAGGATCAGACCGTAGGCCGCGACAATCATCACGTCCGGATTCAGATCGGCCAATTGTTTCTGGGCGTCGGGCGTTTTCAGTGTTTCGGGCTGGAAGACCGGGATCCCGTGGTCCAGCGCCACCTGCTTGACCGGGCTGGGCTGCAGCTTCCGGCCACGGCCGGCGGGACGATCCGGCTGGGAGTAAACGCCAACAATGGTGTGGCCGGCTGCAATCAGGGCGCGGAGCGCGGTTGCCGCAAAATCCGGTGTACCAGCAAAAACAAGTCGCACGGTGTAGTGATCTCTGTTCCGTTGTATACGAAAAGACCGGGTCATGACCCGGTCCGGAATAGTGTCTGGTTTTGGGCTAGGCCAAAGCCTGATCAGGCACTTTTCTTGTGCTGCTTCTCCAGCTTTTTGCGAATGCGGTTGCGCTTGAGAGAGCTCAGGTAGTCAACGAACAATCTGCCGTTCAGGTGATCCATCTCATGCTGGATACAGACAGCCAACAGGCCTTTCGCTTCCAGTTCAAACGGTTTGCCGTCCCGGTCCATTGCACGGATCATGCAGTGTTCGATCCGCTCAACGTCTTCGTAGAAACCGGGCACAGACAGGCAACCTTCCTGCATGGCTTCTCGTTCGCCGTCCAGCACTTCCACCTCGGGATTGATGAACACCCGCGGCTCGCTCTTGTCCTCGGACAGATCCATAACGATGATCTGTTTGTGCACATTCACCTGGGTGGCCGCAAGGCCAATGCCGGGCGCATCGTACATGGTCTCGAACATGTCGTCGATCAGCTTGCGGTCGGCGTCTGTCACCTCTTCTACCGGTTTGGCAATGGTGCGTAGACGGGGATCCGGGTATTCGAGAATCTCTAGTATCATAGGTCGGTCTTTTAGCCTGTATGTCGGGATGCCCGCGGTATTGTGCCGGCATGCCTTTTGACTTTGCTGCTCTTTGTAACAGTGTGAAACTGATCTCCGAAATGCGACAGCGTACTGCGCAAATTTTCACCTTGCCTCTACTATTATCGGGGCAAGGCCCCAGCTTTCAACGGCTGGAGGGGTTCTCAAGCTTTATAAGACTATTATCCAACAATTCGTCGATTGAGTACAAACTGATCAGTTAATAGTTAAAATCTTTCAACGACGGGATAGAATTTACTGGAAGAACAAAAGATAACATCACAATTTGCGAGACTTCTTCTATAGTAACTGGAATAACAACGTAATAAGCTGCAGGTAACTGACTGCATCCCAACAGAATGCAAAGAATCAAGGCACGCGATCAAGGACTTACACAATGAGGAAACTGCTGTACGCTCTGGCAGCAACTACGCTGCTTATAACCTCCTGGGCTCATGCTGCACCGGAGCTGCGGTCCGATCATCCCGAGCGTTACACCGTAGTTAAGGGTGACACCCTCTGGGACATTTCGGCCCGTTTTCTGAACAACCCCTGGTACTGGCCGGAAATATGGCATGTAAACCCGCAGGTCGCCAACCCTCACCTGATTTATCCCGGTGATCGCCTTGCCCTGGTTTATATTGATGGCAAGCCCCGTATTACGAAGGTTGCCAGCAACGATGTCGTAAAGCTGTCGCCCAAGGTACGTTCCGAGCCCATCGATACGCCCATCCCGGCGATCCCGCTTGATGCCATTGGCAGTTTCCTGACGGACACCCGTATTGTCAGCCCGGAAGAGATCAACGGTGCTCCGTATGTTCTCGAAGGTGAAGACGGCCGGATTATCACCGGTGCCGGCGACAAGCTCTATGCTCGCGGAGAAAAGCCTGCAGACAAGGTGGGTGTATTCCGTCGCAGCAAGGAATTCCGGGATCCGGATACTGGCGAGTTCCTCGGTCTTGAGGCGCGCAGTATTGCCCGTGGTGATGTCGCCCGGGAAAACGGCGATGTGTTGACCGTAAACCTGACCAGCTCCAGCGAAGAAGTTCGCATTGGTGACCGACTGATGGTGAGTGAAGACCGCCGTCTGACCACCAGCTTTGTGCCCAGTGCTCCCGACCAGGATATTGAAGGGCAGATGATCTCGGTTGATGGCGGTGTAAGCCAGATCGGTCAGTTTGATGTGGTTGCCATAAACCGCGGCACTCGGGAAGGTCTGGAAGCTGGCAACGTGATGGCCGTGCTGAAAAGCGGCAACCTGGTTCGCGATCCGGTGACCGGAGAAACCATCGAGCTGCCCTCCGAGCGTGCCGGGTTGCTGATGGTGTTCCAGGCTTATGAAAAAATGAGCTACGGTCTGGTGCTGCAGGCCAACCGCGTGTTGACGGTGGGCGACAAGGTGACCAACCCCTGATTGACTGACTACCGATAGACGCAACGGCCGGACCAGGAAGGTCCGGCCTCGCTGTTTTCAAGGATGATGCCGTGTTTTCCTCTGCCACAGCCCAATGGCTGTTCCTGACTTGCCTGCCCGGCCTCGGCCGTACCCGTCGGCGTGAACTGCTGACTGAATTTCCTGATTTGCCCCAAATGCTTTCCATGAATGCTGCAACCCTGCGGGCCGTGGGCATGACTGCAGACGCCATGGCCGCAATCCAGGCCTGGCAAAAGCAGGATGATGCGCATCCGGCGGTTCGTGAGGTGCGGACCATAATGCACGATTGCCAGAAGCATGCCGTCGGTATTCTGACCTGGGGAGATACCCACTACCCCGAGCAGCTCCGGCACATTCACGACGCGCCCCTGGTGCTCTTCACCCGAGGTGATACGGAGCTCCTGGCACGGGACCAGATCGGTATCATCGGTAGTCGCAAGGCTACGCCCGCCGGCCTGGATCATGCCCGGCGTTTTGCCGCCGAACTGAGCGCCCGCGATCTGATGGTGACCAGCGGTCTGGCGCTCGGGGTCGATGGCGCTGCCCATGCGGGGGCACTGGATGCGGGGTATCCCACCGTCGCGGTGATTGGCTGTGGCCTCGACCGCGTCTACCCTCACCAGCATCGCCGCCTGGGTGAGCGAGTCGTTGCCGACGGACTGATGATTTCCGAGTATCCTCCTGGCACGCCGGCAAGAGCCGCGCACTTTCCCCAACGTAACCGGATTATCAGTGGCCTGAGCCGTGGGGTGCTGGTGGTCGAGGCGGGACTGCGCAGCGGCTCCCTGATTACCGCGAGGATGGCGCTGGAGCAGGGGCGGGAAGTATTCGCCATTCCCGGCTCGGTGCACAGCCCTGTTGCCCGGGGGTGTCATCACCTGATCAAACAGGGGGCCCGCCTGGTGGAAACGGTGGAGGATATCCTGGAGGAGCTTGGTGCCTGGTGGTCCCCGCCGCTGGTAACCGAGGCGGCTGGCACCCCGGAACCGAAGCCCGGAGGCAAGGGCCCCCTGGCTGGCCTCGACGGCCGTGAAATCGCGGTGTTTGAGGCTTTAGGGTATGATCCACAGTCAACCGACGCACTGAGTTCAGCAACCGGCCTTCCTGCCGATCAGCTTATGCAGTCCCTGTTGCTTCTGGAG
Organism: Marinobacter sp.; assembly: GCA_002718255.1. GTDB lineage: Bacteria > Pseudomonadota > Gammaproteobacteria > Pseudomonadales > Oleiphilaceae > Marinobacter. The sequence goes on along the minus strand of PBED01000002.1, from coordinate 383,241 downwards.
TTGCAGGGGCTTGTCAGCTCGGCACCGGGAGGCTTTCAGAAAATCGCCTGAACCCCGTGTGATCATCTAACCGGATCAACGTCTGACACAAGCAGTATGGCCCATTCCCACCCTCTATCTGACTGGCAATTGCACTGCGCTCGCCGCATGGTTCTCGGAGGCGGCGTTATTGCCTATCCCACCGAGGCTGTCTGGGGGCTGGGTTGTGATCCCTGGGACCAGGAAGCGGTGGAGAAGGTTCTGGAGCTGAAGCGGCGCCCGGTCGAGAAAGGCGTGATTCTGGTGGCTTCTTCCCTTGACCAGGTCCGCTTCCTGCTGGATCCCCTTCCCCCTCTGCTCCGGGCCGAGGCCGAGCGGCACTGGCCCGGCCCCGTGACCTGTCTGCTGCCAGACCCGGAGCGACAGGTGCCGGAATGGGTGCGCGGAAAGCACAGTTCCATCGCGGTTCGGGTCAGCGAGCACCCGGTGGTGCGGGCGCTCTGTGAAGCGACGGGCATGCCCCTGGTCTCCACGTCCTGTAATCCGGCCGGGCGACCGCCTGCCCGCCATATCTGGCAGGTGCGCGGGTATTTTGGCGATCAGTTGGACTGGATCGTTCCGGGAGCACTGGGCGGTAATCGCAAACCCAGCCGTATTATTGATATTGTCAGCGGTCAGCAACTTCGTTAGGAGCGTTTATGGCACAGCAACCCGATAGCCAGGCGGTCAAGCAGTATCTGCTGGGCCTGCAGGAGTCCATCTGCAACCGTCTGGAGGCCCTCGATGATGGCGCATCGTTCATCAAGGATGCCTGGGACCGGCCCGAAGGTGGTGGTGGCGTCAGCCGGGTGATCACCGAAGGCCGGGTGTTCGAGAAAGGTGGTGTTAATTTCTCTCACGTTATGGGCGATACCATGCCAGCTTCGGCCACCGCCCATCGTCCCCATCTGGCTGGTGCACCCTGGCAGGCCATGGGTGTGTCCCTGGTGATCCATCCCAACAACCCCTATGTGCCGACCTCCCACGCCAACGTGCGGTTTTTTATTGCCACGCCGAAGAACAGCGAGCCGGTTTACTGGTTTGGCGGCGGCTACGATCTGACGCCTTACTACGGTTTTGAGGAAGACTGTGTGCACTGGCACCGGACAGCCCGCGACGCCTGTGAGCCATTTGGAGAGGGCACCTACAAGCGCTTCAAGGACTGGTGCGATGATTACTTTTATCTGAAACACCGGGATGAACCCCGGGGTGTTGGTGGTCTGTTTTTTGATGACCACAACACCGGCGACTTCGAGCAGGATTTCGGCCTGATGAAAGCGGTGGGCGATAGCTACATAGACGCCTACGAGCCGATCGTCCGGCGCCGAATGGATCATCCGTTTGGTGACCGTGAGCGGGATTTCCAGCTCTACCGCCGGGGGCGCTACGTGGAATTCAACCTGGTCTATGACCGCGGCACCCTGTTTGGCCTGCAATCCGGCGGTCGCACCGAATCCATACTGATGTCGCTGCCGCCGCTGGTGCGCTGGGACTACAACCGGACCGCGGAGCCCGATTCGGAAGAAGCCCGGCTGACAGACTATTTCCTGACCGGGCGGAACTGGCTGGAGACCCAACATGACTAACGATCTCTACGCGGTAGTTGGCAACCCCATCAGCCACAGCAAATCGCCGAGGATCCACAGCCTGTTTGCCAGCGAGACCGGTGAGCCGGTTGAGTACACGGCCATCCAGGCGCCACTGGATGATTTTGCCGGCACGGTGAGGCAATTCTTTGAACGGGGTGGCAAGGGCCTGAACGTAACCGTGCCCTTCAAGGAGGACGCCTGGAAGCTGGCGGACCGTCGTACCGAGCGGGCCGAGAATGCCGGGGCCGCCAATACCCTGTATCTCGATGACGAGGGCCGGCTCACCGCTGACAACACTGACGGGTGCGGTATTGTGCGAGACCTGGTTGTGAACCACGGTGTTGTCCTTGGGCAGGCACGCATCCTGGTGCTGGGGGCCGGTGGCGCGGTTCGTGGTGTTCTGGGGCCGATCCTGGCGGAGCATCCTGCCGCCATTACCATTGCCAACCGGACGGTTGCCAAGGCTGACGCGCTGGTTAAGCTGTTTAAACCCGTGGCGGGCGAGACCGCGCTTTCTGCCTGCGGATTCGAACAGCCCCGGGAGCCTTTTGACGTGATCATCAACGGTACCAGTGCCAGCCTCCAGGGCGATCTGCCACCGCTGTCACCGGAGGTACTCGGAGAGCAAACGGTGGTCTACGACATGATGTATTCTCTGCAGACCACCACCTTCAATCAGTGGGCACTTGAACAGGGCGCACAGATCGTCCATGACGGGCTTGGTATGCTGGTGGAGCAGGCGGCTGAATCGTTCCGGATCTGGCGCGGCATCAGCCCCGCCACACGTCCTGTCATTGAGGAATTGCGTAACGACTGAGTCGCGGCCCCCGGATTGGGCTATGCTCAGGGTCAACATTCCGTAGGGATTTTCGATGGATATTCTTACCCTTGTGGGGCTTGTGGCTGGTGTCCTGATCGTCTTGCTGGCGATGCTGGCCAACGCCTCCTTCCTGACGTTCCTGAACCTTCCGGGCCTCGCCATTGTGCTGGGCGGAACCTTTGGTGTAACCCTGATCAAATTCCGCATGGCGTCGGTGATGAGCGCGTTCCGCCTGGCCATGTCTGCCGCGTTTACCGACCGTATGGCGCGGCCGGCGGAGCTGATCCGGGAAGTGGGCGCGCTGGCCATGGTGGTGCGCAAAGAGGGCATTCTCGGCCTGGAAAACCACCAGACGGATAATGAGTTCCTGCAGAAGGCGATCAATCTGTGTGTCGACGGCCACCCGCCGGAACTGGTGGAAGAGGCGCTGGCCCAGGAAACCCAGCAGACCGCCGAGCGATACGAAGTGGCCGAGCGGGTGTTCCGGGGTATTGGCGAATCGGCCCCGGCCATTGGCATGCTGGGCACCCTGGTGGGTCTGGTACAGATGCTCAATACCCTGGATGACCCGTCCTCCATTGGCCCGGCCATGGCGATCGCCCTGCTCACCACCTTGTACGGTGCGTTTATTGCCCAGCTGATTGCCCTGCCCCTGGCCGACAAGCTGCAGCTGAAAGCCGAGGACGAGGCCCGGAACCAGATGCTGATCATCACGTCCATCAAGAACATCATGCGCGGCGAGAATCCCCGCGTAATGACGGAACTGCTGTCCTCCTTTGTTACCCCTGAGCAGCGCACCGGCCTGGCGCCGGAGCGGGAGGCCTGAGGGTTTGGAACTGGTCCAGAAGAAAAACAGGAAGCGTCTGCAGAACCAGACGCCGGCCTGGATCGTCACTTTTGCCGATCTGGCCACCCTGCTGCTGACCTTTTTCATACTGCTGCTGTCGTTTGCCGAAATGGACGTTGAGAAGTACCGGGCCATGGCCAACTCCATGGCCGTGGCCTTTGGCTCCAGCAACGTCCTGGCGGAGGATATTGGTGGCTCCCCGTTGACCATGATTGAATCGGACACGGTCTCCCTTCCCGAGCCCACAGAATCCCAGGCACGGGAGCCCGAGTTCATTGATGAGCGCGCGGAGGGTGCCGCGCCCACCCAGATTCCGGGTGGTGTGATCGATCTGGCCAGCCGGATGATCCGGGAACTGGAATCGGAGGTGGCTTCGGAAGCCCTGAGTGTCAATTACGACCAGAACCAGGTGGTGATCCGCTTCTCCGAGGAGGCTACCTTTCGATCCGGCGAGGCCGCCATCAAGCCCGAGATGATCCCGATTATCGAACGGGTGGTGAACGTGCTGTCGGCGTGTACCGGTGATGTGTTGGTGTCCGGCTACACCGATAACCGGCCCATTTCCAGTGACCGCTACCGCTCTAACTGGGATCTTTCCGCGGCCCGTGCCGTGTCCGTGGTGCACGAGTTGGTGATGAATCGGCAGGTGCCGGCCGAACGGGTGGTGGCGGCCGGGCGTGCCGAGACCAACCCGCTTGCGCCGAACGACACACCGGAGAACCGGGCCCTGAATCGCCGGGTGGAAATCGCCATTCGCAATCCCGAATGCAACGACGAGGTGCCCACCGGCGATCTGCCCGTCGAAATCAGGCCCTGAGCCTTATATCTGAGGCGTAGCTTCTCATTCGCAATCCATATAACTGTCCAGCTTTCAGGGCTTTATACTGTGCGCCCGATAATTCACTGGCACAGCGAAGCGAGAGAGCAACCATGAGTGGACCGGATAAGCCGAAAGTGATTGGCGAGGAATGGAGCGATGAGCGGGTCAGGAGTTTTCTGGATATCCGCCCCTGGGATGCTGCGGAGAATGCCGACTATAACGCTCTGTTGAAAGCCTACCAGGCCATGCGAGCGGAAGATTTCGAACGCTTTATCGGATTTCTCGTTGCCGAAGGACGGGATCTGAATGCCACCGGCCCGGACGGGGAAACCATTCTGGACCTGATTTCCCGGCATCGCCGCAGTGTGGATTATGCCCGCGCGCTGGAAAAGGCCGGTGCCAAAAAAACGGCCGCAGCCGGGAACTGATCCCGCTGCGGCCGTGCGTTATTGCCTGAGGTTGTCGGCGTTTACTGCACGTCGACTTCAATGGCCTTGGGCTCCTTCGGCTCGGCTTTCTGGAGCGTCAGGGTCAGCATGCCGTCCTTGAAGTTGGCCTTCACGCTGTTCTCATCGACATTGTCCGGCAGCGTGAAGCGGCGCAGGAAGCTGCCATAAAAACGCTCTATCCGGTGGTGCTTCTTGTCGTCGGTCTCGTTTTCACTCTTGCGTTCACCCTGAATACTCAGAACGCCCTCGTGTACCGTTACCTTTACATCTTCCTTGGACATACCCGGCAACTCTGCCTCGATGGTGAAGGCCTCAGGAGTTTCTTTGATGTCTACGGCCGGCGCCCAGTCGCTGCGGCTGAATACGTCTTTACCTTCGCGCTCGCCGCCTGAGCGGGCCAGGCCAAACATGCGGTTGTAGCGGTTCATCAGGTCTTCGAACTCATTGACCGGATTCCAGCGGGTAAGATTGCTCATAAAGCATCCCTCCTTTTCAAACGAAACGAATCTGAATAGTTGAGCATCAGCTTCGATCGCGGAACTGCTCCATGCCGGTAGCGCCTGCCGGATGGCTATCCGTGAACCTCTGCTAATTCCGAATGTAGGTGCAGCAAAAATGTTTTCAAGGGTGGGGTTGGTCGAATTTAGATCAGGGTCAAATTGGCTTCAGAGTTCCCCGAAATGCCGGTGTAAAAACGGACGGAATCGGCTCATGGTGGCGCCTGCCGTCTCCGGATCGGGCCGGATACCGGGTTGGAATCCCGGGAGCTCGCCGGACAGGAAAGGTTCCACCAGCGATGGGTTGGCACTGATGACATGAACGAGAACATCCCGGCTGGCATCCTCGCCGGTGATCAATGGCGCCGGCTGATGGTCACCCAGAATGATCATCAGGGCGTCCTGGCGCAGGTAGTGGGCGGCGAAGCCTCCGGCAACTTCCAGAGCATAGGCAATCGCCTGACCGTAATGTTCCCGGACCCGGTCCGGATCGCGCCACAGCGAAACCGGCGCCTCGCCAGCACCCTCCCAGCGCCGGAACACTTCACCGTTGCCGATGCTTTGCCAGTCATCGAGCACCGGCAGGATCGGCACCCAGGGGGCGTGGCTGCTGATCAGCGCCAGCTCGGCAAAGAGCGGCCCCTCATTCGCATCGCGAATGTCCTGAAACCGGTGCCAGGTGTACTGGTCGGGCATGGTGACCCAGTTGAATGGCGGCCCCTGGTAACCCAGATCATCGTGATCGTAAATCCGGTCGTAGCGGAACAGCCGGCCCTCGGGCCAAGCCTGGGTGATTGCCGGCATCACGGCGACAGTGCTGTGCCCTGTACTGCGGAAGTCATCGATTAGAGTGGCGTAGCCGGAGCTGAGGAGGGTTTCGTAGGCAAGCTGGTTGTGGATCCACTGGCCACTCAACACGGATAGATGACCAAGCCAGGACTGGCCACCCTGGATGGGTGATTGCAGCCGGCCGGTGGCGACCGTCAGCCCGGCCGCGTCAAGTGACCGGCCCATGGCTTCAAGGCCTCGGCTGACCGTCGAACGGTAGCGCTCGTCGGTGATTGTCGACACGCCGTAGGATTCGATAAAACCCAGAATGACATCGGTATGTGCCAGCCTTGGCAGGGGCGTTGCCCGGCCTTCCCGCCCTGGCAGCGCACTCAATTCGTTGGCAAAGTTGCGGGTTGTCTGGTGAGTGTGGGTGATCAGGGAGGCCTGATTGGCAACGAAGGCCAGCGCCGGGCTGCCAATCCAGGGCGTGATGGCCCCGGCCAGAAACAGGCCGGCCACAAACCAGAGCGGTTTGCCCAAGTGTGCCGGCGAGTGGTGCGCCAGCCGTTCCAGGCCATGGCGAAACAGCCAGCCCACGCCTGCGAGCAAACCCAGCAGAGCGGTGAGGGCTGCAATCGCCAGAGCCGCCCCCAGGTTTGTGTTGAGCAGATTCCAGGCCGCATCCAACAGGCCAACTTCAAGATACAGGTTCAGGCCGCGGCCGAGACTCTCCCGAACCAGGGCATCTGCCAGAACAAGCAGGAACAGAAACGCGTAGGCGACGGCCAGCGAACGAGCGACGCGGTATCTCCGCTCGGGATCCCTGAGCCCGCAAATGATGGCCCATAGGATCAGGGCCTCCAGAGAAAGCCAGGGGGTGTTACCCGGCAATGCCAGAGATGGAAACAGGAACAGCCCGTTCAGCAGAAAAAGCCAGACCAGTATCACGAAGCGACCTCAACCCAGGCGATCTGTTCCTGCCGACGGGGCAGGGGCACCGGTATCGGCGAGTCTCCCTCAACCGATTGTGCCATACGAGTCAGTGTTTCCCGCCAGGGTGATTCATGGGAGGCATGCCAGACGCGCCAATGCAGGGCGGCTAACGCCTCTGGGTGGTTGCAGATCAGGCTGAGCTCCCGGTGAGTCAGGCCCTGCTTTCCTTCCGTGGCGCAGCGATCCACCAGAGACGCCAGGGCCCGCGCTTTCTTGCCCCTTAATGGCGAGGCACTTCGCCTGTGGTCCCGGGCGGAAACGGGAGACAGAACCATCTGTTCGAACCAGTCCAGGCCGCCCGGTGTCCGATGACCCATAGGTGCGGGACCGGCAAGATCAATCACCCTCGTTGTCCGGTAATCTTCGGGCACCGCCAACCATTGCCCTTCGCCCGGTTTTCGGCTCAGCCACCAGGCCAGAGCCGGTGAAAACAATACCGGTGCCAATACGGGCAGGGCCCAGGGTGTCAGCGACGGCGCGTGCCATTGGATCAGGCTGAGCGCCGCAACGGCGGAAGCCAGCAGGAGGGCAAAGTGCCGAAGGCTGAGCCCCGGCTTGGCAGCGCCGGACCGGTTCTGTCCCTGCCAGCCAACTCTGAGATTCGACAGCGCGCCCCCAACATGGAAGGTGTGAATCAACATCCGGATGGGGGCCAGCGCCAGTGCTGCGAGCGTCTCCATCAGCGTATTCCCCGAGAGCCTGAGCAGCCCGCCAAACCGGGTAGTGCGCTTTGCCAACGAGTGGTCCGCTATTGCAAGCAGCCGGGGGCCGAACAGCAGCACCGAAGTCACCAGGACCAGCAGAAAGCCCGGACCAGAGCCTGTGTCCGTGGTAGCCATCACGCCCGGCAAAGCCGGCGTCGAATCGGCCAGCGCCACATAGCCTGACAAGCCCAGGAAAACCAGCCAGAGCGGAGAGGCCAGGTACGAGAAAATTCCGGTCAACAGGGCCATCCGGTGGGCCATTCGGATCTTGCCCATGGTTACCAGTAGCCACAGGTGCTGGAGATTGCCCCGACACCAGCGCCGGTCGCGGATCAGGTCGTCTTCGAGTGTCGGCGGTGATTCCTCGAAACTGCCGGCGATGGCCGGTTCCAGCCATACTTCGTAGCCTGCCCGGCCCATCAGTGCAGCCTCGATGAAGTCATGGCTGAGAACGGGCCCCCGGAACAGACCGGGCCCCCGAAGCTTGCGAAGACCACAGTGAGCCATGAACGGGGCTACCCTGATGATCGCGTTGTGGCCCCAGTAAGTGGCTTCCCCCAGTTGGATGGCTGCCAGTCCGGCACTGTAGAGCCTGCCATAACAGCGGTTGGAAAACTGTTGCAGACGGGCAAACCGGGTTTCTGCCCGGGCCAGGCGGGGTGTGGTCTGGATGATCCCCGCCTCGGGCCGGGCTTCCATGAGCCGTATCAGCCGGGTAATGCAGTGGGCACTGAGCAGACTGTCGGCATCCAGCACAACCATATAGCGGTAGCGGCGACCCCATCGACGCAGGAAATCGGCGATATTGCCGCTCTTGTAGTTCAGGTTGATGTTGCGCCGCCGGTAGAATAGGTGCTGGCCTGGGCCCAGCTCCCGGCGTATCTGCTCGCAGGTCGCCTGTTCCTCCAGCCAGATGTCCGGGTCCCGACTGTCCGAGAGCACATAGAAATCCACGGGCCCGGCCTGCCCCTGTTGCTCAAGATCCTGGATGATCGCTTTCAAACCACCGAGGGAATGCTGCACAGGTTCATGGCAGATGGGCATCACGACCGCGGTTGGGGCAGAGAGCGACTCCGAGGGCCCACTCGGCCCTGCACGGCTGGAAAGGCTCCAGGGGTCGCCACCGAAACGGAGGGCAACGAATCCGAAAACGGCCGTCCAGAAACCCACGCCAATCCAGGCAAACAGCACCCCGAATACCAACAGCAATAAGGCGATCATTCCGGAACTGGCCTGATCCGGGATAGTCTGGGCAAACAGAACCACGCCGGCCAGCGTCTGAGCGGCAACGAGGAAGACAAGCAGGAAGCGGCGCCGGAAGGCAACCGGGCGCCAGGAGCCGGCATTAATCACGGGGATACCTGATACTGGCCCGGGCTATGGGTGGCAGGTGATGACCCTCAAGCGGTCCGGGCAGTACAAACCATTGGGGCATTTGCTCCAGTAATTGCCCGGTATTCAAGGCCGGGTTTTCAGCCCTGCGCGCCTGCAACATGCTGTACAACCGTGCCCGGGTTTCCGGGCCGGTATCGTGGCCTGCAGCACGCAGGTACAGCAATGCTCGATCAAACGGTTCGTCCGATGTATCCACAAGGGTCTCCGGAATGCAGGGTTACCCCAAAACATACGGCTACGGCCCTGAGTTCAGACCACTGGCTTACTGATCGTTAAGGTACTCATCCTTGAGGCGGACGTAGTTGGCGGCGGTGTATTTGAAGAACCCCCGCTCCTTCTCGGTCAGCGTCCGGGCTTTTTTGCAGGGCGATCCCACATAAAGGTGCCCGGATTCCAGGGTTTTGCCGGGCGGCACCAGACAGCCCGCGGCAACAATCACCTCGTCCTCCACCACGGCGCCATCCATAATGATGCAGCCCATGCCCACCAGAACGCGGCTGCCAATGGTGCAGCCGTGCAGCAGCGCCTTGTGGCCCACAGTCACGTCGTCCCCCAGTGTGAGCGGATAACCACCGGGGTTGTAGTCACTGGCGTGAGTGATATGCAGAACCGACCCATCCTGGATGCTGCACCGATGCCCGATACGGATTTTGTGCATATCGCCACGCACCACGGTCATCGGCCAGATGGAAACGTCATCGCCGGTTTCAACATCGCCAATCACCACTGCACTTGGATCTACCCACGCCCGTTCCCCAAAATCTGGCGTGATACCCTTGTGTGAACGTATATTCGTCATTACATAGTACTCATTGATGAATTACCCGAAGGCCCGGGGTGCCTGTGGGAGAGGCCCTTCCAAAACTGTCTGTCGCCATGGATGGCGACAGTCAAGCGTCACATGGGTGAGGCTGAGCGTTTATGAAGCAAAGCTTCATGCTTCAGCCGAACGACTGCAATCTATGATTGCAGGCCGGACCCCGGAGGGGTGCCGCAAGGAGCGTGTTTTGGAAGGGCCTCTCCCACAGGTGCCAGCCTCATAACTTGAAGAAACCAAACTACCCAAGATTCGACTAGCTGAGAAGGGGACCTATGAATAACCCGTTACTGACTGACGACCTGTTGCCGAAGTTTGACCATGTTCGCACCGAGCACATGGAAACGGCAATTGACCAGATTCTCAGTGAAAACCGGATGAAGATCAGCCAGCTCGCGGAGCAGGAGGATCCCACCTGGGAGACCCTGGCGCAGCCGATGCAGGCGCTGGACGACAAGCTGAGCAATGCCTGGTCGGTGATTTCGCACCTGAACGGCGTGATGAACAACGACGAGCTGCGCAAGGTTTACAAGAACTGCCTGGAGAAGCTCACCGAGTACAGCACCGAAGTGAGCCAGAACGCGGCCCTCTGCGACGCCTACAAGAAGCTGGCCGAGCGAGACGATTTCAAGAACCTGAGCGAAGCCCAGCGCAAGTCTGTGGAAAACACCCTCCGGGATTTTCATCTGGGTGGTGTCGACCTGCCGGAAGACAAGAAAAAGCAGTATGCCGAGTTGTCCCGGGAGCTGTCCGAGCTGTCCAACAAGTTCAGCGATAACGTGCTGGACGCAACCCAGCATTGGTTCAAGCACATCACAGACGTGGATGAGCTCGCCGGCGTCCCGGAGACGGCTATTGAGAGCGCCAAGCAGGCCGCCCGCCAGAAAGAGCTGGAAGGCTATGTGATCACCCTGGATTTCCCCAGCTTCTTCCCGGTTATGACCTACTGCGACAACCGGGATCTGCGCCGGGAAGTCTATGAGGCCTTTGTGACCCGCGCCTCCGACCAGGGCCCGGATGCCGGCCAGTGGGACAACACCCCGGTGATGGCGGAGATCCTCAAGCGCCGCCACGCCCAGGCCAAGCTGCTGGGCTTTGACAATTACGCCGAGCGCTCTCTGGCCACCAAGATGGCCCGCAGCAGCGACGAAGTGCTGGACTTCCTGAACCAGCTGGCGGCCAAGTCCAAGCCCCAGGCCGAAAAAGAATTTGCCGAACTCAGGGCGTTCGCGAAAGACGAGTACGGCGCCGAGGAACTGCAGGCCTGGGATATCGGCTATTACAGCGAAAAGCTTCGCCAGAAGCGCTACGACATCTCTCCGGAAACCCTGCGTCCCTGGTTCCCGGTGAACAAGGTGGTGCCCGGACTNTTCCGTGTCGCNGANAAGCTGTTCGATGTCCAGATTGAAGCGAAGCCGGAAGTGGAAACCTGGCACGAGGATGCGACNGCCTACTGTATCAGTCGCAACGGTGAGCCCCTGGCCTGGTTCTATCTCGACCTCTATGCCCGCCAAGGCAAACGTGGCGGTGCCTGGATGGCCGATTGCCGGGTGCGCTGGCGCAACCTGCGTGGCCAGCTCCAGTTGCCGGTAGCCTTCCTGACCTGCAACTTCACACCGCCGGTCAGCGGCAAGCCGTCACTGCTGACCCACGATGAGGTCACCACCCTGTTCCACGAATTCGGCCACGGCCTGCATCACATGCTGACCCAGGTGGACGTGCTGGATGTGTCCGGCATCAACGGTGTCGCCTGGGACGCCGTCGAGCTGCCCAGCCAGTTCCTGGAAAACTGGTGCTGGAATCCGGAATCCCTGGGCCTGATCGCCTCGCACCACGAAACCGGTGAGCCGCTGCCGGAAGATCTGCTGCAGAAACTGCTGGCGGCCAAGAACTTCCAGTCCGGCATGGGCATGGTGCGCCAGCTCGAATTTTCACTGTTCGACTTCCGCCTGCACGCGGAATTCACCGACGAAGCGCCCACCAACCCGCTGGATATGCATCGCAAGGTGCGAAGCGAGATTGCCGTGGTGGAAGCCCCGGAATTCAACCGCTTCCCCAACTCCTTCTCGCACATCTTTGCCGGTGGCTATGCGGCTGGCTACTACAGCTACAAGTGGGCGGAAGTGCTGGCGGCCGATGCCTTCTCCCTGTTCGAGGAAAAAGGTATCTTCGACCCGGAAACCGGCAAGGCCTTCCTCCATAATATTCTGGAGAAAGGCGGCTCACAGGAGCCGATGGAATTGTTCAAGGCCTTCCGGGGTCGCGAACCGCAGGTGGATGCGCTACTGAAACAAACCGGCATCACGGACGAAGCGGCCTGACCCAATTTGAGCCGGCAGTCGTAAAGGCTGCCGGTTGTTCCAAACGGGAGTATTTATATGGCGAGTCCAAAACGTTTTATCGCCGGCGCCGTCTGTCCTCGCTGCGCGGAGATGGACAAGATCATGATGTTCACCACCGACGACGATGACCAGGTNCGCGAGTGCGTGGCCTGNGGCTTCACCGATGCNGTGTCTGACGCCGAACANCCGTCCAACCCCGAGCTTGAGACGCGGGTGAACAAGCGCAAGAACGAGGACGATCACACNGTCAAGCAGGTNGTGTTNTTCAAGTCTNCTGCNGACGACGAGNATTANNTNTTNTCTCCTNGCCTNCNGGTTNNNGGGCGGAGAGGCCATGGGAATGCTTTTCTTCTGGGNAAAAGCAACTCGCTTCGCTCAGACATCTTTTNCCCGNCAGAAAAGCACACCCACACCCTCTCNANCTGACTCAAAAGATATNTCTTNANNNCAANNTCTTTTNAGCGATATCNGATGNNTTCTTATGTGAGGGGGCCGNNNTANTTTTCCCGCCGGAAATTGATGTCTGAGCGCAGCGAGTTGCCATTTCCAAGGGAAAANTANNNCGGCCCCCTCGCAANTCCCCTCAACANGNAGGCTACAAGNNACGGCAANCTCCNAGCTCANAGAACCATAGCCGCCAACCACCCAAAGCCAAGCAGCGGCAAATTGTAGTGCAGGAACGTCGGCACCACGGTATCCCAGATGTGGTTGTGCTGGCCGTCGGCGTTCAGGCCGGCGGTGGGGCCGAGGGTGGAGTCGGAGGCCGGGGAACCGGCATCCCCCAGGGCGCCGGCGGTGCCGACCAGGGCCACGATGGCCAGGGGGCTGAANCCNANNTGCAGGGCCAGGGGCACGTANAGGGCCGCGATNATGGGGATGGTNGAGAAGGACGANCCGATACCCATGGTNATNAGCAGACCNACCACCAGCATCAGCAGNGCNGCCATGGCCTTGTTCTCGCCGATNNTCGCCCACGGAGCTGTCCACCAGGNNGGCNATTTCNCCGGTTTCCCGCATCACTTCGGCAAANCCNGANGCGGCGATCATGATGAANCCGATCATNGCCAGCATCTTCATNCCNTCNGTGAACAGGTCNTCGGCNTCNTTCCAGCGCACCACACCNGACAGGTTGAAGAGCACGAANCCGGCCAGGGCGCCCAGGATCATNGAGCCNAGCCAGAGCTGCACNACNAAGGCGGTNACGATGGCCANCANNGCCATAACCAGGGTGCGNGGGCTATAGCTGGTGTCTACCCGNTCGGCNTTGGTGATGGTTTCCAGGTTNTAGGTGCGNCCACTGCGGTAGCTGAAAAAGACNGCGATCAGCAAGCCGCACANCATGCCCAGTGCCGGCAGNGCCATGGCTTTCATGACGCTCAGNCCGGAGGCNTCGACGCCGTTGGCGTTGATCTTGGCGATCAGGATNTCNTTCAGGTANATGCCGCCNAAGCCGACGGGCANNAACATGTAGGGNGTNATCAGGCCGAANGTCAGCACNCANGCNACCAGGCGGCGNTCCATGTTCAGTTTNGCCATCACGTANAGCAGCGGCGGTACNACCANNGGNATGAAGGCNATGTGGATCGGCAGGATNTTCTGGGACGAGATGGCAATGGCCAGCAGCAGGCCNATGATCAGNAAGCGGATGCCGTTNACGGCGGCGCCTTCTTCCTGGCGACCGACCAGNGCCANGGCCNNGTCGGCCAGGGCGTGNGCNAGGCCGGANTTNCCGATGGCAACGGCGAANGCACCGAGNGTGGCNTAGGACAGTGCCACGGTGGCACCGCCGCCNAGGCCGCTATTGAAGGCTTCGATGGTGGCTTCCAGGGACATTCCTGCAATCAGGCCNCCGGATACGGCACCGATGATNAGGGCAACAACAACGTGNATGCGGCACAAACTCAGNACGAGCATNATNGCNACCGCNGCAACNACGGCATTCATGGCAAAACTCCGGGTAGGAATTAATNGTTNNTCCGGCCCCTTNTGGGGNCCGGCATCATGAAAAGCGCGGTAATGTGCAGGAAATGATCGCGGTAGTCAAANCGGTTGTGTAACGGTCAGACTTCGTCAAGGCGGGCAAAGCGGGGGACCTGTTCGCCGGCCATTTCCACGGTTTCCCGGAACATGGTCAGCGGGCGTACCCAGAGGCTGTAATCACCGTACAGGCAGCGATAAACCACCATCTGTTCTTCAGTTTCACTGTGCCGGGCGATCCCGAGTACTTCGTAATCCTTGCCCTTATAGTGCCGGTAACGGCCAGGGCGTATGTCGTTCTTGCGTTCGGTCATTCTCGGCCTCGATGGTTTCAGGCTATGCTGGCCTTGCAGTTATAGAGGACGCAGCACGCGCAACCGTCTAAAATGGAAGCAACTGCAAGGATGCAAAAAGACTCAGTCAGGGCCTGAAAGTGTAGAACACCAGGAAGGGCCCGGAAACCGGAAACCGCTATGATGCGGCAGTTATCCTGCATCCTTCTGATTTTTCTGTCGCTGGCATGCCTGGCCAGCGCGCCTGTTCAGGCCGCTCCCGTCGCCTTTGACTGGCTGGAAGCGCCCGCCGATGAGCTGGCACTCGAAGACGTTCGCGCCCTGCCCCCGGGCGNCTGGCAGANNTNTGGCTCNANTGAGGTNTTNAATCGNGGNTTCAGCGATGGCAGTTTCTGGCTGANAGTCGAGATTCCGCCNGAGCCGGNGAACCGGGTNNTGGAAATCGGNTATCCGTTGCTGGANGAGGTNTCNGTNNACTGGGTNNTNNANGGNGAGCTGATCCAGACCCACCATACNGGCGATACCCTNCCNTTCAGCAGTCGCCCGATTNANCANCGNAATTTNGTNTTCCTGGTNCCNTCGAANACCGANNCGGNNACCGCCTTNGTGCGNGTGNAAACGCTNGGNTCGGTNCAGATTCCNNTGGNAGTNANNCCNTCGGCNGAATTCCTNGCCAATGAGCAGNTGTCNTACGGNTGGCAGACGATGTTNCTGGGNATCATCGNTGCNATGGCGCTCTACAATCTGTTTCTGTTTGTCATCGTGCGCCATTCCACCTACTTCTGGTACGTGCTGACTGTTGTGTTTACCGGGCTGGTTCAGCTCAACTTCAATGGTGTGCTCTTCCAGTGGCTGTGGCCGAATGCCCCGGGTATCAACCGGTATTTCACCATTCCGGTTATCTGTTTCGCTCTGTTCTCCGCCATTATCTTCGCCATCCGTTTTCTCAATATCCGGTCCTACAGCCTCAGAAGTTACCGCTTCCTGCAGTGGATTCTGGCCGCCATTTCTGCCAGCTTCGTCTTTACTCTTTTTGGCAGTTACCAGACGGGGATTGTCCTGGTCAGCGCGATTGCGGCAGTGGTCACTCCCGCGGTCTGGTTCATCGGTTTCCTGGTCTGGCGGAAAGGTCAGGTATTGGGCGGTTTCTACGTTCTGGCCTGGACGCCATTGCTGATCGGCCATCTGATTCTCGCGGTCAGCAAGCTTGGCATCATGCCCCGCAGTTTCCTGACCGAGTTCATGCCTCAGATCGGCGTGGCCCTGGAGGTGGTTCTGCTTTCCTTTGCGCTTGCCTACCGGATCAACCTGGAACGTCGCAAGCGCCATGAGGCCCAGGAGCAGGCGCTGGCGATCCAGCAGCAGGCCAACCTGACCCTGGAGATGCGGGTTCAGGCGCGCACCGACGAACTGGAACGGGCCAATGAGCAGCTCAAGGCGATCAGCCTCACCGACGGTCTGACCCATGTGGCCAACCGGCGTCGGTTCGATGAAAAACTCAACGATGAGTGGCGACGGGCCCAGAGACACGGTCACCCGTTGAGCCTGTTGATGCTGGATATTGATCACTTCAAGCGGGTAAACGACGAGCTGGGACACCTGGTTGGCGACGATTGCCTGACCGCGGTGGCCGCCTTGTGCGTCGCAGAAGTGCAGCGTTCCGGGGATCTGTTGGCCCGCTATGGCGGCGAGGAATTCAGCATCCTGCTACCAGCCACGCCTGAGGAGGGAGCGGTTCGGGTGGCCGAGCGAGTGCGTCAGGCGGTGGCCCGTTCCCCGGTGCATTCCGGGGAACGGGTGGCTCCGGTCAGTCTTACCATCAGTGTGGGCGTGGCGTGCCTGGTGCCAGGGCCAGATATGGAGCCCCAGGAGCTCATCCGTCAGGCCGATGAGGCGCTATACGCGGCCAAGGAGTCTGGCCGTAACCGGGTTATGGTGGCGCGGGATTTCAGGGCGGCGAGCGCACCTGGTGCCTGAGGTCTCCCGGATCTTCAGTTCTTCAGTTTGTACCGCCCTGGTCCGAGGAATATCACTGCAACTGCTGTAAAGAGGAAGAAGCCCTGCAGCTCCAGCGCCCAGCCGCCGCTGCGCCCAAGGCTCAGGAGTTCGTTGCCGTGAACCAGGATGATGGCAAACAGCATGTTGAAAATAATCAGCAGCGCACCGATCCGGGTCTGATACCCAAGGATGACCATCAGCGGCGCGATGATCTCACCCACGTACACCCCGTAGGCGAGGAAGGTTGGCAGGCCGTGGCTGGCCAGCTCCCCTTCAATGAAGCCGATGCCGTTGAGCAGCTTGGCAATGCCATGGAACAGCATCAGGCCGCCCAGGGTCAGGCGGATAATCAGTTTTCCCAGATCAGCGTTTTCGAGCAAGGTACAGGTCTCCGTTCTACAGATTGCGAATGTCAGGGTAAAGCGGCAGCAGTTGTTTGATCAGTCGGTTCTGGGCGCCGGTTGGGATATCGTTCTGTTCCATGGCCAGAATCAGGTTCTCGGCCAGGGCATTGAACTGGGTGTCCGTGATGTCCATGTCAGAGTGCAGTTCACGCATCTCTCGCCCGGTATAGCTGCAGGGCCCACCGCTGAGCTCGCACAACTGATCCGTGAGGTTCTGGTGAAACCGGGCGACATCCATGCCTTTGAACTGTTGGTTGATGCGTTCGTCCTCGACGATCAGGTAGAGCAGGTCCTCCACCACGTTTTCAATGCCTTCACGTTCACCGAGCTGCTGATAAAGGGATCTATCAGGTTGGCTGTTCAGACTCTGGCAGCCACCGAGCATCAGTGCCAGCGAGATTAACAGGGCGGTAGGCGTAAGGTAGAGATTGGTAAGTGCCATGATCAGAAACTCCCCTGCAGCGACAGATACAGACCTTGCTGGTCTTCCAGTGTGGCAACGTCACCCAGGTTGACCAGGGCGCCCGTGACCGCCAGACGACGGTCCGGCACCCAGGCCACGAACAGGTCCCACCAGTCATCTTCGGTGGCAAACCCCAGGTTGTCCGGTTTTTGCCGGTATTCCGCGCCCACCAGCCACTGGCGGTTGAGGAAAAGCCCGACGCTGCCCTCCATCATCAGTTCGTGGCTGTTGTTACGGTCGCCGCCAAAGCCCAGGAGTCCACCCTGGTTGGCCCGGGTAGCCCTGGCGGTCAGGTTTACCAGCAGGTTTCGCTCCTTCACCGCGGCGAAGAACAGCTTGCTGCCACTGACATAGACATCGGTGCCACTGTCATCCCGGGCGCCGATCGCCGAGGGTACGGTGAAATCCCTCTGGCGCTTGTACTGAACGCCCGCAGACCACTGGCCCCAGGGACTGTACAACACATCGCCGGCGAGCCGGACCTTGGCGCCGAAAATATCCTGATTCAGTTCATCCTGCTCCAGGCCAAAGCCGTCCTTGAGGGTAAACACCAGGCTGTCCAGATCCAGGGTCTGCCGGGCCACGGTGAGTTCCAGCCGGTTGTTCCAGTTCAGCCCGGCACCGGTGACCGAGAGCGAGTAATCGTCGACTTCGGCCCGGCTGAGTGCAAGGGTGCCGCCCCACTCCTCATCGCTGGCGTAGCTTCCAAGCAGTGCCCAGGGCACCAGGCCGCCGCCGGCACTGCCCTCGATGGTGGTAACGCCTCCGGTCGCCCAGATCCGGCTGCCAATGTCGGCGCCGGCCACCGGTGCGAACAGGAGCGCCACGGCCATTGTTACCAGGCATCTTGCTGTCATTCTGAATACTCCGGGTTGGTATGGGTCAATTCCTCCCGGCGGTCAGCCAGGGCGCGGGCTGTCTCAGGCAGGTCCTCCGGTGCGACTGGGCGGCTCAGGTAGAAGCCCTGAGCCAGGTTGCAGCCCCAATGTTGCAGAAGGCGCCATGCCTCCAGGTTCTCGATGCCTTCGGCCACGACCTTCAGCCCGAGGCCATGGGCCATATCAATGGTGGAACGCACAATCAGCTGGTCCTGGGGCTCGGTATCCAGCCTGAGCACGAACGACTTGTCGATTTTCAGCTCCTGTACCGGGAGCTTGCGCAACTGGGACAGCGAGGAATAACCGGTACCGAAGTCGTCTACCGACAGGGTCACGCCCAGTTCCCGGAGCCGGTTCAGTGTTGCCATCGCCTCTTCCGGGTCTTCCATCAGGGCGCTTTCGGTGACTTCCAGAGTCACCCGCTCCAGATTGTGGTGCCAGCCCTCGAAGGTGTCGCCAATGTGTTGGATAAGGGCGGGCCACGTCAGGTCCATGGCGGACAGGTTGATGGCGACGCCCGCATCAACACCCTGTTCGTGCCAACGCCGGGCATCGCTGGCGACCCGTTGCAGGATATGGGCTGTCAGATCGTGGATCTGTCCCGACTGTTCGGCAAGAAAGATAAACTCTTCCGGGGAAATAAAGCCCAACTCCGGGTGAATCCAGCGTACCAGGGCTTCCACCTGAACCAGCTCACCGGTCTGGCTGTTCAGTTTTGGCTGATAGTTCATGTGCAACCCGTTGTTCAGGATGGCGGTGTGCAGATCGGTAACCAGTTTCAGTTCCCGGAGATGACTTTCATCCTGTCCGGGCTTGTAGCGCGTGAAGGCTTCGGGGTGGGCCTCCGCCTGCTCGAAGGTGAGATTGAGCCGGCGACGCAGGGCGTCGGTATCCGAGGCATCTTCCGGCAGTTCCATGGTGACGATGGTGACCCTGAGGGAGAAGGGCGTCTGGTCTACCTGCAAGGGAGATTCGATGAGCGCGTGCAGTTGCCGGATTCTGTCACTGCCTTGCTCCGGGGGCAGTGAAGGGATCAGGGCCAGGAATTCGCCGCCACCGGTGCGGGCGAGGATATGGGCGTCCGGGAGTTCCTGCTGCAGGCGCTTGGCAATACCGATCAGGACCTTGTCGCCGAATTCCAGACCCAGAGTATCGTTGATGTCGGAGAGGTCGTTCAGTCGGATTCCCACCAGTGTGGCCCGGCCTCGGTTATCAAACAGCTCGGCGGCCTTCTGCATCAGAGCGTTCCGGTTTTTCAAGCCGGTGACGTCATCGTGGGTTGCCGCATAGCGGATCTGGGCTTCCCGCTCCCGAAGGCCAGACAGCATATCCCGCAGGGCGTTGCGGAGCTGGGTCAGTTCGCCGCCGGCCCGGATGGCCGGTGCCTCGGGTGTGGTGCCCTCACCGATAGCCCGCGCGTAGCTTGCCAGCTGCAAAACCGGGCGCCCGAGGTTCCGGGCAATGACCAGCGCCAGCAGAATGGCGAAAATCAGGATGGCGGTCACCAGCAGGGCAATTTCCACCGCTCGCCGGTAGTAATTCTGGAGCGTGGCATCACGGCTGATCAGGAGCACGGCCTGGACGGCGGCGGGGTCTGATTCGCCCAGGTTGATGATCCGGGTGAAATAACCGGCACTTTCAATAAAATTGGCGTTGGCGGATGCGCCTGCAAGCTCCTGTTCCAGCTTGGCATCGATGCTGCTGGTGGCGGCAAAACTGTTCAGGTTGTCGTTCTGGTTCGATCGCGCCCGGAAGATCACCGAGGTGCCACTGAGCCTGGCGATGACCTCTGCCAGGGACTGGTCCATGGCAAAGCCGCTGACCAGCGAGGCCCGAAGCCCCGGGGCCTCTATCGGGATGATGAGAATCTCGTAGCCCCTGCCATCAATGGCCCGCAGTGACCGGGTAAACCCATTACGACGGGTGCTTGTCAGCTGTTCCTGGCTGACGGCAGGAAAAGGGTTTTGCAGGGTCGAGGCCAGGGGCTCTCCCTGACTGTCCAGCAAGAGCGCGAAGTCGGCACCCACCCTGCCGCTGTGGTTTTCCAGGGCACTGTCGATGGTTGCCGGGTCGCGGCTGGCAATGGCCGAGCGAAAGCCGAAATCCTGCACCACAACACTGAGCCGGGACAGTTCCAGATCGGTCCGGCGATCAATGACCTCGTTGGTCAGCCGCTCTCCGATGGCCAGCTGTTCCAGTGCACGGCTTTTTTCATCCTCGAACAGGTACACCATCAGCAGGGCGATGATCACCAGGCTGACCAGCGCCACCAGTGAGATCATCGCCGCAATAAGCCGGCCCCGGAATCCGAGACGAGATACCAGACCCATCAAAGCTCCCGAAAGCGCTGCTGGAGACGGTCCAGCGAGCCTTCTGCGGCAGGCTCGGGCTCAAGATTGAGGGTGACGATTGCGGACTCGCTATCACGTTCGATTTCACGGGTGACCGGGCGGGTATTATCCGGCAGCCGTGGGTGCCAGATCTCAAGTGTCACCGTGCCCTGGCTGCCCTCGCTGGGCAGTGTATCGAGCGACAGGGTGACCTTGCCGGAGGTATCTGTCCGGCCGGTGTCAGCGGTGTCGGTGACCACCACAAAGCCCTGCATGTGGTCGTGAATGTTGCAGCCCAGTTCAACGATGCCTGGCTTGTCGAAAACAATGGGAGCCGCCGGGCGGTCGGCGTAAAGCTCGATGTTGAAGGTTTTTGCCGGCGAGAAGGAATACACGTGATGCTGGGTATTGTCGCGATTCGGGAAATCCACGCTGGAGCCGACTGGCACCACCAGTACATGGGGATGGAAGGCGCGATCCTTCTGATAGATTTCGGCAGAAACCGGTGTTGCCGGACGGGCACTGTCTACGGAAACCACGGCATTGGCCACGGGTTCGGTGTTGCCTTCCAGGGTGACGGTTACGGACAGCTCGTACGCGTTGGCTGTCGATACCATGGCAGAAATCAACAGTCCCGCCAGCACTGCAATCGCTGATACTTTCATTAAACCTCTGAACCTGTCAGGCCAGGCCGGACCCGAGAGAAAATCGAATGTGGTTCCTTACCAGCAGATTTTCCCAGTAATGCCGCATCCAGTCCCAGGCGGCGTTGTTCACCTGCTCGACAAACGGGTCGAGGTTGAGTTCGTAGTAGTCCGGCGTGCCTGCTATCTGCAACACGGTTACGGTGATGGAGTCGTCCAGCTCGTTGGCAAAGGGCTCGCCGATAAGCTGATGAGCCAGAAGATTAGCACGAGTTGCTTCCATATCCACGATTTCGCTGGCCCGGGTACACCGGTTGTTTTCGTACATTTCTTCCATCAACCGATGACAAAGGTAGGCGCGGATCAGTAGGCCATCGAGACCGTCGTAGCGAACCAGGAGCGCTGATGGCTGAGTAAAATACCGGATGGCGGCATTCACAAAGGGCTCAAACAGATCGGCTTTTCCGGCTTCCCGGGCACAGGCTTCAACGCATTCGATGAGCCTTGGTGCCATTTCGATGTACTCAACCACGAACTGGAACAGGCAGGTGGCGGGCTGATACCCCTCAATAGTGACCGCAGACGGGAGCGCGGCAACCTTTTCGTGAAGCTGTCGGAGGAAGGTCCCGGAGCGGGCTTCCTTGCGCCGCGCCTGGTCAATAATCTCAAGGACTACCTGTGGTGTCATTTCAGGAGAAGCCGATGTCTGAACGAATTGAGGTCGCAAGGCGCCTCCCGTTGTTAGCAACTGATAGCAACGAGTTCCCGGGCAGGAGAGGAGGGCTGGCTACCACATCGTGCCTGCCTTTTCAGACAAGTGTAGCCGAGATTTTTGCGACTGCTTTTCCGCTGTGATGAAAATACCCGGCTGTAATGTTACGGATTGAATCTGCGTCACTGGCTCTGGAACCAACGGTCGTTCCTGGTATGGGACCAGCACAGCCATCCCATGCTCAGGGCCCGCGCTACCATCAGAGAGATCAGCGCGAACCAGAGCCCGTGATTGCCCCAGCCCGTGGTCAGCCACCAGACCGGTGCAAACACGGCCAGGGCCGAAAACAGCATGGTGTTCTGCATGTCCCGGGTTCGGGTTGCGCCGATAAAAATCCCATCAAGAAGAAAGCCCCAGACTGCGGCAAAAGGTAGCAGCCAGAGCCAGGGCAGGTAGCGCCAGGCGGTGGCTCTCACTTCCTCGATACCGGTTAGCAGTGCAATGAGCCAATGCCCGCCGGCCACAAAAACAATGGTGAGCAAGAGGGCGCCCCAGAGTGACCATCGCAGGGCACTTCGAAAGACCACCCGGAAGCGCCGCCGGCTGCCTTTGCCGATAGCCTCGCCAATCAGCGCCTCGGCAGCATTGGCAAAACCGTCCAGGGCGTTGGAGATCAACAGAAGAAAGGTGATCAGAACGGCATTGGCAGCGAGGATGGTGTCTCCCTGACGGGCGCCCTGGGCGGTAAAAAATGCCAGCACCAATAACAGCGCGATGGTTCGGACCATGATGTAGCGGTTAACCTGGAGAATCCTCAGGTAATCCTCGAGTTTGCCGAACAGAGCCTTCGTCAGCCCCTGCCCCTTAGGCATTCGCCGTAATACGATCAGGAAACCGATGGCGGCGGCACCGTATTCGGCGATCACAGTGGCAATGGCCACGCCACGGCTGTTCCAGCCAAGCACGGTAACAAAAAGAATATCCAACACGATGTTCAGGCCGTTTGCTGCAATCAGCATGATCATCGGGCCCCGTGGAAACTGGGTGCCGATGAGCCAGCCAACCAGCGTGTACTGGCAGAGAACGGCCGGCGCGCTCCAGATCCGGATTCCGGCGTACTCGGCCGCCAGTTCGGTCACGTTGTCACTGGGATTCATCAGGCTCAGGCCGGTCTGTATCAGAGGCTGGTGAAACAGAATGAGAAGAAGGCCGATCCCGGTTGCCAACAGGATCGAGCGCAGCAGCAATGCCACCTGACTGAAGTTGTCCCGCTTGCCCCATGCCTGAGCGGCCAGGCCGGTCGTGCCCATGCGCATGAAGCCAAAGGTCCAGTACAGGATGCTGAACAGATTGGCACCAACGGCGACGGCGCCAAGATACTCCGGGCTTTCCAGGTGGCCGAGCACGGCCGTATCCACCAGTCCCAGGAGAGGGACGGTGAGGTTGGTGAGCATCAATGGCCAGGCCAGGGCCCAGAGACGTCGGTCGGTTGCCGGCAAGTTAAAAGTCATATTCGTTTTAATTCTTAAAATTCCGTGGTTAGGTCTTTTGGATTTAGCCGATTTTTTAGTTTTTTCTTGATCTGTGTCTATACTCGAAGCTGAGTATCCGAAAGCAGGCTTCCACTCTGGTTTTTCCGGTGTATGCGAGCGCCAGTAATACCAGTGGGATAACGCAAAATCCGACAAGAATAACACTCTGTGGAGACACAGTATGCGCGTGCACGCTCAGCGGGCAGGTGCCCTTTTAGGCGGTCTGATGTTCCCCGCCTGGTCCATGGCGGACTGGACACTGAACATGACCCCCGGGGTGACCGGCACCAGCAATGACATTTTCAGCCTTCACATGACCATACTCTGGATCTGCGTCGCCATTGGCGTCGTGGTTTTCGGTGTCATGTTCTGGTCTATCTTTGCCCATCGAAAATCCCAGGGCGCCAAACCGGCAAACTTTCACGAAAACACTCTGGTCGAGATTCTCTGGACCATCATACCGTTTGCCATTCTGGTTGTTATGGCGATTCCTGCCACCGCAACTCTGGTAGACATGTATGACACTTCGGAATCGGAAGTGGACATTAAGGTCACCGGCTACCAGTGGAAGTGGCAGTACGAATACATCAATGAAGATTTTGGCTACTTCTCGAATCTGTCGACGCCCCGTGAACAGATCGAGAATCGCCAGGCCAAGGGGGAGAACTACCTTCTCGAAGTGGATAACCCGCTGGTGATCCCGGTCGGGAAAAAGGTTCGCTTTCTGCTAACGGCCAACGATGTCATCCATTCCTGGTGGGTTCCGGATTTTGGCGTCAAGAAAGACGCCATTCCGGGCTTTATCAACGAAACCTGGACCCGGGTCGACAAGCCCGGCACCTACCGCGGCCAGTGTACCGAGCTTTGCGGCAAGGATCATGGCTTCATGCCGGTGGTCGTAGAGGCGGTTCCAGAGGAGGAATACAACGCCTGGGTCGCTGAAAAGAAAGAGGCCGCCGAACGTGAGCGCCAGCTGACAGAGAAAGACTGGACCATGGCAGAGTTGATGGAGCGGGGCGAGAAGGCTTATCAGACCGCCTGTGCAGCCTGTCACCAGCCGAACGGGCAGGGTGCGCCACCGGCCTTCCCGTCTCTGGTTGGAACCCAGGTCGTTACCGAAGACATGGCAGCCCATATCGACATCGTCGTAAATGGTGTCTCGGGAAGCGCCATGCAGGCCTTCGGCAATCAGCTGAGTGAAGTTGACCTGGCAGCCGTGATTACCTACGAGCGTAATGCCTGGGGTAACAACACCGGCGAGATGGTCACTCCGAAAGAAATATTTGATTACAAGAACCAGCAGTAATCATCGCCAGATAACAGAAATCACCAGCCACAATAAATGGCGGTAACGGGGGTTTTCATGAGTGCGGTTGCAGATACCCACGCCCAGGATCATCATCACGGCCCGGCCAAAGGCTTTAGCCGTTGGCTGTTGACCACAAACCACAAGGATATCGGGTCCATGTACCTGATATTCAGTTTCACCATGTTCCTGCTCGGCGGGGCCATGGCCATGGTCATCCGGGCAGAACTTTTCCAGCCGGGGCTGCAGATTGTCCAGCCGGAATTCTTTAACCAGATGACCACCATGCACGGCCTGATTATGGTGTTTGGTGCGGTCATGCCGGCGTTTGTCGGGCTCGCCAACTGGATGCTGCCGCTGATGATCGGGGCGCCGGATATGGCATTGCCACGGATGAATAACTGGAGTTTCTGGCTGCTTCCGTGCGCCTTCCTGATCCTGGTTTCCACCCTGTTCATGGAAGGGGGTGCGCCCAACTTCGGCTGGACCTTCTACGCCCCCCTGTCGACGACCTACGGGCCGCCGAGCACCACCTTCTTTATCTTTGCGGTTCACATAATGGGTGTCTCGTCGATCATGGGTGCGATTAACGTGATCGCCACGATCCTGAATATGCGGGCACCGGGCATGACCCTGATGAAAATGCCCCTGTTTGTCTGGACCTGGTTGATTACCGCGTTCCTGCTGATTGCAGTCATGCCGGTACTGGCCGGCGTCGTCACCATGATGTTGATGGACATCAACTTTGGCACCAGCTTCTTCGATGCTTCCGGCGGCGGTGATCCGGTGCTGTTCCAGCACGTGTTCTGGTTCTTCGGGCATCCCGAGGTTTACATCATGATCCTGCCGGCCTTCGGGGCGGTCTCACACATCATTCCGGCGTTCTCCCGCAAACCGCTGTTTGGCTATGCCTCCATGGTCTACGCAGTCGGTGCCATTGCTCTGCTCTCGTTTGTGGTCTGGGCGCACCACATGTTTACGGTGGGTATTCCCATCGTCGGCCAGCTGTTCTTCATGTACGCCACCATGCTCATCGCAGTGCCCACCGGGGTGAAGGTTTTCAACTGGGTGGCCACGATGTTCAGGGGCTCATTGACCTTTGAGGCGCCGATGCTGTTCTCAGTTGCCTTCGTCATCCTGTTTACCATCGGCGGTTTCTCCGGCCTTATGCTGGCTATTGCGCCGGCAGATTTTCAGTACCACGACACCTACTTCGTAGTCGCCCACTTCCACTACGTGCTGGTACCGGGTGCGATCTTCGGTATCTTTGCCTCCGCCTACTTCTGGCTGCCCAAATGGACCGGCCACATGTATGACGAAACCCTGGCCAAGACCCACTTCTGGCTGTCATTTGTCGGTATGAACCTGGCGTTCTTCCCGATGCATTTTCTGGGTCTGGCGGGCATGCCACGACGGATTCCGGATTACGCGCTGCAGTTCGCCGATTTCAACATGGTTTCCAGTGTCGGTGCATTCATGTTCGGTGCCACACAGCTGTTGTTCCTGTTTATCGTGGTCAAGTGCATCAGGGGTGGCAAAGAGGCTCCGGCCAAGCCCTGGGATGGTGCTGAAGGTCTCGAATGGACTGTGCCCTCACCGGCGCCATACCACACCTTCGCAACGCCGCCGGTAGTGAAGTAGGGGGCACTGGCTATGGCAGAACAACAGGCAAATAGCGCCGGAGCCCCCAAGGGCAATGCTCGAGTGGTGGGCTGGTGCATGGTCAGCGTGGTCGGCATGTTTGCCTTTGGATTTGCCATGGTGCCTCTGTACGACGTGTTCTGCGAAATTACCGGGATTAACGGAAAGACCGGGGGGCGGTACGAATCCACCGAGGTGGCAGAAGCAGACGTGACCCGAACGGTCAAGGTTCAGTTTCTCGCCTCCAACGGACCGGGGATGACCTGGAAATTCCGCCCGGTTGTGCGGTCGGTGGATGTTCACCCCGGTGAGCCGACTACTGTGAATTTCTATGCCGAAAACCCGACAAGTGAGCCAATGGTAGGCCAGGCGGTCCCTAGCCTCGCGCCTTCAGAGGGGACGCTGTATTTTCATAAGACCGAGTGCTTCTGCTTTAACCAACAGCCTCTTGAAGCGGGTGAAAGTACCGAAATGCCTCTGATCTTTATCGTCGACAAGGACTTGCCGGCGCATATCACCAAACTAACTCTGTCTTACACGCTCTACGATCAGGGTAAACAGGTGTCGGCAGCACAAAACTCCCGGAAAGAAACAACAACAAACGACAACGGATAAGCCATCGGAGACTGTCATGGCGGATAACCAGACCTATTACGTTCCGGAACAGAGCAAGTGGCCGATCGTCGCCACGATTGGCCTTGGGGTAACTCTTTACGGGGTGGCCTCAATCATGGTGAATGGCAAACAGGGGGACAGCACAACCGGTGCCTGGATAATGTTCTGGATCGGCGCCCTGATTATGGCCTACATGCTGTTCGGGTGGTTTGGAGCCGTCATCAAAGAGAGTCGGGCGGGACTCTACAGTGATCAGATGGACCGCTCGTTCCGCTGGGGGATGAGTTGGTTCATTTTCTCAGAGGTGATGTTTTTCGCCGCGTTTTTCGGTGCGTTGTTCTACATCAGGGTGTTTGCGGTGCCCTGGCTTGGTGGCGAGGGTGACCGAGGTTCCTCGAACATGTTGTGGGAGGGCTTTCAGTCGACCTGGCCTCTTATCAACAATCCCAGCCCGGAAGCTTATCCCGGCCCCAAGGAGGTTATCAGCGCCTGGGGCCTGCCTTTGATGAACACGATCTTGCTGGTGACGTCTTCATTTACGGTAACCGTGGCGCACCATGCATTGAAGGCAGGTAATCGGGCGAAGACCAAACTTTGGCTGGCTGCAACCATCGCTCTGGCCGTGGTCTTCATGTTTGTTCAGGGCTATGAATACCTCCATGCCTACCGTGACCTCGACCTGACCCTGCAATCCGGCATCTACGGCAGTACGTTCTTTATGCTGACTGGCTTCCACGGTGCCCATGTGATGCTTGGCACATTGATGCTGGCCATTATGCTGGTGCGAATCAACAAGGGCCACTTCACTGCGGAAAACCATTTTGGTTTCGAGGCAACCGCATGGTATTGGCATTTTGTCGACGTGGTCTGGCTGGGATTGTTCGTGTTCGTTTACATCATTTGATCTGCGTAGTCAGGGAGTCGGATTAAGAGTCAGGCTCCCGTTCCACAGAGCAATCAGTACCACAGCCAGGAGCAGTATGCTAAGCGTCACCCGGACGGCCAGAGAGTTAACAACCCGATTGGTCTTGCCGCCGTCTTTAATGAGAAAAAACAGGCCACTGAAAAGGCTTACAACCACAGAAAGCATCAGGAAAACAATAACTGCTTTGAGCATGGGACTTCCTGTTTTTATTGGTTTGATGGATGTACGGTTCGCAAACGGTTCCGGACTCGCTGAGGTCACTATAGCAGAGCATGTCTGATTCGCAGGGCAAACACCGCCGATGGCAGTTTGACTGGCGGCTGCTGGTGTTCAGTGGGGTCTTACTGCCGATACTTATTGGCCTCGGTGTCTGGCAGCTGAATCGGGCGGAAGAAAAGCAGCTTCTGCTGAACCAGTGGCAGCAGGAAGCGGAAAACCGGGCCTGGCAGGACATGGAGTCCGGTGATCTGACCCGTGGTCGGCCTCTGACACTGACCGGGATGTACGGAAGCCGAAACTGGCTGCTGGATAACCGGACCCGTGATGGCATCCCGGGTTATGAAGTCCTGACAGAGTTTCGTCCTCTGGAAGGGCCGCCGGTTGTGGTTAATCGCGGTTGGGTCCAGGCGCCGCGAACCCGGGATCAGCTCCCGCAGCTGGAAACGCCGGAAGGGATTTTTACCCTGGAAGGTCGACTCAGTGACTATCCGGTGCCGCCGGTGCTGGTGGATCAGCCAGAGGCAGGCGGTCCGTGGCCCTGGCGGGTACAGAGTCTGTCCGGAGAGGCCGCACGAAAGGAGATTCCGGATCTTCCCGACAAAATAGTAAGGCTTTCCGGCAATCGCCAGCCGGGCGCTTACCGGGCGGATTGGGAACCGGACCTGATGGGGCCACAAACCCATTACGGATATGCCACGCAATGGTTTGCGCTGGCCGTGGCGCTGACTATATTGACTATAGTGGCGAGTTACCGAAAGACAGGAGCCAATAATGACAATGACAATGGCTAACCGGATATCCGACCAGGAACACAACGAAGGGCCAACCCCGGAACAGGTGCGTCGCGGCCGTCGCACGGCATTCCTCCTGTTTGCGCTGGGTTTTGGCCCGATGATTGTTGCAACCATCATGTTTTATACCGGCTGGCTGAACCCGGCCGGCCACACCAATAACGGCGTTTTGCTCCAGCCAGTGGCCCCGGTTTCAACGCTCAATCTCGAAACGGCTTCCGGTACTCCGCTGGCAGAACGCTTTGGCCCGGAAAAAATCGATCCGGACTGGCTCATGATTGTGGCTGCCGGCCAATGTGGCAGTCAGTGCGAAGAGCTACTCTATCTGGCCAGGCAGGTGAATATCGCCCTTGGCAAGAACGCCAACCGGGTCTCCCGGGCTGCCGCACTGGGTAGTGTGCCCTCCGATCTGCAGGCGCGTTGGTCCTCCGAATACA
Source organism: Marinobacter sp. (assembly GCA_002718255.1). Taxonomy (GTDB): domain Bacteria; phylum Pseudomonadota; class Gammaproteobacteria; order Pseudomonadales; family Oleiphilaceae; genus Marinobacter. The sequence goes on along the minus strand of PBED01000002.1, from coordinate 354,014 downwards.
GCTCCATGGAGCGCCTTGTGCCTGCGGCGGGTGCCCGGCCGGACTGGCCAGCCGGTATCAATCCGGAAGCGGAGCCGCGCATCCTGCTGGTTGATCCGTTCGGTAATGTGATGATGCATTACGGTTCCGAGCATACTGGTAAGGATATGCTGGAGGACCTGAAACACCTGCTCAAACTGTCGCAGATCGGTTAATGGCCAGAGCGGAGAGTCAGCCTTGAATCAGTCATCTGTTTCCCCAACTACGGCAGCCCACAAGATGGCAAAGTGGGCAACCTTTGCCGTTTTGCTGGCGATTGTCGTGATCATGCTGGGTGCCTGGACCCGCCTGGTGCACGCAGGGCTGGGGTGTCCTGACTGGCCCGGGTGCTACGGTTTTCTCACGGTGCCCCAGAGCGAATCGAACATTGCCATAGCGAATGCCCGTTTTCCCGATACGCCGGTGGATGTGCAAAAAGGTTGGCCCGAGATGATCCACCGCTACGCCGCAGGCACCCTGGGGCTGGTGGTGTTCGGCCTGGCGGCCTACGCGGTTCGTAACCGGCGCCAGGGTGTTCCGGTAAAGCTGCCTTTGTTTATCGCCGGTTTCATCATTCTTCAGGGCGCTTTCGGCATGTGGACGGTGACCCTGAAACTGTGGCCCCAGGTGGTGGCGCTGCACCTGCTTGGCGGCTTTACCACACTGAGTCTCCTGACGCTGCTGGCCCTCCGGTTGCGACGTCAGGCGAGGCGGACAGGTGATCGGGAGCCCCCGCCATCCAATGCCCTGTCCGGTTTCCGGCCCTGGCTCTATGGCGGGCTGCTGTTAGTGGTGATGCAGATTGCCCTGGGGGCCTGGACAGCGGCCAACTACGCGGCCGTTGCCTGTACCGATCTGCCCACCTGTCAGGGCCAGTGGTGGCCTGAGGGCATGGATTTCCGGCACGGCTTTGACGTGACCCAGCATGTGGGCCCGAACTACCTGGGTGGCCAGCTGACGGCGGATGGCCGGGTGGCCATTCATGTCACTCACAGACTCGGTGCCATGCTGGTGCTGGTCTATTTCGCCGCATTACTGGCGTTGATGTGGCGTCGACGTGGTGATTCCGGCCTGGATAACGCCATCCGGCTGGTGGCGGTCCTGCTGGGTGTTCAGATCCTGTTGGGTCTGGCCAACGTGATTTTCCATATTCCCCTGTCCATCGCCGTGGCCCACAACGCCATGGGCGCAGGTCTGCTGTTGTCAGTCATTCACCTGATCTGGCGGCATCAGCTGTTACTCGAACCACATAGCATCCCGGCAACACACACAACAACAATGAACCAGGAGGTTACGGCATGAGCGAGCAAGTGGAAGCACTGCCGGCCCAGGCAATTGCGAGCGACTCCAGAACAACCATTTCCTGGCGTGACTACCTGGAGCTGACCAAGCCCAGGGTTGTCGCGCTGATGATCCTCACATCGGTTATCGGGATGCTGCTGGCGGCGCCAGGCGTGCCCGGTTGGGGCGTCTTGGTCTGGGGCAATCTGGGTATCGCCCTGCTGGCCGGCGCGGCTGCAGTGGTCAACCATGTGGTAGACCAGAAAATTGACACCGTCATGGCTCGCACCCGCAAGCGCCCGGTGGCCACAGGCAAGATCTCGCCTGTGGATGCGATCCTGTTCGCAACGATACTCGCGTGTGTTGGTATGGCCGTGCTTATGTGGCAGGTGAATCACCTCACTGCCTGGCTGACCCTCGCCTCCCTGGTGGGTTACGCCGGTGTCTATACCCTGTTCCTCAAGCGTGCTACGCCCCAGAACATCACCATCGGTGGTCTTGCCGGAGCCATGCCACCGCTGTTGGGGTGGACCGCTGTGACCGGCCAGGTTGAGGGCCACGCTCTGCTGCTGGTGCTGATCATTTTTGCCTGGACCCCGCCGCATTTCTGGGCTCTGGCTATCCATCGCAAGGAAGAGTACGCCAAGGCGGGCATTCCCATGCTGCCGGTCACTCATGGCAACAAGTTCACCGAGCTGCACATCCTGCTCTACACCCTGATGTTGCTGGCGGTCAGTCTGCTACCTTTTGTCACAGGCATGTCCGGCGGTATCTACCTGGTGGGCGCCCTGGCCCTTGGCCTGCGCTTTCTGCAGTATGCGGTAAGGCTGTTGAAGGGTGACGATCGGCGGGTGGCCCTGAATACCTTCAAGTATTCCATCACTTACCTCATGGCCCTGTTTGTGGTATTGCTTGTGGATCATTTTGTATTCTTTTGAGTCAGACATTGTGCTGACGCAGGCGGGGATGGCTTTCCGAAACACGCTGTAAATACGTCCGTGTACGCCCGGCTACGCCATCCATGGCTCCGCACGGTTTCGGAAAGCCATCCCCGTCTGCTTATCTGATCAACGAAGTGGACCACCCATGAAAAGCTCCAGCTCTATTCGCCTTACCCTGTTCTGCCTTCTGCTAATCGTTGTTCTGATCTTTGGACTGGTTGTTGGACGGCAGGTATTTCTGGTGGGTAACCAGGAACCGATTCCGGCGCCGGAGCTGACGGAGTTCAATACGTATGTCTATGATCAGCCTCGTCAATTGGCAGAGTTCACGCTGACGGATGAGAACGGTGAAACGGTCACGCGGGAGAGTCTGAGGGGTCGCTGGACCATTGCATTCGTGGGCTACACCAATTGCCCGGATATCTGCCCGGCAGCCATGGCCAATTTGCGCCAGACCGACAAGCTGCTGTCCAAGGAATTGCCCCAGCCTGACTATCTGCTGGTCAGCGCTGACCCGGAGCACGATACGCCGGAGAAACTCAAAGCCTACACGGACTTCTTCGGTGAAAATTTCCATGGTCTGACCGGAGATCTGGACACCTTGCGGGAACTGGCCAAAAGCCTGAACGCGGTGTTTGTCCATCGTGAGGTGGATGGCGAGCTGCTGGTGGATCACAGCGGCCATTTTGCGCTGCTGAACCCCGACGGCGAACTTGCTGCTGTGATCCAGCCGCCCCATAATCCGCACAACCTGGCCGAGGCCTTTGAGCGGATTTACCAGTGGGCAAAGGCCAATCGTGAACGGGTGAGCTCCTGACGCTTCAGAAACCCGGAATCCGATGCTCCCTATTGATGCCATTCTTCCAGACCTGAAAGCGGCCCTGGAACGCACGACTACCGTACTTCTGCAGGCTCCGCCCGGTGCCGGTAAAACCACCCGTGTGCCTGCCGCCCTTCTGGATGCGCCCTGGCGCGGTGACGGCAAGATCCTGATGCTGGAGCCCCGTCGGCTTGCAGCTCGCTCTGCCGCCCGGTTCATGGCCCGGCAACTCAATGAACAGCCCGGACAGACGGTAGGCTATCGCACAAGGCTGGATACCCGTGTGTCTGCGGCCACCCGGATCGAAGTCGTGACCGAAGGCATCCTGACCCGGCTGATCCAGGCGGATCCGATGCTGGAGGAGTACGCGGCGGTCATCTTTGATGAGTTCCATGAGCGCTCTTTGCAGGCGGATCTGGGCCTGGCCCTGGTGCGGGAATCGCAGCAGGCGTTGCGGGAGGATCTGCGGTTGCTGGTGATGTCCGCAACCCTGGATACCGGGCCGATTGCGCAAGTGCTTGGAGACGTTCCCGTAATAACCAGTGAAGGACGGGCGTTTCCGGTCGATGTTCATTACCGGCCGTTGCCGCGCAGTGGCCGCATGGTGGATCAGGTTACCGCTGTGGTTCGGGAGGCATTGGCTGATCAAAGCGGCTCACTGCTGGTGTTTCTGCCCGGTGTGGGTGAGATACGTCGGGTTGAGCAACAGCTCCGTGCAAACCTGCCGGACCGGGTGATGCTTGCTCCACTATACGGCAATCTGAAATCGGAGCAGCAGGACCAGGCAATCTCGCCGGCTCCCGAAGGCCAGCGCAAGGTGGTGTTGGCTACGGCTATTGCCGAAACCAGTCTGACCATTGAAGGGGTTCGGGTTGTTATCGATTGCGGTCAGCAGCGTCGGGCCGTTTTTGATCCCAACAGTGGCATGACCCGCCTGGTCACTGGCCGGGTATCCAGGGCTTCTGCGGAACAGCGTAAAGGCCGGGCCGGCCGGATGGAGCCCGGGGTCTGTTATCGATTGTGGAGCGAATCGGAACAGTTCGGATTGGCCGATTACACGCCGCCCGAAATTCTGGAGGCCGATCTGGCACCCTTGGTGCTGGAATTAGCCCAGTGGGGCGCGCGGGAAGCCGATGCCGTCGCCTGGATTGATAAGCCCCCTGCCGCCCATTGGAGGCAGGCTGTGGCCCTCCTGCGGTGGCTCGATCTGCTCGATTCAGACGGAGCTATTACGGACCACGGCAAAGCGGCCCGGGAGCTGGGTATACACCCGCGACTGGCGCATATGGTGCTGAAAGGCCGTTCTATAGGGCTCGGAGGCGCGGCTGCGGCCGTGGCCGCCTTGCTGGAAGAGCGTGATCTCCTGGGCCCCGGAACTGGTGCGGACATGCACGAGCGGGTTCGGGTGTTCTTCGGGGAACGGCGGGATCGCACGCTGGATGTCGCTCGCCTGAAGGCTGTACGCCAGTCGGCCCGGCGTCTTTCCGGGCCCGGGACGACTGAGGCAACACCGCCCTCGGAGACCGAAATCGGCCGATTGCTTGCCCTGGCCTATCCGGACCGTATTGCCAGGCGGCGATCGGATAAGGCGGCGAGGTATCAGCTCAGTAATGGCAAAGGTGCGGTACTGAGAGAGGATGATCCCCTGGCACGGCACGAGTGGCTGGTGGCGGCCGAGCTGGATGGCCAGGCCCGCGAAGCCACGATTTACCTGGCCGCGCCGGTGGACATTCCGGACCTGGAGCTCGACCTGGCTGACCACATACAGGAGATCGAAGAGGCACTGTGGGACGACAGCCAGGGTAAAATTCTGGCGCGGCGTGCGCGAAAACTGGGTGAACTCGTGCTTCAGGAAAAGCCGCTCGGCCGGGTGGATCCGGAACTGGTCCGGCAGGGGCTGCTCAGCGCGATTCGGAAGAAGGGCCTGGAAAGCCTGCCCTGGAGTGATGGCAGTCGCCAGTGGCGTGCCCGAATGAGGTTGCTCGCCAGAACCTTCCCGGATTCCGGCTGGCCGGACACCGATGACGCGGCGTTACTGGATAGTCTCGAGGTTTGGCTGGGCCCGTTTCTGGTCGGCATGACCCGATGGTCCGATCTGGCCCGGATCGACTTGCTGGCGGCCCTTAACAGCCTGATTGATTACCCGTCCCAGCAGCAGCTTCAGAGTCTGGCGCCAACACATCTGACCATACCGACCGGCCAGCGGGTGAGTCTGGATTACACCGCCGACAATGGCCCGGTGTTGGCGGCCAAGCTCCAGGCGCTGTTTGGCTGGAAAGAAACCCCTGCCGTTGCCGGTGGGCGGGTACCGGTGGTGCTTCATCTGTTGTCCCCCGCGCAACGGCCTCTGGCGGTCACCGCCGATCTGGCCAGTTTCTGGCGTAACGCCTACCCCGAGGTGCGCAAGGATATGCGTGGGCGGTATCCCAAGCATCCCTGGCCGGAAGATCCGTTTACCGCCGAGGCTCAGCAGGGCACGAAAAAACGCCCAACTCGCTGATGCGTTTGCTGACCAGCGCGTGTGGCACCCGCTCAAAGTAGATATTCCGTGGCGTTATCCAGTCTCCCGGCGGTGCGTTGAGTTCTTCCGCGGGCATTTCCTCGAGTTCAACCGACCCGGGGTCGGCGTCGCTGTTCCGGAAGCTGTCGGCAAGAACCCAGAGGGGCTTCCCGGCCGCATGGGCCGCCAGAGCCAACAAGTGTGTACCGCTTTTGTTGATAAAATGCCCATTGGAAAGCCAGGTATCGCACCCGGTGATCACCAGGTCAGCCTGGGGCACAAACAGCCCCATCTGCGCATCGGTGATCAAGGTGACGGGTATGGCTAGCTCGTTCAGCGCCCGTGCCAGGGAGTGGCCCTCGAAGCCCGGGCTGCTCTGGGTGCAGATGACAGAGAAGGCCTGGCGCTGTTCCGCCATGTTACGAAACAGCGCCAGTACCGCGGAGCTGGCGCTATGGGTCAGTATCACCGGCGACTCTGGCAGAAGATCGAGGGCTTGCCGGGCAATGGTTCCGGTGGCATTTTCCAGCTGGTCTCTGATGTCCATGACGGCCTGAAGTGCGACCTGAACATCACTGGAAAGACGCTGCTCGATCATGGCCAGTGCATTGCCAATCACGATCATGCTCGGGCGTGCCGCCCGGAGTTCTGCCAGTAGCCTCAGAAATGTCTCGCCCTCTGGCTCGACCTCGTCCAGGTAAGATAGCAGTTGATCGAGGGTGTTCATTGCCAGCTGTGTAGCGCCTGACCGGGAGTCCGCTTTCAGTGCGGCCAGAAGGGACTTTGCCCTCGCATCAAGTTCCTGCATTCCGCTCTTCCGTGCTTATGTGCTGCTTCAAGGGTAGCACCTGTACGGTCTTTTCCTGATGTCTGGAGGTGAAAATAGCACTTGCCTGAATGTCAGCCCTGTATAAAATACGCGCAATTCAACCCCGAGTGCGCAGTATCCATGCACCTTGTTTCCTTCGATATTTTCCGAACCCTCGGTTTTCCCGACACCACCGTCCTCAAGCCGGAGCAGTTTCTGCGCCATAAAGAACTGTTGCGGGAAGCGGATTGGGTCCTGTTCCCAGAGTACTGGCAGTTAAATGCCCTGGTTCACGGTCTCAAGTGCCGGGTGTTTCCCAGCGAAGCCAGCTACCGCATCGGCCACGACAAAGTGGAGATGACCCGTGCATTCCAGACGGTGGCCCCGGAGCACACGCCCTGGACCATGATTGAGGCCAACGGCCCGGTGGAACGTGACATGATCTGGGATGCCATGGTGCATCCGTTCGTTGCAAAGCTCCCCAAGGCCAGCATGGGCGAAGGCGTCTGGCTGATTGAATCCCGTGAGGACTGGCGCCGCTACTGCGAGCGCACTGACGTGCTCTACGCCCAGGAATACCTGCCTCTGGACCGGGATGCACGAGTTGTTGTGGTTGGCGATCAGGTGCTGACGGCATACTGGCGAACCCAGGCCGATCAGGGCTTCTACAACAATGTGGCCCAAGGTGGCCGCATCGACAACAGCCCGGTTCCCCCGGCGATGACGGCGCTGGCATTGCGGCTGGCCCGGGATCTGGGTGTTGATCACGCCGGCTTTGATATTGCGCTGGTGGATGGCCATCCTTACGTACTGGAATTCAACCGGTTGTTCGGAAACAAGGGATTGGGCCCGGGCACGGAGCTCCAGGAAGCGATTCTCGGCTATCTACGGGAACAGACTGAACCGGAAGACCCGGACGGGCCTACCGAACCACCGCCAATATGGCCGGTGGCGGTCTAGGAATTCCCGCCAGAATTCATGCCAGTGGCGTTGCCAGTATTGCCCATTACTTATGGGTAGATTTGCTCATATCCGGGCCCTCAAAAAAGCCCGATGATCGCGCTATCTAACGGGTGCTGCAGCGTTGCTGTAGTGCCTTTTTTTATGCCTGTTTGCCCTGTGGAGGGAAACACCACCCATGACCGAAGCCGCTAACGCCAATATCGCCGATTACTACGAAGCCGACACGTTCAAGCGCATCAAGGACTTTGCCGACGGCAAGGAAACTCCGTTTGTGGTGATCGATACCGCAACGATTGACCGTCAGTACGACGAGCTGGTCGAGGGTTTCCCCTACGCCAAGGTTTACTATGCGGTGAAAGCCAACCCGGCCCCGCAGATCCTGACCATGCTGCGCGACAAGGGTGCCTCTTTCGATATCGCGTCGGTTTACGAGCTGGACAAGGTGATGGCCCTGGGTGTGACCGGTGAGCGGATCAGCTACGGCAATACCATCAAGAAGGCGAAGGACATTCGCACCTTCTACGAGAAAGGCGTTCGTATGTTTGCCACCGACTCGGAGGCAGACCTTCGCAACATCGCCAAGGCGGCCCCGGGCTCGAAAGTGTATGTGCGTATCCTGACCGAAGGTACCCTGACGGCAGACTGGCCGCTGTCCCGCAAGTTCGGCTGCCAGACCGACATGGCCATGGACCTGCTGATCCTTGCCCGTGACCTGGGTCTGGTGCCCTACGGCGTGTCGTTTCACGTCGGTTCCCAGCAGCGCGAGATTGGCGCCTGGGATGCGGCCCTGAACAAGGTGAAGGTGATTTTCGAGCGTCTGAAGGAAGAAGACGGTATCGAGCTTAAGATGATCAACATGGGCGGTGGTTTCCCGGCCAACTACATCACTCGCACCAATGAGCTGAAGGTGTACGCCGAGGAGATTGCCCGCTTCCTGCACGAGGACTTTGGTGCGGAGCTGCCGGAGATCATCATCGAGCCGGGCCGATCGCTGATTTCCAACGCCGGTGTTCTGGTGAGCGAGGTGGTGCTGATTTCCCGTAAATCCCGCACCGCCCTGCACCGCTGGGTGTTCACCGATGTGGGCAAGTTTTCGGGCCTGATCGAGACACTGGATGAGGCGATCAAGTTTCCGATCTGGACGGAGAAAGTAGGCGAAGGCGAGGACTGTGTGATTGCCGGGCCGACTTGTGACAGTGCCGATATCATGTACGAGCATCACAAGTATCCGCTGCCTTTGAATCTGGCGATTGGGGATCGGATGTACTGGCTGTCTACGGGTGCTTATACCACGACTTATAGCGCCATTGAGTTTAACGGATTTCCTCCGTTGAAGGACTATTACATCTGACCCTGTTTTAGCTTGGAGTCTGGCCGCGGGGCGAGGATGCTTTTCCTCTGGGAAAAACAACTCGCTTCGCTCAGACATCTTTTTCCCGGCGGAAAAGCATCCTCGCCCCACGGCCGTTCCGGCTGGGTACGGGGAGTCCGCGAGGGAAATCGGCATCCAGAAAAGGATCAGCTTTCGGGCTGGTCCTTTTTTCGTTTCAGGTCGAGGGTGAAGGCCAGGGGGATTACCAGGATGCTGTAGGCGATGATGGTGAGGATGGCGTGTCGGGCGTCGCCGGTCCAGTCGGCGATGAAGCCACCGGCCATGGGGATGGAAAAGGCCATGGTGTAGCCGACGAGGAAGGTGCCGGCTGACAGGCGCCCGGTTTCTCTGGAGGTGGTAACCAGGGGCGGTACGGCGACCAGGAGGATCAAGAGGATGCCGGCAGTGAGACTCATGAGGGTGGCACTGGCGATGGACCACCAGCCGGTGAAGGTGATGGCCCCCAGGGTGCCGAGGATGCTGATGCCGGCGGTAACGATGATGACGGAGCGGCGGCCGACCCAGTAACGGGCCATTTTCAGCATGGTCAGGGAGGCGAAGACCTGGGCGATGTTGTACCAGAACAGGGCATCGGAGAGTTTGTCGAACAGTCCCTGCTGTTCCAGAAGGTTGCCCATGTAGGCGTTGAGGCCGAAGAACATGGAGCCGGAGAGTCCCAGGAGCAGGCCGATTTTGAGGGTCAGGGGGTTGCTCCAGTCCGGCAGCCAGGAGACCTTGCCCACGGGTTTTGCCCGGTCGCGTCTGGGCAGATAAAGTGAGGCGGCAACCAGCAGTGCTGGCAGAGACCAGGCTAGGAGGGTGGCCCGCCAGCTGTTGTCCAGCAGGGGCATGAGTACTGGCAGGGTAACACCGGCGCCGATGAACTCACCCATCAGCATGCCGTTCATGTAGATGGCGGAGCCGAGGGCCAGGTGGTGGGGCTCGAGCCATCGTGGCAGCAATGCCGGCAGAGCGGGCTGCATCATGGCGACACCCAGTCCCATGACGGCACTGGCCAGCATCAGTGTGAGGGTGTCGGGTACCAGGCCGCGCCCGGCGGAGCCGATCACCATGATCACCATGGCCAGAGCCAGGGTATTGCGGGGGCCAATCCGGGCAATGGCCAGTGAGCCGGGCATGGAGCCGATGGCCAGCATCAGGATGGGCAGGGTGGTCAGGGCGCCGGTGAGTGCCTGGGTGAGTGCCAGTTCGTCGCTGATGAACGGCGCCAGGGGCGGCGCGACCAGTACCGGTATCCGCAGGTAAACGCCGGCCAGCCAAAGCAACACCGCCACCGGCAGCAGCCTCGCTGGCGGTGGCGGTGTGGTCGCGGCCTGGTGTTCAGCCACGGGCAAGACGATTCAGTCTTCGCTGGTGTCCGGCAGATAGGCACCGTCTTCGTCGTGGACTTCACGGCCGGTAACCGGTGGATTGAAGGCACAGATCAGTCGCATGTCTTCCGTGCCACCGTACAGGGTGTGCTGGTCATGCTTGTCGAGTGCGTACAGGGTTCCGTCAGTGATCTCATGGGTTTCACCAGTGGCTTTGTCCAGGATCTTGCCGTTGCCGGCAACACAGTAGACCGCTTCGAGGTGATGCTTGTACCAGAGGTTCAACTCGGCCCCGGCAGGGATGATGGTCTCGTGGAAGGAAAAGCCCATGCCGTCTTTTTTGAGAAGCATGCGGCGGCTTGTCCACCCTGGGCCGGTGACTTCCCGCTCGGTACCGATAATGTCTTGCACTCGTACGATTTTCATGAGCATTCCTCATTTTGTGATGGAATAGCCTTTTAGTATAAACATCCCTTTCAGGTGCGGTTCAACCGCCAATCGTCGTAAACGGCCATGGCCTGTTCGAGCGAGGTGGCGAATCTTTCCCGCTGGCGTTCATCCAGGGGGCGCCGTTTCCGGCACTTGTCGAAGGCTTTCTGAATTTCCTGTCGGCTCGATTTTTCAAGTCGCTCGAGCCAGTGATGGTCTGCTGGCTCAAGGTCCAGCAGGTCGCGACCAGCGTGATTCCGATGTGAGATATGCCACCAGTGATCCACGGCCCTTCCCAATACAACATAGCCGAACTGGCTGTCCTGTACAGGACCGAAGGTGGCTGTTTTCAATCCGTCCCTGAGCACGCCGATACTCAGCGCCGGCAAGGCCAACCGATCACCGTAGAAATAGCTGCCGGCAGCACCGATCAAACCGCCCACCAGAGCGCCGGTTCCTAGGGAGGAGCCGAAGGTCAGCGCGTCGATTCCGGCACCACTGACGGCGCCCGCGCCGAAGCCGGCGGTGGCCAGGTAGCGCTTGCTGACCGCCCAGGCTTTGCGGCTGTCTTCCGAGAACAGGTCGTGTTCGCTGTGCCACTCCAATTCGGCTTCCTGGCGGCGGATGCGCTGGTGCTGATAAAGATGTTCGATATCGACGCGCAGGGTCTGTTCCCGCTTGCGCTGGTGGCGATACCAACGGTCCCGCAGCTGTTCGGCCAGGGAGCCGTCACTGGTTTCTGCAGCCTGGCCGGCGGTAAGCGTCCGTTTTTCCTGGTAGGACATCATGCTTTCAAGTGTCCCGGCGATCAGTACTGCGGCCTGATGGCGGCGCTGCTGCCGCTGGGCGGACAGGTAGTGAGTGGCCTGTTCCAGTGGTGTTTCCCAGTCCGGCTCCAGTTGTCCGAAAGCCCGTAAAAGGCCCAGATGTTGCTCGAATGGGGCGCGAACCGCGTCGAAACGGCGGACAACCTGAAAGAACTGGCTCAGAGCAGCCTGCCAGGTGTCACTGTAGTCGTCGGCGCCGATGCTGTTGATCAGGGCCAGGCTCGGACGGCCGGTCCAGCGCAGGATGGTCATTTCTGCCTCGTGCTCTGCGCTGTAAGGCACCGAGCCGTCCACCACGTAGATGATCCCGGCGCCTTCGATCAGCGGTCTGAGAAGCTCACATTCATCGGTGAATCGGCCGTCCCCCTCATGCTGTGCCACAAAGGCTTTGACGGTGTCTGCGTGATCCGAGGCGGAGACACTGTGGGCTTCCAGCCACTCCATTACCCGTCTCGGCCGCTGGAATCCGGGCGTGTCGACCAGAGTGTAGAGGGTCTGGCCGTCCACCTTCAGCGGGTAAGCCTGATGCCTGCGTGTAGTGCCGGGTTCCAGGGCAATGGCAATGGCATCGTTCTGTGACAGGGTGGCCACCACGCTGGATTTACCCTTGTTCGGGTGCCCCACGACGGCAAAGGTTGGTGCCTGGGTCATAAGGGCTCCCCGACCGCTGAATAGGGATCCCGCATCTGGAAGGGCGGCAGCGAAACCTGGACGAACTCGCTGCCAACCCGCTCGGCAAACCGGAGCCAGGGCTGAATCTGGTGGGCACCCGGCTCGTGGTTGATGTCGGTGGCCAGTGGCACCAGCGCGACCCTGGCGTTGTCGGGCCAGATGTCCCGGGCGGCCGCCAGGAAATCCTGAAGCTCGCCGGTAGGAGGTTGCCAGCAGCGAACCAGCAGGATGACTGCCTTGGTGTTGTTTTTCAGATGCTCGGCGATCCGGTGCAGGGCTTGATCATCGTCCGAAAGGCGGGCGCTGCCGCCTGCCCTGAGCACGAGTTGCTTGCCTGACCGAAGCGACTCTGGCAATTCCGGTTCACCGGCGCCGGCCCAACACAACAGAATGTCGCTGTCTGGCAGTGATAGCAGGTTGCCTCGAGTATCGGTGTCCGGCAGATCGTCGGCGTCATGATGGCTGTTGCCAGTGTCCAGGGCGGGTGTTTCCATGCGATACAGCAGGGCGTGCATGGCTGGATGGCTGGTGAGCAGGCGCCGAGCTTTTTGCCGGGCCTGCACGGACGCACACGCCCAGAGAATTATCCTTGGCAGAAGAACCCAGGTTGCCCACATCATGGCCACAAACGGCCACCACAGACCCCAGAGGGCCGGGTCAGTACTTGCCGTTGGGTTACCGGCCCGGAAAAAACGCGTCGCCTCGACCAGCGCAAGATCCGGGGCCGCGGCAGGCCAGAGCCAGGCCCAGGGCGTCGCAATGGCCTTAACCAATCCGTGATAGCTGGTGGCGGCAGTGTCCAGCGTGGTGCTCCAGCCGAAGGCGAGGTCCTGCAAGACGACCATGGCCAGCAGGGTAAACAGCCCTGCGATGGCGAACGCAATGCCGCCCAGGTGAGCCGCTCTGGCCATCAGGGCAGGCTGAAGCCTGGTGAAGGCGCCATCTCCCGGGTTGACCCCCAATCGATGCGCCAACCAGCGCCAGGGCTGCCATCCGGCCATGGCTTGCACGGTGGTGAACAGGGCGAATATCAGGTGCAGCAACACGAACGCCAGGAAAACCGTGATGTTGATGCGCTGGCCGCCGTCATAGAACAGCAGCCCGGCCATCGCCAGCGTGCCCGCGACCGCGCCTGACACTGCAAAACCACCGTTGATCCGGCGCCACGATGCCAGTGTCCGGTCCGCGGATGTCGGGGTTGCCCGGGGACCGCTGAGGCGGTTCAGGTGGGCGAGCCAGCGGGCCGCGTCCGGGGCCTCGCCCTGCTCTTCACAGACGAGAGCAAACTTGCGATCGCGTCGATGCAGGAAGGTAGGCGGCTGTGATCTGTCCCGTTGCGCCTGGCTGTCAAACTCCAGCAGCAATCGGAGGGGGTTGTCGGTCATTCAGGGTTCCGGTGTCGAATTCGGGCTGTCGGGCCCCGTCGGGCTTTAGTGCTAGGATATAGGGATACCCGCACCTGATACCAGACAACGAGAGTCCATGCCCCACCATCTGATGAACCTGCGCCATGTACCCGATGACGAGGCCGAGGAAATCCGGGCCCTGTTTGATGCCCACGAGGTAGCCTATTACGAGACGCCACCAAGCCGCTGGGGCATCAGCATGGGCGGTTTCTGGGTGCACGACGACGATGAGGCGGCCAGGGCCAGGGCGCTGCTGGATGAGTATCAGAGGCAACGCTATGAAACCCAGCGACAGGCCTACGAGGAGCACCTGGCCCGGGGCGAATCCGGCGGTTTCTGGTTCATGCTCAGGCAGAGGCCAATCCGGACTCTGGCGGCCTGCATTGCCATTCTGGTCATCATGGGTCTGAGCCTGCTGCCGTTCATCCGGATCGGATAGCGACCCGGCAATCAGTTGCTTTTCTTTCGGTCGAGGAATGCGATTGCCTCGTCAACCGCATCGCCGGCTGTGAGAAAGCTGGTGACATGTCCTCGCAGATGCATTTCATAGAGTTCGCTGTATACCTGATGACTTGCGAGTGCGTCCCGGAAACGTTCGGCCTGGCTGAAGGGCACAAGCATGTCCACGGCGCCGTGAAACAGGAAGAAGGGCGGTGCGTTGGCCGTCACGTGACTGATCGGTGAGGCACTGCGATAGGTGTCCGGCATCGCCTGCTGCTCGCCACCGAGGAACTGCCGGATCAACTTGCTCGAACCGAACGCCATGAGGTCAGACGGCAAGCCGCCGGCGACAACAGCGTGCAGCCGGGACTCCGGCCCGCCGTAGGGCTGGTTCAGCTCGCTGTCGGAGCTTGCCACCAGGGCCAGCAGGGCAATCAGATGGGCGCCGGATGAAAACCCGAAACCACTGACTTGCTTGCGGTCTAGGCGGTATTTGTCGGCATGCTCGTTCAACCACTGGCGGGCGAGCTGGAGATCATGCAGCTGCGCCGGGAAGGTGTATTCCGGTGCAAACCGGTAGTCGATGTTCAGCACCGCGAAACCGCGGCTGGCCACTTCTTCCGCGATCCAGGCCATGTCTTCACGGGACCGTCGTTGCCAGCCACCCCCGTGAACCATCAGGACCACCGGATGGCGATGCCCTGAGGCCCCGTTTTCGGGCAGGTAAAGGTCGGCGAACAGTCGTTGTGGCCAGTTATCGGGGGAGAACTGTACATTGCGCTCTACCTGAAAGGATTGTTCTCCCGGCAAGGCCGCGTTCTCTGGTGCATTGTGGTGGGTCGCGCACCCGGCCAGCAACAGCAGGCTGCCAATCACGCCGACCAACCCACCCCGTCTGCTCCCTGTTCGGTAACCGGGCACTGGGCTCTCCTTTTTCAGGCGAATTGAGGTTTCACACCAAATTTACGACAGACTGATATTGATGGATGCCGGTACGGGGCGGGTTGCCTTATCCAGACTCCATTGTCTGACATTCAGTACAGTGTCCGGTTTCAAGGACAATCTCTGCAAGGCTCGCAATAGGCGTGTTTTTCGATGATTGCCGGCCCCGGGGCTGTCCGGAAATCCGGAATTATTCTCTAAGGCTCAAGTAAGAGGCAAATTTAATTTTTATAAATCATAGACATAGCCAATTGGCACAGGATGCGCATGGCGTTCCCGGGGCCCGGCTTGCGGCCTGGTCTGTTCGTTTACAACAACAAACAAGGAACGATCATGAAACGAATAATGCTCTGCGCCCTGATCGGCGCCACGGGGTTGACCCTCTCAGCCTGCAAGGATAATCCACCGTTCAACGAAATCCCCGATTTCATTCAGGGCGATATCAGTCAGACCAGCTACGACGGTATTACCGATGACCTGCTTACTGCGGGCCTGGGTGCCAGCGGTCTGGCCAGTGCGCCCGGGCCTGCATTCGCAGACCCTTTGAACCCTACCGCTGCAGAACTTCGACGGTTGGCGATCTATAACAACTATCGCGCACTGGTGGATACCGCCCCCGGAGGCGGTTATGGGACCTTCTTTGGTCCGCAGGTTAACGCCAGCGGTGAAGGCCTGATTGCGGGTGAAGAATTCATTGCCTACATGTCAGTGCCCGGAACCGACATGCCGGTTACGGTGATGGCTCAGGTGCCCGATAGCTTTGACCCGGATCGACCCTGCATGGTCACGGCGCCGTCCTCCGGCTCCCGGGGCATCTACGGTGCTATCGGTACGGCCGGCGAGTGGGGCCTGAAAAAAGGGTGTGCTGTCGTATACACCGACAAGGGCACAGGAACAGGTTCCCATAACCTGGCTACAAACACCGCCCAGCGGATTGATGGCACGCTCACCTCCGATGTCGAACCAGTGCAGTTCCGGGCCGACCTGACCGATGGGCAGCGAGCGGATTTCGACAGCGCCTGGCCGGATCGGTTTGCCTGGAAGCACGCTCACTCCAGAGCCAATCCGGAAGCCGACTGGGGCCAGCATGTACTGCAGTCCATTGAATTCGGGTTTTACGTGCTGAACGAGAAGTTTGGCCGTGAGCTGGGCAACGGCGAAACGCTGCTGACCATCAAACCCAAAAACACCGTGGTCATTGCCTCCAGTGTTTCCAACGGTGGTGGTTCTTCCGTCCGTGCAGCCGAGCAGGATACGAAGGGCCTTATCGATGGAGTGGCGGTGTCCGAGCCCAACGTGAACCCGCAGGTGGACCGAAGCTTCACCATACGCCAGGGCGAGGGCCCGGAGATTACCGAGCACAGCCGCAGCCTGCTGGATTACACCACGGCCCTTGCCGTCTATCAGGGTTGTGCCAACCAGGCGCCGGCGATCCGGGACGATGCGCCATTGAACGCCACCTTCAATCCCCCTGCAATCGGCGAGAATATCTGTAACTCCCTTGCCAACAAGGGTCTGGTAAGTGGTGCCACGCTGGATGACCGAGCCACAGACGCACTGCGCATCCTGAACGAGGACTTTGGTATTCAGCCGGAGCAGAATCTGCTGGCGCCGGTGCACTTCGGGCTCGCCGTAGCCCAGAGTATTTCCATGACCTATGCCAATGCTTATGGTCGCGCCGGTGTCGAGGATCGTGTCTGTGATCTCAGCCTGGCGGCCGTGGATGGCGCCGGGGCAGTGGCTCCGATAGCGCCGGGGGTAGAGGCCGCTCTGTTCTCTATCAGCAATGGCATTCCGCCGTCGGCCGAGGTGAACATCGTCTACGATGGTGCCGATGGTCAGCCCACCAATCTGCCTGCCAGTGCTTCACCAAGTACCAACCAATTGGACTATGGCCTGGATGCACTGTTGTGCCTTCGTAGCCTTGCCCAGGGCAGCGACGCCGTCAGCGGAGCTGATCTGCAGGGCTCTGACGCCGAGCTGGCAACGGCTATTGCCGAGGGTATCGCCGAGGTCCGTGCCTCGGGTGATCTGCAGGGCAAGCCGACGGTCTTCGTGACCGGCCGTGCCGATGCGATTCTACCCATCAACCACACCTCCCGGCCCTATTTTGGCCTGAACCAGCGAGTGGAGGGGGAGAAAAGTAACCTGCGGTACTACGAAATCCTGAACGCGCATCACCTGGACGTACTTAATGGGTTCCCGGGCGTTGCTGACCGGTATGTGCCGTTGCACCACTATTATTTCCAGGCGCTGGACCTGGTCTGGGCCAATCTGACCGAAAAGCAGGCGTTGCCGCCAAGCCAGGTAGTCCGGACGGTGCCACGGGGCGCTATCACAACACCGCTGGCGGAGGTCAACCTGCCGGCGATCAATCCCGCGCCGGATGCTGGCGACCGGATTGTCTTTACTGACAACCAGGTCCGGATCCCGGAATAAGTGTGACACGCGCCGGCCCGTTGCGGGGCCGGCTTCGTTTGCCCCCGGTCCGGGGGCCCCATATACTTCCGTCACTGCACCCGGCCTGTCGGGTGCGAGGGTTATCCAGATGAATGACATTCGACCCGTTGGTGCGCGGTACATGACACAGCTGTTTTCTGACAACAATAAAAGTGGCCTGACCAGAGACCTGATCGAAGCCCTGTTTCCCATGTTCGAGGAAGCCAGCGCCGGTGCCATCGCCGTGGACTGCGATGCACGGATTACCTGGATTAACAGCAGCTACTCCCATCTTCTTGGCCTGGGCGATCCGTCTACCATCATCGGCAAACCGGTGCGCCAGCTAATCCCTCACACCCGAATGCCCGAAGTGGTCGAAACCGGTAAACCCCTGCTGCTGGACATCATGGAGCACAACCAGCAACAGTTGGTGGTAACGCGCCTGCCGTACTACGACGACAACGGAAAAATCGTCGGTGCCGTGGCCTTTGTACTTTACGACGACCTTCAGCCCCTGACGCCACTGGTGTCGAAATACCGTCGGCTCCACCAGGATCTTGCGGCCGCGCGCAAGGCGTTGGCGAAAAAGGCACGAGGTACTCGCTATAGCCTCGGTGATTTCGTTGGTGCCAGCCCGGCAGCGCTGGAGGTCAAGCGTCGCGCGCGCTTGGCGGCCGGACGCGATATGCCGGTTCTACTGCTGGGAGAAACGGGCACCGGCAAGGAAGTGCTCGCCCAGGCGATTCATACAGTCTCGGGACGTGCGGAGAAACCGTTCGTGGGAGTGAACGTGGCCGCCATTCCGGACAACCTCCTTGAGGCCGAGTTCTTTGGCGTCGCACCCGGCGCCTACACCGGTGCCGATCGCCGCACCCGGGAAGGCAAGTTTCAACTGGCTAACGGTGGCACCCTGTTTCTCGACGAAGTGGGTGACATGCCGTTGCCGCTTCAGGCCAAGCTGCTGCGGGCCCTGCAAGAGGGAGAGATTGAACCGCTGGGCTCCAACAAGGTGGTTTCGGTGGATGTTCGGGTTATTGCTGCCACCAGCAGAAATCTTGAGGTCATGATCTCCGAAGGTACTTTCCGTTCCGATCTTTATTACCGCCTTAATGTCCTCGAAATCCCCATCCCACCCTTGAGGGATCGGCTGGCGGATCTCGGTGTGCTCTGCGAAGCGCTTCTTGAAGAGATCTGCGAGGGTCTGGAGTTGCGTGGTGAGATTACGGATGCTGGCGTCTCGGCGCTGGGCAGTTATGACTGGCCGGGCAATATCCGTGAGTTGCGCAACGTTCTCGAGCGGGCAATGACCATGGGCGAGGAAGGTGGCTTGCTCGATGCCGACGCGATTTTCAAGGTGTTGCCTCGAGCCGGGGCGCGCCCGGTGTCTTCTCTAGCGCCGCAACCGGTCAGGCCGTTGTCCCAGACACTGGCCGAGGCAGAGGCCCAGGCGATCGAAGAAGCTCTGGTGGCAAGCCGTGGCAACCGTACCCGGGCTGCCAAGCTGTTGGGTATATCCCGATCTGTTCTGTACGAGAAACTGGCCAAGCTGTCCTGAAATCCGGACGACTGTCTGCTCATCCGTACAATCCCTTACGACTGACGTCTAATGATGTCCTCGATTCCGGACACTTTCCCTCGTGCCGGCCCCGGCCGTATTTTATAACTAGCTGAAATATATCAATAAAATTAACATGGCATAGTGTCTGCTATATCCGAGGCGCAGGACGTCAGAACAATGCACAGAACAAGACTGACGCTAACTGTTGGACCCCAAACATTACCCTGTCCGTCTGTTCCTGCATTCTCTGACTATACTCAGTTCAGGCCTTTCTGGTTGTAAGCCGCCAGGCCAGACAAAACAACAAAGTTAGGAGACTTGCCAATGAAACTTCTCAAGGCTCTCACCGGTGTGGCCGGTGCGATCGCTCTTACCACGGGCTCTGCGTTTGCAGAAGATCTGCGCTGGAAAATGCCCGTAGCCTTCGCAACCAACCTTCCGGGCCTCGGTTCTCCCGCCGCCTGGGTTGCAGACAACCTCACTACCGCTTCTGATGGCAGCATCCAGGTCCGTGTTTATGAGCCCGGCAAGCTGGTTCCGCCGTTCGATATCCTGCAGTCTGTTTCAGACGGCAAGGTTTCCGCCGGTTACACCTGGATCGGTTACGACCAGGGCAAAGTGCCTGCGATTCCCCTGTTTGCCGCTGTTCCCTTCGGCATGAAGCCGCCTGCCTATATCGGCTGGTACTACTACGGTGGCGGTCATGAAATGCTGCAGGAAACCTATGCCAACAAGGGCTTCAACGTTCACGCTCAGCTGTGCGGTATCATTGGGCCCGAGACAGCCGGCTGGTATTCCGAGCCCATCGAAACACTGGAAGACTACAAAGGCCTGAAGATCCGCTTCGCCGGTCTCGGTGGTAAGGTTCTCGAGAAACTGGGCGCCTCTGTCACCATGATGCCGGGCGGCGAGCTCTACCAGGCACTGGAGAAGGGCACCATTGATGCCACCGAATTCTCCATGCCCGCCATCGATCAGATCCTTGGCTTCAACCAGGTGGTCAAGTACAACCTGTTCCCGGGCTGGCACCAGCAGTTTACAGCCCAGTACATGCTGATCAACAAGGACGAGTGGGCACGAGCCACCGAAGCCCAGAAGGCGCTGGTTGAGGCTTCCTGCACCGCGGCAACCACTCGTGGTCTGGCCGAGGGCGAGTACAAGAACGGCAAGGTTCTGGCCGAGTTCCAGGACAAGGGCGTTCAGGCCGACCAGATCCCCCGCGAAGTTCTGCTCAAGCTGAGGGAAGTAACCCAGGAAGTGCTGGAAGAAGAAGCGTCCAAGGATGCCGACTTCAAGCGTGTCTATGAAAGCCAGCAGGAGTTCATGGAATCCTACAAGATCTGGGATACCCGCGCCTATGTTCCGGCGGACCTCTAAGGTTCGGGGCTGACCCTGGGCACCGGACGCAATTCCGGTGCCCACTGATATAGTCTGGATGGCCCTGCGGGGCCATCCTTGTTTAACGACAGGCTTTCTGAACGAGGAACTGTTGTATGGCAGTGTCTGATAAAGGCTCACCGCCCGATGTGCACGCATCGGCGTCGGACGCCGGTCAATTTATTCATCATCACACAGTGTTTCCGACCACCTGGCTAAGCCAGGTTTTGGACGCTGTGATTTCTGCGATAGGCAAGAGTGCGTCCTGGCTTTGGATTGTGGTCACCGGCGTGATCATCTATGCGGTAGTGGGTCGCTATGCCTTTGGCATGGGGTCGGTCACTCTGGAAGAAGTCCAGTGGCATCTGGCCGGTGCGGGCTGGTTGCTGGGGTTGGGCTATACCCTGGTTACCGACGATCATGTCAGGGTCGACGTGATCCATGAGCGCCTGTCACTGAAAGGTCAGGCCTGGATTGAACTGTTTGGCCTGGTATTCCTGTTGTTGCCGTTTCTCGTGCTGGCGGTTTACGAAATGATCCCGTACGCAGTCAGTTCCTGGGAGCAGGGTGAGACCAGTCAGGCACCTGCCGGGCTTCCCTACCGCTGGATCCTCAAGGGCGTTCTGGCACTGTCCTTTGTGCTGCTGATTATTGCTGCCCTGTCCCGTCTGCTGAAAGTCACTGCCCTGCTTTTCGGCTTTCCGAAGCCAATCCGGATCGAATCCGGTGAGAACAAGAAAGAGGATGCGTCCTGATGGAGCTTGAAACCCTTTTTGTAATCGGCATGTTCCTCACCTTCGGGGCGCTGTTGATGACCGGTTATCCGGTCGCTTGGGTACTGGGCGGCACCGCGGTTATCTGGACCGTTGTTGGTGTCGTCGCCGTTGAGAATTTTGGAGCCAATCTGTGGTTCGATTATCAATCTTCCATGGGGCTTGTGCCCGAGCGAATCTGGAAGGTGGTAAGCAGTGAAACCCTTGTTGCCCTGCCCATGTTTATCTTCATGGGCATCATGCTTGACCAGTCCGGTGTTGCCGAGCGACTGATGAACAGTATGGTGAAACTCTTTGGCGCCGTCCGCGGCGGCTATGCGGTGACCGTCATCGTTATCGGCGTTCTGTTGGCCGCGACCACCGGTATCATCGGGGCGTCGGTCGTACTCCTCGGCATGTTGTCCTTGCCGGTGATGATGGAGAACAAGTACGACAAGGGGTTTGCCGTGGGTACCGCCTGTGCCACCGGAACCCTGGGCATCCTGATTCCGCCTTCCATCATGCTGGTCTTGATGGCTGACCGCCTGGCGGTGCCAGAGGCCTCAGTCGGCGACCTGTTCATGGGCGCGTTCTTTCCCGGTTTGATGCTGGGTGCCATGTATGTGGCATACGCCATCATCCGTCCCATGCTGCAACCGAATATTGCACCGGTGCCGGAAGGTACCGAGAAAGTCAGCTGGGCCATTGTCTGGGAAGTAGCCAAGGCCGTAGTGCCAACCGCCGCGTTGATTCTGGGCGTGTTGGGCTCTATTTTCGCCGGCATAGCTACCCCGACGGAGGCGTCGGGTGTTGGCGCCCTGGGCGCCCTGCTGTTGGCCCTGATGTCGGGTCGACTGAACCTGAGCGTGCTCAACTCCTCCATGCAGCAGACAACACGCACGGCTGCGTTCATCTTTGCCATCTTCCTCGGTGCAACCGCGTTCTCCGTTGTTCTTCGCGGGCTGGGTGGCGACCAGGTGATTGAAGACGCTCTGCTGGGCCTGCCGTTCGGACCCTACGGTGTGGTTCTCACCATCCTGTTTGGTGTTTTCCTGCTGGGGTTCTTCCTGGACTGGGTCGAGATTACGCTGATCATCCTGCCCCTGGTTGCGCCTGTAGTTCAGACTCTGGGATTTGACCTGGTGTGGTTCACCATTCTGTTTGCGATGTGCCTGCAGACCTCGTTCCTGACACCCCCGGTCGGTTTTGCGCTGTTCTACATCAAGGGTGTGGCGCCGCCGGAGATCGCCGTTACCGATATCTATCGTGGCGTAATTCCGTTCATCATTATCCAGCTTGTAGCTCTGGCCATTGTGTTCGTGGTTCCGGAAATTGCGACCTGGCTGCCGAGTGTGGCTTACGACTAAGGAGACATTAACAATGCGTCTGGAAAACCGGATTGCTTTGATTACCGGTGCCGGTCGCGGCATCGGCCGGGCCATTGCCGAGGCATACGGCCGCGAAGGCGCCAAGGTCGCTGTGGCTGACCTGACACTCGAGGCGGCCCAGGACACCGTAGACGCCATCGAGCAGGCCGGCGGAACTGCCATTGCCCTTGAGATGGATGTGACTGACGAGGGTGCAGTTGACGTAAACGTCAAATCTGTGGTTAAACAGTGGGGTGGTCTGGACATCGCCATTGCGAACGCCGGCATCCAGCATATTGATCCGGTGCACAAACTGGCTTATTCCGATTGGCGCAAAGTCATGAATGTGCATCTTGATGGCGCTTTCCTGGTGACTCGCGCGGCACTCAAGCACATGTACGAGAGCGGCGGTGGCACCATGCTCTACATGGGGTCGGTGCATTCTCTGGAGGCCTCTCCCCTGAAAGCCCCTTATGTGGCGGCCAAGCACGGCATGCTGGGGTTGTGTCGGGCGGTGGCGAAGGAAGGTGCGGAACACGGGGTGCGGAGCAACATCATCTGCCCCGGGTTTGTGCGCACGCCCCTGGTGGACAAGCAGATTCCGGAACAGGCCAAGGAGCTGGGCATTTCCGAAGAGGAAGTGATCAGTAAAGTTATGCTCAAGAACACTGTGGACGGGGAATTCACCACCCTGGAAGACGTGGCAGAGTTGGCCGTTCATCTGGCTGCATTCCCTTCTGCGGCTTTGACTGGCCAGTCCATCGTAGTCAGTCACGGCTGGCATATGCAGTAACATTCAGGAGATATGGATGAGCAATGAAGAACAATCACCGGTAGTCTGGTCTCCGTCGGAAGACACCCTGGCCAATTCCCGTATGGGCCAGTTCAAGGCCTGGCTGGAGCAGCAGGGCTTCGGCCCGTTTGCTGACTACCACGCACTGCACCAGTGGTCCATTGATGAGCTGGAAACCTTCTGGCAAAAAGTCTGGGATTACTGTGGTCTTGTCTGCGATACACCGGCTGAAAGAGTACTGGGCAAGCATGAAATGCCGGGCGCCGAATGGTTCCCCGGGATGAAGCTGAACTTTGCCGCCAACCTGCTGAGGCTCGCAGATGGTGAGCACCGCGATCGCGAAGCCGTGGTGGCGTACTGTGAAACCCGTCCGGTGCTGCGTCGCACCTATGCCGAACTGAAAGCCGACGCCGGTGCCCTGGAAGCCTTCCTGCGAAGTAAAGGCATCAAACAGGGTGACCGGGTAGCCGGTGTTGTTACCAACGGCTATGAAGCCCTGGTAGGGATGCTGGCCGCTACAAGTCTTGGGGCCATCTGGAGTTCCGCGTCACCGGATTTCGGCATCGGCGCGATTCTTGACCGTTTTGGCCAGATCGAACCTTCGGCTCTGATCGCCGTGAACGGCTACGGCTACGGCGGCAAAGTGTTTGCGCGCCAGCAGAATTTTGCCGAGCTCATTGCCGGCCTGCCAACGCTCAAGGCGGTTGTCAGTGTCCAGCAACTGCCAGACGAGGCTCCGATTTCCGGCGATCTGGTGACTACCTGGGAAAACGCCCTCGCTGCTGGCGAAGGAACGGCTCCTTCCTTTACGCCTCTGCCTCCGGATCATCCGGTATATATCCTGTATTCCTCCGGCACCACGGGCAAACCCAAGTGCATCGTGCACGGCAATGCTGGCCTGCTGGTTAATCATGCCAAGGAGCTGATGCTGCACGGCGACGTTGGCCCCGAAGACCGGTTCCTGTACTTCACCACCTGTGGCTGGATGATGTGGAACTGGCAGGCCTCCGCCCTGATGACCGGCGCCGCCGTAATCACCGTTGATGGCTCTCCGGGTTACCCGAGCCTGAACTTCCTGTGGGATACCGTGGCGGAAGAGAAGGTCACCCACTTTGGAACCAGCGCCCGGTTCATTGCCGGCTGCCGCAAAGGCGAGCTCAAGCCCGCAAAAACACTGGATCAGAGCAATTTGCGAGTGGTGTTTTCCACCGGCTCACCGTTGCTGCCGGAAGACTATGACTGGGTCTACAGCGATGGCGCCCCCGACGCCCTGCTTGGCTCCATTGCCGGTGGCACGGACATCTGCGGCTGCTTCGTGGGTTCAACGCCACTGCTGCCTGTTCGCCGCGGCGAAATCCAGTGCCGTTTCCTGGGCGTCGACGCGGTTGCCTACGGCGACGATGGCCAGCCGGTCAGTGAAGGTCGCGGCGAGCTCGTCTGCCGTCAGCCGCTGCCATCCATGCCCGTCAGCTTCTGGCAGGATCCGGATGGCGAGCGCTACCGCGACGCCTACTTCAACACCTTCCCGGACGTATGGGCCCACGGTGATTTCATCGAGTTCACCGAGCACGGCGGGGCTATCATCTATGGCCGCTCTGACGCCACCCTGAACCCGGGCGGCGTTCGAATCGGTACCGCGGAAATCTACCGCCAGGTCGAAACCGTGGCCGAGGTCAAAGACAGCCTCGTTGTCGGCCGTCAGATCGACGGCGACGTGGAAGTGGTTTTGCTGGTGGTTCCGGCCGACGGCCAGGAAATCACCGACGATCTGCTGAAACAGCTCAAGAGTCGAATCCGCGANGGCGCCAGCCCACGGCACGTGCCCAAGCACATTGTGGAGGTGAACGACATTCCGTACACCCGCAGTGGCAAAAAGGTGGAATTGGCAGTGGCCCGTCTGATCAATGGTTCGAAGAAGGCGGACAATCGGGATGCTTTGGGGAACCCCGAAGCGTTGGATCACATTCGGGAGCGGTTGGCCGAGGTTGGGCTGTTGCCCAGTTGAAGGTCTGAAATCTGATGGAGGCTGTCGGTTTATGCTGTGCTAATCCGACTTACTCTCTTGATTTTGTCGACAAAAATGCTTCCGAGAATGGCCTTGATTGACCGCGCGGAGGCACACCGAGAGGCCCGGTGAGCGGCAGAAGAACCCCTTTCCAAAACTGTGCGGAGCCAGGGATGGCGGAGCCCAAGCGTCACAGGGATNTGCCGTTAGGAGCGTGTTTTGGAAAGGGGTTCTTCTGCCGCTCTACCCGAATGTCCGATGTTAGAAAGTTTCGTAAATTCCCGCCATTTCATCGTCTTGTAACCGAAGATCAGGCATTTTTAGTCCGTTCTTATACTAAGATCGTAACCAAAATTAACGAAAAAATGGTATCTTAGTAGCCCTATCAAAAGTTCCTAATCAGTCATTGCTCAGGTCGGACGTTCAAAAGACGCCTGACCCCGCCATGACCGTCCTGAACCCACCCATTAGCCTGAGGACGAAAATGACATCATCCAAAGCCAAGATTGTCTACACACTGACCGACGAGGCGCCAGCCCTCGCAACACGGTCGCTTCTTCCCATCCTGGAAACCTACGCCAAGCCGGCTGGTATTGAATTCGAAACCAGCGACATCTCTCTCGCGGCGCGTATTCTGGCGAACTTCCCGGATTATCTGGAGGAAGATCAGCGGGTTCCGGATGCCCTGGCCGAACTGGGTGAATACACCAAGGACCCGGACGCCAACATCATCAAACTGCCGAATATCTCAGCGTCCATTCCCCAGCTGCGGGCCGCAATCAAGGAGCTGAACGAGCAGGGTTACAACGTTCCGGAATACAAAGAAAANCCGGAAAATGACGAAGAGAAAGAAATNCAGTCCCGNTATGCCAAGGTTCTCGGTAGTGCCGTTAACCCGGTGCTGCGTGANGGCAACTCCGACCGTCGTGCGCCGACTGCCGTAAAGGCTTTTGCCCGCAAATACCCGCATTCCATGGGTGAGTGGAGCCCGGCCTCACGNACCCACGTGGCCCACATGCGCGGTGGNGACTTCTACTCCAGCGAGCAGTCCGTAACTCTCGACAAGGCGACCAAAGCCAACATCGTGTTCGAGAACAAGCAGGGTAAGCAGACGGTTCTGAAGGCCGACCTGCCGCTGCAGGAAGGCGAAGTTCTGGACGGCATGTTCATGAGCAAGAAGGCGCTGGTGAAGTTCTTCGAGGACGCCATTGCCGATTGCGAGAACACCGGTGTCATGTTCTCCCTGCACGTGAAAGCCACCATGATGAAAATCTCCCACCCGATCGTGTTCGGTCACGCGGTGAAGGTTTTCTACAANGATCTGTTCGACAAGTACGGNGAGCTGTTCGACGAGATCGGCGTGAACCCGAACAACGGTCTGTCCAGCGTGGTCGAGAAGATCAAGCAACTGCCGGAATCCAAGCAGGAGCAGATCCAGGAAGACCTGCACGCCTGTTACGAGCACCGTCCGGAAATCGCCATGGTNGATTCCGTCAAGGGCATCACCAACCTGCACGTTCCAAGCGACGTCATTGTTGATGCTTCCATGCCGGCGATGATCCGTAACTCCGGCAAGATGTGGGCGCGTGACAACAAGCTCAAGGACACCAAGGCGGTTATGCCCGAGTCCACCTACGCCACCATCTACCAGGAAGTGATCAACTTCTGTAAGACNCACGGTGCCTTCGATCCCACCACCATGGGGACCGTACCGAACGTTGGTCTGATGGCGCAGAAAGCCGAAGAGTACGGCTCTCACGACAAGACCTTTGAAATCAAGGAAGACGGTGTTGTTCGCGTTGTTGCCGAAGACGGCACCGTGCTGACCGAGCACAACGTNGAGAAAGGCGACATCTGGCGCGCATGCCAGACCAANGACCTGCCGATCCGTGACTGGGTCAAGCTGGCGGTCAANCGNGCCCGTGCCACCGGNATGCCGGCCGTGTTCTGGCTGGACGACGAGCGTGCNCACGACGCNCAGCTGATCNAGAANGTNNANACNTANCTGAAGGANCACGANACNGAAGGNCTGGATATCCGCATCATGTCNCCGGTTCGCGCNATCCGCTGGACCATGGAGCGCCTGATTCGCGGNCTNGANACCATCTCNGTNACNGGTAACGTNCTGCGTGACTACCTCACNGACCTGTTCCCGATNCTNGANCTGGGTACCAGTGCCAAGATGCTGTCCATCGTTCCGCTGCTCAACGGCGGNGGCCTGTACGANACCGGTGCCGGCGGTTCCGCNCCCAAGCACGTGCAGCAGCTGATCCAGGAAAACCACNTGCGCTGGGANTCNCTGGGTGANTTCCTGGCCACNGCGGTNTCCCTGGACGAGCTGGGCGAGAAGCAGAACAACGAGCGCGCGCGNCTGCTGGGTCAGACCCTGGACAAGGCCACCGAGCGTCTGCTGGAAAACAACCAGTCNCCGTCCNGGGTNACCGGNGANCTNGACAACCGNGGTTCNCACTTCCACCTNGCCCGNTACTGGGCNGANGANCTGGCCAACCAGGACAGCGACAAGNANCTGAAGGAGTTCTTCACCAAGCTGTCNGCACAGCTGGAAGAGAACAAGGACAAGATCCTGGANGAGATGACNGTGGTTCAGGGCAANCCGGCNGATATCGGNGGCTACTACCACCCGCCGATGGANAAGGTCTGCGAANTNATGCAGCCNAGNGCCACGCTGAACCNGATNCTNGANGANGCNCGNNCATCNGTGAAGTAAGTCAGCNTGTGAAGCATCCGGNNTNACANNCGGATGCNNTCAAAAAACCGGACAACCCTNGCGGGTTCTCCGGTTTTTTTATGGCNGTNTACCGGGCGNTCANTCCTCGTCCGGTTCGTCCTGATAGCCTTTGCCGGTTTCGCCGGCTCGCCTGAGCTGAATCAGGGTGAGTGGNGGNCCCACCAGTTCAAAGATCACCGTTGCNCCAATGACCAGAGGCAGAATATACGTCAGTTCCGGCAGCCGTTCTGTGGCCAGCAGTGCCAGGCCNAGGGCAACGCCGGCNTGGGGCATGAGGCAGGCGCCGATCCGNTTCCGGGTATGAGATGCAGAACCGGCCAGATAGCCGCCGAACCGTCCGCCGGCCAACCTGCCGGCAATCCGNGCGGCAACATAGGCGAGGCCCAGTGCACCGAGNGTTGGNAGCATGGCCCACTCGAGNTGGTAGCCGGCCATGAAGAAGAACAGGGCCAGGAACGGCTCGGAAATCCCTTCAATTGAACGGAACGGGCGCACATGATGCCTTGCCCGGTTGGCGACCACGATGCCGAGGGTCATGCAGGTNAGCAGATAGGAGAGGCCAAGAAACGACGCGATGCCGGCGGCCACAAAGACAAACCCGGCGGACTCGAGCAACATCGGCTCCCCGGGCCGCAGCCGGCCNGTNAGCCAGGCCATNGGCAGACCCAGGACNNTGCCCAGNAGAACCGCCCCNCCGACATCCANAAGACCGANTCCNAGGGTCGAAAGCCCGGTACCGCCNTCGCCCAGCAGCAGTTGTGCNCCGACCAGGCAGATACTGAACAGGATGGCGCCCCAGGCATCNTCAATGGCGACGACCTGNAACACCAGCCGGGTCAGCGGNCCGTTNGCACCNGCTTCCTTCAACGTATCNAGTGTTGCTGCCGGNGCTGTTGCNGTTGCGATGGAACCCAGGAGCAGCGCAGCGGGNAGATTNCGNGTAACNAGCCAGACTGCNACGGCAACAAANGCNGCCGTNACCAGNGTGACCGCNANGCTCACNATCACNGCNTCCCGGCCTTCNGNCAGNTTNTTCACNGCCATGCGCTCGCCCAGCAGGAAGCCGACCATGGCAAGCGTTAANTGGGTAATGAATCCGAAGTGATNGTCTGCACCNGNTGGCAGAAGATCCAGAAGTTCCGGNCCGGCNAGNGCCCCAAGCAANAGCAACAGGGTNACCCTGGGCACGTGTATGCGCTGGCCGATGCCGTGTGCGGCNAGNGCCAGCAGCANGGTGCCGCCGATNAGTAGCAGATCCGTTGCGTGATTCACGGGNTACTCCTGGTGNGGNGNNGANTGNAGCGGAGCGAANGNGCCTNTGGTCAGGNGGGCCANNTCNCGGGGCGCAAGTTCAATCTCNAGCCCNCNNCGCCCNCCGCTGACAAANATGGTGTCGAAGNCCANNGCCGANTCGTCNATAANGGTTNTCAGCTNTTTTNTCTGGCCCAGNGGGCTGACNCCACCCAGGACATAGCCGGTNGTNCGNTCGACCAACTGTTTGTCNGCCATNCCGGCTTTTTTCCCACCTGAGGCCCGGGCGATCAGTTTCATATTGAGCATGGTGGTCACCGGGACAATGGCAACCACCAGCTCCTTGCCGTCGATGGCCACAACCAGTGTTTTGAAGACCCGGGCGGGATCCACGCCGGTTTTCTCGGCGGCCTCGGTACCATAGCTCTCGCTGGCCGGGTCGTGGTCGTACTCATGGATGGTATGGGGTACAGAGGCTTTGCGCGCAGCGTTGATGCCAGGCGTCATGCTGGGCTCCTGAAAGACGGCAGAAACCGGGAATTAAAGCAGCTAAGCGG
This sequence comes from Marinobacter sp., assembly GCA_002718255.1. Taxonomy (GTDB): domain Bacteria; phylum Pseudomonadota; class Gammaproteobacteria; order Pseudomonadales; family Oleiphilaceae; genus Marinobacter. The sequence goes on along the minus strand of PBED01000002.1, from coordinate 324,415 downwards.
CATCACAACAACTGTCTGGCGTGGAGGCAAAACCCGATTCCCGGGTGGATTTTACCGGGCATGACATTTGACGCTCGACTTAAAGCGCCGTTATGACTATTTTTCGTACATTATAANTATTCAAACATCGATGGCGGTGTTCATGGAGCCTTCGTCGTCGAAATCTCAGGGAATGAAAAGCTTGAACGAAAACCGCACACCCCTGCGGCGCGCTGGCTGGGCTGCCGTGGTCTATCTGATCGCCGGCTTTGCCTGGATTGCGTTTTCCGACACTCTCGCGGAANCATGGTTTCCCGATCCGAAAACCCTCTCCGTCATCCAGACCTGGAAAGGCTCTTTCTTTGTGCTGATAACCGGGGTGATTCTCTTTTCNGTGTTGCTCCGCCAACTCACCAAGGATCGGGCCCTGCTCAACCTCCAGCACCGACAACGGCAAGCACTCCGTGAGCGCGAGCGTCAGCTCCAGATCCTGATGGACAATCTCCCGGGCATGGCCTATCGCTGCCTGTATGATCCCGACTGGACAATGAAATTTGTCTCCCAGGGATGCACCAAGCTGACTGGTTATGAGCCCGATGAGTTGGTCAACAACCGGGTCACCAGCTATGCGGCGCTGGTTAGCGACGCTTCTAATCAGCAACTGTTCGAGCAAGTCAGAGTGGCCCTGGAAAAAGAAGAATCGTTTTCCCTGGAATACGAGGTCACCCGAAAAGACGGCAGTCGTATCTGGGTCTGGGAGCGGGGACGAGGCGTTCAGGAGGACGATGGCTCGCTCCACCTNGAAGGCATCATTCTGGACATTTCTGACCGCAAAGTGCTGGAGACAGAGCTTGAGCAAATGGCCACTCGGGATCCCCTGACCGGTCTTCTGAACAGGCGGGANATGTCCCGGGTGCTGGATGAGGAGCTTCAGAGAGCCCGNCGTTACCAGCGACCCATGGCNGTGCTCTGGGTGGATTTCGACCATTTCAAGGATGTGAATGACACCTACGGCCATGCTGCAGGTGACTCGGTTCTCAGAGCTATCAGCCGCCTGTTGCTGGGNAGCGTCCGCAGCGTCGATTCCATCGGTCGGTTTGGCGGNGAGGAGTTCGTGATTGTTTTGCCTGAAATGGATCTGGAGGAGGCCCAGGAAACGGCCGAGCGTTTNCGGCGCAAAGTGGCGGAAGAGCCGCAGCCGTTGGGGAATGGCGAGGCGGTGCCCCTGACCATCAGCGTGGGCGTTGCGGTCTACCCGGATCACGGGCAGACTGCTTCGACACTCTGNGCCGCCGCCGACAAAGCCATGTATCTGGCAAAGGANAGGGGCCGCAACTGTGTCGCCATGGCGCACCTGCACGACCAGGTCCATAATCAGTAGTGAGACTCGTGTCCNGGCAGGTGGAGGAGGTGACGTCCGCTTTGCNGCGGCCCGGCCAATGTGGCCCGGGCCGGTTCTGTTGAACATAGAAAAACAACAATCGTACTGAAAAAGGTTTGAGCCGATGAACCGACTTGCCCGCCGTGCCCTCCATAGCAGTCAGATTCCCGAGGATCTCGAATCCGTCACCTTTCGGGATGATGCCGGTGAAAATCCGGCNGCTGCCGGTGTCAGTCAGGAAACGGTTGATGCCCTGTGGCGCAGCGTCCAGAGCCTTTACCGGACCGGCGTGCACCCGGGTATCCAGATTTCCATCCGCCACAAGGGTGAGCAGGTTCTGCACCGGGCGATTGGCCATGCCAGTGGCAATGGCCCCCATGACCCGCGCGACGCCGCCAAGGTTCCGATGACGACTGATACTCCGATCTGCTACTTCTCCGCCTCCAAGGCGGTGACGGCACTGCTTATGCACATGCTGGCGGAACAGGGCCTGGTCAACCTGATGGATCCCGTCTCCTACTACTGCCCGGAGTTCGGGGTTAATGGGAAAAGGACCATCACCGTTCACCAGATTCTTTCTCACCGCGGGGGCATTCCTGCCATTCCACGGGAAACGCCGATTGATGTGCTGTGGGATAACGATGAAATCTGGCGTCTGCTCTGTGCTGCACGACCGGTGGAAGTGGACGGCGCCAAGGTGGCCTATCANGCCATNACCGGNGGNTTTGTNNTGCAGCGGGTNNTGGAANNNGTNACNGGNGACACCATTGAAAANTACCTNGA
>PBED01000002.1:0-322267 GCA_002718255.1 Marinobacter sp. | reverse complement strand
ANNTGCGNCGNCCCATGGGNATGAANTGGTTTACCTANGGCATNGCCCCNGANCANCTNNATGAGCTGGCCNGCAATTANGCNACCGGNCCNACNCCNCGNTTNCCNGTNTCCTGGGTNGTNAACCGCGCGCTGGGTGGCGATATCNGGACNGTNGAGNNNGTNACCAANGACCCNNGNTTCCAGGANGCGGTGATNCCNGCNGGNAATCTGTGCGGNACNGCCGANGAAATGGGNCGCTTCTTNCAGATGATGCTGAATGGCGGGCTCTGGAACGGCCGTCGTATCTGCAGCGAAATCACCATCCGCCGGGCCATTCAACAGTTCGGTTCGCTACAGATAGACCGCACCATGATGATACCCATGCGCTTCAGTGCCGGCATGATGCTGGGTGGCAATCCTGTGGGCCTCTGGGGTCAGAACAGCCGGTTTGCTTTCGGTCACGTCGGTCTGATCAACAAGCTGTGTTGGGCGGATGCGGCCCGAGATATTTCGGTCAGTCTGCTGAACACCGGCATCCCGATCGTCGGTCATCACCTGCCGGCACTGGCGAAGTTCGTGTATACCGTGGGCAATCGTTTTCCGTTGATACCCGAGCACCGGCGACCGCTGATCGCCGCCTGAGGCAAAGGGTTCAGAGCGTCCTGAGCTGGGCTTCGAGTATGCCCAGCACGGAGGACAGAATGTCCCTGAAATCCGTCAGGGTCTGGGTGCGCTGGATGACGTCTTCCCGGTTTTCATCAAGTCGCTCAAGCTTGGGCACAACCCGGCGTATGCCTTCTGTAATTACCTCATAGGGGTAATGGTGGTCCTGGATACTGAGCTTGTTTATCTCGGCCACTTCCTGGCTGAATATGCTGATGATGTCGTACAGCATGTCCTTGTGGTGAATGCTGCTGGCTTCCCAGTAGGCATCGTCCAGCAGTTCCAGTAGCGACAGATATTCACGGAGGGTATCCGCCACGGATGTCTGGGTCATGGGAGCTCCTGTCGGTGGGCATTGTCGTCTCTACAGGGAACTATAGCAGGGGTTCTGTCGTCTGGATGACAGGTGGTCCGGCAGAGCTGAAAATAAAAATGAAACTCTATTCATTTTAATTGCACTATGTCGGACAGTTGTGCAGACTTGCGTGATGGGAAAAGGATCTATCACGACTCATTGGACGAGAAGCCGAATGGACAAGCCCACCCCCCCCAGTAACCAGCCCGCCTCCCGCGAGGTCAAGCTGGACCATCACGACAGCGTTCGCAATCATGTGCACCAACAGGTGCGCTCTGAAGTTGAACGGCTGGAGCGCCGTATAAAAACCCTGCGTCTTGTCAAAGCACCCCACGCGGCCATCATGATCTCCACCTATGAACGCATGATCGACCGCAAGAAAGGCTTCCTGCAGAACTGGGACCTCAGGGATGGCGGCGCCGGCTAGCGGCCGGCGACAGGCACCGTTGTCCAGCTGGTAATCGCGTCGGCATCTTCCTGGTAGGTGCAATTGGCCGGATTCGGAATGGTGTCCTGCCCGTCGGTTGAGTCAGGGTCGTCAATGCGCGCTGGCTCGCCGTTCGAGGCAAAAATCCTCACCAGATCCATGTTGTAATCCAGCTCGACTCTCAGGCAGTCCGGGCTGTTGTCTCCCAGGCCATAACCTGGATAGCGATCGAGTGTGATCACCTCGGATTCGTCATTCTTTATAAACAGCGTGTCGGTGTTTTCGTCAATGAAATCCTGGCGCAGTTCAATGCTGCCATGGTTCCGACTCAGGTAGTCGGCCGTTGCAAACTCGGTGGGACTGTAGCCCAGCGTCATGAAGCTGTTGGCATCGAACCGGCTGCCTGCCAGCACGCTGACAAGTTCCGGCTGGGCTGCCTGGTCGTCTTCCTCCACGCTGCGGCTGACGTACTGGATAGTGCGATAGACCTTGTTTTCCAGATCCGACTCCTCCGGGCCATCCGGCAGGTAACGCCAGTCCAGGGTGGGGTAGATCCAGAGCTGGTCGTTCAGTGGCAGATCGGCAATCACCGCCGACTGGTCTGTGAACCGGATCTGGGCGCCGTTGCCCCGGGTGTTGTAGGTGCCCGCGACGCCATCGGCAATGCGTTGGCTGATGTACCGTTTGCCTTCCTGGAAATTGGTGACTTCGCCGGAAGCCAGCACCTGGTTCATCAGGTCCAGCGGGTTGCGCACACTGTCATAGCTGGTGCCGGAGTCTGTGGGCGTGGTACGGATAAAAATCTCGATATGGGAGCGTATTTCGCTGGTGGTCTCGAGGTCGTCGGACTCTTCCCCTGCGGGCTGTATGCCCCGGTAAAAGTCCCGGAAACGAGTGTGCCTGAGGTTGTCGGGGGCCACCTCGGTGTTCTCCAGGGCGAAGCTCGAGAACGTCAGATCCACATTGGTGGCCGGATTGAACGCTGAAGGGCCGGTGTCCTCAAGTCCGCAGCCACTCAGGACAAGCGTGGTCATGGCAACAGCAGCGAAAATGCAGGAATGTCTCATTTCAGAAGGCCCCGGGATGCGATAAACGGTGTAAACGGCTAAAGTGAGTCACCAGGACGGTATGGCCCCGGTGCGGTTACCGACAGTAAAACAAAAAACAGGTATCTACCCTCGCGGAGATCACATTTTGCGGCAACGGCTTGAATTGGCGCCCCCGGCGGTGACGTCTTTGATGGTAGTTCTGCTGCTCCTGGTCACGGCCATGATGCCGTCCTCGGCCAGTGCAGCCGGGCCCTGCCGTGATGGCGAGATTGTCCTGGATGGCGGTGTCGAGAGCATCCGTGATCTGGGTGGCTGTATCTGGTACCTCGAGGATCCGGAGCAGGCACTGACTCTGGAAGAGGTTCGCAAACTGGAATCGGGTGCCTTCACCCGCCACGAAGGCGGCGTGTTGAACTTCGGCTACACCGAGTCCGCATACTGGGTGCGCCTGGATCTGCGGGCAGACGGTAACCTCGACCAGAACGGATGGATCCTGGAGCTTGCCCTGCCCCTGGTCGATCAGGTCGCCCTGTTCATGGTCCGCGACGGCGCCCTGGTTGAGCAGCGCCAGGCCGGTTACGAGGATAACTGGGGGGAGCGGGATCTGGCGGTTCCCAATCCTACCTTCCGCCTGTCCCTGGCGCCGGATACCCTCAATCGCGTCTATCTTCGGGTGGTCAACACCAACACCTTCCGTTTGCCTATCAGCCTCTGGCACCCGGACAGCTACATCGAAAAAGTCTCGGTGGATGAGCTGGTGCGGGGCATCCTGCTTGGTTCGGTGCTGGCCATTCTCGCCTACAACCTGTTCGTCGCGGTCTCGGTTCGCGAGAGGAGCAACATCTATTACGTGCTCTACCTGGTCTTTGCGGCCATCTTTATCTTCACCGAACAGGTTCACGGTATCCAGCTTCTCGACAGCCGGCCCGCTCTGTTCGACAAGCAGTTCCTGCACTTCCAGATCATTCTGACCTGGTTCTGGGGCCTGCTGATGGCAAGGTCACTGCTGGAGACCCGGGAGCGGTCGGCCGACCTTGATCAGGTGATCCGCCTCTGTCTCTATTCGGTGGTCGCGACGTTCGTGCTTTCCCTATTCCTGCCCTACCACGTGGCCATGGAATGGATTGTGGTTGGCTCTGTCCTGCTGAGCCTGATCCTGATTGTGGTCAGTTACCTGTCCTGGCGCTATTACAACCCGGCGGCCCGGTCCTACTTTTTTGCCTGGACACTGGCGCTGGTGGGCTTCGGCATCTACGCCCTGACGGTAATGGGCATACTCCCGCTGAACACATTCACCGCCTATTCGCCGCAATTCGGTCTGACCGCCCAGATCATTCTGTTCTCGTTTGCCCTGGCAGACAGGATCAAGCAGGTCCAGGGCGAGGCCCTGGGCTGGAGCCAGCGGGCGTTGTCGAACCTTCAGCGTTACCAGTCGCTGTTCGATAACGCCATCGAGGGCGTGTTCCAGATGTCACCGGACCGGCGATTTGTCACGGCCAATCCCGCTATGGCGCGGCTGCTGGGCTACAACAGCAGCCGCGAGTTGCTCAAGCGGAACCCGGACGTACTGGAAACCTGCATCGCCGACGAGCGGTTGCGGCGGCTGGTGATCGAGCAGCTGGAGGCCCGGGGCACGGTCAAGGGCATTGAGGCTCGATACCTGACCCGGGATGGTGACGAGCGCTGGGCGACCATCTCACTGCACACGGTGTATGACACCGAGGGTGAGCCGACCCATCTGGAAGGCACCTGCATCGACGCCACCGAAAGTCACAATCGCTTGAGAATCGAGAGGGAGCGCGAGCAGGAGCGTCTCGAGAAGGAGCTTGCCCGCAATTCCGCGGAGGCGAAAAGCCAGTTCCTGGCCAATATGAGCCATGAGATCCGCACACCGCTGGCAGCCATCATCGGTTACGGAGAAACGTTGCTTGATCCGGATCTCAGTGAGCCGGAGAAAAGAAGCAGTGCCGAGACGGTGGTGCGCAGCGGCCGACATCTGCTGGACTTGGTCAACGACATCCTCGACCACTCGAAAATCGACGCGAACAAACTGGATGTGGACATCGTATCGGTCAATCTGCCGGAACTTCTTGACGAGATTCGCGCCTTCTTCGCGCCAAGAGCCCGGGAAAAAGGACTGGATTTCAGCATCATCTGCGAATACCCGTTGCCGGAGCAGGTACGCACCGACCCCACCCGACTGCGCCAGATCATCATCAACCTGTGTGGTAATGGCCTTAAATTTACCGATAAGGGGTCCATTTCCCTGGTGGTCCGTTGTGATCGCGATCAGGAATTGCTCGTGGCCCGGGTCGTGGATACCGGCATTGGCATGAAGCCGGAGCAATTGGGGCGTCTGTTCGATCCCTTTGCCCAGGGCAGCGCCGCCATTTCCAGGCAATATGGTGGCACTGGCCTCGGGCTCAGCATTTCCCGGCGTCTGGCGGAAATGCTTGGCGGCAGTATCCGGGTGAACAGCACCTATGGCGAGGGCAGCGAGTTTGAGCTTTCGATCCGGACAGGGCCACTGGATGAGGTGCATTTCCTGCGCGATGCCTCGGAGCTGAGCCAGCGCCGCCGGACCATCCCCATGGTTGTCGCGCCGCGATTGTCAGGGCGTATCCTGTGTGCCGAGGACAATGAGGTGAACCGGCGGCTTGTTTCCCTGCTGGTGTCTCGAACCGGAGCCGAGCTTGTCCATGTGGGCAACGGAGCGGAAGCCCTGGAAATGGCGATTCGCGAACCCTTTGATCTGATCCTGATGGACATACAGATGCCGGTGATGAACGGCCGTGACGCGACGGCGGCACTTCGCGAAGCCGGGGTGAATACGCCGGTCATCGCGCTCACCGCCAATGTGATGTCCGAGGACATTGCCGATTATCGCCTGGCCGGCTGCAATGAACACCTGGCGAAGCCCATCGACAAGCAGCGCTTCTATGAAACACTGGGACGATACCTTTCGGTGACGCCGGCCTCCGCTAATGAACGAACCTCACGCTATCAGGGCAAGGTGCTGGTTGCCGAAGACAACACCGAAAACCGGCAGCTGGTAGAGCGTATGCTGCGCCGGGAAGGTCTGGACGTCGTGGCAGTGACCGGCGGCGAGGACGCGGTTCGGACTGCATTGTCCGATACGGTTCATCTGGTGCTGATGGACCGTCACATGCCGGGAATGGATGGTGTTGATGCCACCAGGTTGCTGCGCCAGGCCGGGTTCCGCCGGCCGGTGATTGCCTTTACAGCCGGCGATCAGCAGGAAACCGATGCATTGCTTGAGGCCGGTTGTGACGGCGTGCTGAACAAGCCCATTGATCAGTCCCACCTGACGGCCCTGCTGGATCGGCTGCTGGGCACGGGCCCCGTTTTCGCCGCGGATACCGGCGAAGACGCTGAAATTGCCCACCTGGTGGCACAGTTTCTTGATGGGCTTGCCGCGCGGCGGACCCGAATGGATGCCGCGCTGGCGGACGCAGATCGTGAAGCAATGAAAACCGAAGCCCACCAGATCAAGGGCACGGCGGGTGCCATGGGCTATCCGCTGATGACCCGACAGGCGGGTATACTGGAAGAGCTGCTGAAAGTCACTGAGCCGGACTGGGAACGTGTTCGCAGCGAACTGAAGGAACTCGGTGAAATGATAGACCGTGCCCTCGCCGCTGCGAAAACGCCAGGCTGACGTGTGTGAGTATGACCAACAGGAAGAACCCGATGAGTGAGCTGCCGGAACGCCGAGAACACCATTCCCTGAGCATGATGTATGGTACCTATGCCGACATCCTGTTTGTGTTGTTTCCCTTTCTGATTATCGGTATGCAACGGTTGTGGGAAGGCCGGCTTTACGAAACCCTGCTGCGACCGGACCTGAGCATCGCCGCCGCTATCCTTGCCGGTCTGGCTATCGGCAAGTTCGTGCTCGGTCTCGTGACCAACCGGGAGCTCGGGCGCTACAAGGAGCGCATTGTTTTCTTCATCGCCCTGACGCTTTTCGTGGTGCTGGGGCCGGCAATCATTCTGATCCTGAGTATACTGGGAAGCGCGGATGTACCCGGTTTTGTAACCTTTGTTCAGCCGATCCTTCTGATTATTGCGATATCCCTCTACACAACCGCTGTGAGCATCAGCAATATACTGACACGGTTTGGCATGGAGGACGGGACGACGGCCAATCCGGAGACCTCGCCACGCTCTGACTACAGTGACATGAGCGAGCCCCGACCAGCGCCGCTGGACCTGCCACGGCGCACAGGCAACGACCCGACAGTTTGAGAGGAGCAACCCACATGACGGATCTGAAAGTGCTGGTAGTGGAAGATGAGCCTGTGATGCGAGAGCGGCTCGTGGATATGCTCTACAACGCTGGCGCAACCAAAGTGATCGAGTGTATTGACGCAGCTTCCGCCAGGACGGCTTTCAAAGCCGGGGAATTTCACATCATCCTGCTGGATCTGGGGTTGCCGGACGGCGATGGGCACGAACTGATGCTGGAATTCAAGGACGCCCGTGAGGAACAGCACATTGTGCTGGTGACGGCGGACGATTCGATCGAGAGTATTCAGCGTGCGATCAGTGCCGGCGCTAACGGCTACGTGGTCAAGCCTTATTCCCAGGAAAAAATACACGATGTGGTCAACAATTACGCCATGGTTCACGGCGGCGATATGGCGATGATGCAGGGTCTGAACCGGCGCCACTGACCGGTTCAGACACGCGGCTTCTGAATCAGGCGACCTGCCGGGCAATCCAGGAATTGTAACGGGTCGCCAATGCTCTGACGTACCTTGCCTCGGCGTCGTTCATATTGCCCAGGACGCCCTTGAAGATCCAGCCCCGCTCATACACTCCCAGCACCCGCTGTTCGTCATCCAGATTGACGCGCTGATTAAGTTTTTTGCAGATGGCATCCAGCAGCGGCAGCTTCTCCGGACGCTTGATCGGGCCCTGGCGATTGTTCATGGGCTGGTTTGCTGCGCGAGTTGTCGGATGTCTTTTCATGATGTTCTCCTTGTCGTTTTGCGGCTGCAAAAACAAAACCCCGGTGCCTGAAGCGACCGGGGTTTCGCGGAGAAGCTGACCCGGTCGCTACATAGGCTCCCGGGACTGACCGAAAGCCGTTAGATGTCTTTCACCATCGCGCGGACAGACTGCCCTGCATGGCAACCTGCTGCTGTGTAAGCGCTGAACTGTGGAATCATTCTGGTCATACCGGCTCTTATGTTTCGGTTCGACTACCAGTGTATAGGCTAATGGGCCGTTTGCAATAGCCCGGCTTCTTCGGCAAACCCCTACAGACGGCCTCCAGGGGCGCTTGGCATAATTCTTTCCGTCACGTGTTTTACGTTGTGCAATCCCGACTGCCTGCCGCGCCAGGCAGTCGATGGATCTCTCCTTTCTACGCAGCCTCTATGGCTGCGTTTTTTTTGGGTAGTGGAATCTTCGTAGCCATTACTTCTTACAGATTTTGCGGCCTGTCCCGGCGATAATTCGCACACTAATATTCGATTAATCGCCATCAACAGACAGAGGTTGAAACCTAGCAAAATGTCCGACGAAGCCGGATCTGCCAGTAAAAAGTTCCGTTCCCACGCATTGATTGAACTCGCCCTGATTATTGCACTTGGTCTTTACCTGCTGGTCGCGCAGGAGCAGGTCGTGGGTGAGAATCTGGTGTTTACCGTGACCGGAGCCGCGCTCATGGCCCTGGTGACCTACTGGACGCTGAATACCCTTCGGGATGGTCTCGAGGTCATCGCACTGCGTGTCCGTCACGCCAGGCACTGATCAACCGGGAATGCGTCAGGCCTGCCGGGTTTGACCCGTTAACGGCGCCAGTTCGTCCTGATTCGGCGCAATCCGTTCCCAGGTCTTGTGGAGAATCAGGGCATCGTTTGCGGCCCGATGCACAGGCAGGCCAAGCTCTGTAATCACCTGTTGGCGAAGTGCTGACCATTCGCGCACCTGCCTCGTGTCCAACAGCGCTGAAATGGATTCAAGCTGAAACGTTGGCGTCATGCGGGCGGCCTTGAACAAACGGTGCAGCCAGAAACTGTCGAAGGTCCAGGCATCGCAAAACACCTGTTCCGGCAGCAGTTCGTTGAGGGCACTGGCGACTTCGCTCACCGCAATACCATCCGCTTCCAGGGTCTCGCGGGAAATGCCGTGAATCTGCTCAGCGCTTTGTGACCAGTCCTGCCACAGCACGTGGGGGCTGATCAGCCAGCTGTGGAGAGTGCCATCCGGCATGCAGATTCCCACCTCAATGGGGTAGCTCGCGATCAGATCAAGGCTTGATGCCTCGAAATCGATGAATGCCGGCTGGATAGTGGTCATGGAGTCAGTGTAGCTGATGAGTTGTTTTTCGCTGAGTTTACCCGCCCCGCAAGCGAGACGCGAACCCAACCTGTTCCTGCACTGTTACAATATGTCCATTCATTGTAAAAGCCCGATGACAGCAACAGGCCTCGGGCGCGACAGTAAACCAGCCAAATCCGAACCGCACCATACGGGGAGCCCGAATGACAGACACCGTAGTCGTTATCTATTCCGGAGGCATGGACTCCTACACCCTGCTGCATCTGGCCCGGGAGCGCGGCTACCAGGTTCATGCCCTGTCCTTCAACTACGGGCAGCGCCATGTCCGGGAGCTTGAGTGCGCGCGTTCGGTCTGTGAAGCGCTGGGTGTACCCCACAAGGTGATCGATATCCGCGCCATGAGTGAGGTGATGGCCGGCTCATCGCTGACCTCGGATATCGATGTGCCGGAAGGCCACTATGAAGAAGACAGCATGAAAGCGACCGTGGTGCCTAACCGAAACATGATTCTCCTGTCCCTGGCGACCGGTTACGCCGTGACCGCAGGTGCTGGCGCCGTCTGGTACGGAGCTCATGGTGGCGACCACGCTATCTACCCGGACTGTCGCCCGGAGTTTGTGGATAAAATGGACGCGGTCTGCCGCGTGGCCAACTACGAGCCGGTCGGCATTGAGGCGCCTTTCATGACCATGGACAAGGGTCAGATCCTGGCTGAAGGCCTGCGCCTGGGACTGGACTATGCACAGACCTGGACCTGCTACAACGGCCGGGAGCGGGCTTGTGGACGCTGCGGCTCCTGTGTTGAACGACTGGAAGCCTTCGCTGCCAATGGTGTCAAAGATCCCCTGGACTACGAGGCGGCAAGCTGATGTATCGGGTCAAGGAAGCCTTCTACACGTTGCAGGGTGAAGGTGCCCAGGCCGGGCGTGCTGCCGTGTTCTGTCGTTTCAGCAAGTGCAACCTTTGGACCGGTCGCGAGAAGGACCGCGCCACTGCCGTGTGCAATTTCTGTGATACCGATTTTGTCGGTACTGATGGCCAGAATGGTGGTCGCTTTGAAACCCCGGAGGAACTGGCCCGTCACATACGCAATCTTTGGCCGGAGGCACCCGGCAAGCCCTACGTGGTCTGCACCGGTGGCGAGCCCCTGCTGCAGCTGGATGCTCCCCTGATCGAGGCTCTGCACCGGGAAGGGTTCGAGGTAGGGGTAGAGACCAACGGTACCCTGCCCGCGCCCGAAGGCATCGACTGGCTCTGCGTCAGTCCGAAAGCCGATGCCCCGGTGGTGCTTGAGGCCTGTGACGAGCTGAAGCTGGTCTATCCCCAGCCCCTGGCGATGCCGGAGCGATTCCTGGGCATTCGCGCAAGCCATTATTTCCTGTCGCCGATGGCCTCTCCCTCGATACCGGAAACGGCTGTGGATGAGATCAAACAAAGCAATACCCGACGCGCCACCGATTATTGTCTCGCGCATCCGCAGTGGCGCCTGACCCTGCAAATGCACAAGATCATCGGCATCGACTGATTACCCCGTGGCCAGTGCCCGCCTGGCGGTAATCAGCCCGGGGCCGGGTTGCGAAATTCGGTAATGGCTGGGGCTGCTGCCGGTCCAGCGCTTGAAAGCCCGGGTGAAATTCGCCGCGTCGGCGTAACCGAGGGCATCGGCAATCTGGCTCAGATTCATGGTGGTACTGCGGAGCAGATCCTGTGCCCGTTCCAGGCGGACCTGATCTACCAGCTGCTGGAAACTGGCGTCTTCTTCCTGCAGCCGCCGCTTGAGCGTTCTCTCGGACACAAACAGGGTGGCCGCTACCCTGGCCAGTTTTGGCGGGAAGGGGTGGCTGGTCTCGATTACCCGTCGGACGCGACAGGCAAATCCGGCGTCTTCGGTCAGCTGCCGCAGCGCCTCCTCGCACTGGGCTTTGGACGAGGCCGCCAGTTGATCATCGGTGAAGCGCACGGGCAGGCTCAGACGGCCAACCGGAATCACCAGGGCATTCTCCGTAGCGCCGAATTCCACCGGCACCGGGATCTGTGAGCGGAAACGCTGGAAATAGGCCGGCTCCGTTCCCCGGCGAACAATCCGCAAACCGTCAATGACCGAGCCTGTCAACTGTGCCCCCATGGAAACGCAACCAAACAGCATGGCATCCATGATAAAGCCGTGCAGAGGCCCCAGGTCGATATCACAATGCACAACGTACCAGGCCAGGTTGCCGGTCTCCCGTTTGCAGACCCGAAGGTGAGGCACCCTTAGCGTCAGGTATCGGGTCATCAGCTCCATGGCATCGCCCAGGGTACGGCTACTCATGACGGCCGTACCCAGGGCGCCGTGCAGGGGCAGCTTCAGCTCCCTGGCGAGCATGATACCGAGCCCCGGTTCGCCGCTCTCGATAATGGCCCGGGTGACGAATTCGCTGGCCTGGGTCTGGCTCACCCGCCGATCGGTGGATTGCAGGCGGACCGGGTCAAGACCGACCCGGAGGAGGAGGTCCTGTTCGTCAACACCGATGGTGTTCAGCAGTTCGGCCAGAAGATGCAGGTAGATGGCCGGCATGCCCAGGTCCTGTGCCGTTGAAACGGAGGCGCGCATGGGATTTCCTCGTCTGATTCTGTTCTTGTTATGTCGCAGAACGCTTGGTTTCGACGATTATGGCGCCTCGCGGCTCGTTGCCCCATGACTTCGGTGACGGAATAAATGGCCTGAAAGGCCAATCATCGGCCGGTTGGCAGGAAGCATCCGGATCGATCACTGGCCATGACGGCGGACGAAGTGTTCCAGAGCTGCGGCAGATCGCCCGGGCGTTTCCAGCATCGGAAGATGTCCGACACCCCGGAACATGTGGATTTCTGCCTGAGGCGTGGCCGAGCTGAACCAGTCAACGCAGCGGGTCGGGGTAATCACGTCACGGTCGCCCCACTGAACCTGCAGTGGTGGTGTCTCGGGGCCCAGGTAGCGGGCCGGTGCCAGCGCGTCTGCCACCATGTCACTGAAGATATGCCGGAGGGCCTCGGTGCGGCCCAGGAGATCCGGTCCGAGAAGGCCGGCCATGGCAAGTCCGGAGACCGTGGGCTTGCCGGTGCCAACACTGTTGAACATGCGGTAGACGCCTTTCCAGTCCCGTGGAATCAGGATGCCATCCCGGTCAGGCTTCAGGGGGGCGTGAATGTCTGCCTCTTTATGTTCGGGGATGCCGGCGCTGTTGAGCAACGTCACCGAGCGGGGCGCCGGATCCAGTGTGTGGGCCAGTATTGCGGCAATCGCGCCACCCATGGAGCTGCCGGCTAGATGGATGTTGTCCGTGTTAACGCCCGCAAGCCACTGAGCCAGTCGACGGGCCTGGGTTTCGTAGCGGTAGCAGGCCTCCGGCCGGTAATCACTCTCCCCGAATCCCGGCAGATCCGGCGCCAGAAGATGCCAGCGTCTTGGCAGTCTTTGCAGCCACAGCCCCCAGTTTTCCTTCATGGCGGCAAAGCCATGAATCAGGACGATCGTCGGGCGGCCGACACCTGGCGATCCCCGTTCCAGGAAAACCATCTTGTGGCCATCGACCATGGTTTCATGGCGGCGGGCCTGGAGAAGTAATCGTTGTCCCGTGCGGGCAGCGGGCCAGAAGTTGGGGGCAGGAATTCTCATGGTTGTCAGCGATCACCGGTTTTGGGTCTGACCACCAGTCTACCGGGACCAGTATCCGGAGCCTTGGCCACAGTGCCCGTGGACGTCGGCGAATGGGCAACAGATTGCCCGTGACGGGGCGTCGAAAGTCAGAGCTTCAGGTCGACAATCACCGGATTATGGTCGCTGGATCGCCAGGGTCCCCGGCCGGATGCCGGGTGATCGCTCCGGTAGTCGAGTACCCGGGGCTCATCGGCGTTCACCAGCCAGCTCCAGGCGCCCGTAACCCTTGGTTTTAAGGTCTCGGAGGCGAGTGCGAAATCCAGCGAGCCCTTCTGACCACGGTAACGGTAGGTGTAGTGACCACAGATCTTTTCGGTGCAGGGATGGAAATGGTGCACCATGCTGGTAAAACCTGCCTGCTCCAGCACTGCGATGGGATGTTCGCGGGCATAGCTGTTGAGGTCACCGATTATCAGGGTGCCGACTGAATGGTGCCTGCGGGTATCGCTGCCGGACCAGGCCGCCAGTGTTTTCGCTTCGTTGGTCCGCCGGCTCGCGTAGCAGCCCTGGCCATCGGCCTGGTCCTGATTATCGCCACGGGCGCCCCGACAGGATTTCGATTTAAGGTGAGGAACAATGACCCGAACGGTAGCATCACCGTCCGTTCGGCCGAAATCCTGAGCCAGGGGAGGCCGGCCTCCCGATTCAAATGGCCCTTTGGCAAGCCGTTCTGGCGAGCCAACCGCGCTAATCCGGTCGCTGCGGTAGAGCAGGCCGGTCCGGATCTCGTCATCGCCGTCCTGGCCGGGCGTGCTGACGAACCGCCAGGTGCCGCCCAAGGCCTCTGCAAGTTCCGCTATGGAACTTGCCGGTCCATAGCCGTCGTTCTCAAGTTCGGTCAGCGCAAGAATGTCCGGATCGGGGGCCAGAAGTGTGTTCACCAGTTGTTGTTGCTGGCGCCGGAATTCCGCCGGTGTCCCGGCCCCGCGACTCGTTGGAAACTCGCCGCCCCGGCCATCTCCGTTAAAGAAATTACCAAGGTTCAGAGCCATGATCCGCACCGAAGCCTCATGCCGCGGCCCGGGTGCGGTTTCTCTGGGATTGGTGGCGAGGAAAGCCGGCTCCTGAGAGGGCTGGAGCCGCCAGGCATCGAAGCGGAAATCCAGCACACCGATGAGCCCTTTAATCTGATCCCCGGCCCTTACGGTTGCCGAAGACAGGCCGCCCGGGGGCCAGGGTACCGGGCGGGGGTCTCTCCTGGACCGGTTGTCATCAAGCAGAACGCGGTTTGCCCCGGCCCGGGTGAATGCCCGGTGTGCTTCTTTGCCGGGGGGCAGGTATTCCGTAGGCTGGACCTGGTCTGAGGCCGCCAGCCCAAGCTCGCCGTAGCGAGCCAGGTTGTAGTTGTCCACCACCGTCAGGGGCTGGCGAAAGGTAACTCTCATGTTCTCCAGATGTTCCGGATCGACGGCCCAGGGCAGGGTGATGGCAATGGGCGCTGGAAGCGGCCCACGCCCGCACGCCCGGATGCTCCGAACCGACACCAGTTCGGTCAGCCCGTGGTATTCCTTCACCTTTCCGGTTACCCGCACTCGCATGCCGACATCGGCGATTTCACGATCGGTGTAAATAAACAGCGCTTCGGAAGTGGCGGGATTCCCGTCGGTCTGATGGTCGGCTTGCTGCAGGTAAAAACCACCAAAGCCGCCCTTTGCCCGGGAATCCTGGGTCAGGATGCCCTCGACGGTGACGGTAGCTCCTGCCATGGGTGAGGCCGGTCCAGTGCCCTGGACCCGGGAAATGGGCGTTGCGGGATCACCACAGGCCGATTCTGCCCTCCCTGCTGCGGGCAGAAATGACAGAATCAGAACGCCGAGAAAGACATACCGCCAGGTCCCAGAGCTCACACTGGCAGTTTAGCTGAGGCCGGCAACGGCTTTGAGGGCCTGTTCGCGTTTGCTGCCAAATCCCAACTGGTCGGGATTGGCCAACTCAAGCTGTTGCACCAGCGGATCCGGGTGCTGATTGTCGAAGGTAATACCGAGCCGTGACAGCACGTAGGGGGCAAGCGCGGCACGGGTAGCAACTTCCAGCCGACCATGTTCCATGCCGTAGTCACGGGCAATGATCTCTTGCTGGGCTTGGGTCAGGCGCTGATCCGGGGTGACCACCAGGGTAACCTGCCGGTTCCAGTGCTCGTCCTGGTCCCGGGTGTGTCTGGCGCGCTGCCGGAGGGCCTCCGGCGAGGTCCGGAATCGGCTCAGGGCGAAATCCCGGAATTCCCGGTTTGAGTCGCACCATGCCCGCAAATGCCAGCTGTCGCCGGCACAAACCAGAGTATGCGGCTCAAGTATGCTTTCCACCGCTTCCGGTCGGCTCAGGGAGGCATAGCTGGCCCGCAGCTGTCTTCCCTGTCGTGTTGCCGTCACCACCGCACGCATGGTTTCGGGCGCGATGACCCGATTCGGACCCTGGACCACGGTGCTGTCCGGCAGGCCAATGTTCAGGGATTCAAACGTGGTGCTCAGGTTTTGCTGGCGGGCAAGCAGGTCCAGATATTCATTGACCACGCCTCGGGTGACCACCGGGCGAAATCTATCGGCCGGGACATAACCTTTCAGGTGACGGTCGTAAACCAGATTGCCCGGCGCCAGTTCGCGAAGATAGGTGTTGATATCCTTGGACGCCTGCTGACGACCGATCCCGAAACTGTGGCAGATGTGGTTGGTAGTCAGACGACCTTCCCACAGGGCAATCGTTTCGATAAGTCGATAGCGAAGCAGCAGATCCCAGCGGATGGGCCAGTCCGTTTTTTTCATAACCAGGCGCTCACGGTCCAATGAATAGCTCGTTTTCATGTTACCTGCTCCGGCACTCATGGTCTGTTACGGCGCATTAATGTAAAACCCTGTTAAACCGCTACACGGCGGCCTTTGCGGGTTTTTGTGATGCAGTTAACGGGTTTCGGGAAGTGCCTAGTGGCTTCACTTCCCGCTACTGATCTAATACGTCGCCGGCAAAGTCCGGGACTTGCTGCTATTTTGTCTGTCATTCAATCCAGAATACCCTGTAACGCCCGGAGCCGCTGTAATGACCCGAATGGTCACCTCCCTGTCTGCCCTGATTCTAAGCATTATTTTGCTGGTCAGCGGCAATGCATTCCTGATGACACTGCTGGGCATCCGTCTGAGTATCGAGGCGATATCGCCGGATATTATCGGCTGGATTCTGGTCTGCTATTCCATCGGTTTTGTGTTGGGTACGCTCTACGTTCACCGAATTATCGGCCGGGTTGGTCATATCCGGGCGTTCGCGGTGTTTGCCGCCGCTGCCGCTGTCACGTCGTTACTCTATCCGATGGCCGTTTCCGAGATTTTCTGGGCTGTTCTGCGGGTACTCTCCGGGTTCAGTATTGCCGGTGTGCTGGTGGTCATCGAGAGCTGGTTCTCCAGCCGTGCCACCAATGCCAACCGCGGTGCGTTGTTTGCGGTGTACCAGATTGTTTTCTATCTGTCCGCCGCCGGCGGCCAGCTCATCGTGAATATCGGCGACCCCGCCAATTTCATGCCTTTCTCGATTGCCGCGATTCTGTTGGCGCTGGCGCTGATGCCGCTGGCACTGACCAAAATGGAAGCGCCCGTTATTGAGCAGGTTCAGCGCATCTCTATTTTCACTTTGGCCCGGGAATCCTTTTCCGGTGTTGCCGGCGCCCTGATCTGCGGCGTCATGATCGGCGGCTTTTATGCGCTTGGGCCGGTGTACGCAACACTGGTCGGGCTGGACGTTGCACGGACATCCACGTTCATGGCCAGTGCCATTGTCGCGGCCATGATCCTTGCCTGGCCGCTGGGCCGGCTCTGCGACCGTTTCGACCGGCGCCGCGTGATGTTCTGGATCGCTCTGGTAGCGGCTTCAGCCGCAGGCGGTGTTGGAGTTCTCGGGGCTGGGAATGCGTGGCTTTTGACCCTTCTGGTTGGTGTGTTCACGGGGCTTTCAGCCGCTTTGTACCCCGTAGCCGTGGCCATCACCAATGACCGTATGGAAAGCACCCGTATTGTGGCCGCTAGTGCCACCCTGTTGCTCAGTTACGGCGTTGGCAGTGTCATCGGGCCGGTTGTCATGGCGGAGCTGATCAATCTCCTGGGGCCGAAAGGCCTGTTCTTCGGTAATGCCGGCTTCCTGCTGCTGCTGGCCTTGATTACCAGCTACCGGATCAGTCATACCGAGGACGTTGCCGTTGCAGATCAGGAGCACTTCGTACCTGCCATGCCGGAAGCGTCGCCGGTGCTTGCTGAAATCGATCCGCGGAACAGCGAGTTCCATGAGTCTCCTGAAGTCGAGGAAATGCACGAAGAGCAGCGTCAGGCGAGCTGACGCTGCTTTCGGTTTTCCCCAATTTTGTTTTTACTTCCGTATCTGTTTTTATCACAATGGTTAGCATACTATTGGTGACTTTCCGATAATGTGATTAATTGGCCGAAGGCGCGGCAGCGCCCGGCCCGGGCCAAGCCCTCTTTTGATATGGAGTGACGACAAATGAGAGACCAGTTTCCTTTTGCGGTAGCGCGGGTTACCCGGCGCTGGAGAAAAATGCTGGACGAGCGCCTGAAGGATCTGGGCGTCACCCAGGCGCGCTGGAGCACGATGGTGTACCTGGAAAAAGGCGGTGAGGGCCTCACACAGCGTGAGCTGGCAAGCCTGATGGCGATCGAGAATCCGACCCTGGTTCGACTGCTGGACAGTCTCGAGCAACAGAATTTGATTGAGCGCCGGCCCTGCCCGAACGATCGCCGTGCGCGGCGGCTGCATCTGACCAACGCCGGCCGGGCGTTTATGGATGACCTTTCCGAGCGAGCCGAGGTGCTGCGCGAGGAAATGCTGGAAGGCATCAGCGACAAAGAGATCGAGTGCACCGTAAAGGTGTTCCACAAGATCCTGGAAAACGCCGAAAAGCAGAAATAACCCTTGGCTGATAACTCAGTTGAGGGTCTGAAAGCCCGCTACGGGGATCGCTGGCGTTGGCTGGCGGTGGCCACGGTGATGATAGGCACCATGGCTACCGTACTCAGCGCCACCGTAGTCAACGTGGCGTTGCACGATATCATGGTGGAGTTCGGCATTCGCCAGGGCCAGGTTCACTGGCTGGCAACGGGCTTTATCGCCGCCATGACCACCACCATGCTGGCCTCCTCCTGGCTGCTGGATCACTTCGGGGTTCGCAAGACCCTTGCCGTAGCCATGTTTCTCTTTACCCTGATTTCCCTTGCCGGCGGTTTTGCCGAGACGCCGGGGCAGCTTATCGCCGCCCGGATCGGCCAGGGTGCCATGGCCGGCCTGATGCAGCCCATGGGCATGTATCTGGTGTTCCGGATTTTCCCCCGCGATCGCCGCGGCCAGGCCATGGGTATCTACGGTATGGGGGTGATTCTGGCCCCGGCCCTCGGTCCGGTGCTGGGAGGCTTTCTGGTTGATCAGCTGGACTGGCGCTACGTGATGTTTGCACCGGCTCCGGTTACGCTTCTGGGTGTGTTGATGGCCTGGCGTTTCCTGCCTTTGCCGGTCTCCCGGCCGGCGCCCTATCGGTTTGATCTGCCCGGTTTGTTACTGCTCGGCCTCACCATTGCCCTGTCCCTGGATACCCTCAACCGACTGCAGCAGGCGTCAGGACAGCAGACGTGGATTCTTGCTGAAGCATTGCTGGCCCTTTGCGGGCTGGTGTTCTTTGTGTTGCGTGAACGGCAGACTGCGCACCCGCTGGTGAACATCGGCTTGCTGCGCAAACCGGCATTCCTGTTCGCCTGCCTCGGGGCCATGGCGCTGGGGCTGGCGCTGTTCGGATCCACTTATCTTATTCCGTTGTTTGTCCAGACAGCCCTCGGGTTCAGTGCGACGGAGGCAGGGTTGCTGATGCTGCCTGCAGGGATTGTCCTGGGTATGACGTTCCCGCTGGCCGGTCGGCTGGCGGACAGACATAGCGCCCGGGTTCTGGTTGTCTTCGGGATTGGTGTATTTGCCCTTTCAGCCGTACTGTTCGCGATGTCAGACCTCGAGCTGGCGTTCGGCTGGCTGGTTCTCTGGACCGTTTTGGGGCGCGTTGGCATCGGATTCATGCTTCCGGCTCTGTCGACCGGTGCCCTGAACCCGCTGGAGCCACAGGAGTTAGGTGCCGGCTCCAGTAGCCTGAACTTTATGCGACAGCTCGGGGGCGCCTTTGGTGTCAACCTGGTGGCCCTGACCATCGAGTTCGGCGAGCACAGTGCGGGCATGCCAACGATCAATGCGTTCCATTCCGCCTGGTGGCTGGTGGCGGCATTCGTAGCGGTTGCGGCGATCCCGGTTTGGCGAATGCGGGTCTAGGAAGACCTTTGGTTGCGGCCCCGCGCCGGATTCATTATTATGCCGGCATCTCTTCAGGGGAGTAGCCTCCGCATCGGAATGTCCGAGCGGATGATAGTCAACATACTTGGGGCCAAATCCCCATGGCTATCATGTTTCACCGCAACACCGGTGATATTGGCAAGACCTGAGGCGGTTTCACCTCCATTGGGCGGAAGGTGGGCTGCCTCATGTCTGGTTATCCGCCCTGGAGTTTTTCATGGACGCTTTTCTCGCCTCGACGGTTGCTGTTGCCATAGCGGAAATTGGTGACAAGACCCAGTTGCTGTCGCTTTTCCTGGTTGCCAGATACGCCACACGCCTGCCTATTATTCTCGGCATTTTTGTCGCAACGGTTCTCAACCACGCCTTATCTGCCTGGCTCGGTGCCTGGGTCGCTTCCTTTATTCCAGAAGCCTGGCTGCCCTGGATTCTGGCCGGCAGCTTTGTCGCCATCGCTCTGTGGCTACTGGTGCCCGACAAGGATGACAGCGCAGACTCGAAGTTTCTGGGCATGGGGGCGTTCATGGCCACCACCATCATGTTTTTCCTGGCGGAAATCGGCGACAAGACCCAGGTGGCAACGGTCGTTCTCGCCGCCCGCTTTACCGAAACCTTCTGGGTTATTCTGGGCACCACGGTGGGGATGCTGCTGGCCAACATACCGGTTATCATGGCAGGACGCTGGCTGATGGAACGGTTGCCCCTTGCCACAGCCCGGATTGGCGCAAGCGTTCTGTTCGTGGTGCTTGCCGTTGTAACAGTGTGGGCAACCTTTATGAACTCCTGAGGGTACTTGCTGTCACTGTACCCGGTTGCCTGATGCTTTCGGAATGTTTTCTATGTGGTTCAGATTCTTAATGGTTTTTGCTTTGGCACAGCTCCTGGCATTTCCGACCATCGGTTCGGAACAGCCTGTGGAGGCTGTCAGTAATTCGGATACCCCGGAGAAACCCGACAGAAGCCCTCGTGTGCCCACCTTCCCGATCCAGGGGGACCTGGCCGGAGAGCTTGGCGTATTCGAGACCCGTTACGAGGACACTTTTGCCGGCATTGGCAACCGTCTGGCCATGGGCTATCTGGAGTTGGTGAAGGCCAATCCCGGTGTCGACCCCTGGCTACCCGGAGAAGGCACTACGATTACCCTGCCGCGCCATTATGTGCTGCCCGACTCCCGGCGCGAGGGCATTGTCATCAATCTTGCGGAGTACCGCCTGTATTACTTCACCAATGGGGGAGTTCAGGTGTACCCGGTTGGAGTGGGAACGGCTGAAAATCCCTCTCCGCTGACCGATGCCGAAGTCACCATGCCGCTGGAATCTCCGGCCTGGTATCCGCCGGCCAGTATTCGCGCGGAGTACGAGGCATCAGGTGAGTACCTGCCCCGTATGATTCCTCCGGGCCCCGGGAATCCGCTTGGTACCCACGCCCTGTTGCTGAGCGAGAAAGGCTATCTGATCCACGGCACCAACAAGAAGTTTGGTGTGGGCATGCCGGTCAGCCATGGCTGTTTCCGGATGTACAACGAGGATATCTCCCGGTTTGTTTACCAGGTTGAGAAAGGTACACCGGTTCAGGTTGTCCACGATGCCGTCAAGATCGGTTTCTCGGATGGTGAGGTCTGGCTTGAGGTGCACCGCCCCCATGAAGACTACCCCCGAGAAGATCGCGACCGTTTATGGCAGCAGGTCTTCGCTGAAGTTGAAGCTTTCCGCAGCCAGCACCCAGGCGTTGAGGTCAAGCGTGGCGCCATTGAGCTGGCAGTGGACCAGGCCGATGGTCTGCCAACCATGATTGGTGAACGGGTTACCCAAATGGCCGCAGACAAGACCGTGGAAGAGAAGTCACCGGAATCGGCCAACGAGCCGGAGCAGCGGCTATACTTCTGACATAGAGTTCCGGGCAAGAGTGCCGCGCTGCGTGAGTGCCTGAGACAGAACCGCGGCCACTGTGCCATCGTATGTCCAGCAATCAGAATTTTTCCGGATCCGGGGAGGCGTCATGCAGGTAAACCATCCCATGCGATCACAGAACCCTGCCCGGCTTCGGCGCTGGGCCCTGGTGATGATGACCGGCGCCCTGCTGGCACTGGCTTCCCTCGCCCATCAGGTTTTTGCCCAGCAGAAGGCTTCCGAGACCGCTCTGGTGCTTACAGTTGAGGGCGCCATTGGCCCCGCGACCATGGACTATGTCACCCGGGGTATTCGCAGGGCCGAATCTGAGGGTGCCGGCCTGGTGATCATTGAAATGGACACCCCGGGCGGCCTGATGGATTCCATGCGGGATATCATCAAGGTGATTCTTGCCTCTGAAGTTCCCGTGGCTACCTATGTTTCCCCGCAGGGCGCCCGGGCCGCCAGCGCTGGCACGTTTATTCTCTATGGCAGTCACATTGCCGCCATGGCCCCTGCGACCAACCTGGGCTCTGCGACGCCGGTTCAGATGGGCGGCCTGCCGGGCAGCCCGGAACCGGAGAGCGATCCGGCCTCCGGCGAGCCGCAAACGGAGGAAGGCTCTGATTCCGAATCCGGGTCTTCGTCTGACGGCGAACAGCAAGCCAGCGACGATGACGGCAAACGGCGCGGTGGTACCGCCATGGAACGCAAGGTTCTGGAAGACGCGGTCAGTTATATTCGCGGGCTGGCGGAACGTCACGGCCGGAATGCCGAGTGGGCCGAGGAAGCCGTCCGTGAGGCGGTGAATCTCGGTGCCGATGAGGCCCTGGAAAAGAACGTCATCGACGTGGTCGCACCCAACATTCAGGACTTGCTGCAGCAAATGGATGGCCGGACCGTTCGCATGGCGTCGGGCGACATGACCCTGAATACGGCCAGTCTGGAAATCGCCCGGTCCCAGCCGGACTGGCGCACCCGCCTGCTGTCGGTGATCACCGATCCGAACGTTGCCTACTTCCTGATGATTATCGGCTTCTACGGCATCATCTTCGAACTGGCCAACCCCGGTGCCGTGGTGCCGGGCGTGATTGGCGCTATCTCGCTGATTCTCGCGCTCTTTGCCTTCCAGGTTCTGTCGGTGAATTATGCCGGCCTGGCATTGATCATCCTCGGGTTGGCGTTCATCGTGGGGGAGGCGTTTGTGCCCAGTTTCGGGATATTGGGGGTCGGCGGCATTGTCGCTTTTGTGACCGGTTCGATCATCCTGATGGATGGCAGTCACCGGGATATTTCGCTACCGACAATTGGCGGCACGGCTGTCGTGGCTGCCGGTTTTATCCTTTGGACGGTGACACGGTTTATCGGGCTGCGTCGACGGCATCCGGTCAGTGGGGCCGAGCAGATCACCCATGAGGAAGCCGTGGCACTGGACGAGTTCTCGGGAGAGCATGGCCACTACCGTGGTCATGTCCGGCTTAGCGGTGAGCGTTGGAATGCCATCAGCGAAGCGCCTGTCAAGGAGGGTGACCGGGTTCAAGTGACAGCAATTGAAGGTTTGACGGTAACCGTCAGGGTCATCCAGGAAAGCGGTTGACCCGGCAGACAAAGTAACGGCAATACAAGGAGGCCGTATGATTGGCGATCTGATTCCCTATCTGGCACCAACGGTGGTGTTACTGCTCATTCTTGCTTCGGCCATCAAGATCCTGCCGGAGTACGAGCGTGGCGTTGTTTTCTTTCTCGGGCGGTTCCAGGGTGTCAAAGGCCCGGGGCTGATCATCGTCATTCCCGGCATTCAGCAGATCGTGCGGGTGGATCTGCGGGTAATCACCCTGGATGTCCCCAGCCAGGACGTCATCTCCCGCGATAACGTGACGGTACGGGTGAATGCCGTGCTTTACTTCCGTGTCGTGGATCCCGAGCGGGCGATTATCCGGGTGGAGGATTTCAATTCCGCAACCAGCCAACTGGCCCAGACCACGCTGCGGTCGGTGCTGGGCAAGCACGATCTCGACGAAATGCTGTCAGAGCGGGACAAGCTCAATTCGGATATCCAGGAAATCATCGATGCCCAGACCGAGGAATGGGGCATCAAGGTGGCCAACGTGGAAATCAAGCACGTGGATCTCAACGAGTCCATGATTCGTGCCATTGCCCGCCAGGCCGAGGCCGAGCGCGAGCGGCGTGCCAAGGTCATCCACGCCGAGGGCGAATTACAGGCGTCCAAGAAGCTGGTGGAAGCGGCGGATGTCATGTCTACCAACTCCGGTTCCATGCAGCTGCGTTACCTGCAGACCCTGGCGGATATGAGCAATACCAATTCATCCACCATTGTGTTTCCGCTGCCAATGGAGTTGATGACCACGTTCCTGAAGGAAAACAAACCCTTTACGCCTGATAAGCCCGATCCGGACAAACCCGAACCCGAGGCATAAAAAAAGGCCGGCATTGCCGGCCTTTTCTGTTACGTATCAGCCTTACTTCTGGCTGGCACGCTCGAGCATACGCTTGGCACGCTCGTTTGCTTCGTCAGCGGCTTTCTGGGCTGCCTTGGCAGCGGCCAGAGCTTCTTCTGCAGTCTGCTGGGCAGTACGTGCAGAGCTTGCAGCGCTGTTAGCGGTGTTCATTGCATTTTCAGCAGTGCGCTCAGCGGAGCTGGCGGTTGCATTCGCTTCGTCGAGGGCGCCTTGGTCAGTCGTGGCACAACCTGCAGTCAGAGCAGTGGCCAGTGCAATCCCGGCGATCGTCAGTTTACGCATTGTAAATCCCCTTATTGGTCGAGTTATTTCCTGTGATCCGAAAGTCAGTATAGACGACTTCCTGTCAACCTGTGCCCGATAGGCATAATAGGCATTGACTACCGGAGTCGTTAAACAGTGTAAAACACTGTAAGCCAAAATGTTAACTCAGGATAGGTAAATATTCTTAGCGTATGACAACAACTTAATTCTGCTGTCAGGCTTTTCTCAGGGGTGAATGCTGATCGGGGTCCCGTTCGACACCAGTTGCCAGATTTCGTCCATCTCTTCGTTGGTCACGGCAATACAGCCATCGGTCCAGTCAAGACCGGTGTAGGCGAAGGCCATGTCGCCCACATCATTGGGAAGGCCATGAATCATGATGCTGCCACCGGGATTCAGACCCCAGGCCGACGCCAGTTCACGGTCCCGCTCGCTGGGGTAGGAGATGTGGATGGATTTGTAGAAATCGCTTTCGGCATTGCGCCAGTCCAGCGTGTAGTCGCCTTCGGGGGTGCGTTCGTCACCTTCATACAGCTTGTGACCTTCCGGGTTGTCGCCCAGGGAAATGCGGTAGCTGCGAACCACGTCTTCGCCGTCCATCAGGTACAGGCGACGCTCTCCCTTACGGACGACCACCTTGCTGACACTGCCGATATCCGCGGGCTCATACAGGGACGCACCGGGCATGCGGGTGTCGGCTTTCGCCAGCAGCTCGGTGGCGAAGGCATTCGGCGCGAGCCCCAGACAGAGCAGGGCGAGAGTGGATAGCAGGGCGCGGAAAATACTCATGTCCTTAACTTACCAATGATTAATCTTTGTACAGGCGTTTTATACCACAGCCTGCAAGGGATCTGTTAAGGGGTTTTGTTAACTTTTTTGGCTATCTGGTTCGTTGTTCAGCCATTTTGTGAACTGTCCATCTTCAGACCCACCTTGGTCACCTGGTCAGCGCTGGTGGCCCGGGCAACCAGAGTCACCGGGCCGAGGGTCACAACATCGCCAACAACGGGGTGACCTTTGGTGCGCCGGGCAAAGCACTCGGCCAGGGACAGTTCCGGTGGCAGGTCATCAAATTCGATGCCGTAGACCTGCTCGACATCGCCGAGCAGGGCATCGCCGTTGAGCACGAAATCACCAAAGAATGCCCGCTCGGCAAGGTATTTGGGCGCGTGGCGGCCGCTAAGTGCCTTGCCCAGTTCCGGCAATACGCTGGGGGTTGCGAACATGGCAACCATATCCCCGCTGGATACCTCAAGATCGGCTTTCGGCTGTAAACAGACCCGGTTACGGAATACCCCGGCCACAGCGGTGTTCTCCGGAAAGCGCAACTGGCTGAGTCGGCGTGGCGTTTCCCAGATTTCGCCCCGCAACGGGAACAGCATCAATTCGTGGTCGCCCGCCGCCGGGGCATCCAGGGGCAGCCTTCGGTACGGGTCTTCACCGGCGGGCACTTCCAGGCGAAGTTTCCGGGCCAGTGGCGTCATGGTGGTGCCCTGCACCAGGAGCGAGACCAGAACGATAAAGAAGGCGGCGTGGAACACCAGCTGGGCTTCCGGCAAGTCCGCAATGATCGGGAACAGGGCCAGCACGATCGGCACAGCTCCTCGCAGGCCGACCCAGCTGATAAAGCCGAGCTCGCGGCGGTTAAAGGCAAACGGCCAGAGGGTCAAAATGACGGTCAGCGGGCGGATAATGAAAATCAGGGAGAGGGCCAGTATTAACCCACCGCCGGCCAGCGGAATCAGGTCCGAGGGGGTTACCAGTAGTCCCAGCATCAGGAACAGGCACAGTTGGGCCAGCCAAGCCAGACCATCGTGCACCTGCAGGATCATCGGCATCATCCGGACATGGCGGTTACCGATCACCACGCCGGTCAGATAAATGGCCAGAAACCCGCTGCCGCCGAGGGCGTTTGTGGCGGAAAACACCGAAATGCCCGCAGCTGCCACCAGCAAGGGATACAGGGAGGGCGTCAGGCGGATACGATTGGCTAGCTCCACCACGGCAAAACCGCCAATAATCCCGGCAACCGCGCCGATGCCGAACTGTTGCACGAGCATGGTCAGGGCGGCCCAGCCCGCGTGATCGCCATCGTTACCGATGAGCGTGACCAGCATCAGGGTCAGGAAAATCGCCATGGGGTCGTTACTGCCGGATTCGATCTCCAGGGTGGCACTGACCCGTTCGTTCAGGTGCAGGCCCCGCCCCTGAAGCAGCGAAAACACGGCTGCGGCATCGGTGGATGAGATGATGGCGCCAATCAGCAGGGCCGTCAGCCAGTGCAGGTCGAACACCCACCAGGCCACAACTGCGGCACCAGCGGCGGTCATCGCGACCCCGAGTGTAGCGAGCACCAGGGCGGGTTTCAGCCCCACGCGGAAGGTTTCCGCACGGGTGCGCATGCCGCCGTCCAGCAGGATCACGCCCAGCGCCAGATTGGCAATCAGGAACGCGAGCTCGAAATCGTCGAACTGGATGCCACCCGGGCCGTCCTCGCCCATCATCATGCCGACCACCAGAAAGATCAGCAGCACCGGCATGCCCACCCGGCTGGAAAGCGGGCTGAGCACAATACTGATGACCAGCATCAGGGCGCCAATCAGAGTCAGGGTGGGATCCATTGTTGCTCCAGACAGAATGCTTGCCCATTGCCGGGCGGACCGCTTATATTGCTTTCGCGGCCCTTTTTTTGCGGGTGTAGTTCAATGGTAGAACGGCAGCTTCCCAAGCTGCATACGAGGGTTCGATTCCCTTCACCCGCTCCACTTCATTGCCGCTCGACTGTATCTCTAGTGTAGTTTGAGTCGGGGTTGCATGGCACGGCTGATTTTATCCATCAGCCAGATAATCCCGGTGCGGAACATGCCGTGCAGGGCTACCTGATGCATCCGGTAGAGGGACAGGTAGAACATGCGGGCCACCTTGCCCTCGATGTACATGCTGCGGCCGGACAGGTTGCCCATCAGATTGCCGACGGTGGTGTAGCGGCTGAAATTGATCAGCGAACCGTGGTCGTTGTAGACGAAGGGCACCGCCTCGCCATTGTCCAGGCGGTTGCAGAGGGTCTTGAACAGGGTGTCTGCCTGCTGGTGCGCAGCCTGGGCCCGTGGGGGAACCGGCAGGTCGGAATCCGGTTGCGGACAGGCAGCGCAGTCGCCGAAGGCGAAGATATTGGCATCCTGGGTGGTTTGCAGGGTCTGTTCCACCACCAGTTGATTGCTCCGGTTCACCTCCAGACCTTCCAGCTCGGCCAGGAAGGCCGGGGCCTTGATGCCCGCTGCCCAGATGGTCATTTCCGAGGGTAATTCGGTGCCGTCTTTCATCACGACCGTACTGGGCCGTACCTCACTCACCGGCTGGCCGGTCAGTACTTTCACCCGCTGGTGTTCCAGCTCCCTGGTGGCCGCCGCAGACAGCCGGCCAGGCAGGGCGGGAAGAATGCGGTCAGCGGCCTCGATCACGGAAATGGAAACGTCCGAGGGCTGAAGGTGGTTCATGCCGTACACCGGCAGCTCGCGGGACGCCAGTCGCAATTCTGCTGCCAGTTCCACACCGGTGGCACCCGCGCCGATGATGCTGATATTCAGGGTATGCTCAGCCCCCTGCAACGCCTCGTGATTCTTGCGCAGAAAGGCGTTGAGCATCAGGTTGTGGAAGCGCCGGGCCTGTTTGAGGCTGTCCAGGAACAGGCAGTTGTCCTGGGCGCCGGGCGTGCCAAAGTCGTTGGCGGTGCTGCCCACGGCAATCACCAGTGTGTCGTAGGGGATATGGCGTTCGGGAACGACCTCTGTACCGTCGACATCGTGGAACGGGGCTATGACCACTTTCTTGCTATCGCGGTCCAGTCCGCTCATGCGGCCGAGCTGGAATTCGTAATGGTGTTTGCGGGCATGGGCGCGGTAGTTGATCTCGTTCGCGCTGGCATCCAGGGAACCGGAGGCAACTTCGTGCAGCAGGGGTTTCCAGACGTGGGTCAGACCGGAATCCACCAGCGTGATTCTGGCTTTTCCCTTTCTACCCAGTTTGTTCCCGAGGCTGGTAACAAGTTCGAGACCGCCGGCGCCACCGCCGACCACAACAATGTGATGAAGGTTATCCATACCAATCAGACCTGTAAGTGAAGAGAGCCAAGGACTCTTCAGGCGAGAATGCTTGGCTGTCCTCACTCGGAACCAGACGAGCAGCCGGAATTCGATCGGGAAACAGGGCGGGGCCTGAGCCGGGCAATAATGTTAACGCGCCCGGACCTGTGGGTACAATTCTACGGAAGTGCTGTTTCCTTCCGGCCTGGCGCTCGCGAACCTGTGGATGGCGCGCTCGCCGCAGCTGCAGAAGGAACAGCGGGTCTAATGCTGGGTGCGATACCCGTCCAGGATGGCGGCCATATCGTCACCAAGGTCTTTCATGGCTTGCGGATCCAGATTGCGTTCACCCATGGATCTCAGGCCCATGATCTGCGCCTGCAGGAGCCGGGCAAGTCGACGGCTGTCTACGGATTGCGCCAGCTCCCCTTTCACCCGAGCCTGCTCTACCAGGTCTGCAAGAGATCCCTCGATCGCAGCAAGAATGCTGTTGGCCTGGTCCGCCAGGGCCGAATGCGTATTGCTGGATTCCAGCAGAGTTTTCACGATCATGCAGGCTCGTGAGGGTGCCGCGCTTCCGTCGCCGCAACTGCAGGCGATGCCGCGCAGATAGTCCTGAAGGCCGTCAACAATGGAATCAAAACCCTTGAGGTGAACGGCCAACTCCCGGCCGCCCTGTTCCGCATAGGCGGCCAGTGCTTCTGAAAACAGACCGTCCTTGCTGCCAAACGTGGCGTAGATGCTGCCCGGCCGCATATCGAGGGCCTGCTCGATCTGCTTCATGGAGCTGCCGTGATAGCCCTTCTCCCAAAACAGACCAACGGCCTTTTCCAGAGCGGTTTTTCGGTCATAGCGTGCGTGTCTGGCCATAACAACAATTCACCATCGTAGTGATTTGAATGACCACTCAATTATATCTTGAATGACCGCTCAATAACAGTTAGCCTGAAGTGGTAATTGAGCAATCATTCAATAAAGGAGTTGGCAATGACAGATTTCCCCCTTCACGACAAAGACACGGCACCGGAGAAATCCAGACCATTGCTGGACAACTCGCTCAAGGCGTTCGGCATGATTCCTGGCCTGCATGCGGTCATGGCGGAGGCGCCGGGCATCCTTGAGGGTTACCAGCAACTGCATCAACTGGTGCTGGATAGCAGCTTTGATAATGATGAAAAGACTGTCGTCTGGCAGACCATCAACGTGGAAAACGCCTGTCATTACTGCGTTCCGGCCCATACCGGGATTGCCAAAATGATGGATGTGTCTGACGACATTACCAATGCACTGCGGGACGAAACGCCGCTGCCGAGCGACAAGCTCGAGGCGCTCAGAACCTTCACTCTTGCGGTCATGCGCAAACACGGCAATGTCAGCAAAGAGGATCTGGACGCGTTTTACGAAGCGGGCTACCAGCACCGCCAGGTGCTGGAAGTGATTCTGGTGTTGTCCCAGAAAGTCATGAGTAACTACGTCAACCACATTGCGGAGACGCCCGTTGATGAGCCGTTCAAGAAGTTTGAATGGCAGAAGAAGCAATAATCCGGGCTTCGCGGCAACGGGACGGGTCAGCCCGCGTCCGTTGCCAATATGTTCGCCTGTCTTGATCGTTTTTTGGTCTCGAGCCGCTTGTCGACGCACCGGGTGTCGTCCTCGAGAATAACGACGCATTCCAGGCACTGAATGCATTCGTCGTAATCGATCCGGCCATCCTTGCGAATGGCATTGATACCGCACTCATTCTTGCAGTGCTGGCAGGGGTTGCCACAGAGCTCAACCCGGTCCAGCCAGCTGAACAAGCGTAACCGGCCGAGCGCCGCGAGGCCGGCGCCCAGCGGGCACAGGTAGCGGCAGTAGAATTTGTGGATGAACATGCCGATCACAAGCAGGCCGACGGCGTAGAGAACGAAGGGCCAGGAGCGAACGAAAAACAGGGTTATGCTGGTTTTGAATGGTTCCACCTCCGCCATTTTTTCGGCGACGGTCAGGGAGTAGAAAGCGGTGCCCACCAGAGCCAGCAGGATCGGATATTTGAGCAGAATCAGGCGCCGGTGCCAGTGCTCGGGCACTTTGATCTGGCGGAACTTCAGTTTCTCGCCAAGCCAGGCGGCCATTTCCTGCAGGGCGCCAAACGGGCAGAGCCAGCCGCAGAAAAGGCCACGGCCCCAGATGAACAGGGTTATGAATGTGTACACCCAGAGAATAAAGATGATCGGATCCAGCAGGAACACATTGAGAGAGAAACCGTCCCAGATCGCCAGGAACAGGGTGTAGATGTTAACCACCGAAAGCTGGCCCTGGGCGTAGAAGCCGATAAAGAACAGGGTGAAGAACAGAAATCCCCAGCGGAACCGGTGTACCAGCTTCGGGTTGCGGCTCAGGGTTTTCTGGCGGGCGAAGAACACGGTCAGAACGGTCAGGCCGATTACCAGCAGTGAAATCTGCCACCAACGTTCTTTCCAAAGGCCGATCCAGACCGGTTCACGGGTGTCCTCCGGGTTGGGAGCAACCTCGACGGTTTCGAACAGTTCTTCGTTGAAGCGAACCGGGATATTCAGGGACGTGCGGTCCACCATCAGGTGATTGCGGGCCAGTTCGACATTGAGCTTCAGATTGGCTTCCGCCCCGGGGTTGAAGCCGGCGTTACCGCCCACGCGGAACAGGTTTCCGGCATCGAATGACGGAATGCCGGCCGCCCGGAAATCGAGATTCTGGTCCAGCAGGTTGAGGTCGCGCATTTCCACGGCAAGGTTGTTCTGGGTGAGCCCAACACGGTCCGGAGAGCTGCCGGGCACGAACTCTCGGGAAACGTGGGGAAAGGCGCCCCGGGACATGACGGCCAGAACCTGTGCGCCGTCATCCAGCCGTTGCATGAGGCGCTGATAGCCATCGTCTCCAAGCAGGTTTCGTCCCACCATGGGCGAATTGATGTAGGCGAAGAAAAGCTCGGTAAAAGGTTCGCCGTCTGCGGGTTCGATGTCCATGGGGTAGTCTGAAAGAGGCCGGCCCAGCTCGGCCTCGATGGATTCGGGAGCAATCTGCCAGTGTCCGATGTAACCGCGATCCACCAGTTGCTGCCAGGACATGGGCTGGTAGAAATCCGGTTTCGCCCGTGTGGGTGCGCTCTGGGCAAAGCCCTCGAGTTTCTTGCGGGCCACCTTGAGGGCTGAAGAGAGCACGGTGTCGTTGATGATCAGGACCGAAACCGTGGCCTTGCTGACACCGTCAAAGTGCACCACGTTGCCGTCGCTGGTTCGTCCGGAACGGCTGGAGTTGGAGGTGCTGACAATAATCTGCTCTTGTAACGAATGCCCTTCGTATTGGTCTACAAAGTCGAACAGGGGGCCTTCGCCCAGGCCATGGAGAAAAACCGGCTCGTGGTGATTCAGCACCTTGATGCCGGTGAAACGCCCTTTGCTGTCGAGGCCGATCAGCATGCTGATCGGTTTGCCGGCAAAGCCCTGTAGGCGGCTATGGTCTGCGGTTTCGTAGGCATAGCCAAGCAGTTCCTGGAGTTGATACACCGGGTACACGGGAAAATCGGGCAGCTTGTCTTCAATGACCGTTGCCGAGGGAAACAGCTCCTGAATCAGCGCCCGCTTGCTGTCTGACAGCTCGGCGTGAACCGGGGGCACTAAAAACAGACAGGCAAGAAGGAGCACGATGCGCCCTGCCATGGGGTACTCCTGTGGTTCTTTTTGTTTGAACTTCCATGCTAGAGTTTTCGGCCCCGGGCTCAATGCGACCTCGGAGCCAGCTGAATGCTACTTTGTGAGGAGAAATGCCATGACCGACGCTACCTACACGCCACCCAAAGTCTGGAAATGGGACTCTGAGAGCGGAGGTCGGTTTGCCAGTATCAATCGCCCGATCGCCGGTCCGACCCACGACAAGGCGCTACCGGTTGGCAAGCATCCGTTGCAGCTTTATTCGCTGGCGACGCCCAACGGCGTGAAAGTAACGGTGATGCTGGAGGAGCTGCTGGAGCTGGGTATCAAGGACGCCGAGTACGATGCGTGGCTCGTCAGGATTACCGAGGGCGATCAGTTTGGCAGCGGGTTTGTGGAAGTGAACCCCAACTCCAAGATCCCGGCCATGGTGGACCACAGTGTCACCCCGTCCATCCGCCTGTTCGAATCCGGGTCCATCCTGCTTTACCTGGCGGAAAAATTCGGGGCGTTCCTGCCCAGTGACATCGCCGGACGCGCGGAGACCATGAACTGGCTGTTCTGGCAGATGGGCAGTGCGCCGATGCTCGGTGGCGGCTTCGGTCATTTCTACGCCTACGCGCCGGAATACTATGAGTATCCGATCAACCGTTACACCATGGAGGTCAAGCGCCAGCTGGATGTGCTCGACCGTCAGCTGGCAAACAATCGATACATCGCCGGCGACGAATACACCATCGCCGATATGGCGATCTGGCCCTGGTATGGTGCCCTGGTGAAAAACAAGGTGTACGACGCGGCCGAGTTCCTGGAAGCCCACACCTACACCAACGTCATTCGCTGGGCCGATGAGATTGCCCAGCGTCCGGCGGTCAGGCGTGGCCGCATGGTCAACCGGGCCTGGGGTGAGCCGAGCAGCCAGCTGCACGAGCGTCACGACGCCAGTGATTTCGAGACCCAAACCCAGGACAAGATTGGTGACGGTGAATGAAGGTCGCGGTTTATTGCGGCTCCCGGTCCGGAAATGATCCGCTGTACGCGGACAAGGCCCGGGAGCTGGGTGATTACTTCGGTCGCAATGGTACTGAGCTGGTGTTCGGCGGAGGCCATGTCGGTCTGATGGGCATCGTGGCCGATTCGGTATTGGCCGCCGGCGGCAGGGTTCACGGGGTGATCCCCGAGCACCTGCGAGACCGGGAACTGGCCCACTCCGGCCTGACCGAGCTGCATGTGGTCAAAAACATGCACGAGCGCAAGGCCCTGATGGCGGATCTGGCCGACGGCTTTGTCGCATTGCCGGGTGGTATTGGCACGCTGGAAGAGCTGTTCGAAGCCTGGACCTGGGGCCAGTTGGGGCTGCACCAGAAGCCTTGTGCCATCTACAACGTCAACGGGTTTTTTGACCCGTTGCTGGCGATGGCGCAAACCATGGAGCGGGCGGGTTTTCTCAAGCAGCAATATATCGACATGCTGATCCAGACCGATCAGCCCGCGACCCTTCACCGAGCCTTTGAGGGTTATCAGAGCCCCGAAGAAAAATGGTTGTGAGCGACCTCACTCCATCCGGCTGACCTTCGCCATCAGCCGGCGCCAGTCAATCGGCAGCCGGCTTTCAAGTTCCGCCAACACCGGATCTTTGGGATGCACCGACTGGAAGTGCTGTTTGCTGGCATAAACCACGGTGTTGTTACTTTTGCTTCGAAAGCCAAGAAGCACCGCAAAGTGCCTCTTGAGCCGCCGGAAGTAAGCCCCCTGGACATCCGGAGTCCGGTGGTAATTCAGCACCAGCCAGCCGTCCTCCGTGAGCACCCGGGCGCACTCATCCACAAACTGTTTCTGGGCCTGTGCAGGGCTCATCCGGTCTGCGTTGTACAGATCGGCCAGAATCATATCCGTGCTCGCCTCAGGCAGCTTTTCCAGGGCATCCCGGGCATCGGCAATGGTTACCTCAAGGCGCTCACTGCCGGGCAGATCAAAAAATTCCCTGGCAGTGTCCAGTACCGCCTGGCGCAGTTCGACGGCGTGTATCCGACACTCGGGATAAAGATGGTGAAAAGCGCCCGCCATCACGCCGCCGCCCAGACCCAGAATGGTGACGTGGCGAGGGTTGGCAAAGACCGCCGGCAGCATCATGGCCCGGTTGTACTCATGAACTGGCAGATAGGGAAATCGGCGATCAATCTTGCTTTGCTCGAACACCGAATTGAAGGTAAGCACCCGGTGTTTGCGGTAATCGACCACCAGAATGCTGCCCAGGGCATCCCGGGTGTGGTGGATAATCTCGCCTTTGTTGAACATGCCGGCTTACCGGCCGGATTCTTCGAACAGGCGCTTTACGCTGTCGGTTTTTGCCAGCGACAGAGCGGTATTGCCGTTGCTGTCCTTCGCTTCGCGATCGGCGCCTTTTTCCAGCAGAAGACGTACCGTTTCCGGGTGGCCGTGCTTGCTGGCCAGGATCAGCAGGGTCTCGCCCTCGCTGGTGCGCATGTTCACCGGGACACCGGCATCAAGCATCACGCTCAGAGGTCCGGCACCGCCGTTGCGGGCCAGTTCGAAAATACCCTGGGCGAAGGCAACCGCATCCTCGTCTTTCTGGTTCGCGGGTTGTTGCGGCTTGCCGGGCTTCTGTTGGCTCATCGGGGCTCCGTGGTCAGTTCAATCGATTTTGTGTTAAAAACGTATTATCACAGAATGAGACTGTCCCAGACACAGTCAATGAGCCCAAGGCTAAAAACGACAGGAGGCAACGCCGTGAAACTACAGGTTGAAGGCATCGAAGAAGGCCAGCCGATTCCCGAGAAGTTCGCATTCGGGGTATACAGCGAAGATGACCACATGAGCTTCGGTCCCAACCGGAACCCCGAAATTGTCTGGGACGGTGCGCCCGAGGGCACGAAAAGCTTCGTGGTGATGATGTTTGATCCGGACGTGCCTAGCGTTGCGGATGATGTAAACCAGGAAGGCAAGACGGTTTCCAGGGACATCCCGAGGGTCGATTTTTTCCACTGGCTGCTGGTTGATGTGCCTGCCGGCACCACCCGGATTCCGGAAGGCGAAGACAGCGATGGCGTGATTCCCAAGGGCAAGGAGCCGGGGCCCGGCCCCATCGGTATCCGCGGCGTGAACAATTACACCCAGTTCCTGGCGGGCAATCCCGACATGAACGGCACCTACGCCGGGTACGATGGTCCCTGTCCGCCCTGGAACGATGAGATTATCCATCACTACCACTTCGAGGTGCATGCACTGGATGTGGATACCCTTGCCCTGGATGGCGAGTTCGATGGTAACGATGTGCGCGAAGCCATGGCAGGTCACGTACTGGCCAGCGCCCGGGTGACGGGTACCTACACCCTGAATCCGGACCTGCGCTAACGGATTCAGACACCGAGCAGTGATATTCCGGTAACCCAATCGGTTACCGGATAGCCATCGTTCCCTCCCCCTGATTCTTTTCTGAACGTCACAGAAGTGTCTTGTTGTTGTCATGTCCCCGTCACCCGGTCTTGCCAAGGTGTCAGCATCCGGAATGGTTGAAAGACGGGAGGCAAGATGCGGAGCTACCGGAGCGTTTTCATTTCCGATGTGCACCTGGGCACGGCTGACTGCCAGGCCGAGTATCTGCTGGATTTCCTGAACCAGGTCCGCTGCGAAACTCTGTATCTGGTGGGCGATATCATCGACCTGATTGCGATGCAGCGACGGGTTCACTTCCCGGATTCCCATCGGGCCGTCATTCACAAACTCATTGAGCTGGCTGCCAGTGGAACGCGGGTGGTCTATGTGCCCGGTAACCACGACGATTTCCTGCGCCGGTTCTGCGGCCAGACCATTGCCGGTATTGAGCTGCGCTACAAGGCCATACACACCACCGCAGATGGTCGACGCTTCATGATCTGCCACGGCGACCAGTTTGACCAGGTGGTGCGTTGCAGCCCGCTGATGCTTCTGGTCGGTGACCGTGCCCACGGTATCCTGCTCCGCCTGAACCGCTGGTTCAACGCCTGGCGCCGGCTCAAGGGCAAGCCTTACTGGTCGCTCGCAGCCTGGGTAAAGAGCAGAATCGGCAAGGCGCGCACGTTCATCCGGCGGTTTGAACTGGCGGCGCTGACGGTCGCGGAAAAGGGCAACTACGACGGTTTCATCTGCGGCCACATCCACTCCGCCGGCTTCCTGCGCAGCGAAGATGGTCTTTACTGCAATGACGGCGATTGGGTAGAACACTGCACGGCGCTGGTGGAGCAGGAGAACGGCACACTGGAGCTGCTGCATTGGTCGGAAAACCCCAATGTTCTGGCCAGAGAGCCTGACGCCCCGCATCCGGATGTGTGTGGAGACGCCCGGCCGGTG
This sequence comes from Marinobacter sp., assembly GCA_002718255.1. GTDB lineage: Bacteria > Pseudomonadota > Gammaproteobacteria > Pseudomonadales > Oleiphilaceae > Marinobacter. The sequence continues at coordinate 286,750 of PBED01000002.1, read as the reverse complement.
ATTGATGCCCTGCCCACAGCGTTCGTGGAGCAGGTCAACCGGCTCGTCAGCTGAGCAGAGGTGTGCGGCGACCTCGGTCGCCCACCCTGGCACTCGCTCATGCCCATCGAGGCTTCAATACCCCTCCTTCAGGGTGGCTATTTTTCATAACGCCATCGTATCCCTTATACTCCGTGTCCCTACCAGCCCTTCATAGGCTTTATGGCTGAACATACGACATCACAGACAAGCGGTTTTGCTGGCGCTGGCCCCGGAACCGGCGCCGCCAGTCATCGCGCGCGTCGTTTCAATGCCTGGACGGTCAGCACCCTCGTGATCGCCCTGCTGGTTGCGATGCCAGTGCTGGTCATCCTTGCCCATGTGTTTTTCCCGTCCGGTGAAGTCTGGCAACACCTTGTCAGCACGGTTCTTGGAAGATACCTCAGTAACACCGTGGTGCTCAGTGTCTCTGTGGCTGTAGGAACCACCCTGATTGGCACTGCCTGCGCCTGGCTGGTGGTTATGTGCCGGTTTCCCGGCAGGCGGCTGTTCGAGTGGGCCCTTCTGCTGCCGCTGGCGGTGCCAACCTACGTTATTGCTTATGCTTACACGGATTTCCTGCAGTTTGCGGGGCCACTACAAAGCGCCTTGCGCGACTGGTTCGGCTGGGAGTTTGGCGACTATTACTTTCCGGATATCCGGTCCCTGGGCGGTGCTGCCCTGCTGATTACCATGGTGCTCTACCCCTACGTGTACCTGCTTGCCCGGGCGTCGTTCATGGAGCAGTCGGTAAGTGCACTTGATGTTGGCCGCACTCTGGGCCTGGGGCCATGGCGTATGTTCAAACGCATTGCTCTGCCGCTGTCCCGTCCTGCGATCATCGGCGGCGTTTCGCTGGTCCTGATGGAAACACTGAACGAGTTCGGGGCAGTCCAGTTCTTTGGCGTCGATACCTTCACCACCGGAATCTACCGGACCTGGTTTGGCCTGGGTGAGCCGGTTGCAGCGGCTCAGCTCGCAGCCTGCCTGCTGGTGTTCGTGGTTCTTGTTGTTGTTCTGGAACGCGTTTCCCGCGGTGGCAAGCAATACCATACCTCGGCACGGTACCAGGCATTGCCCGAGTATTCGCTGAATTCAGGTCAGGCTGCGCTCGCCTTTGCAGTGTGTTTCCTGCCTGTTCTTATTGGTTTTATTGTTCCGGCCCTGATTCTGCTGGAAATGGCGATTACGACCGGCGACAGCCTTTTCGGGACGCGTTTTCTGGAATTCGCGTTCAACAGTCTGATACTCGCCTCAAGCGCGGCGCTGGTTGCCGTTACGCTTGCTGTAATGCTGAGTTACGGCGCACGGCTGAATCCCAGCTCCTGGGTCCGGAGTGCGAACCGGATTGCGGCCATGGGCTATGCCATCCCCGGGTCTGTCATTGCCGTGGGCATCATGATTCCGCTGGCCTGGCTGGATCAGAAGCTCAATCTCTTTCTTCGTGACAACTTTGGTTTCATGGTGGGTCTGGTACTCAGTGGCAGCGCTTTTGTCCTGATCTACGCCTACACGGTGAGATTCCTGGCCGTCTCCTTCAATACGGTTGAGGCCAGTCTGGGGAAGGTTACGCCCTCAATGGACGCAGCTGCGCGAACCCTCGGTCAAACCGCCGGTGGTACCTTGCGCAAGGTTCATACGCCGATCATGCGCAGTAGCCTGCTGGCGGCCGGTATACTGGTGTTTGTGGACGTGATGAAGGAGTTGCCGGCGACCATCATACTCCGGCCGTTCAACTTCGATACCCTGGCGGTCCGTGCCTACAGCCTGGCCTCTGACGAGCGATTGGCCGAGTCGGCCATGTCCTCCCTCGCCATTGTTGTGGTCGGGATCATTCCCGTGGTCATTCTGAGCCTGGCGATGCGTCGGTCCCGCCCGGGAAGTAAAACGGGGTAGCCACGGTTTACTCGGCGAACAGAAAAACCTGCGACATATCCAGCTCAAGCGAGACAGCCTGTCCCTCTTCCGGCAGAAACACCCCGGGCACTTTTGCATGCAGGTGCATTTCCTGCCCGTCCGGCCCGTGAGCACAAATATGCAACAGACTGGTCGGGCCGAGCAGTCGGGACATCAGAACATGGCTGGTGCGGTCATCACCGGCCTGTCCTTCAAGTTGCCTGACTTTGACCGCCTCCGGACGGATCAGAATTCTAGCGCTGCTGCCGTCCTCAAAACCTTTAGCTTCCAGGTGGCCCAATGGCGTTGTCACCACGCCGTTGTGGACAACGCCGCGATGTTCGTTCACCTGCCCGAAAAAGTTGACCACGAACGGCTCGGCAGGATTGCAGTAAAGGTCTGTAGGAGTTCCCGTTTGCACGATCTCTCCGTCTCGCATCAGTGCGATCCGATCTGCCATGAACATGGCTTCCTCCGGGTCATGAGTAACCAGAAGAGTGGCCGTGTTCAGCTCTTTCAGCACATGCAGTGTATCGTCCCGAATCTGGTCGCGCAGCCGGGCGTCGAGGCTGGAGAATGGTTCGTCCAGCAGCATGACCCGTGGCGACGGAGCAAGGGCCCTGGCCAGGGCTACCCGCTGCTGCTGACCACCTGAGAGGGTATGTGGGTAAACATTGGCGGCATCGGCCATGCCCAGGCGCCCCAACAGTTCGAGTGCGCGCGTACGTTGCTGCTTTTTCGGCATGGAGCTGATGCCGAAGCAGACGTTCTCCAGCACCGTCAGATGGGGGAAGAGTGCAGATTCCTGGAATGCCAGGCCCACATTCCGCTTTTCCGGGGGTACCTGCACGCCACCGGGTGCCGAAACCAGGGAGCTGCCGAGAAAGACTTTGCCGCGGGACGGCGTCTGGAGGCCTGCAGCGATACGCAGCAGCGTTGTTTTGCCGCAGCCAGAAGGGCCGAGGAGGCAGACAACCTCGCCTGCTTCCAGATGCAGGTTGATGTCTTTGACAACGCTATCGCCATGGAATTGGCAATGCACGCGGTCAAGCATCAATGACGGGCCCGACAGGCCGTTCTCGAGTTGGTCGCTGTAGGTTGGGCTTTCCTGATAAATGCTCATGGTGCCGATCCAGCCTCCCGGTTCAAACTCCAGTGGAGGTGCAATTGTAAGCTTGTTGCGTCTGATTGTGTATTGAATACGTAAAAGCGACTGATTCCTATTTATTGACTTCTATGCCCGGGTTCGTTTAAATCGCATCTAAATACTAATCGTTTTCACCTGCAATAGTAATTAGCAACCAAGGAGAGATCCCGTGGTATCTCATAAAGCGAAGTTGGCAGCCGCTGCCCTGGCAACAACACTGGCAGCAACGAGTGTCTCCGCGAGTGAAGTCAACCTGTACTCTGCGCGGCACTACGATTCGGACCAGGCAATTTATAACGCCTTCACCGAGGAGACCGGCATCAAGGTCAACCTGATTGAGGGGAAGTCCGATGCGTTGATCCAGCGAATCCAGCGGGAAGGTGTCGCCAGCCCGGCCGATATCCTGATTACCGTTGACGCGGGTAACCTCTGGCGAGCCGACCAGGAAGGCATCTTCCAGCCGGTGGATTCGGAAGTTCTGAACAGCCGTCTGCCGGATTCCCTGCGTCATCCGGAAGGGCATTGGTTCGGCTTCAGTCAGCGTCTGCGCGTGATCTACTACGATCGTTCAGACTTTGATCCTTCCCGGATCAGTCAGTACGAGGACCTGGCCAAGCCGGAATTCAAGGGCGAGATCTGCATCCGGTCCTCCAGCAACATCTACAACCAGTCATTGCTGGCCAGCCTCGTTGAGTACCACGGCGAAGAAGGCGCTGAGGAGTGGGCGCAGGGCGTAGTCAATAACATGGCCCGTGATCCCCAGGGTGGCGACACCGATCAGATCCGTGCTGTGGCTGCCGGTGAATGCAACCTGGCGGTTGGCAACCATTACTACTACGCGCGCCTGCTGAACTCTGATGATGTTGCAGACCGTGAAGTGGCCCGGGAGGTTGGCATTATCTTCCCGAACCAGGATGGCCGTGGTGTTCACGCCAACATCGGTGGTGCGGGTGTGGTGGCTACCGCGCCTAACCGCGACAACGCTGTCCGGTTCCTGGAGTTCCTGTCCTCCGATACCGCCCAGCAGATTTTCGCTGAGAGCAATCACGAGTTCCCGGCAGTAGAAGGCGTACTGAAGAATCCGGTGCTTGATTCCTGGGGCAACCTGAACATTGATGACATCAATGTCAGCGTTCTGGGCACCAACAACCCGGAAGCGGTGAAGATCTTCGACCGTGTGGGCTGGCGTTAATCGAAGTATCACGAAATTGATCGCAGATTACGCTTGAGAGAGCGTGCCCAAGGGCCGGATGTTGGTAAGACATCCGGCCCTTTTTATTTTATCGAGGCACCGGCTGTGCTTCCTGTTACCTGATGAGCGGGTAGAATAGCCGGATGACCCGATCGCCGCTGGTTTTCCGTCTCTCCTTTCTTGCCATTGTCGCGTTTTTGATGGCCATGATCTGGCTTCTGCTGCGGCAACTGGGCATGCCTGCCAGCTTTGCACCAACGGTGCTGTCCGACTGGTTTGCCAGTCAGGGGACTCTTGGGCCGGTATTACTGATGCTCCTGATGGTTCTTGCTGTCGTGGTCGGGCCAATACCCACGTTGCCGATCAGTGCGGCGTCCGGCCTGGTTTACGGAATGTTCAACGGAACGGCAATCGCGGTAGCCGGTGCACTGGCGGGTTCGCTGATTGCCTTTTATCTGGCGCGAGTGCTTGGTCGCGATGCTGTTCAGCAGAAGCTCGAAAACAACCCGGTATTCTCGGCCAGAGGGTCACAGCGGTTCCTGTTTATTGCAGTCCTCCTCACCCGGTTAATCCCGGTGTTCTCCTTCGCCCTGATCAGCTATGCCGCCGGAGTGACGGCGATGCACCTTTGGCGTTACGCCTTGGCAACGGTTATTGGAATGTTACCCATGACCTTTGTGTTTGCCGGGTTGGGGCATACCCTCGAGCTTAACCCCACCCTGACCGTTATAGCGGCAGCTACGGTATTGCTGGTCATGAGCACGTTGCCCCTTTACCTGCGGCATCGCCCACATTCCCGTCTGGCTCGCTGGCTGCAGCTGGATGGAAGGGTCTGATGCCCGCTGCAGATTCTCAATTTCCCACAAGCGACTCGATATCCTGATAGACGGTCGCAGCATCCGTTACCCTGGCGAGCCAGCTCAGAGGAATGCCGTTCTCACCGCCAACACCGTGCATGGCGGCCATGGCCGGGCCAATCAGCCAGGCTCGACCGCAGGAGTCACCACCACAATGAATGTTGGCGCGGATGGCTTCGGTGTAGCTCCGGGCCGTGTTCAGAATGTGAAAGCTGACCGGCATGGCTTCCTGCAGGTAACAGGTGCGGCCAAACGTGTCACCGGCAGCAACGCCGTTCAGTTCCGAGCTCTCAAGTGCCCGTTTGAGGGACGCCTGATCGGGTGCTTCGGCGATGGCCGAATTCATTGCCTTGGCAAGAGGCTCGCCCCTGAATAGCCCGTCCAGAAGCACCGCTGCACACTTTGCCCAGGCAACGGCCTCGTCGTTGTGATTGGTAACCCGCACGGCTGCTTCAACAACGTCCAGGAGGTTTGTGCTTCCGCTATGGGCGGCAACGAGTGGCGGCAGCTTGGACACCGCAGGCAACTGCATGTCGTCGGCGCCACTCGCCGGTACCAGATTGCGGTCGATGGTTTCCGCCAGATGAACGCCGGCGTCCTGAATGGCCTTTTCCTTGTACGTCAGGCTGATGGCCTCCCGCACCGGCTGCGCAAGCGCGCTGCCGCTCAGACGGCGGGTGTAGGGCATGACCTTCTGCACCAGAATCCGCTTCTGTTTGTCGGAAAGATCATCCGGCATGCCGGACTGCGCCTCCTCGACCGCCTTGCGCTCGATCGCATTGAAATTCTCCAGCGTGATCCGTGTCGGGTTATCGATGAATCCCCGCCACTGGCCACCGGGCCCAAAGAACGAACGAAACCGGCGCTGGTAATCGCGGATGTCCAGATTGCCGTTGGTGGCCAGTAAGCTGTCGGTCAGCACGCCGGTGGCTGCGCCGTAGTGACTCACATCGCCAACCTGTTTCCCCTCGTGAGCGAAGTAACCGAATCCCTTTGTGTAGTACTCGGCTCGTGGAGGCAGGAATTCGGGCGACTGTCCACCCACCTCCAGAATGCGCTCGCTGTTGTAGAGCCAGTGCAAACCCAGGCTGGCTGCGTCTGCGACCCAGCCGCCTGCCAGAGCAGCGGTGATGGCGCCTTTTCTTTCGGGAGGGAGATTGCTGACCATGGGAGATCCTTGATGTCCGGTTTGTGAGTCCGACCTGAAGGATTATTCGATAACGTCGCTGATCTGGACCGTTGGCTGAACGTTGGTGAAGTTCGGGATGTCGCCAAGAATTTCCTTGGCATGGGGGCCGAAGGCGGTCTGGAAATCGGCAACAGAGTCAAAATACATGTGGCCCATGGCAATGTAAGTGGGGCCCTCTCCCGGGGCGCCGCCGGCCAACCCGGATTCGATGGCTGTGCGCTTGCAGGCATCGCCCAGCCTGTCGCGGACCAACGCCATGTGCGTGTCTCGGTAGTAGGCAAGGTCAAAGGTGCTTTCTGCGGTTTTCGGATACATCACACTGACTTTGATCATTTCGGGCCTCGGTTTGTGGAATCGCGGGGACCCTCTTTTAGCGCCTCGGCCACCCGTTCGTCAATCTTGCGGATAAGCTCCTCGTCTGCCTCGCCAGAGGAATGTGCTTTTAACATGTCGGTGCTTGCCCGCAGATTGCCGATAAAGGTCCGGCAGTCCTTGCACATCATCAGGTGCATTTTGACTGACATGTTCTGGAGAACAGGCAGCTCGCCATCAATATAGTCGCTGGCAATTACCGCGAGATCCCTGCACATCAGCATTCGCCGGTCTCCTGGAAATTCTCCACCATCAGAAAGATCTTTTGCCTCGCTCGATGCAAAAGAACACGAAGATTAGAGGCACTGACGTCAAGAATGTTACAGACGTCATCGGATTTATGCTGGTGGGCTTCGTAGAGCATCAGCGCCGAGCGCTGGGTTTCCGGAAGGGAGGAGAGGTGTTTGTCGAGGCAATCGCTGAGGGCGCCGTTCTCCATCAGGGTGTCGGCGGATTCATGGAATTGAAGTTTGGGTGGCAACTCCCAGCGTCCTTTGGCGTTAAAACGATGGGCCAGTTCTGGCTCCAGGCTGTCCGAAAAGTCTGTTGGGACTTCCCTGTTGGCCGATCGAAGCTGATTCTTGCAACGGTTGGCAACAACCCGGTGCAACCAGGTTTTTAAACCTGAACGACCTTCAAAGCCATGGATCGCATCAATAACTTTAACCCAGCAATCCTGAACGGCTTCTTCTGCACTGGAATGATCCAGATAGAACCGGGCGACTGCTAACATGCCGGGGGTGTAGGCACGTACTGCTTCCTGAAAAGAGTCATTATCACCCGTTTTCAAGCCCTGAATCAGTTCTATCTCCTTTTCCCGACTTGAGTCAGTCATGACCGTTCCCTTTTATGAGCAATTGTTCAAGAATAGCAGTAAGTTTGGAAATCGGTCGATAAGTTCCCGGCGTATTCGGTAGGCGGTGTAATCAAATTGTTAGATATTCATGAGCAATCGTTGACACAATGCGTTGCCGAACGACGTACAACAACGGTAAGCCGGTAACGAACACTGAGCCCAAGGTTTGATGTAACACTTCCGGGATTGGGGTGTCTCTTCGTTATCACGTTCAAGGTAGAAAGGATTATTTCATGACACTCAAGAAATGGATTCTGGTCGCGTTGATTGCGGCTGTGGTTGTCGGGTTTATTGCCAGTGGTGGTAGCGAGCTTCTGACTCTCGAGAACCTGAAGCAAAACCAACAGTCCCTCGGTAACTGGATCGATCATAATCTGTTGGTTGCGGTGCTGGGCTTCGTTGTTGTTTATGTCGTGGTAACAGCGCTTTCTCTGCCAGGCGCTACCATCATGACTCTGGCTGGTGGTGCGTTTTTCGGCAATCTCTACGGTCTGGCAGCCGTCTCCGTTGCTTCAACTATCGGTGCGTCGCTTGCTTTCCTGGTGGCGCGGTTCCTGATGCGAGACACGCTTCGAAAACGGTATGGCGAAACCGTGGCGAAGATGGATCGCGGCATTGAAAAAGACGGCGCCTTCTACCTTGCAACCCTGCGGCTTGTGCCGGTATTTCCCTTCTTCCTGATCAACCTGGCCATGGGCCTGACGGCCATGAAGCTGCGCACCTATGCGCTGGTAAGCTGGATCGCCATGTTGCCCGGCACCTTTGTTTATGTGAATGCGGGTACCCAGTTGGGCCAGATCCAGTCCACCGGCGACATCGTCTCGGCCGATCTACTGCTCTCCTTCGCGCTGCTGGGTCTGTTCCCGCTGATTGCCAAATTTGTGGTGGGCTTTATCCGCCGCCGCAAAGTGTACGCCGGCTGGCAGAAGCCCGAACATTTCGATTACAACCTTCTGGTCATAGGCGGTGGCTCTGCCGGTCTGGTCTCGGCCTACATTGCCGCAGCCGTGAAAGCCAAGGTGGCTCTTATAGAGAAGCACAAGATGGGTGGCGACTGCCTGAATACCGGCTGCGTGCCCTCCAAAGCGCTTATCCGCAGCGCCAAGGCGGCGGACACCCTGCGCCATGCCAACCGGTACGGGCTGGAATCGGTGCCCGTTAAAGGCTCGTTCAAGAACATCATGAACCGGGTCAAGGATGTGATCGCGAAAGTGGAGCCCCACGATTCGCCGGAGCGATACCGCAAGCTGGGTGTGGACTGCATTGCCGGCGAAGCCAGCTTCGTGTCGCCCTGGGAGCTAGAGGTCCGGCACAATGACGGCCGCACCGAACGCCTGACCGCCCGCAGCATTGTGGTGGCCACCGGCGGCAAGCCGGCGGTACCACCGATTCCCGGCCTGAAGGACATGGAGCCGCTAACCTCGGATAACCTGTGGGAACTGCAGGAGCAGCCCGAGCGCTTGCTGGTGTTGGGCGGTGGCCCGATCGGTTCGGAGCTGGCCCATGCCTTTGCCCGACTGGGCAGCAAGGTGACCCAGGTGGAGATGGGCGAGCGCTTGCTGGCCAAGGAAGATGAGGATGTCTCTGAACTGGTTCTGAAGCAGTTCCAGGCAGACGGCGTGGATGTCCGCCTGAAACATGCTGCTGCCGAGTTCCGTATGGAGGAAGGAGAGAAAGTTGCCTACTGCGAGCACGAGGGTGAGCGGGTGCGCATTCCTTTCGACCAGGTTCTGGTTGCTGTTGGCCGTGCAGCCAACACCGCCGGCCTGAACCTGGAGCGGATTGGTGTGGATACCCTGCCGAACGGAACCGTACCGGTAGAGGAAGACATGAGCCTGAGGTACCCGAACGTATTTGCCTGCGGCGATGTGGCTGGTCCATACCAGTTCACCCACGCGGCGGCCCATCAGGCCTGGTACGCGGCGGTCAACGGTCTGTTCGGGCAGTTCAAGCGCTTCAAGGTAGACTACCGCGTAATGCCCTGGGTGACCTTTACCTCGCCGGAAGTGGCGCGGGTGGGACTCAGTGAAGCCGAGGCAACCGCGCAGGGCGTGGCCTACGAAGTGACCCGCTACGGGCTGGATGATCTGGATCGTGCCATTGCCGAGAGTGAGGATCATGGTTTTATCAAGGTGCTGACCCCGCCGGGCAAGGACAAGATCCTGGGCGCCGTGGTGGTTGGCAGCCACGCCGGGGAAATCCTGGCCGAATTCACCCTGGCCATGAAGCATGGCCTGGGCCTGAACAAGATCCTGGGCACCATTCACCCGTACCCGACCTGGAACGAGTCGGCGAAATACGCTGCCGGCGAATGGAAGCGCGCTCATGCCCCTGAAGGCATTCTGAAGCTGCTGGAGAAACTGCACGGCTGGCGCCGTGGGAAAAACACGAATACACCGAGGAGCATCTATGCCCCTGACTGAAGCCAGACCGGCCCGGAAAAATCGAATTCCGGCCGTTGAAGTCCTGGAACCCCGGGCCCGTGATAGCTGGACCCACACTCGCAACGGCGACCCCCGGGGTTACATCGATGCAGACAAGCTCAAAGAGCTCTGGATCCACACCGGCACCGCCTGCAATCTGGCGTGTCCGTTTTGCCTGGAAGGTTCGCACCCCGGCGATGGCCGCATTCCGGGCATGAAGCTCAGTGACGTGAAGCCGTTTATCCACGAAGCCATCGACATGGGGGTGGAGCAGTTTTCCTTCACCGGTGGTGAGCCCTTCGTGATCCGGGACTTCGTCAATATTCTGAATTACGCCAGCCAGCACCGGCCCTGCTTCGTGCTGACCAACGCCACCGAGCCGCTGCACAAGCGACAGCATCAGGTGCTGCCTTTGCTGGATAACCCCTACCCGATTCATTTCCGGGTCAGCCTGGACTTCCCGGACAGGGCCCGTCACGACAAGGACCGCGGTGACGGCAGCTTTGATGAGGCCTTGCAGGGCATCCGCTGGCTGGTCGATCAGGGCTTCAAGGTGTCCATTGCCCGCCAGACCGATCCGGAGGAAATTCCGGCAGATGTCGAAGCCGCGTTCCGTGACATCTTCCGGGAGTGGGGCATTCCGGAGAACCTGGCATTCACCGCATTTCCGGATCTGGGTACGCCAGGCTCGGAAGACGGCAGCCCGGAGATTACCGAGACCTGCATGGAGAAGTATCCGACCAAGGAGGCTCGCTCTCATTTCATGTGCACCTATACCCGGATGCTGGTGAAGAAGGGCGATGAGGTTCGGGTGTATGCCTGCACTTTGGTGGACGATGACCCGCAGTATGACCTGGGGGGGACGCTGACCGAGAGTATGGATGAGCGCATTATGTTGCGGCATCACCGGTGTTTTTCCTGTTACCGCTTTGGGGCTAGTTGTTCGGCGCCGGCTTGATTCTGGTGTAGGGCCGCTCAGGACTGATTGCTGGTCATTGGCGGCCTGGGAGGTGACGTTATTTTCCCTTGGGAAAAACAACTCGCTTCGCTCAGACATCTTTTTCCTGGCGGGAAAATAACCTCACCACCCAGACCGCGGGTACGGCTTTGCTATTCGGTTGTTGGCTATCTCCTTCGCCGGGGAAACCAGAACGGAAGTTGAACAAGGGGCAGGCCGGTAGGGATTTCAAAAAATGTGGAGCGCCATGGACGGCGCGACCAAGCCCCCCATGGATGGGTTCACGGGCGTTTTTTTGAAATCCCTACCGGCCTGTCCCGAAAGGCACCCAAACCAGAAACCCGGGAAAAACCCCGGATTAAACGACAAAGAACAAGGTAAGAAAACATGAACTTCACAGAGGCCTCCCTGTTCTGGGGATTCCTGCTGGTCTACGGCGTGGTGATGTATTGGCTGTCGCCCAGGAGCAAGAACGCGAATTCGTTCTATAAGGGTGCCGATGACCAGGGTAACCCGGTGGGGCAATGGTCGCTGACGGCGAGTATTTTTATCAGCTGGATCTTCGCCAAGTCGGTGACCAATGCGGCGAACCTGGGTGCGGCTTATGGCGTGGTGGGCGGTCTGGCCTATGCCAGTTACTGGCTTTCGATTCCTGTGGCGGGATATGTGATTTACCTGATCCGGACCCAGACCGGGGCGCGGAGTCTGCAGGATTTTCTGACCTCCCGCTTTGGCCGGCTGGCCAGTCTGGCGTTTGCGGCGGCGATTCTGATCCGGCTTTATAACGAAGTCTGGAGTAATACGGCGGTGGTGGGCGGTTATTTCGGGTTGCCCGGTGAGTGGGAGTATTACGCGGCGGCGATGCTGTTTACGGTGTTTACTCTGGCCTACAGCCTGAAGGGTGGGCTGCGGTCTTCGATTTTCACCGATGTGATTCAGGCTTTCGTGTTTGTGTTCTTTGTGGGAGCGGTGCTGTTCCTGATCATTCCGGCCAACGATACCAGCGCCTTGCTGACCAATGGTGAGTTCCGGCTCAACGCCGGTTTTGACCTGCTGTTGGTGGCTTTGCTGCAGCTGTTCAGTTATCCGTTCCACGATCCGGTGCTGACCGACCGGGGCTTTGTGAACAAGGAAAAGACCATGCTGAAGAGCTTTGTGGTGGCCGGGCTACTGGGCTTCGTGGCGGTGTTTATCTTCAGTCTGGTGGGTGTTCACGCCCGTCTTAACGGCATTGAGGCCATGGGCAACGCGCCTGCTGCCGTGGGCCAGTCTCTGGGCCTGGCAGCGTTGTTCTTTATGAGCGTGGTAATGATGACCTCGGCGGGGTCCACTCTGGATTCCACTTTCACGTCGCTGGCCAAGTCGCTGGCGGTAGATCTGCCCAGGCTGGCGCAACGTGCCTCGGACAAGCTGCCGAGCATGCGGGTGGGTGCGGTCGTGATGGTAATCTTTGCCTTCCTGGGCAACCTGCCGATGTTCGCCGGCACCGATATCCTCAAGGCCACCACCATCTCCGGGACGATGGTCATGGGACTGGCGCCGGTGTTCCTGTTTTATGGGTTCACCAAATGGTCGCCCTGGAGTTTCCATCTGAGTTTCTGGACCGGCCTGGGGCTCGGGGTCTTGCTGGCAGTTGGGCTGATTCCGGCAAGCTGGGCCATTGGCGATGGCAAGTACGCCATGTTGCTGGGCGTGAACGCCTACGGCTTCCTGATCTGCACGGCTGGCTTCTTTACCCCTTTATTGCTCCGTCGTCTTGCCGGACGGTCACTGGCGGCTGGGGAGGCCTGAGTCGATGAGCGAAGGCCGCAGCTGTCCGTTGGCGTACCGCTATTCTGCCGAGGATCTGTGTCAGGAGCCTCGCACGGTCTCCGAGGATGTGCTCTATATTATCGGCGGGCTGTATGGCAATCCCTGGGCCCTTGATGAAATTGAGCAGATGGCGCTGGCGGAGGAGCGACAGGGGCATCGGGTGAAGCTGGTGTTCAATGGCGACTTCAACTGGTTCAACGCCAGCGATAGCCTGTTCCGAACCATCAACAACCGGGTGTTGGATCACACGGTCAGTCTGGGGAACGTGGATTTCGAGCTGGCCAATCCCAGTGCCGGTGCAGGGTGCGGTTGCGCCTACCCGGATTTTGTCGATCAGGGCGTGGTGGAGCGGTCGAACCTTATCATGGAGCGGCTTCAAGGGATTGCCGGGGAACATCCGGATATCCAGCGTCGCTTGTCCTTGCTGCCGCGGTATCGATGCCTGATCTTTGGAGGCCTAAAGGTTTTGGTGGTGCACGGGGATCTGGAGTCCCTGGCCGGATGGGGGTTGGCTCACGAAGCTTTTGTCGAGGGTAACGATGGCAAGCTCTCGCAATGGTTCCTGGCGTCGGGGGCCGATGTCATTGCCTCAACCCACACGTGCCTGCCGGTGCTCTGGTCGGGGTTGGTGGGTGAGCAGAGTCGGGTGGTAGTGAACAATGGCTCCGCAGGCATGGGGAATCTGCAATCAGACCCGCGTGGGCTGATCACCCGGATTGGTCTGTCCAGCCCCGTCATTGAGCCGGTTGCCGGAATTGAGCGGCATGGGCTGCATGTGTCTCTGCTGCCTGTATCCTATGCACTTGAGGCCTGGTTGCCGGAGTTTGACCGGTTGTGGCCGGTCGGCTCGCCTGCCGCTGTGTCCTATCGGAACCGAATTCTGAAAGGCACCTCACTGAGTGCCGATGATGTGATTTTTCCTTCACTAATTTAACCATTTTGTCACTGGCGAATGCTTCAATCCGGTCTATTCTGAAAAGGTGAGCTGGAGCCTTGCCGTAGGCGGGTTTGAGCTGTACTTGAAATATATTTTGTGGTCTATATAATTCAACACTAACTTTTTGCCACGAATTGATCTCGTTATGACATCAGAAGGATCGAATACCACCGCCATCACGCTTCGCACACCGGTGAAAGATGATGGCTTCAGGCTCCACCAGCTGGTGGCAGAGTGCCCGCCGCTGGACCCCAACTCGATTTACTGCAACCTGTTGCAGTGCAGCCACTTTGCCGAAACCGGCGTGGCCGCGGAGAAGGACGGCGATCTGGTCGGCTTTATCTCCGGATACATCCCTCCCCAACAGCCCGAAACCATGTTTGTCTGGCAGGTGGCCGTGCATGAGAAAGGTCGTGGACAGGGCCTGGCCAAGCGGATGCTGAAAGAAATCGTTGGCCGTGATGCGTGCAAGAACGTCACCCATATGGAGACAACCATCACCGAGGACAACGAGGCCTCATGGGCGCTGTTCCGTTCATTCGCCCGTGATATGGGAGCCGAGCTCACCTACCACGAGCATTTCGAGAAAGAGACCCACTTTGGCGGCAAGCACGATTCCGAATTCTTGCTGCGCATAGGGCCTTTCACGAAGCCAGCCTGAGGGCCGCGGTCCTGGATCAGCCCTGCAACAAGATTGCGGCGCTGTGAACGACTGTAAAGCTGTGATTTGAATTAGCCGGCGGACCACTGAGGTAGGTCTGTCACAGGGCTTTAATCAACGCACGGTAGGCCTATCGCTACCCCATCAGCAGTTTTTGATAAGCCACCGCGCATCTACCTCGAACCTGACATGCTAAGAGGCAAGACGATGGAAATTTTCAAGTCGACTGAATCCGAAGTACGTGTATACAGCCGTGCGTTTCCGGTTATCTTCAACCGCGCCAAGAACGCGCATCTGTACACCGAAGATGGCAAGGAATACCTGGATTTTCTCGCCGGCGCCGGGTCCCTGAACTACGGCCACAACAACGACACCCTGAAGAAGGCTTTGCTTGAGTACATCGAGGCAGACGGCGTGAGCCAGGGCCTTGATATGTTTACCACGGCCAAGCACGACTTCATGGAATCCTACAAGAAGCACATCCTGGATCCCCGTGGTCTGGACTACAAAATGCAGTTCACCGGTCCCACCGGCACCAACTGTGTGGAAGCGGCCCTGAAGCTGGCCCGTAAGGTGAAAGGCCGCAGCGGCATTATTTCCTTTACCAACGGTTTCCACGGCGTGACCATGGGCGCGGTTGCCACTACGGGTAACAAGCATCACCGCGGCGGTGTTGGCACGCCCCTGGGCAATGTCGACTTCATGTTCTATGACGGCTACCTGGGCGACGATGTCGATACCCTGGCGATCATGGATAAACTGCTGAGCGATGGTTCCTCCGGTTTTGAACTGCCAGCGGCGGTAATCGTCGAAGCGGTTCAGGGCGAAGGCGGTCTGAACGCCTGTCGCGCGGAATGGCTGAAAGGTCTGTCGGAGCTGTGCAAGAAGCACGATATTCTGCTGATCCTGGATGATATCCAGGCGGGCAATGGCCGCACCGGCGAGTTCTTCAGCTTTGAATTTGCCGGTATCAAGCCGGACATCGTAACGGTTTCCAAGTCCCTCAGCGGCTATGGCCTGCCGATGGCCCTGGTACTGTTCAAGCCGGAGCTGGACGTGTGGGATCCGGGCGAGCACAACGGTACCTTCCGCGGCAACAACATGGCGTTTATCACTGCCCGCGCTGCTGTCGAGAACTACTGGAAAGACGATGCCTTTGCCAATGAGGTGAAGGCCAAGACCAAGGTGCTGGGCGATGCCCTTCAGTCGATTTGCGACAAGTACCCCGGTCAGTTCAAAATGAAGGGGCGCGGTTTGATGCGTGGTATTGAAGCAAAACACGCAGACATCACAGGCCCGATCACCAAACGTGCCTTCGAGCACGGCCTGATCATCGAGACCAGTGGTCCGAATGATGAAGTCATCAAGTGCCTGATGCCGCTTACAACCAGCGAGGAAGACCTCAAGAAAGGGGCTGCTCTGCTGGCAAAAAGTGTGGACGAAATCATGCAGGAAGGGCTTAGCGAGGCGTCGTAAGACGCCTGCACCTCCGGACATTCATGCTGCAGGATAGCAAAGGCAAGATTATGACCAGCCAACTACATACCGTTGAGAAAATCGGCGGCACCTCGATGAGTAACTACGAGGCCGTTCGTGACAACATCATTATCGGTAATCGCAAGAAGGACAATCTGTACCAGCGCATTTTCGTGGTCTCTGCCTATGGCGGCGTGACCAATGAACTGCTGGAACACAAGAAGACCGGTGAGCCAGGCGTCTATGCCCTGTTTGCGGATGCAGAGTCTGACTGGGCCTGGGGTGACGATCTCACCAAGCTGGTCAAGTTCCTGACCGACATCAACGGCGAGCTGTTCGAAGACCCGATGCTGAAGCAGCAGGCGGATCAGTTTATCACCGACCGGATTGAAGGTGTTCGGGGCTGCCTCATCGACCTGCAGCGCCTGTGCTCCTATGGCCAGTTCCAGCTGGAAGAACATCTGCTGACGGTGCGTGAAATGCTGGCCGGTATTGGTGAGGCCCACAGTGCCTTCAATACCGCCCTGAAGCTCCAGCAGGAAGGCATCAATGCCCGCTTTGTGGATTTGACCGGCTGGCGCGATAACGAGTTGCTGCCGCTGGACGAAAAGCTCAAGCAGGCCTTCGATGCGGTGGACCTCACCCGTGAGCTGCCGATCGTGACCGGTTACGCCCAGTGCAAGGAAGGTCTGATGCGCACCTTCGACCGCGGTTACAGCGAGATGACCTTCAGTCGGGTGGCAGTGATCACCGAGGCCCGCGAAGCGATTATCCACAAGGAATACCACCTGAGCTCCGCCGACCCCAACATCGTTGGTGCAGACAAGGTGGTCCCCCTCGGTCGCACCAATTACGACGTGGCAGACCAGCTGGCCAACCTGGGTATGGAAGCGATTCATCCCCGTGCCGGTAAGGGTATGCGCCAGAACGAGATTCCGCTGCGTGTGATGAATACCTTCGAGCCGGAGCACACCGGCACCCTGATCACCGGCGATTATGTCAGTGAGAAGCCCCAGGTAGAGATCATTGCCGGCGCCAAGGGCGTGTTTGCCGTGGAAGTCTTCGATCAGGACATGCAGGGTGAGCCCGGTTCCGACCGGCGTATCCTGGACGTGCTGAGCCGTTTCAAGGTTCGGTTCATGTCCAAGGACACCAACGCCAACACCATTACCCACTATGTGGGCAGCACGCTGAAACACGTCAAGCGGGTGGTCAAAGCGCTGAAGGAAGAGTTCCCCAATGCCGAAATCAACACCCGGAAGGTGGCGGTTGTTTCGGCCATCGGCAGCGATATGAAGGTTCCGGGTATTCTGGCCCGTTCCGTGAAGGCGCTGGCCGATGAGGAAATCAGTATTCTTGCGCTGCACCAGTGCATGCGTCAGGTGGACATCCAGTTTGTGGTGGATGAGGACGACTATGAGAAAGCCATCGTTGCTCTGCATGGCGTTCTGATCGAGCCTCACAACCATGAGTATGCCATCGTCGCAGCCTGAGTTTCTGTAACTTCCCCGCACGATACCCACAGCCGACCGTCCGTGTCGCCTGTGGGTTTTTACTGACCCTGCCCCGGTAAATCCATCAGCTACAGCACGTCGTATTCTTTGGTGTAAATTCTGACCGGTACCTAAGCCATGCGAACGACCGAAAGGCTGGGACCGTCTCCGACAACGCCCAACGATGGTGAAAGGGATTCCCTGGTCGGGCTGTACTTCAGGGATGCGTCCCGGTATGAACTGCTGACAGATGAGGCCGAACGCCGCCTCTCCCGCAAACTGACACTGTGCTACCGAATTATCAGTACCGAACTGGCCCTGCCGGAGGAGACTCCGCAGACGTTCCGGGAAGTGATTGGTAGCCTCGGAGACGCCTGTGCGTTTTCATCTCGATGTCGCCGGGCCTTTCATCTGGCGACGGCTTGTCGTCGCAAGCTGATACAGAGCAATCTGCGTCTGGCGGTGCATATTGCCCGCCGTTACGGGCAGCACGGCATCCCTATGTCTGACCTCATCCAGGACGCCAACGTCGGTCTGATCAAGGCGGTAGAGCGTTTTGATCCCACCAAGGGCTTCCGATTCTCGACTTATGCCTACTGGTGGATAAGCGAGGAAGTCAAACGCTGCCTGCAGCGGGGGACGCGGCTGGTGCACACACCGGAAAATGTGGTGGATGAAATTCGACAGCTGCACAAGGTGTCGCTGCGAATGCATCAGAGCCTTGGGCGGACGCCTTCCCAATCGGAGCTTGCCAGCGAAATGGAGGCAAGCCCGTCGAGGATCGGCGAGTTAAGGGCGCTGGCGACCCGGGAGATATCAACCGATGTTCCCCTTGTTGAGGACGGGTCCGTCACCCTCGGAGACAGCCTGGACGCCGGCGACCAGATGGCGCCGGATCACCCGATGTCGGACAGGGACCGGCAGCGCACCCTGAAGTCGATGCTCAGCGAGCTGAATGATCGTGAGAAAGACATTCTGTCGCGTCGTTATGGTCTGGGACTGCCGGAACCGGAAACGCTGCAGGTGATTTCCGACGATCTTGGCATCAGCAGAGAGCGGGTGCGCCAGATCGAGAAAACTGCCCTGAAGAAGCTGCAGAGTCGTTACGAATCCCCCGAAGATGCGTTTGGAGCCTGATTTACGTCAGGCTCCCGCATTCCCCTTCAGAATTCAGTGAGCAGTGTGCAGCAGGAGAAACCAGGCTGCCGCTGTAAGCTGACAGACCAGGACGACTGAGGTGAGGACGAGTCTCAGGCGAAGATACCAGGCTGGCCAATAGACCTTCATCCAGCGGGCGTCCACCAGATAGAGGGCGAGATAGGCACTGGTATACAACACAATCTGGCCACTGACAGGCAGAAGTAGCCCTATCCCTGCGGCCACAAAGAAGACCTGGCTGAGTAGCATAGTCATCAGTGGAGACAACGGGTAGCAGCAGTTGTCCAGCTGCATGGCAATGGGCCAATAGACGCCAGCCATAAACGCCAGAATGCCTGCGCTGTACAGATAGAAGTAGCCGAGAAGCGCCACACTGTATTGCGGCATGAAAAACAGCCCCGCCAGGAGGCCGATAAACGGGATCAACCCCGCGATGCCAACAAGGATGGCTAGTCTCGCTACAGCAATCACGGTTTCTGCCTCTGCACCCGGATTCGCATCGGTTCAACGTCGGTCGGTTCCATTCCCACCATTTCGTGGTAAGCGGAGGGGTGGACCACCTGGGTCTCCCGAATGTCGAACGACGCCAGGGTGTCCTGGATCTGCCAGGCACCCCGGAAAAGGCTGGTGGTTCCGTTCTTTTCCGAGAGGAGCAGGGTCTGGTTGTCCATACTCAGGCGGGCCATGTAGTGCTGGCCCTCAAGCGAGAGGATCTCAAGCAGGTCGATAACCGGACTCTGCAGGCTTCTGAGTTGGTCAAGAGTGATTCGCACAGTAAAGCTCCGCGGTTTCAAACACTCCAGAACTTACGACCCCCCAGCCTATTGAGATCATTGGCTTAGTAAATAGCATTCCCGGTGTTGTGGGCACTGAACCAGATGATCATTCACCATGCCGGTCGCCTGCATGAAGGCGTACACAATGGTTGGGCCGACAAAGGTGAAACCGGATCGCTTCAGAGCTTTCGACATGGCCTCGGATTCTGCGGTTGTGGTCGGTACTTCGGAGAAGGCGCGCCAATGGTTCTGGATCGGTTTATCGCCAACAAAAGACCAGAGGAAATCACTGAAACCGATACCTTGTTCCCGCAGATCCAGATAACCCCGGGCATTCTTGATGATCGACCTGACCTTTAGCCGGTTGCGGATGATGCCCGGGTCTGACAGCAGTTCCTCGACCTTCGCTTCATCGTAACGGACGATCTTTTCCGGATTGAAGTCATCGTAAGCGGCTCGGTAATTGTGCTGTTTTCGCAAGATGGTGATCCAGCTCAGGCCGGCCTGTTGGCCGTCCAGGCAGAGTTTTTCGAAAAGGGCGAGATCGTCGTACTCCGGGCGGCCCCAGACGGTGTCGTGATAGTGCACGTAAAGCGGGTCATCCCCGCACCAGGGGCAGCGTTCAGCGTTCTCCATACAATAGCCTGTGTCATTTGTGTCTGGTTCGGGTTACGTGCTTTTTCGACGAATCGTGCGTTGGAACAGTGGCTCCCAGTAGGCCTCCATCGGCTCGGCATCCACCAGGGCGAAGTCCCGTGGCGGCGGCTCAAGTAGGGTGATTTCTGGCCATAGGGGCCGGCTTCCACGGTACACCACGGTCAACAGATAGCCTTCGATGTAGCAACAGGCCGCCTGCCAGTCCTGCTCGGGCTGGTCGCCGTAGATCTCGAAATTCTTCCGCACCTCGAGCGTTTGCAGGTTGCCGGCAATGCCCCTGCCCGTGGCTTTCAGCCATGCTTCCTTCAGGGTCCAGACCTTGAGGAAGGTGTTGGAGTCGTCTTCCCGGAACAGCCACTCCTGCTCGACGGGGGAGAACCAGCGTTTTACCACTTTCTGCCATTGAGCATGGCGCTGGCAGGGTTCAAGATCCAGTCCAATGGGGGAGCCTGATAGAGTGGTGCAGGCAGACAGGCCCTGGCTGTGGCTGAGGGACAGTCGCCAGCCCTCGGGCGTGCCCGACGCGTTGGGGCGCCCGGATACCGGGCAGCAGAGGTCCGGTGCCACCTGCGCTGACTTGCCGATGGCCTGACGAATCAGCCAGCGGCTGGAAAGGTATTCTCGTTCCCGGGGACCGCTGAACTTGCTCGCTGTCTGGCGTTCGTAGTCAGTCAGCCAATGCGGGTGCGCAATTTCAGGCCCGTCGGTCTGGTGACACAGCCAGACCGACGGCCGGGATTCAGGGTTGAAGTCGCTGGATGAGCCAGCCATCGCCTTTCCTCACATATTCAAAACGGTCGTGAAGCCGGCTGGGCCTGCCCTGCCAGAATTCGATACGCTCCGGCACGATGCGATAGCCGCCCCAGAAGCTGGGAAGAGGCACTTCGCCCTCGCTGAATTTCCGCTTGATTTCGGCAACCTTCTGTTCGAGCAGGCCCCTGGACGTAATGGCCTTGCTCTGTTCGGAAACCCAGGCGCCGATCTGGCTGCCTCTGGGGCGCGATGCGAAGTAGCGCAGGGATTCGGCCTTGCTGACTTTCTCAACGGCACCCTGGATCCTCACTTGTCGGTTCAGTCCGATCCAGGGGAACAAGAGCGCCGCCTGCGGATTTTCCTCCATCTCCTTCGCTTTGCGACTGCCGTAGTTGGTGTAGAACACAAAGCCATGGTCGTCGAAGTACTTCAGCAATACCGTGCGGAGATCTGGCATGCCGTCCTGCCCCGTGGTCGCCAGCGACATGGCGTTGGGTTCCAGAATGCCTGCTTCCCGGGCATCCTCAAACCAGTTCTGGAACTGCTGCACCGGATTGTTGTCCAGTGCATCGCGATCCAGCCCCTCGCTCTCGAAATCACGACGCATATCGCCGATGTCCATAACCTGTCCTCTTGCCTGCGCGTAAAACGACCCGGGAGAAATACGAGCCAGAAGCATATCGGGTTCAGGGTTCACTGTCAGCGCTGCTTATGTCTGAAACGGTTACATAAACCCAACAATAAAGTGAGACCTGTATCACAGCTGGCCCGTATCTCCTTCGACGCTGATGCGGGTCTGGTTTGGGCAAACTGCCTGGCTGGCCCGCGCGCACACACAAAACAAAGGTTTGCACAAATGATGTCCGAATATGATTTGCCCCTGGTTGTCGCCTCCTTTCTGGTTGCTGTATTGGCAGCTTATGCGGCTCTGTTTTTTGGCGCCAGACTCGTTAATGCGGAGTCTGGCGAACGTCGGAAATGGCTACTGGCCGGCGCCCTGCTGATGGGCACCGGAGTCTGGACGATGCATTTCGTTGGAATGCGGGCTATGCCGATGGGTGTTCCCATGTCGTTTGATGTGATCATGACCTTGGTTTCCTGGTTCGCAGCCGTGCTCGCTTCCGGTGTGGCTCTGCACATCATCGGGCGCAAACAATTGGGAGTCCCTCTGTTCGTCAGTGCGACCCTGTCCATGGCCAGCGGTATCGTAGTGATGCACTACCTGGGCATGTACGCCATGCGGATGTCGGCGCCGCCGACGTTTAACACCGTATTTTTGCTGATTTCGATCGCGATTGCCGTTGTGGCTTCGGGAGCCGCACTTGCCCTCTGCCGGAAACTGCAGGGCATGGACGGATCCGGCACCCTGGCGGTCCAGTTTGTGGCGGCCCTGGCGATGGCCGCTGCAATCTGTGGAATGCATTACACGGGCATGATGGCGATGACCTTTCCGGAGGGCGCCGTACCTGCAGCTGACAACGGCCTGCGGGGGAACTGGATGGGAATACCCCTGGCCGTCTTCTGCATTGCGATGCTGGCCGTGGCCCTGGTGGTGACCGTCCTGGATGTAAAACATCAGCGGGCACTTGAGGAATTCAAGGCGGAAGAGGATAAACGGGTGGCAGAGCTTGCCTTTACCGATGCCGTTACCGGCCTGCCCAACCGGTCAGCGCTGGAACAACGCCTGCTGGATATCCTTGCCCGGGACAACGACCGCGGCAACCCGTTTGCCTTGATTTACCTCGACATCGCCAACTTCCGTGAACTGTCCACCGGAATGGGTGATGAGTCGTTGAACGCGGTCGTCAGGGAAATCAGCGAGGCATTGCGTGATCAGATGTCGGACCAGGTGTTTCTCGCCCGATACTCGGCCAGCGCCTTCTTTGCCCTGGTGCCAGATCATGAAGATAGCCAG
The DNA here is from genome assembly GCA_002718255.1 of Marinobacter sp. GTDB lineage: Bacteria > Pseudomonadota > Gammaproteobacteria > Pseudomonadales > Oleiphilaceae > Marinobacter. Next base: position 264,204 of record PBED01000002.1, on the reverse strand, counting down.
CATGCCTTCATGTACAAGCGGTTGCGGCAGATTGATCAGCGTATCGGCACGCCTGCGATGCCGGTAACCTGGCGCGCCGGCCAGGCGGCCTATCCGAAAACCGGCAATTCGACTCGTAAGCTGGTGCGAGCTGCCATGGTACCCAGAGATCTCAATGAGATCGGCGAATTTGCGAACATGGCCGCCGACCCGGAGTTGGTGATGCCGGGTCATAACCGTCACAGCTGACAAACCGCCTCTGGGCCGACTATCCTTGTGAACAGGCAGGTGGGCAATATTGCTCCGGGAATCCGCCGTTTAGAAGGAGATGTCCGTGGCCCAGAGCCGTAAACGCAGTCATATGCCCAGGAATCTGTTGATCGGATTCCTGGTGCTTTTCATCCTCTATGCCCTGGCCGGTTTCCTGCTACTTCCCTGGTGGCTGGAGCGTCTGGTACCCGAGCAGCTGGACCAGCGTATGGGCTGGCAGGCAGAAATCACTGATATCCGAACCAACCCGTTCACCCTTCGAGTCGAGGCGCTGGGTCTGTCGGCAAAAGATCCCCAGGGTGAGCAGGTGGTTGCCTTTGACCGGCTCATGTTAGACATGAACTTTTTCCAGCTGGTTCGGGGTATTGCCGGGTTTGAAGCCATCCAGCTGGATGAGCCCTATGTTCGGGTGGATCTGCTGGAGGACTACAGCGTCAATTTTGCGAGAGACTGGCAGGCGGCCAACCCGGGACCTGCAGAGCCAGCGCCTGAAGCGTCGCAATCGGATGACGCGGCGGCGCCACCACGGCTGTACTTCGGGAAAATTGAACTCAACGGCGGCGAAATGTTGTTCCGGGATTTTACCCAGGCCGACATGGCCGAGTTCCGGATTACCCCGATGGATCTTACCCTGAGTGATCTGGCCACCTGGCGTCGCGAGGGGCAGGACAGCGATTACTCCCTGCTGGCGGCGCTGGGCAGTCAGACCATTGAGTGGCAGGGTGATCTGAGCGTAGCCCCGTTCTACTCGAACGGCACGCTCAAGGTGTCATCGGTGGGCTATGAAACCCTGGCTCATTTCCTGGCTCCTTTCTTTCCCTATGATCTGCGTGGTGGCAGCGTCACCCTGAGCTCCGACTATGAAATCCAGGCCGGCGACGGCTTTTTCCTGGAGACGACCAACGGTCAGCTGCAACTCGAGAATCTGGCCGTCGCGCTGGATGAACAGAGTGAGCAGGCGAGATTGACCAACGCTGAGCTTTCTGTGGATGCTGTCGGGTTCGACTTGAATGGCCGCGAAATCCGTATCGGCCAGGTTTCTCTGGACAAGCTCGATGTGGCCGTGGCCAGGAGCGCAAACGGAGAGATTGACTGGTTGGCGCCGCTGGCCACCAACAACGGTGAGACGGAGGGCGGCGGCGAAGCGTCCACCGGCGGACAGCCATTCCGCTGGTCAGTGGCGGGCGTCGCGCTCTCCGGTGGGCGTATTCTCTGGCAGGACAGTCAACCGGCGACAGCGACTGAAATTGCCGTAGAGCAGCTTTCCGCATCCATCGGGCCACTGAGCCATCAACTTGAAGAACCGGTCTCTTACGAAATAACCGGAAGCCTGGCCAGTGGCGGCCAACTGTCACTGAACGGCCAGCTGACACCTGCACCGTTTACCCTGGAAGCCGCCATCTCCGGAAACGGCATCGCTCTGGCCGCCTTTGAGCCCTACGTTCAGGAAGGCGCCAACCTCGCCATTACCAGCGGCACGCTGGGCGTTGACGGCAACCTTGATCTGGATGGGCAGCAGGAGCCTCTCACGGGCACCTTCAGCGGCACCGCGGAAGTGGCCGGTCTGGATCTGAAGCTGCCCGACAGTTCCGGTTCGCTGGTTTCCTGGCAAACCCTGCGCCTGGCACCTATTGAATACAACGTGTATCCGGCACGCCTGGAAATAGGAACGGTGACCCTGGCCCAGCCGGTCATCAACGTTGTCCGCAATACCGACAATATCCACAACGTCGAGCGGATCGCCAAAGCGTCAGCGGCCAGTGGTCAGCAGGAGGCGACCGCAGATGCTCAGCAGGGGGAGGATTCCGAGCCGGGGTTCATTTTCCGTATTGGCCAGCTGATGCTGGAAAATGGCGAGCTGGCGTATACCGACCGCACGTTGGCGCCGGCGTTTACCACCTGGTTTGATGAGCTGAACGGCAGCGTGGCAGGCCTCAGCAACATTTCCCCACAACAGGGCAAGGTCTCTATCCGGGGCCGGGTCGGCGGCGTGGCGGACCTGGACTTTGAAGGCACCATTGGCACCCTTGGTACCGAGGATGTCAGCGATCTGAAACTGAATATGCAGGAATTGTCCCTGCCTGCGCTTTCGCCTTACTTTGGTCGTTACCTGGGTTATGGCGTGGACAGTGGCAAGCTGAACCTGAATCTTGATTATGAAATTGCCGGATCCAGGATCGATGCGTCCAATCTGGTGGTGATGGATCGTCTCGAGCTGGGTTCGGCCATCGCCAGTGATCAGGCCGTTAATGCGCCGGTAAAACTCGGCCTCGCGCTGCTTCGGGACAGTAAGGGAGTGATTGAAGTCGACTTGCCCATCAGCGGCGACCTGTCTGACCCGGACTTCAGCGTCGGAAAAGTTGTGATGCGGGCGTTCGTGAACCTTCTGGCCAAGGCAGCGGCCTCACCGTTCAGTATGCTCGGCTCGATTGCCGAGCTCGCCGGCCTGAGCGGGGAGGAGCTCGGGAAGGTGAGGTTTATCCCTGGCAGTATCCAACTGGCCGAAGGCGAGGCTGAAAAGCTGGCGGCGCTGGCAGACGCGCTGCTGGACCGGCCGGACCTGTTGCTGAACATACGTGGCAACGTTGAGTCCCAGGCAGATGGCCTTGCCCTGTTGCGTGATGAACTGACTGCAAGTGGTGAGCAGGACCTGTCGGAGGAGGCATGGCAGGAGGCCCGGGAAGCCTACCTGGCCGGTGAGCGGTCACTTGCGCCGGAGGCATTGAGAAATCTGGCATCCTCGCGAGGCCAAAGCTTGCGTAACATCATGCAGCAAACCCACGGAGTCCCTGCCGATCAATTGTTCCTTCTGAGTCCGGCCCGCAATGCGGAAGTGGGCGATGAGGGCAACGTTATCGTGGCGTTCAACCTGGACGTGCGATGAAGTCAGGGTGCCTCGAAGCTGGTCAGAAAGCCCGCTGGCAACCGCAGGCCCCAGTTTTCAACGAGTTGCCGGTAGCGGCCGTCGTCCACCAGTGGCGCCAGTAGTCGAAGCATTTCGTCCGCACTCGGGGCGCCGCCCTTTCGGGCAATGATGCTGAGCTGGTAGCGTTGATCCGGCTCGTTCGAGATCAGCAATTTGTCCCGGTCTTGCGGGTGCTGGGCAAAATGTTTCTGCAGGTAAGAACGGCTGATGATGGCAACCTCGGCAACAGAAGGCCGGTCGGCCTTGATCAGATTCATGTTGCGCGTGTGGCTGTCGGAAAACTCGATATTGAATTTTTCTTCCAGCACGGAGTTGTCAGTTTCGTACCCGGTAAAACCATAGTAATAGCCGGAAATGGCCACAATAGATCGGTTGCGCAGGTCGTTAAAGAATGAGGAGTCTCTGCCGGGTTTCTTGAGAGCGACATAAAGTTCCTCGTCGGCCAGGATCGGGCGGGTAATGTCCACATCCTTCTCTGTCCAACCCCAGTCAGGGCTTTGAAAGAAGATGACGTCGTAGAGACCGGCATCGAAATCCAGGTGGCGGCGTTTGGGGGAGGTGTGGATGATATGGAATGAGACATCCGGGTGTATCTGCTCAAGCACCTCCAGCAGTCCCCCGAGGAAGCCCTCGACTTTGCCATCGGAATTGACACTGGCGATCGGGGGAAANTGGTAAACGCCCACAGTGATTTCGGTTTCGTTTGCCCGAACCGGCGCCGTTGCCAGCATAATAGCCGCAACAAGAATGGCCATTAATCTTCGAATATGGGCTTCAGCGGACACGATATCNCCGGTTATGTAACAATTGAATACGCATTCAGAATAGCACGGGGATTTTGTGCACCTGAAGCAAAAGATTATNAACTTATGCAAAACNGNTCTGTAAGTGATGGGTAACGNTGNCAGCCATTTTTTNGCNTATGTNTCCCGCCTGCGCTGGATCAAGCGCTGGGGGCTGATGCGNAATGCCATTGAGGAAAANGTGGCCACCCANTCCTGGGAGGTGGCGACCCTCGCCCANGCNCTTGCCATCATCCGNAACCGGCATTTTGGCGGCCNGGTGAACGCCGANCGNATTGCNGCNGCAGCNCTTTANCATGANGCNACNGANGTNATNACCGGNGATATGCCNACACCGGTGAAATACCATTCNAAGGTGATGCGNGAGGCNTTCGGNGANATNGANCACAAGGCNGAGGCCGANNTGCTGGCNCTGNTNCCGGAGGATTTGCGGGAGGNTTTTTCNCCCTACGTTCGGGANTCNCAGCTACCGGCNGAAGACNNGGAANTGATCAAGGCCGCCGACAGGNTNTCGGCGTGGCTNAAGTGCCAGGCGGAGATCCGNGCCGGCAACAAGGAATTCGAGCCNGCCGCCCGNCAGATCCGCNAGCGGTTGGACGNNGACGGGNTGNCAGAGGTTGCNTATTTNCTGAAGGTGTTNGCCCCCAGTTACGAGCAACCCCTGGANAANCTGCTGGGNTGANAGGCNNTCAGGNNTTANCTGTTACCGGCCGAGCCNACCAGNCCGCCACGCANGCCATCGCGCTGCAANTGCTGNCGAACGGTGTCTTCNGGGCTNCCGGCCAGTTCNCGGAACATGCCCATGGANCCCAGNAGNGCNGAGGATTCATAGGGCACNAACACCCGCTCNCCNTCTTTCGCCATATTNGGCAGAACCTTGATATAGCTCTGGCCCAGCAGGTANCCAATGACGGTCTGNTTGTTTTCCTCGGANTCNCCCATGGCACTGAGTACCAGACGGATGGACTCCTGCTCGCCCTGNGCNCGGAGAATGGCNGATTCCTTGTCGCCCTGGGCGTTGAGNATGGCNGACTCCCGCTGGCCCTGGGCCATGGCGATGGCNGCNGACTTTTCACCCTCGGCNTCGGTNACCGTGGCCCGGCGTTTCCGCTCCGCAGCCATCTGCAATCGCATGGCTTCTTCCACTTCTTCCGGCATGCTGATGTCCTGAACCTCCACCCGGGTGAGTTTNACACCCCACTTGGAAGCGGCCTCTTCCATCTCGGCCTGGATCGCGTTATTCACCTCGCTGCGGGATTCAAACAGCTTGTCCAGTTCCATCTTGCCNACCACCGAGCGCANGGTGGTNTTNGCCANNACTTCCACCGCCTGGCTCATNTTGGCCACTTCGTACACGGCCCGGCGCGGGNCGATGATCTGGTAGTAGAGGGCGCCGTTGATCTTCACCGTCACGTTGTCGGTGGTNACNACNGGCTGNCCCGGNAAGTCCATNACCGTTTCCCGGCGGTCNATNCGGNNNTCATCGCTCATCACCGGATGATAATCCTCNCCCATGCGCACGTAGCGGATCATGGTGATCGGCCGTGGNCGCTCGATGAAGGGAATNATGATGTTCACACCGCTTTCGAGGATCCGGTTGAACGANCCNAGGCGCTCAATNACCATNACCTCNGANTGGCGNACNATGACCAGACCCTTGGCNATGATGAANATGCCAATNGCGACNANNATCAGNCTGATNANCAGNCNGGGTGAAAGATACTGTTCCATGNTTACTGTTCCTTGTGTGTGATCGTCTCAACAACGGCGGTNGTGCCGTCAAACTGTTTGAAAATGACGTCGGTTCCTTCCGGAAGGTCGGTTTCNCCGGTGTCAGTCACTCGCAGGCGATAGAAATCGCCATTGACCTTGATGCCTGTGGCTCCATCGAAATCCCGCTTCAGGGTCTGATAACGCCGGCCTTGCTCCACGCCGGTACCGGTTGTGCCATATGCCACACCTTTGGGTGAGAAGCGCGGACGGATCCAGCGAATGGCGACAGGTACCAGAATTCCCGAGAACAGCCCCATACCGGCCAGCTGCCATTCGAATGGTGCTCCCAGAAAGGCCAGCAAGGCGGTCAGCGCGGCCGCAATGCCCAGGGCCAGAAGTAACAGGACACCTGAGGCCAGTTCAGCCAGGCCCAGCACCAGCGCCAGGATCAGCCAGAAATGCGTAAGACTCCATTCCATACAGAAAATCCACAGATTCGGGGGAGGTAGAGGGCCGGTGTCGTGCACCGGCCAACGGCAAGGGATTGTACCGGAAACCGGGTGCCGCGTCAGAGGGTGGCCGGAATGCCATGTGGCCTGGTTCACTAAAGCCATATCCCGCAAGCAGGCAATTGTTAGAGTATCTGCTTTAATTGATGTGCCTACAATTAAGAGGTCTGTGACCATGAAGAATCTGAAGAACAAAGTTGCCGTTGTTACCGGTGCCGGTTCGGGTATCGGCCGCGCGCTCGCCAAATCGCTGGCGGACCGGGGCTGCCGACTGGCGCTGTCCGACGTCAATGAGTCAGGCCTGGCCGAAACCGCTGCAGCGCTAAGCGGCGCTGATGTAAAAACCTACCGGCTGGACGTGTCTGATCGCGATGCCATCTTTGCCCATGCGGAGGAGGTTGTGAAAGATTTCGGTCAGGTCAATCTGGTCATCAACAACGCGGGCGTTGCCCTGTCTGCCACGGTCCGTGAGATGACCGACGAAGACTTCAAATGGGTCATGGACATTGATTTCTGGGGGGTTGCTCACGGTACCCGGGCCTTCCTGCCCCATCTGATTGCCTCGGGCGATGGCCATGTGGTGAACGTTTCCAGTGTATTTGGCCTGATTGGAGTGCCCAAGCAGAGCGCCTACAACGCCGCCAAGTTTGCGGTGCGAGGATTCACCGAAGCCCTGCGCCAGGAAATGAAGCTGGAGAACCAGCCGGTGGCGGTGAGTTGTGTGCATCCTGGTGGTATCCGCACNAACATTGTCAATGCAGCGCGCATGGGCAAGTCCGAGAACGCCGTCGCCCAGCGTAAAGGCTTCGATAAACTCGCCATGACCACGCCCGAGAAAGCCGCAGAAATCATTGTAAAAGGCATCCTCAAGAATGAGTCCCGCATATTGGTGGGCCCGGACGCCTGGGGTATTGATGCGATCAACCGCCTGCTGGGTTCTGCTTACCAGCCGCTGGTGGAGCGTTTCTCCCGCAAGAACCTCTATATCTGAAGACTCGATGCGTGCGGCGGGCCTGAAGCTTGGGCTCGCTGTACGTTTTACAAACAGTTTTTCGGGGCTATACTCGGAAGCTGATCCAAGGAAGAGTCAGCATGAATACGCCTCACCATTCTGACCTGGGGGCCACTCTGGAACAGAGCCGCTCGGGTCTGCGCGACAGCCATCGCCGCTCACTGATGCGGCTGCTTTTTCTGATCACCGGCTCGGCTCTGGTGATTTTTGCTTGCCTGCAGTTTCTCAATGGCTACCCATGGGTGGCGGTTGCTGAGNTGTTTGCCAGCACTTTGCTTTTTTTCGGCGTCTGGCGCCTGAAATCCACTCCTCATCTGCAGCAGTGGGTCTATGCCTATCTGGTGCCTTTGTTCGCGTTCTTCCTGGTGATCATGCTGTTACCGGAAGCCTCGGTGTCCGCTTTCGTCTGGGTGCTGATGATGCCGGTTCTCGCCTACCTGTTGCTTGGCAAGAAAGAAGGCATGATTCTCAGCGCACCCTTTATGCTCGTCGGGGGCGTTATCTATTACATTCACCTTGGCCAGGTCGGCAGCCCCCACGCGATGATCGATCTGCTCAACATGGTGTTGTGCGGTGCACTGATGCTGGCCTTCATTCACCTGTATGAGGTGCGCCGCGAAGAGTCCGAGCAGCGCCTGGTGGACATGGCCCAGACNGANGCNCTNACNGGNCTNGCCAATCGCAGCAACTTCCAGGGTACGTTGAATCGCACCATTGCCGAGTGCGATCGCAGTGGAGCCGGTTTTGCGCTGGTGGTGATGGATATTGACCACTTCAAGGTCGTTAACGACACTCTGGGCCATGAGGCCGGAGACTTTGTTCTGAAAAACATCAGCCGATGCATGACCGAACGGCTGAGGAGCACCGATTTTGTCGGCCGCCTGGGTGGCGAGGAGTTCGGCCTGATTCTGAGAGATGTGAAGCCGGCGGATGCCTTTGTCCTGATGGACGAGCTGCGCCAGCGGATATCTGACCTTGAACTGCCCTACGGGGAAGCCCGCATCCGGGTGACTGCCTCCTTCGGGATAGCCCAGTGGCCAGACCATGGTCGCGAGGCCGAAAGCCTGTTCCGGGTTGCCGATCGGTGGCTCTACAGTGGCAAGCGAGCGGGGCGTAACTGTGTGGTCGGCGCCGGCCACAATCCCCGCCAGCTTGAGATTCTCACTGTCGAAGCGAGTTGATTACGTTATTCTTGTGGCAGACATCCTCCGGCAAGAATGACGTAACCCATGTGCGAATTACTGGCCATGAGCGCCAACACCCCCACTGACCTGTGTTTCAGCTTTACCGGCCTGACCCGTCGGGGTGGACAGACCGGCCCGCACAAGGACGGCTGGGGCGTCGCCTTTTACGAAGGCAAAGGCGTACGGGCCTTCCACGACGCCGATGCCAGCGCCAATTCCCGAATCGCCGCAGTGGTCCAGACTCATCCAATAAAAAGCGAAGTGGCCATCTGCCACATTCGCCAGGCCAACGTCGGCGACACCTGCCTGGCCAACACCCATCCCTTCATGCGCGAACTCTGGGGTCGCTACTGGGTGTTCGCCCACAATGGCCAGCTCTCCGGCTTCGGTTCGACTCCAGGGTTCTATGAGCCGGTCGGAACCACCGACAGCGAGGCGCTGTTCTGCGATATTCTTAACCACCTTCGAACGCACTGCGATCGCAATANCGGAACCGATGAAATCATCGACCGCCTGGTCCGGTTGTCCGTCGCCTACGCCAGCCAGGGCGTTTTCAACCTCCTACTGAGTAACGGTGATTGGCTGTTCACTTACTGCACCACCAAAATGGCCAGCATCACCCGGAGAGCCCCGTTTGGTCCTGCACGTCTGAAAGACGCCGATGTAACGGTGGATTTCGAATCGGAAACGACGCCCAATGACATCGTCAGCGTGATCGTTACTGAACCTCTGACCACAGATGAAAAGTGGGATGTTTACCAGCCAGGTGAATGGCGGCTTTGGCGGAAGGGCGAGGTTATTCGCTCTGGCGTGGCAACAGCATAGCCTTGCGCATAGTCGGATCAAGCGAGTGAGTGGGTGGGGGTGGCTTTTCTGCAGGGAAAAAATGTCTGAGCGCAGCGAGTTGTTTTTCCCGGAAGAAAAGCCACCCCCACCCGCTTGCCGCGTAACTCCAAAAGCTACTGAAGCGTCCTGCGATTACCTTTCTTGTATTGCGGTGCGATGTGGGCCTGGATTTCCTCTTTAAAACGGGCAATCAGGTCGCTGTTGTCGTGATCCCAGGGGTGGAACCCGGGTTTGAAGTACTCCAGCCACGTGGGAATCAGGCTTGAGAAGGTGCCGTTTATGCCCCACAGGCGCCAGAGACCGGTGGCGGTGTCCTTCAACGAGAAGTTCTTGCGGTCGTTCAGCATCATCCGGCTGGTAAAATAGGTGCTCATCACGCCCAGTGCGGCGGTGCTGAACATGAGATAAAAGGCTCTTTCGGCATAAGTGCCGCCAGCTGCCTGGAAAACGTCGTAGGCAACCGCCTTGTGCTCGGTTTCTTCAATGGCGTGCCAGACCCACAGCGGGCGCATGGATTCATCCATGTCCTGGCGCACATCGTCACGCTCCAGCAGCATGTCGGCCATCATGGCGGTGAGGTGCTCGAGGGCACAGGTGATGGCCAGCTGGTGACGCTTGGGCAGCTTCTTGGCAATCCCCAGAACCACCTCCAGATGCTTTTCCAGTTCTTCCACCGGCATGTCCTGGTCACGAACGTGCTGGTTCATGGCGATGTGCTCCAGGGAGTGCATGGCCTCCTGGCCGATGAACCCGCGTATCTCCTCTTTTAGTTTGGGATCGGAGATCTGGTCCCGGAACGCTCTTACCGAATCCACGAAGAACTGCTCGCCCTGCGGAAACAGGACCGAGAGGGCATTCATGATGTGGCTGATGGTGTAGCTGTTATCGACCCAGTAACGGGGCACCTGCTCACCGAACTCGAAACCCATGCGCTGGGCTGTGATGGTGACGTTGTCGGGTGTGTTGGAGGCTCTGTTGACCGGAGCCGTCTTCTTTTCTGCGGTTTTGCTGCTCAGCATGTGTGTACTCCTCACTCTGGCTGATGTCATGGCTCCAGTGTGGGGCAGTCAATGTCTGGCAGGAATGCGCAAAGGGGACGTCAGTCGATCAGGATGGGACACTGGCGGGAAATTGATTGGCCAGGCTGACGGCGACCCGGGTGTGCCGGGCCCCACTGTTCCGGCGGGAGGCATCTGATAGAGTCAGTTCAAGTGCTTCAGCCAACTCAATAATAAGGAATGCCAATGAGCGCAACTGGTCCGGACAAAGAACGGCAGATGCTGGGATTGTTCCTGGTGCCGGGCGCTTACCTGCGGGTTCTGGCCGAGACAGTGCGCCAGCTGGGCTATAACGACCGGTTACTCTATGAAGGCCTGGATTTCACCCCGGAAGATCTCAAGTCTAACGACAGCCGGGTGTTTGTCACCGATGCCATCATCATGGCCAAACGGGCCGTGAACCTGGCCGGCCAGGACGGTCTCAGCTTCACGCTGGCCCGGGAGTTGCGGCTGACAATCCACGGCACCCTGGGCTTCGCGGCCCTAACCAGTCCCACCTTTGCCGATGCCCTGGATTCGGTGCGCCGTTACCTGCATTTGCGGGTGCCGTTCCTTAGCATGAGCCAGTCCGAAGCGGGCGATCAGGTGCTGGTAAAGCTGTGCACCGAATTCGAAGTGCCCGGCCTCTATCCGTTTCTGGCGGAGACCGTCAGCGCCACTCTGATCCTGCTGACCGAACAGCTCCTGGATCGGGAGGACGCGGCAAAACACGGCTTTGCCCTGGAAGACGGCAAACTGCCGGGTGTCTCCGTTCGCCTGAGCGCACCGGAGCCGCCCTGGTACCGGCAGTTTTCCGATCAGCTTCCCGTTCGATTCGAATACGGCCAGCCCGACGAAATGATGGTTTTCCCGCGGGAGCTTCTGAATGTGCAGATGCGTCTTGCCGACGCCGAAGCCTCCCGAATGGCCCGCGACCAGTGCGAGTTCGAGCTGCAGAAAGCCCTGAAGGAACAGGGCGACATCGTCCTGGCGATCCGCAACATGCTCCGGATGATGCCTGGCCCCTTGCCATCACTGGAAGCCATGGCCGAACGTTTCTGCGTCTCGTCGCGCACCCTGAAACGCCGGCTGGCGGACCGGGATACCAGCTATCGGGAGATCCTCGAATCGGTGCTGAAAGACCGGGCGATCCAGTTGCTCCGGTATACCAACCAGTCGGTCAGCGAGATTGCCTACGAGCTGGGCTATGCGGACCTCTCGAACTTCAGCCGGGCCTTCCGGAAGTGGACCGGCAAGTCGGCCAGCGAGTTTCGCGAGGGTGGTCCGGATCCTGCCCCAGAGGTTGGGCCCTGATTTTTTGGGCCTCTTGGTTTGGAGCGTGGTCGCAGGGTGGGGCATAAATTTTTCGTGTAAAAAGCAACTCGCTTCGCTCAGACATCTTTTTCCCCGAAAAATTTATGCCCCACCCCACGCCCTGCTGACAGCTGAGAATGCCGTCAGAAGAGTTATTGCTCGTTCTTAATTTGTTTTTCTAATCCTATGCCACAATGGTTCGACGGACGGGGGGAAGGAATATTTTCCCGACAGGAAAAAGATGTCTGAGCGAAGCGAGTTGTTTTTCCCGAGGGAAAATATTCCTTCCCCCCGGCCAGCCCCCAGCACATGCAGGCTGGGTCTATAGTGAAAATCGGCTACGAATCCAGAAGGATGAGAACGGATATGACAGAACGCCCAGACACCCACAGCAAACTGATCGGCTACCTGCTCTGGATCTTCGGATTCCTCGGCTCACACCGGTTTTACTACGGCAAACCCGTTACCGGCACCATCTGGTTCTTTACCCTGGGACTGCTGTTTATCGGCTGGATCATCGACCTGTTCCTGATTCCGGCCATGGACCGCGAAGCGGATCTGAGGTTCCGGGAAGGTGAGGTCAGCTACAACATCGGCTGGATCCTGCTGACCTTCCTGGGTGTGTTCGGCATTCACCGGATGTACATGGGCAAATGGATCACGGGCATCATCTACCTGTTTACCGGCGGCCTGTTCCTGATCGGTGTGCTGTATGACTTCTGGACTCTGAACAACCAGATCTCCATCCGCAACGAAGAGCGCCGCTTCGGCTGATCGAGCTGCTCACAGGCCGGCCGCGGACTCCAGTTCGACCAGGGCCTCTTCAAGGTAGTCGAGCATCCGCTGCAGGCTGGGTAGCGTGCGGCGGCAGCCAATGAGACCGAACTCCACCTGGTCGCCGTAGCTGGTCAGGGTCATGTTCAGGGCCAGGCGGTCCATGGCGATGGAGACCGGGTACATGCCGTCCATCGTGGCGCCGTTCCAGTAGCAAGTCTCTCGCGGGCCGGGAACGTTGGAAATCACCACGTTGAAGGTCTGCCATTTCGGTGCCATGCCGGTGAGCAGATTGAACGCCGCCGGCGCCAGGGTCAGGGCGGTGTAGTTGATGATTTCTTCCGCAGACATGTCGGCGTAGCGGTCCTTGGCGGCTTTCACGTCCTCATGGATCTGCATCAGTCGTGTCACCGGGCTGGTGACATCGGTGTGCAGTGAGGCGAGGATAACGCCGACCTGGTTGCCGCCGGAGCTGTCATCCTTGCGCAGGGACACCGGCACCATGGCGATCAATGGCTTTTCCGGCAGGGCGTCCTGGTTCATCAGGTAGCTGCGCAGCGCGGTGGCGCACATGGCCATCACCACATCATTGACCGTGGTTCCATAGGCCTTGCACACACCCTTTATCCGGCTCAGGCAGTAGGATTGCGCGGCGAAGCGTCGGGAACCGGTGATCTTCTGGTTCAGGATGCTGCGGGGTGCGTGAAAAATGGAGGAGTAGGCGGGGTCTTTTCGGGCGTCGTTGATGGTTCGCAGCAGTTCCCGGGCCACGGTGGGCACGGTGCCCAGTTGCTTGCCGGATTCACCCAGCAGATGGCCGACACTTCGCCACAGGGAAGGACCGCTATCATCCTTTTCACGGGATGGGCGGGGTGGCATGGCCCAGATCGGCGGCATGTCCCGCTCGCCGGTATCCTGGCACAGCATCTGGGTGACCATCCGCATGGCCGATACACCGTCCACCAGGGCATGGTGGACTTTGATATACACCGCAAACTGCCGTTCCCCCAGGCCTTCAATCAGATGAAACTCCCACAGCGGACGTTCCCGGTCCATCAGGTGGGAATGTTCCGCCGAGACAAACGACAAGAGTTCCCTGACCCGCCCGGGTGTCGGCAGTGCCTCGAAGCGGAAGTGGTGTTCCAGGTCCAGGTGCTCGTCTTCCACCCAGACCGGCTGGCCGAAACGGTAATCCAGACGCTGATTAAACGGCGGAGTCACCTTCGTGTACTGCCTGAGCCGGTCGGCCAGCTGTGCGACGTAATCATCCGGTGCGTCGTCGGGAAAAGAGAACAGCTGAAGACCGCCCACGTGCATGGGCTGCTGCCGCTTTTCCAGCCAGAGAAAAAGCTGATCCGTAGGGCTAAGAGGTTTCACAGGGCGTCCTTGTTGTCGGTGTTGTGACAATAGTAGCGCAGATAGCTGGCAACGTGATTGACCACGGTTCGCATTCTCCGCACCGGCCAGGTCAAACGCGGGCCAAGGTCTGGACGGGGTTTTTCTTCGTAAGCCATGAACTAAGGTTAGTAATTGCATCCATCGAAATGAATCTTGGAGAAAAGGACGTGGCTACCCCCATGAAGAGCCTGCAGGGTGTTGTTCTGTTTTTGTGCAGCCTGTTTCCGGTGCTCACCGCTGCCCAGGACCTGCCTGGTGTTCAGCTGGAAACCGTCTCTTCAGAAGATATCGTTCAGGAAGTGACCCTGAATGGTACGGTGAATGCCCTTCGGGTATCTGGCATGTCGGCGGCGGTTGCGGGCCTGCTGGATGAGGTTCGGGTGGAAACCGGTGATCGTGTTGACCGGGGCGATGTGTTGGTCGAGCTGGATGACGAATTGGTTACCTGGGAGTTGGCCGCGGCAAGAGCCGAGGCAGAAGAGGCCCGCAGTCGCCTGGAGGAAGCCCGGCGTCGCCTGCGTGAGGCCAGATCCGTCGGCGCAGGCCGCAATATCGCGGCCACCGAAGTCAGTGCACGGGAAAGTGAAGTGGCCGCCAGCGAAGCGACCCTGGCTCGCCTGGAAGCCGCCCGCCGCCAGGTGGAAGTCCGGGCCGGGCGCCACCGCGTGACCGCGCCCTTCGACGGTGTGGTCAGCCAGCGCTCCCGGGATCTCGGGGAATGGGTTACCCCCGGTGACCAGCTGATGACTCTGGTGGATACCGACAACCTTCGTCTGGATTTCCAGGTACCCCAGTCCTTCTACAAACGCATCGACGACAACAGCCGGCTGCTGGTGCAGGATGACCAGGCACTGAGCAGCGCCACCATCGATGTTCTGGTACCGGTCAACGATCCCCAGTCCAGAACCTTTCTCCTCCGCGCCATCAAGCCCGAATCCGTGAAGCTGCTCCCGGGGATGTCGGTACAGGCGGTACTGCGGGTCACTACCGGTGAACGTGGCCTGACGGTTTCCCGCGATGCCATCAACCGGTATCCCGAAGGACGAACCACCGTGTGGATCGCCGAACCGGGGGATGAAGACACCTGGACCGTGAGCGAAAAGCGGGTGCGCCTTGGCACCGGCTTCGAGGGCCGGGTAGAGGTTACCAGTGGTCTTGAGTCGGACCAGCAGGTGGTGGTCCGTGGCAACGAGTCCCTGAGCGAGGGCATCAGCGTTCGCATTGCCGAACGGGAGAGCCGCTGATGTTTGCCGGCATTATCCGCCACGGCACTCTGGTCACCGTTATTGCCCTGATTGTCGCGATCCTTGGGGCTGCTGCAGCACTGCGGATTCCGGTCCAGATGATTCCGGATCTGGAGGTGCGGACGGTCACGGTGGAAACCAGCTGGCCAGGCGCCACGCCCCAGGACATCGAGAAAGACATCCTGATCGAGCAGGAACGGTTCCTGCGCAATGTTCCGAACCTGAGCCGGATGACCTCCACCGCCTCCAGTGGCGCAGCGGAGATTGAGCTGGAATTTCCGTTCGGGGTGGATATCACCGAGACCCTGATCCAGATTAATAATGCCCTGAGCCAGGTGCCGGATTATCCGAGGAACGTTGATGAGCCGCGCATAGTGGCGGCGTCATTCTCCTCCAACGCATTCATGTATTTCCGTATCGCCACCCTCGAAGGCAATCCCCGTGAGCTGGATATCGAGCTGATGCGCGATTTTATCGAGGACCGCGTGCGGCCGCGGATGGAGAGCGTGCCGGGGGTTTCCGAGGTGACCGTCGGCGGCGGTGCCGACCGGCAAATGCAGGTTATCGTGGACGAAGCCGCCCTGGCCCAGCGTGGCCTGAGCTTGCTCGATCTGCGTGATGCCATTGTCAGCCGCAACCAGGACATTTCCGGTGGCGAGATTGATTCCGGCAAGCGCCGGTACCTGCTGCGCACGGTGGGTCGCTTTGATGATGTTGAATCCCTGGAGCAACTGGTGGTGCGCCGACAGGGTGACAGCGTGGTGCGCCTGGGCGAGGTTGCCCAGGTGCAGCAGGGTCACTCACGGATTAGGGAACTGTCCGTCGTCAATGGCCAGCGGGTGATCGGCCTGCAGGTGCGTCGGGAGAGCGGATCCAACGTTATCGATATCAAGCACGCCATGATGGACGAAGTCGCCGCCATCAACCGCGAAGTGCTGGAACCTGCGGGCATGACCCTGGGCCTGACCGCAGACGATGCCCGGTACGTGGAAGCCTCGGTTGCCAATGCCTGGACCAATCTGGGTATCGGTGCCGCCTTCGCAACCCTGGTGATGTTCCTGTTTCTGAGGTCCGGCCGGGCCACGTTTGCCGGGGTGGTGGGCATACCGCTGTGTGCCATAGCCGCGTTTATCGGGCTGCTGATCACCGGCCGCACCATCAACGTGATCTCTCTGGCCGGTATCGCCTTTGCCATCGGCATGACGGTGGACAACAGCATCGTGGTGCTTGAGAACATCGAGCGACACCGGCGTTTGGGGCTGGACCGTTTCGAATCGGCCCTCAAGGGCGTGCGTGAAGTCTGGCCGGCGGTGCTGGCGTCCACCACCACAACCATCCTGGTGTTCCTGCCGATCCTGTTTATCGAGGAAGAGGCGGGCCAGCTGTATTCCGACGTGGCCATTGCCATCTCTGCTGCCATTCTCGCCTCCATGTTGGTGGCAATCACCATCATACCCACCCTCTGTGCCCGGCTGGATTTCGGCCGCCGGGGCGTGACCACCGATGAATACGGCAACGAAACCTCGGGTCGCTGGAGCGGGGCCGCCATGGGGGCGGTGCGATGGCTGGTGAATGGCATGGTGCGCCGGCTTCTGGTGATGGCAGCCACCGTCGGCTTCAGCCTGTGGGTGATTTTTGTGCTGACCCCTCCCGCCGAATACCTGCCGGAAGGTGAGGAGCCCAAGACCTTTGCCGCCATGTCGGCGCCGCCGGGTTATAACCTGCAGGAGATGGAAGCCATTGCCCGCCAGGTGGAAGACTACTTCCTGCCCCACGTGAACGCGGACGGCCAGGCCTACGCCGCGGGCGAAACCAGCGTGCCGCCCATGGCCTATCTCAACATGCAGGTAACGCCCACCAGGATCCGGATCATCGCCGAGACCCTGAACCCGCGGCACATCGAAGCCCTGATGGACGAGATCACCCGGTTCTATGAACAGTTCCCGGGCATGCGCGCCTTCGCGGCCAAAGGCTCCATCATTTCCAGCAACGACGGCGGCACCCGCAGCATCAACCTGGACATCTCTGGGCCGGATCTGGTGTCGGTCTACGGCGCTGCGAACGCTGCCTATCAGCGCGCCGAGGAAATCTTCGACAACCCCCGCATCCAGAGCCAACCCTCCACGCTGTCCCTGGCACAGCCGCTGATCCAGATCATGCCTGACTGGGATCGCGCCGCGGAACTTGGCCTTGGCGCTGAAGGCATTGGCTTTACCGTTGCCTCCCTGACCGAGGGCAGCTACGTCGACGATTTCTTCCTGGACGACGAAAAGATCGATATCTATGTCTATGGCAGCGAAGGTCGCAACCCGTCACTGGACAGCCTGCCGGATGTCATGGTGCATACCCCCCAGGGTGCGACCCTGCCCCTGTCCAGCGTGGCTACCATCGAGGAAACCGTGGATACCAGCATGGTCCGCCGGGTGGATGGTCGCCGCACCGTGACCCTGAACGTGATTCCCCCCGATGACGTGCCCCTGGAAGCCGGGGTTGCGCGGGTACGCACGGAACTGTTGCAGTTCATGCGGGACAGCGGCGCATTGCCCGCGAATGTGAACGTGGATATTTCCGGCGCCAGCGATCAGCTTAATGCCACACGGGAGGCTCTGACCGGCAATTTCATCATTGCCATTGCCATTGTCTACCTGCTGCTGGTGGCCATCTTCGCGCACTGGGGATTCCCGCTGCTGATCATGACCGCAATACCGCTTGGCGTGGCCGGTGGCATTGTGGGCCTGGCCCTGATGAACCTGGTCGGTGGCCTGCTGCCCATGATCGGCCTCCAGCCCCTGCGACAGCCCTTCGACATGATTACCATGCTGGGCTTCCTGATCCTGATGGGAACCGTGGTGAACAACCCGATCCTGGTGGTGGACCAGGCCCGGCAGAACCTGCGCCAGAAAGGCGTTACCGTAGTACAGGCCGTCACCGCCGCCGTCCAGACCCGCCTGCGCCCGATTGCCATGACCACCCTGACCACCATCTGCGGCCTCTCGCCCCTGGTGTTCCTGCCCGGCGAAGGCACCGAGCTGTATCGGGGCGTGGGCGCCATCGTTCTGTTTGGCCTGCTTGGGGCAGCGATCGTAACCGTGACTTTTCTGCCGTCACTGACCATCTTTGTTCTTGGCTGGCGGGAGCGTTGGCGTCGCTCCAGAGAGGTTTAGCCTCGGAGTATCGCCGTCACGCGCCATGGGAAGTCTTTCTTCCGGGGAAAAGCAACTCGCTTCGCTCAGACATCTTTTCCCCTGCACAAAGACTTCCCATACCACGCGCCGGCTTTCGCCGGCATTGTTAAGGGCCTAGGCCGCGATGGATTCTCGCTGGTTGGCCCGTACTTCCAAGCGGATCTGGTTGCCGTCCAGCAGGACAGGGTAGGTTTTGACCCGCACGGCATCGTCTTCCAGACAGACACCGGTACGCAGACTGAAATGCTGCTTGTATAGCGGCGAGGCCACCACCGGTTCCCCTTTCAGATCCCCGGTAATCCCCCGGGCCAGAACATTGGCGCCGCTGAACGGGTCCGTGTGGCTGGTGGCAAACAGGGCGGGCAGCCGGTGCGGCAGATAAAACACCGCCACTGGCCCGTCCGGTGTCCAGACGGCGATGCCGGATTCCGGTACCAGATCGTCTACGGTACAGACGGCTTCCCAACGAGTGCGTGGTTTCATTGTGTTTCTCCTATTCCTTCGGCGTTTATTTCAACTATGCGTTACAAGCGATACCACGGAAGCTTGGTGAGCGAGGTGGTATGGGGGTGCTTTTCTGGCGGGAAAAAGATGTCTGAGCGAAGCGAGTTGTTTTTCCCAGAAGAAAAGCACCCCCATGGCGCCTTGCTCTTCACCAGAACCTAAAGTCTACGCAGACTCCAAAACAGGCCGCCGCTGCCCCCGCTCAATCGTCCACTCCTGAACCGGATCGCTCTGCGAAGGCGCATTAACAAACTCCCGGAACCGCTTCCGCTTCTCCGGATCCTCGACGGCCGTCTTCCACTCGCACTGGTAGGTCCCAACAATCCCCTCCATGTGCTCCTCCAGCTCCGCGCCAATGCCCAGGCTGTCCTCAAGCACCACCTGCTTCAGGTACTCCAGGCCACCCTCCAGGTTCTCCATCCAGACACTGGTCCGCTGCAGACGGTCGGCGGTGCGCACATAGAACATCACCACCCGGTCAATGGTGCGGATCAGCTCCTCGTCAGACAGATCCGTGGCAAACAGATCGGCGTGGCGGGGCCGCATGCCACCGTTGCCGCAGACATACAGGTTCCAGCCGTTCTCCGTGGCAATCACACCAAAGTCCTTGCTCTGGGCTTCCGCGCATTCCCGGGTACAGCCCGAGACCGCCATCTTCACCTTGTGGGGCGCCCGCAGCCCTTTGTAGCGGTCCTCCAGGCGAATCGCCATGCCCACGCTGTCCTGAACGCCGTAGCGACACCAGGTGTTGCCAACGCAGGACTTCACGGTACGCAGTGACTTGCCATAGGCATGGCCGGTCTCGAACCCGGCGGCAATCAGTTTTTCCCAGATCTCTGGCAACTGGCTCAGGGTGGCGCCGAACAGGTCCACCCGCTGACCGCCGGTGATCTTGGTGTAGAGATCGTACTCCTTCGCCACCTCACCCAGCACAATCAGCTTGTCCGGTGTAATCTCGCCACCGGGGATGCGCGGCACGATGGAATAGGTGCCGTTCTTCTGCATGTTGGCCATGAAGGTGTCGTTGGTGTCCTGAAGCGGCACGTGGTCGGTGGCCAGGATGTGCTCGTTCCAGCAGGTGGCCAGAATCGAGGCCACGGCCGGTTTGCAGATGTCGCAGCCGTGGCCCTTGCCGTGCTGACTGATCAGGGTGCGGAAGGTGCGGATGCCGTTCACCTTCACCAGGTGGAACAACTCCTGGCGACTGTACGGGAAGTGCTCGCACAGATCCTTGCTGACCTCCACGCCGCGTTTTTCCAGCTCACTGTCCACCACGTTCTTGAGCAGGGCGGTGCAGCCGCCGCAGCCCGTGCTGGCCTTGGTTTCGGCCTTGACGCTGCCAAGGTCCGAGCAACCGGCATCAATGGCGCCGCAAATATCGCCCTTGGTCACGTTGTGGCAGGAGCAGATCGAGGCGGTTTCCGGAAGGGCATCCGGGCCCAGGGCCGGCGCGCCGCCCTGGCTCTCCGGCAGGATCAGNGTTTCCGGATTCTCCGGCAGGGTGATGCCATTGAGGGCGTATTGCAGCAGGGTGTCGTAGTGGCTGTTGTCNCCCACCAGAATNGCGCCCAGCAGGGTCTTGCCATCCTCGCTGATCACCATGCGCCGATAGTGGCCGGCCTGTTCATCGTTAAAGCGGATGTTGCGAGCGCCCGGGGTCTGGGCATGGGCGTCGCCGATGGAACCCACGTCTACACCCAGCAATTTGAGCTTGGTGCTCATGTCGGCACCGGTGAAAGCAGTGTCTCGATCGCCGTTCAGGGCGGAAGACAATGTGCGGGCCATGGTATAGCCGGGGGCCACCAGGCCGAAAATCTTCTGCTCCCAAAGTGCGCACTCGCCAATGGCGTGCACATGTGGGTCCGAGGTGGTGCAGTGGTTGTCGATCACGATGCCGCCGCGCTCGCCGATCTCCAGGCCGCTGGCCCGGGCCAGGGCGTCCTGGGGCCGAATGCCTGCGGAGAAGACGATCAGGTCTGTCTCGAGGAAGGATTCGTCGCTGAAATTCATGCGCAGACGGGCATCCTCGCCCTCGGTGATCGCTGTGGTGGCCTTCTCGGTGTGCACCTGAACGCCNAGCTCCTCAATCTTGTGGCGCAGCAGGGCGCCGCCATCGGTATCAAGCTGAACCGGCATCAGCCGGGGCGCAAATTCCACAACGTGGGCTTCCAATCCCAGGCTCTTGAGCGCATTGGCAGCTTCAAGGCCCAGCAGGCCACCGCCTACCACCACGCCTGTGCGGGCACCTTCTGAGCTGGCACGAATGGCATCCAGATCATCCAGGGTCCGGTAAACCAGGCAGTGCGGGCGATCATTGCCCTTGATGGGAGGCACAAACGGATAGGAGCCGGTGGCCAGCACCAGTTCGTCGTACCGGTAGCTGCCACGGGGCGTTTCCAGNGTGCGATNTTCCCGGTTNATGCCGGTTACCTGTTCGTTCAGGTGCAGTTGAATCCCCTGCTCGGTGTACCACTCCAGCGTGCCCATGGCGAGATCGGCATGGCTGGAGCCGCCGAAATACTCGGACAGGTGAACCCGGTCATAGGCCAGCTGTTTTTCCTCGCCGAACACGATGATCTCGAAATCGGCAGCGGCCGGGCTGGCGCAGAATTGTTCCAGGAAGTGATGGCCGACCATGCCGTTGCCGACGACTATCAGGGTTTTCTTGCTCATGGGTCTGTCCTCTTTCCGGAGCGGCTCATGCCGCCGCCTCGCAGTAGTTCTTGCCGAATGCAATGAAGTNCCGGTAGCGGGAAATATCGTCCTGCTGCTGAATGCGCTGGCTGTACCAGGGGCCGTCCCGGGTGTCGCCCAGCAGTACGGCGCCGGTCAGGCGCTGATTGCGGATCAGCAGCCGGCAATAGTGNTTCTGTTCGTGGTCCTGCCAGACCACGGATTCGGTGTCCCCGTCGGGGCTGATCTGTCCGCAGGAGAAAATCGGAACGCCGCTGATCTTCAGGCGGGTCGGTGTGTCCACCGGCCGATACTCGGCGTCTGGAGTGTTTCCGTTGAGCACGCCTGCAAGCACCTCGGCCTGCTGGTACCCGGGTTCCACCAGTCCGAAGGTGGTGTTTCCACGCTGACAACACTCACCCAGCGCAGAGATTGCCGGATCGCTGGTGCTTAGCTGCCCGTCCACGAGAATGCCGCGATCGCATTCCAGGCCGGCAGTCCGGGCAAGCTCGGTAGCAGGCGTGATACCGGTGGCGAATAGC
Source organism: Marinobacter sp. (assembly GCA_002718255.1). GTDB lineage: Bacteria > Pseudomonadota > Gammaproteobacteria > Pseudomonadales > Oleiphilaceae > Marinobacter. Next base: position 242,291 of record PBED01000002.1, on the reverse strand, counting down.
ACCAGATCCGTGCTGACGAGAGTTTCGTCATCCAGCTGGACGGCCCGGACCATGGAACGCCCGAGCAGGGCTTTGGGAGCCGTTCCGGTGCGAATATTTACGCCCCGCTCTTCCATGTGCTGTTGCAGGAGCTGACCCCCGATTCTGTCCAACTGACGGTTCAGAAGATGGCCGCTGCGGTGCAGCAGGGTGACGGCCATACCACGCTGGCGGAGACCTTCAGCGGCTTCCAGGCCAAGAAAGCCTCCGCCGACGACCACCGCNCGCCGATGGCGGCCAGCAGACTCAATCAGGGTCCTGGTGTCTTCCAGGTCCCGGAAGGTCATGACACCCGGAAGGTCTGCGCCCGGTAGCCCCGGTTTTGCGGGCCTCGATCCGGTGGCCAGCACCAGATGGGTGTAGGGCTGTACCCGACCGGATCCGGTGGTCACCGTCTGATCTTCCCGATTGATGGTGACTACCGGTTCTCCGTTGCAGACTTCAATNCCGNTGTTCCGAAACCACTCGTCCTGCTGCAAGGCCAGNGAAGCTTCGTTTGTTTCACCGGCGAGCAGCAGCGAGAGTTGTATCCGGTTGTANGCAGCGGATGCTTCGCCGTTGAACACGATGATGCGGGTAAACGGTCNGACTCGCCCACGGCAGAGAGCTTCCAGCAGGCGTTGCGAAACCATGCCGTGCCCGCAGATCACCAGTGTCGATTCAGTGTTTCCTGTCATTTCGCTCGAACCCGTACTTTNCGACCAAACAAAAAAAGCCGGAGCATCTATTCCCNAGGGGAANTCGATGGTCCGGCGCCAATGCCAACAACAATGATCTGATGGTCCGGCCTGATCCTTGGCCGNGACGTTCGTCCTTACCAATTGCAAAGCGATCTTCGTGCCAGTTCTNNGAACCTNTAAAAATCATANNGTTAGNNTTNTNNANGGNTGCTATCACCNNTACGAACACTTGAAAACTGCCCTGCGACGGGGCGGATTGCACGGTTTTGGGCCAGATNCGGTGGCGCGGTAATTGCTGCGCACTGGCAAGAGGTTGGTTACGCGAGTGACTGATCTGACCGTGATTGTCGCATTTGAGGCTGTCTGCCTCCGGAGTCTGTTATGAACACCAAACGTGCCGCCGCCTATAAATCGCCATCCGCGGGCGANTACCTGATTGCCTCGAAAAGCTGCGAGTTGATGAACCTCCAGTACTTCTTGCAGATGGGCAAACTGGTCCAGTGCATCAGCAATCTGGTACATGCACTGCAGTGNGAGCGNGGTGCGTCNAACGTGTTTCTTGGTTCTTCCGGCGAAAAGTTTGCCCAGGAGCGAAAACACCTGGTTGCGACGTCGGATCGGCTCCGTTCGGANTTNGAGCAGGCCCTTGCCGAGATNCACCAGGAACTGACGGCGCATCCTGTCAGTAGCCGCCTGCTTAACCAGCTTGCGAGCGCCCTTCACGGCCTTGAGGGCTTGCCCGAACTGCGACGGTGTGTGGTGGCCCGGAAAGTAACNGCGGCCTCTGCCACCGAGGATTACAGTACCCTGATCCACAACCTGATTGCGGTNGTGTTTGANGCNGCNGATACCGCGGTTGACCCCACCATAGCGGGGCTTCTGGTGGCCATGGTGCACCTGATGAACGGCAAAGAATTCTGTGGACAGGAGCGGGCTGTCGGTTCGGCGGGGTTTTCCAGTGGCCGGTTTGATCGTGCACTGTCAGAGCGCATGGCGCACCTGATTGAGGCGCAGGANCGCTGTTTCGAGGTGTTTAACAGCTTTGCCGATGAGGGTTCCCTGGACCTGTGGGAAAAACTGCGCGAAAACCCCCGTGAGTCCGAAATTGAAAANCTNCGCCAGCGGGGCACNGCCATNGGTCGTTATAAAGACCTGGANCCGGCCCTGGCCGATGAATGGTTCAGGCTCATGTCTGAGCGGATGGANGANCTCAAAAAGATAGAGGATTCCGTGGAGGGCTGTTTTCANGCCCGTTGCACCGAGCGTTTTGCCGATGCCAGAAACTCGCTGGCCCACCAGGAAACCCTGATTACTTCCCTGGATGCCCAGGAACCGGCTTCTCAACCCATGTTGGTGCTGTGCGATTCCGGAAACGAACAACAGGCCGGTGAGTCCTGGGCCAGCGATGGTATTGGTCAGCAGTTTGGCCGCTCCATCTTCGATCTGGTCCAGGAGCAGACCCGGCGCCTGCAACAGATGACCGATGAACTGCAGAGTGCCAGGGAGGCTCTGGAAGACCGCAAAACCCAGGAAAAAGCCGTGCTACTGCTGATGGAGCATCGCAGGATCAGCAACGACGAAGCTCACCGGGTATTAAGGAAACTGGCCATGGACCAGGGCCGGAAGTTGCCCGAGGTAGCCCGGGCCCTGGTGTCCATGGCGGATGTGCTGAAGTAACCGAAACGTATCACGCCCTGGCGGCCCGGGCCTTCGGTTGCTCACCCTCGGAGGCTTCCGGCTTTCCCGAACGACGTGGCGAGATGTGCTCCAGCTTGCGCTGTTTCTCGTACAGGAAGCGCAAGACCTCCTGCCGGTAATGCACGTATTCCGGGTTATCGGCCAGAGTCACCCGGTTGCGCGGCCGGGGCAGGTCAATGTAGAGATCCTCGCCCACGGTGGCCTCGGGCCCGTTGGTCATCATGATGATCCGGTCTGACAGCAACACCGCCTCGTCCACATCGTGGGTGATCATGATTACCGTGTTGTTCAACTCCTGCTGAATCTCCATCAACGAGTCCTGTAAGTGGGCCCGCGTCAGTGCATCCAGCGCGCCGAACGGTTCGTCCATCAGCAGCACGCTGGGCTTCATGGCCAGGGCACGGGCAATCCCCACCCGCTGGGCCATACCACCCGATACCTCACCCGGTCGCTTGTCCGCCGCATGGGCCATATTCACCAGTTCCAGATTGTGATGAATCCAGTCGCGCCGCTCCTGCTTGCCCATCGATTTTCGAAACACCTGCTGCACTGCCAGCTCGACATTTTCGTACACCGTCAGCCAGGGCATCAGCGCATGGTTCTGAAACACCACCGCACGCTCTGGCCCCGGCGAATTCACCTCATGGCCATCCAGCACACAGCCACCCTTGGTGGCCTGAAGCAGGCCAGCCACAATGTTCAGGACGGTGGACTTGCCACAGCCGGAGTGGCCAATCAGGGAAACAAACTCGCCCTTCTGTATCTTCAGATTAATGTTGTCCAGGGCCACAAATGGCCCCTTCGGCGTATCAAACGCCATCTCGACACCAGTCAGTTCCAAATGTGTTTTACTCATGGAAGTCACCTCTCAATCATGCGGAGCTCCGGGCAGGGGATGCCTCCCGGGACCCTCAAAAACATGGATGTTTTTGCGGAGCGTACATGGATGTATTCACCGCGTGTCCCGGGAGGCATCCCCTGCCCGGTGCGGCATACTCCAAACCAAGGCTCATTCGTTCCAGGCAACCCGGCGCTGAATCAAAAGCATCACCCGATCCAGCACAAACCCGATAAACCCGATAGCCAGAACCGCCACCATGATCCTGCTCAGGGACTGGCTGCTGCCGTTCTGGAATTCATCCCAGACGAATTTGCCCAACCCCGGGCTCTGGGCCAGCATCTCGGCCGCGATCAGCACCATCCAGGCAATGCCCAGCGACACCCGAAGGCCGGTGAAAATCATCGGCACCGAAGAAGGCAACACCACCTTGCGGACATGGGTCCAGAACGACAGCCGCAGCACCCGGGAGACATTCAGCAGATCCGGATTGACCGCGGCCACACCGACGCTGGTATTGATCAACGTGGGCCAGAGACTGCACAGGGTGACCGTGATCATGGAGGTCAGGAACGACTTCTCGAACATCGGGTCGTCGCTCACGTAGGTTGCTGAGACCACCATGGTCACCAGCGGCAACCAGGCCAGCGGTGACACCGGCTTGAACACCTGGATCAGCGGGTTGACCGCCGCCTGGAAGTGCCGGTTCAGGCCCACCACGATGCCCAGGGGCACGGCGATAGCGGTCGCCACGATGAATCCGGCCAGGACCGTAACCAGACTGGTCAGGATCTGGTCGGGAAAGGTGGGGGCACCGGGGTAATTCCGGATCCTGACCTCAGCCTCGGGGTTGTCCGCCAGAATCCGGGCGTTCCGCTCTTCCTGCATGGCAATGAACTTGTCGGCCCGCTCGCGTTGGTTGACGTGCTCCTGCCAGAGTTGCCCCGATTGTTCCCAGACCTGTGCCGGGCCCGGGAAGCTGCCCAGTGAGGTATCCACCTGCGGTGCCGCCAGATGCCAGAAACCGACGAATACCAGAATACCTATCAGTGGCAGCAACATCTGGCGCCCGGTGGCGGCGAGCTGGCCGGGTGTCAGCGACTCACCGAGGGACCTGAATCTCTGGCCCAGCCAGCGCGGCGGCTGGGAGGGTTTTTTGGCCGAAGTAATCGTAGTCATGGTTATCAAACCTCCTTGCAAACCCGGTTACGGGGTTTGCGTACCTTTCAGGCCGATCTCGAAACTGTCGATATAGGCGTTGGGTGTTCGGGGGGTGAAGGCGATACCGTCAATCAGCTCGCCCTGTTGCGGGCGCTGAAAGTTCTCGGCATCGAAGTCCGGAAAATCCTTGGCCTTCAGCGTGCCGTCGGCAATCAGTGAACGAGCTGCCTGCTGGTAGATGTCGGCCCGGTAAACCCTGGCTGCGGTTTCCATGTACCAGTCGTCCGGCTTGGCCTCGGGGATCTGGCCCCAGCGGCGCATCTGGGTGAGATACCAGATGGCATCGGACGGATACGGGTAGGTGGCGTGATACCGGAAGAAGACATTGAAATCCGGGACTTCGCGAACGTCGCCTTTTTCATACTCGAAGGTGCCGGTCATGGAGTTGGCGATCACCGCCTTATCGGCACCCACGTAGCTGGGCCGGGCCAGGATTTTTACGGCCTCGTCCCGGTTGGCGTTGTTGTTCTCATCCAGCCAGTGGGCGGCCCGAATCATGGCGCGCAAAAGTCGCAGGTGGGTGTTGGGATAGTCTTCGGCCCACTGCCGGGTAACCCCAAAGACCTTTTCCGGGTTATTCGGCCAGATTTCGTAATCGGTGATCACCGGCACGCCGATGCCCATGAAAACCGCTTGCTGATTCCACGGCTCACCCACGCAGTAGCCCTGGATGGTGCCCGCCTCCATGGTGGCGGGCATCTGCGGCGGCGGAGTTACGGACAGATGCACGTCGGCTTCCAGGGTGCCGCTGGTGTCGCCGCGCTGGGGCGCGTAGTAGCCGGGATTCAGGCCACCGGCCGCCAGCCAGTAGCGAAGCTCGTAATTATGGGTGGACACGGGAAACACCATGCCCATCCGGAACCGTTCGCCCCGATCCCGGGCTGCTTCCACGACCGGCCGCAGCGCGCTGGCGCTAATGGGATGTTCGGGCCTGCCGTCGACATTGTCGGGGATGTGCTGGCTCATGGTGTCCCAGACATCGTTTGAAACCGTAATGCCATTGCCGTTCAGGTCCATGCTGAAGGCCGTGATGATATCGGCCCGGGTGCCGTAGCCGATGGAGGCGCCAAGAGGCTGGCCAGCGAGCATATGGGCGCCATCCAGTTCTCCGGTGATGACCCGGTCCAGCAGCACCTTCCAGTTCGCCTGCGCTTCAAGTTCCACGAAAAGGCCTTCGTCCATAAAGAAGCCCTGTTCCCAGGCAATCGCCAGGGGCGCCATATCGGTCAGCTTGATAAAGCCGAGCTTGAGGTCCGGCTTCTCGGCCGGACCAATTTCCGCGTGAGTCCCCGTGCTGACTGTCCAGAAGGTGGCTGTTAGCAGAATTCGAGTGAGCCAGCGGGCGGTTCTTCGTGTGAGCGTGTACATGGATATACCTCATTCTGTGTGGCCCAAACGCAAAAACGCCCGCTCTCCGTTGCCGGAAAGCAGGCGCCTGTGCCTGGGGATCAGTTTTCTGTTGAGTCGTAACGCGCGTCTCTGTTTTTAGTCTTGCATGGCCCGTGCCATATCGGCTGGTCTAAATAAAACAACGAGTTAGAAGAGTTCTTCGAGGAGGCGGCAGGTATGGTGAGCGGGTATTCGTCTGGTTTTAGTGCGTGGTAGGGCAGGTTTGCACCACTTTGATACCGGATTTGGTGGTTGGCCCGGAACCTTGGCGCATTGATGCGGGGCTGAAATCCTCGAGGGCCGCCATAGTCGGTGCCTGGCAGACCCCGGAGCCGCTCTCGATCGGAATGGCCCTGTTATTGCAACCGGTTATGCGACTGTTCAAGACAACCTGATTCCACTGGCAACGAAGCCCGCCCCTGATGCGCCTCCAAGGCATCCGGATTGGCGGGCTTTTTTTATGAAACCCGAGGAGGTGCTGTGACCGGTACCAACAAAAAACCGGCGACGGTTCAAACCACCTGCCCGTATTGCGGTGTGGGTTGTGGAGTGAGCGCAACGCCATCTGCGACCCGCGGGGATGAGACACATCCGGCGAATCTGGGGCGCCTTTGCGTGAAGGGCTCTGCCTTACACGAAACGCTGACTCCTGATGGACGACTGTTGCGGCCTGTTGTTCACGGTCGTGAAAGTGCCTGGCCGCAGGCAGTGGCGGAAGTGGCCCGACAGATTCGTGAATCAGTGGCGCTTCATGGGCCCGGGTCTGTGGCCTTCTATCTCTCCGGTCAGTTATTGACGGAAGATTATTACGTGGCCAACAAACTGGCCAAGGGGTTTATCCGCACACCCAACGTGGATACCAATTCCCGCCTGTGCATGTCGTCCGCCGTCGCTGCCCATAAAAGGGCCTTTGGCGGGGATCTGGTTCCCGGCTGTTATGAAGACCTGGAGTTGGCCAACCTGTTGGTGCTGGCCGGCAGCAATGCGGCCTGGGCGCATCCGGTGCTCTATCAGAGAATGCAGGCTTCGGCGCGACCCGGTCGCCGGGTCGTAGTGATTGATCCCCGTAAAACCGCGACCAGCGATCTGGCGGATTTGCATCTGGCCATCCGCCCCGGGACCGATACGGTGCTGTTCAATGGCTTACTGGTCTGGCTGGCCGACCAGCAGGCTGTTGATAATGGCTATCTGGAGGACCATTGTGAGGGTTTCGACGCCAGCCTCAGCGCTGCCAGAATCGCGGCACCCTCTCCCGAAGCGGTGTCCAGGATCTGTGAACTGCCGGTAGAAGATGTCATTACCTTTTACCGATGGTTCGCAGAGGAGCAGCGCACGGTGACGGCGTTCTCCCAGGGCATCAATCAGTCTTCGGCCGGCACCGATAAAGGCAACGCCATTATCAACTGCCATCTGGCCACAGGCCGGGTGGGCAAGCCCGGCGCCAGCCCCCTTTCCCTGACCGGCCAACCCAATGCCATGGGTGGCCGGGAAGTGGGTGGGCTGGCCAACACCCTTGCCGCTCATATGGATTACGACAGACCGGATGCCCGGGACCGCGTGGCCCGGTTCTGGGAGACCGAGGCGGTCGCAGATGGACCGGGCATGAAAGCCGTCGACCTGTTCGATGCGGTTGAGCGGGGTGATATCAAGGTGTTGTGGATCATGGCCACCAACCCTGCGGTCAGTTTGCCGGAGACCCATCGTATTCGGCGGGCTCTGGACCTGTGCCCGACTGTCATTGTGTCTGATTGCGTCAGGGACACAGACACCGCTCGCCATGCGGACATCCTGTTGCCGGCGGCAGGTTGGGGTGAGAAAGACGGCACGGTTACCAATTCCGAACGCTGCATTTCCCGTCAGCGGCGCTTTTTGCCGTTGCCCGGAGAGGCCCGGCCCGACTGGTGGATCGTCAGTGCGGTGGCCCGCGCCCTGGGACACCAGGCGGGCTTTGACTATGGGAAGCCCGCGGACATTTTCCGGGAACATGCCCGGTTGTCGGGGTTCGAGAACGCCGGTCAGCGTTTCTTTGATATTTCCGGGCTGGCGGAGTTGAGCAATGAACAATACGAGTTGCTTGAGCCTGTCCAATGGCCGGTTACCGTGGCGGCGTCTGATTCCAGGCGACTGTTCACTGACGGTCGGTTTGCGACCGCCAACGGGCGCGCCCGCCTGATACCGATTGCCTCTCGATTACCGGCCAGGAATCCGAATGAAGCGTTTCCGTTGATCGTGAATACGGGCCGTATCCGGGACCAGTGGCACACCATGACCCGGACAGCCCGGTCCAGCCGGTTGCTGGCCCATCGCCCCGAGCCGTTCATTGAGGTGCATCCCGAGGATATCCGGGCGCTTTCCCTCAGCCCGGGGGCATTGGCAACACTGAAGAGTGCCCATGGGCACTTTGTCGGCCGGGTGCGCAGTGCGCCGGAGCAGCGGCGTAGTGAGGTGTTTGTGCCGATCCACTGGAACGATCAGTTCACCGGGCAGGGTCTGGCGACAGCGCTGACTGACAGCCTGGTGGACCCCATATCCGGGCAACCGGAGGCCAAGTATGGCCGTGCGACCCTCACCCACTGGCCTGCCCGTTGGTATGGACGTTTGCTGGTGCGACGGGATCGTCCAAAACGCTGGAAGGCAGACTACTGGGCCCAACAGGTTCTGCCCGATTGCGATAGCTGGATCGTGGCGGGGCAGTGCAAAATGGATTGGAAAAGTGCTGTGCCAGACTGGCTCGGCGGCCAGCCGCAGCTGGTGATGGAAGATGTCCGCGAAGGCCGCTTCCGGGCGGCGCGGTTGCGCAATGGTCAGTTGGAGGCGGTACTCATGGTGGATCGTGACGCGGCTGCCCTGCCATCCGTGGACTGGCTGGTCAGCTGCTTTAGTCAGCCAGAGCTCGACGAGGCGAGCCGGCGCGGCCTGCTGGCGGCAAAGGCCGTCGATGGGGATGATGCCGGCAACCTGGTTTGCAGCTGCTTCCAGGTTGGGGACCGACAGATTCAGCAGGCGATTGGGCGGGGTGCCAACAGCCTCGATGCCCTCGGCCGTGAGCTCAAATGCGGCACCAACTGTGGGTCCTGTCTGCCGGAGATACGGAGCCTTCTGGTTGCCGCTACCGAGGTGGTGTAAGCGGGCTTAGCATCTGCACAGGCACTCTGTATCGCACCCCTTTCGAGTGCCCGATGCCGTCCACGGTGCAGGTCTTTCGATTGACCCGAATGATCTGCCCGTGCAGTTCCCGCCGGCCGGCACCAAAACGCACGGTATCGCCCACCTGCCAGTGGGCCATCTGTTGCCTTGTGTCCACAGGCTCGAAGGGCGTATCCGGTAGCGCCAGACCCTGTTCCCTGGCCCCATCTGCCAGGGCCTTACGGGTCGCTTGCGCGGCCCCGTTCTCGTGCAACTCATCCAGAATGGTATAGAAATGGCGGTTGTGCACAGAGCCCCGATACCGCTGGCCGGCACTTTGCTGCAGGAGATGGGCAAATTCATGGCAGCAGGTGTGTGCCAACAGATTCAGAGTGCTCAGTTCCCCGCTAAAGTACCCCCGCGCTCGGATCTCCCGGCCCGACAGCCAGCCGCTTGCCGTCTCGGGCTGGTGCTTGGCCGCAATCATGCGGACACCGTAGGTGATCAGGTGTTGCCGGTCTCGAGAATCGTAACGGTGGTAGGTGGCCTGGCCTGAGCCAACCCGGCAATGCAGGTGGCTGCCCGGATTGCGTTCCCGGACCCACTGCTCTGCCGGTTGCCAGAGCCGGTCCCGGGTGACGGTGCACATCAGTTTGCCAAGGCTGATGGCGGTCTGGGTTGGTAGGGGCGTTTTCTGCAAACTTGGGTGCCTGGCTACTTCACGGATGCGTAATACCAGACAAGCTTAACGTTCGAATTTACGGTTTGCTATGGTCTGGCTCGGCAATATTATGCGGTGGTACTGATTATCGACCTTGGGAAAGGTCCAGCAAAGCCGACACTTGAATGACCTATGCCATTCAGACAAACTGTCACCATATATAAATAAGTGGTGACGATTTGTCTGGCTCCGACTCCGCCCGATCTTCCAGGGCAAAACTCCAAACCATGTTCCGTCAACGCGGCGGTCAGCTCCGCCTGACAGAAGCGCTGGCTCGGGGCTTTAGCCGGTACCAGTTCTATCAGCTTCGGGACGAGGGGCTGATTGAGCCGGTCAGCCGTGGCATTTACCGGCTGGCGGACCTGCCCTCAATAGAGAACCCGGATCTGGTGGCTGCCGCTACCCGTTTTCCCAATGCGGTGCTTTGCCTGATTTCCGCGCTGGCCTGGCACGACATTACTACACAGATTCCCCATCAGGTGCATCTGGCGGTGGAGCGGGATGCCCGTTTGCCGGTGCTGGATTATCCGCCGGTAGCCGGGTACCGGTTCTCCGGGCGGGCCTTTAGTGAAGGCATTGAACAGGTTGACGTGGATGCCATCACCCTGAACGTCTACAACCCGGAGAAAACCCTGGCCGACTGTTTCAAGTTCCGGAATCGAATCGGCATGGATGTGGTTCTGGAGGCGTTGGATCTATACCGCACCCGCAAAAACTTCCGTCCAGGAAAACTGATGGAATATGCCAGAATCTGCAGGGTCGCCAATGTCATGGCACCCTACTTGGAAGCCAAGCTGTGAACAGAATCATCCTGGCGATGGAATAAAAAGAGTGAAAGGAGATCACGGTGGCACAAAACACTGCTGCGTCCGTTCGGCAGAGATTGCTGAATAAGTCCCGGGAAGAAAAGCGTCGCTTTGATGAACTGCTGCAGTATTACGCCATGGAGCGGTTTCTTTACCGGTTGAGTCAGTCGCCCCATAACCGCTGCTTTACCCTCAAAGGTGCGCTGATGTTCTGGGCAATGCAGGGGCCGAACAGCAGACCGACACGGGATATCGATATGTCGGGCCAGACCAGCAATGATCCAGAGGCTATTCTGGCCCAGGTGGGCGAGATTATTGCGACTGAGGTGCCGGATGATGGCTTGCGATTTGATCCGGATACCCTGAAGGCGGAGACCATTACCGAAGATGCAGACTATCAGGGGCTAAGGGTGACCTTCAGCGGTTTTCTCGACAACGCCAGGATTCCAATGCAACTGGACATTGGCTTTGGCGATCCCATATTTCCGTTCCCATCCTGGCTGGAGTTCCCGGGCTTGCTGGATTTTCCAACTGCACGGATTAAGTGCTACACCCCGGAATCGTCGATTGCTGAGAAGTTCCAGGCGATGGTCAACCTTGGCGAACTGAACAGCCGGATGAAGGACTTTTACGATATCTGGCTGCTTTCGCGTCAGCACGAGTTCCGGTTGGAAAATCTCGAGGGGGCGGTTGAGGGCACCTTCCGAAAGCGTGGGACAGCAATCCCTGAAACCAGTCCCTTTTCTGCCGCTTTTATGGACAGCAAGCAACCACAGTGGCGGGCTTTCCGTAAGCGCCTTGGCCAAGAACATGTGCCAGAGGCTTTTTCGGAGGTAGTAGAGGCGGTGGTTGAGTTCCTCGGCCCTTTGATGCTGAGCAGAGACGTGGACGCGCCCAAGGAAATTTGGTGCCCACCCGGTCCATGGAGTCGGCAGGCTTATGGCTAGTCTTATTTCGGAAGACAGTATCAAGCAAGAACTTTTGCAGCGCTTGCAGCATATTTACGGCTCCAATGGGCTGGACCGTCATACCGAAAAGCTGGAAAACCTGACATAGACAGCATAGATCATTCGCGTGTTTTACTGACAGACAAAGAAGATAGAACTTCGCCGAACACGTCATCCTGAGTACTAATGGTAATCCATGAAGAAGGGTGTTCCGAGGTCGCGATAAATGCAGTGGTGTAGCCTTTGACGGTGACCGAGAAGCCGTAGGCGCTGCCACCCAAATCCAACTTTTTGACCTTACCAGAGTATTGTTGCGTTTCGTTAGATCCTTGCCGAACTTCGTCAACGGCCGTTTCAAAATCTGGGCTGGTTTCCATAGTCCTCAACGAACCAACGATTGCTGAATCAAGCCAAAGTTGTGTTTCGAAAGGCTGCACTTCGATAGCATCAAACCGACTCTTACTGAGTTCGAACGTCAGATCGTTGGAGGTGCGAAACTCAATGGATGCCTGGTCAGTTACAGCACAACCTGAGACCAGGCTGGCCAAAACAATCCTTAAAATTATGAATCTTCTCATTACCGGTTGTATTTCGACGTAAAGCTGCTGGAAGGCTGCTGAATTCGGGACTCGGGTGAGTGGTAGCTATGCATTATTCTGAAATCTTCGCGCCATTTATCCGCAATGACGTTGAGCTTTCAACTGGGCCCTGGAAGGTAATAAGCGATTGAGCTTGGCCGTTCGGTACAATAAATACGGTTCTAAAGTCCCCCTGAACTACTCCAAATACCTGAGCTTCGGGAATTTGCTCCATCCAAATTGGTTTACTTGAACCCTGATTGGCACTCTCAAAAAGCGTCGTTGAGGTGTCAATCGCTGAACTTGAGCTTACTGTACTTGGAATCTCCTCCGATCTGACAAAACCTACGACCCGGTTGTTTCTCAAAAATACAAGCTCGCCATCCCTCATCTTCACAGAGGAGAACATCTTTTCTGGTACTTCTATAGCTAGTTCGCTGTATGGTTGAATGACCAATGAAGATTGGGATGCGCAGCCGGAGAGAAGAAGTAAAAATGATAAAGCTAGGGCTATCCTTGCCATGGTGGGAGTCTCATCTCAATGTCGTTTCGATAGAGGATCTGAACTGGCCAGAACGAACAGTTCGGCAAATCCAGCTTACCTTCACTTCGTTCTGCAAAAAAGGTTTCCCTGCCTCGCGAATCAGGCGTAAAGCCCATTTTGTGATCCTGCGTGTTGGTCGTAGTAGGTCCTGTGGAGAAGGAACAGCATCAACCCATCTACTACAATCGACGGTTTCCACGAGCATATGGGCGATAGCGCGCACGGTTTCTTCGGTTACGCTGCTTTCAGTGAATCCTGAAGCAACAGAATGGCCGTAGAACGCCTTCATGATGGCTCTGATTTTATCAATGTCTTCGGCCGACAATTGACTATCCATTTTTTTCATCCCTGCAAAGGCAGAAGGACCCCTGCGGGGCCCTTCTGGCGTGATTACGCCTCGATCGGCGAACGCCAGTCGTCAGCACCGGAAGTACCGGCAACGGCGTGCTCCCAGGTTACCTTGCGGTAGGACAGGGAAACGGTGACCAGCTGGGTGAAGTCGGCGTTGCCGGCGTCCTGGCAGTGGGGCATGTTGCAGTTGATGTCGATAATGGTCGCATCTTCGAGGATGGTGGAGAAGAAGTGCTCCTGCTTGCCCTCAACGGAGGTGCGGTACCACTTCAGCTCGACCTTGGGCAGCATCTCGCCGGAGGCGAGGGCGTTGTACATCAGCGGGGTGGCCTTGTTCAGGGCGGAGGTGAACTTGAACGGCTTGTGCACGCGCTGACCGGATGGCTGACCGGACTGGGGATCGGTCGGTACGGTAACAACGTGGCTGAATTCCTGCACCAGCACTTCGTCTTCGTGGCCTTCCACGTAGATGTTACCGACAGAATCGGACGTGAATGCGCCGGCGGTGATGTTGCCCTGGGTCTGGCCTTCGATGCTGATATAACAAGGAGTTGGCATAGTCTGCTCCATGACTTGTGAATGAATAGTGTCCCCGGGTGTTCCCTGGACGCGGACTTTCATTACAAAGCCTGTGCCAGAAGAGGAAATAGTTTTTAAAACAGTGGGTTATCTTTTTTCTCGGAGATGTCCCCGGCGGGCCAGGCAACCGCGCGCCCGAACGCCGGGCGAAGGATTGCTGGTGGGGCAAAAACTTGCTCGGGCAATACCCGCTTCAGCCCAGGCCGAGGGCTGCCAGCAACGCCAGGAGCAATAACGCGGATACACCCTGCCAGAAGGCCACGGGATTGCGCTCCATTAACGGCGGCCGATGACGCTTGTGCCAGTCGACGGATGGGTGTCGCAGCTTGTACAGGTATTCCGAGAGCGCCGGGTAACGTCTGTGGGCCTGAGGGTGAACCGCTTTTTCAATTGTATCGTCGACCCAGGCGGGAAGATTCTCACGTAAGTGTCTCGCGGGCCGGTAGTTCAGCCCGCGAAGCTGGTTCCGGCTATGGATTTTCGGTACTTCCGCGCCATAGGGAAGCTGGCCGGTGAGCAACTGGTAGGTAATCACGCCCAGGGAGAACTGGTCTGATAGCCAGCTGCCGGGCTCGCCGAGAAAGGTCTCAGGGGCACTGTAAAGGGCGGCCCCCCGAGGAACCGCCTGTTCGCCGATCTCAGAGTCCTCAAGGCCGGCGACCCGGGTGGCACCGAAATCAATCAGCGTGACAGTGCCATGGGGATCCACCAGCACGTTTTCCGGCTTCAGGTCCTGGTGCACCATTTCAAGCCGGTGGAATGCCCTCAAGCCTTTACCAATCTGCTCAACGAGATCACGCACGGTATCAAGTGTCGGAGCCGGGTTGTCCAGCATCCATTGCCGCAAGGTACAGCCTTCCACGAACTCTGTGGCCTGGTAGAGAAAGCTGGGTCGTTGGCTGGACTGGAACGGTCTTGCGACATGAGCGCTGCTGATTCGCCTGGCAATCCACTGCTCGGTGGAAAACTGTTCCAGGTAGACCGGATCGTGTCTCTGTTCCAGTGAGGGCATCTTCAGCACCACCCGGGTATCGGTTTCCTCATCCACCGCCAGGTAGACATGGCTGCGGCTGCTGGCGTGAATCTGTCTCAGAATCCGGTAACCGTCCAGATGTTGGCCCGGCTGAAGTTCCGGCGCAAAGGGCAGCTGGGCCAGCTGGTGAAACAGCTCGCTGCTTTCCGGAACCGCGGGGACCGAGTTCACCCGGATGATCTGGGCGGTCAGGTTGTCATCACTGCCCTGTTCGAGGGCCTGGGCTGCCAACCGGCGGGCGGCAGCGTCCAGATCATCGCCAGATTCCCGGATGATACCGGCCATGGTTCGCTCATCCAGGTGCTCATGGATGCCGTCGGTCGCCAGCAAAAAGGTATCGCCGGGCTGGATCGGCAGGCTTCGATAATCGATATCCAGTTGATGGCCAATGCCCATGGCCCGGGTCAGGCAGCTCTCTTCCGGGGAGAGCCAGAGCCGGTGATCGGTGCTGAGCTGTTCAAGTTGGTCGTGGTGAACCCGGTAGATGCGGGTGTCGCCGATATGAAACAGATGTGCGGTGGCGGACCTGAGCACCATCACGCTCAGGGTACAGACATAGCCTCGGTCGCGGTCATAGCGGTATTGGCTTTGCCGGGTCTGGGCATGAAGCCAGGCATTGGTTGCGAGCAGCACCCGTTGGGCGGACTGTTTCACCGACCAGCTTTCCGGAGTGGAAAAGTAGTCGCTGAGGAAACCCGCGACGGCGGACTCGCTGGCAATCTGGCTGACATTGCTGGAGCTGATGCCGTCGGCGATGGCAACGGCGATGCCTTTGGTGATCAGCTGGTGGCCCTTTGGCACCAGTAAACCGTGGAAGTCCTGGTTGACTGGTTTGACGCCAGCGTCGGAGTACTGGCCGGCGGAAACGGAAAGGGAGCTGGTCATTGGGAAACGGCATTTCCTCGATCAAGGAAAACGCAACTCCGGCGGGTGCGGCAGCCGGAGTTGCAGGACGCCCCGACTCAGTTGGTACGGGCCAGGGCAGCGTCGTTGTAGGTTTCCGCAACCTTGCGCTTGGGCGCGGTGCGCACATGGGTGGTGTAGAGGGTCAGGCCGGTAAAGGCGAGGCCGCCAACCAGGTTACCCAGAACGGTGGGAATCTCGTTCCACCACAGGTAGTCCATCACCGAGAACTCGCCGCCCATGATGATGGCAGACGGGAACAGGAACATGTTCACGATGGAGTGCTCGAAACCCATGAAGAAGAACAGCATGATGGGCATCCACATAGCCAGTACCTTGCCACTGACGCTGGTGGAAATCATGGCGCCAACCACGCCCATGGAGACCATCCAGTTGCACAGCATGCCGCGAATGAAAATGGTGGCCCAGCCGGCAGCACCGAACTCCGCGTAGCCAAGCGTGCGCGCTTCACCAACACTGGCAATCTTCGCGCCAACGGCACCGGGATCGGTATTGAAACCGTAGGTGAAGATAAACGCCATCATGAAGGCGACGGTCAGTGCGCCGCCCAGGTTGCCAAGGAATACCCAACCCCAGTTGCGCAGTATGGCTGCCGGGGTCACTCCGGGGCGTTTATCAAGCAATGCAAGGGGCGTGAGCATGAACACGCCGGTCAGCAGGTCGAAGCCCATCAGGTAAAGCATGCAAAAGCCGATCGGGAACAGGATGGCGCCGATCAGGAACACGCCGGTCTCGACCGCTACGGTAATGGCAAACGCGGCAGCCAGCGCCAGAATGGCGCCCGCCATAAAGGCCCGAATCAGTGTGTCCCGCGTTGACATGTAGATCTTGGATTCGCCGGCGTCGACCATTTTGGTGACGAACTCCGAAGGCACGATGTAAGACATAATGTTTCCCCTGACTTCTCTCGGATGGCCGGACTTTTCAAGCGGCCAAAAAAAACGGCGGTACCCGGTGCCTGCAATTTGCAGGTGCGAGTAGACGCCGTCGTCTGAATGAATCTGTCGCTGTGAGCAGAACCGACATTGGTTCCGCTAACCGAGTGGGTGCAGAGACTGTGCCAGCTTGGCGGTCTGCCGGGGAAAACGGATATAAATCAAAAGGGTAACGTTCTGAGAGGGATGTCGCGCGAAGCGGGTGAAGACGCGATTGCTGATCCGACGCACCCGATCGGTGCGTGAATGGTTAAGGCTGCTGCAACCTGGCGCAGCCATGGCGAGGCTCAGCGAAGGCTGAAGCGCACTGGCAAGGCGTAGCGGAATTTTTGTCCGGCAATCTCGTCGGGTACCTCAGGCAGAGGTGCTGCCTGCTCCAGCATGGCCAGTGCCGACTCGTCCAGAAGCTGGTGTCCGGAGCTGGTTCTCAGGCTGTGGGCGATCAGCGAGCCATCCCTCTGGAATTCGAACACAATGACAGGAGTGCCTTCCTGGCCCAGGCGCCTTGCCCGGCGGGGATATTCATAATACCGGGCAAGGTGGCGGCTGAGTCTGGACAGGTAATTGTCCACTTCTGATTTGACGCCAGCGTTCTGCAATGGAACGGTCGCCTGTGATTGTTGCTCCGTTGCAGTTTCTGCCGGCTCACCGCTTGGTGCTTGCGCTTCGGCGGTCTTTGGCTCGGGCGTGGGTTCCGCTACCGGCTGAGGTTCAGGCGCTGGCTCAGGTTTCGGCTCAGGNTCAGGTTCNGGCGCTGGCTCTGGCTCNGGCTCTGGCTCCAGCTCTGGTTTTGGTTCTGGTTCTGGTTCTGGTACTGGTTTGGGTTCCGGTTGGGGTTCGGGTTCTGNCTTTGGCGCAGCNTCGGGTTTCGGCGCGGNTTCACCGGCCAGCTTTATGCGAATAGCGGGCGCCGTATTGACCGCGGATTCGCCCAAAGTGTTGAGCTCCACCGTCTTTTCGGGAGACGCGAACACCAGGGCGACAAGAGTGATCATGAATGCCAGCAGCAAGAGTGCCCACCGGAAGGGCGGTTGTTGCGGCATCATTGGCCAGGCTCCGTCAACAACAGAATATCCTTGTATCCGGCTTCCTCAAGCAACCGGAACAGTGTCTCCAGGTCCGCCATGGTGATTCGTTCTGCAGCGGCGATTTTCAGGGGCTGCTCTTCGCCAGGTTCTGGCAGTCTGGCAACCAGGGAGTCCCTGTCGAGTAGCTCGCCGTTCACTTTCCACTCGCCCTCGGCACTGACAATCATGTCNGCGTGNGGCGACTGCCGGTCCTCCGCCTGCTGCGTGGCAGGNAATTCCGGAAGTGGGTCATCGGTCAGTTGGCCGGCAACAATGAAAAACATGAGCAGCAGAAACACAAGGTTGATCAACGGCAGAAGTGCATCTTCCACACGTTCCATCAAGGTTTTGCCGGAGGTAAACGGAGGTGGAACCAGATCGCTCATGGTGTTGTNGNGTTCGTCCGCTTCCAGTGGCTGTCGATACCCTGGTCAACCAGGCTGCTGAGCACCCGGGTGAAGGCTCCCAGCGGTGTGTCGCCGGTTGTTGCGAGGTTTACTTCGGTAATACCGGCGTTGCCCAGCTCGGTCATGAGCTGGTCGAGGGCCATGGCCTGTCCCTGCCACTGCACCTTGCCATTGGCAGTCACTGTCAGCTCGGGCAGCGGCTCGCCAGTGATCGGGCTGCGGTTCGAGGTGTTGTTGGCCAGCTCCAGGTAATCCACGGGCAGTAGCCGGGTGGTCAGCATAAAGAACACCAGAAGTATGAACACCACATCAATCAGNGGCGTAATCCGGATCGGAATCGGACGACTTGGTCTCGGTTCAACCAGTTGCATGGGCGAATCGCTGACCCCGGACGGTTGAATAGCGATCAGGCTCCTCGCTGGCTGTCTCTGTATCAAGCTGTTGCGCCGGAGACTGGTACGACGTGTCCGCGGCCTCCAGAGTCTGCTCCGGCACGATATGCAGAACTGAAACCAGGGTGCTGTTGATGGTCTTGTGGATGCGNCGCAGNCGGAACTCGATCCAGGCAGCCAGGGCGGCAAAGGGTATGGCGACAACCAGGCCCGCCGCCGTGGTGGTCAGCGCCTCATAGATGCCGCCACTGAGNTGAGTGGCGTTGGCCCGGCCTTCGGTAGCCGCCATGGCGCTGAAAGCTTCCATCATGCCGAGCACGGTTCCCAGCAGACCGAGCAGTGGCGCCAGGGCTGCGATGACTTCAATAATCTTGAGGGGTGCCTCGAACGGCTCGAGAGAATGTTGCGCATCCCGCGCGGCGGTTTCCCGAATCTGGCGATCATCCTGGCCGTTCTGAATGGCCTCAATCGTATCGGTGACAAGCCGCTGCAGCGGATTCATCTGCCCCCATCGTCCGGCCTGATGTCGAACCTCGGACGGTCGGACTGACGCCGGATCCTTCTGCCAGTTCATTACGGTTTGTTTAAGCCGGCCAGACAAACGCGGTGCATAGAGGGCCCCGAGAAGCATCAGATACACGAAGGTAACGAAGCCAATGACGGCAAGCACCACCAGAACAATCATGACAGGGCCACCCATATCAATAAGTTGGGTGATCGGGCCGGCATTCAGGGGCAGAGTTAGGTCCGTCATGCGAAGAGTTCTCAATGTGCAAAAATGGAACTAAATAATAACGATTATCATTGAATTTGCAAGCGTGTAACCTGACTTCACAAAGCCCTCTGTTAGAATTGAGTTAAATGTAAGAGTTGCAAAAAGAAAGAAAAAACGGAGGTCAGATCATTACCGGTTGTCTAACCCGCTGCGGGGCCTGGAAGTCATGATGATCAGGAGATGGTTGGGTAGCCTGGCGAATCGGGCAGTGGCCCTGGTGGTTGTTGCGATCATCCTGACGGCCCTGCTGGTAACCGTTGCCGGTTTCCTGCTGAGCCGCTCCGAGCTGGAGCAGCAGGCCCGTAACCAGGTGGAAACGATTGCCACGCTTATTGCGGGGGAGCTGGACGACAAGCTGGCCCTGCGACTGGAGGCACTCAACCACGTAGCCCAGAATCTCACCATGTCCGGTGATGTTCTCAACACCAGGGCCCGGATCCTGATCCGCCGCCAAACAGCCCTGGAGCATCTGTTCGATGCGGTTTACCTGATCGATGAAAACGGTCTGGTCATAGCCGAGAATCCCGAAGATTACCGGCAGGCGGGACTGGATGTCAGTAACCGGGAGNATTTTCAGCGGATTTCCTCCACGCTCACCCCGGTGATCAGCGAGCCCTACATCTCTCACTATCAGGAAAAGCCGGCCATCATGGTGGCTGCGCCGATTTTCGACCACCGTCAGCGTTTCATTGGTGTGATTGGTGGTGCCATCGCGCTGGATGGCAACAATTTTCTGGATCAGTTCATTAACATCCGTATAGGAACGACCGGCTATCTCGGTGTGGCAACCCGCAGTGGTTTTGTGGTGGTTGACCAGCGGGACCACCAGCCCATGGCGCCGGTGCGGGTTGCGAATCCTGTACTCCGGGATGCGATGGAGGGGTTCGAGGGCACCTTGGAGACCCGCAACAGTAATGGTGAAAAGACCATCATGTCGGTGCAGCAGCTGACCCAGGTGCCCTGGTTTGTTTCCGCCTCCTGGCCTGCCCGGGAAGCCCTTGCACCAATTACACGCACGGTGGATGCCTTCGTTTGGATCCTGCTGCTGGTCATCCTCTTGATTGCGCCCGTGGCACTGTGGCGTTTCCGGCGGCTGATGGCGCCGCTCAAGACATTGGGCATCCAGATCCGTGAGCGCCACCTGGGTATGCGTTCCGATCCGGTGGATGTCGCCGGGGGTAAGGAAATCCGCCAGGTTGCCGAGATCTTTAACACGGTGACCGATGAGCGTGATGAAGTTCTGGTGTCTCTGGCAGAAAGAGAGGCATTTTTCCGTTCCCTTACCCAGAGTGCGCCCATCGGTATTGTCCAGACCGACGTCCTGGGCCGTATCGAGTTTGCCAACCCGGCTTTCGAGGCGATCGTCGGCAAACCGGCGGAAGATCTCACATACAGTTACCTGGCCGATCGTGTGGACAATGCCGACCGGCAGGAGGCGATTGCCGGTTGGAAGAATGCGATCAGGAGCCAGAGCGTTTTCCGGGGCCGGTTGAGACTGGCGGCTCCGGATCGGGTGATCTGGGCCGATGTGATGACGGCGGCAATCCAGACGCCTGAAAAGGCTCTCGGCACCATCACGGTNGTTCGCGATATATCCCATGAGCTGGAAGTGGAAGAGGCACTCAAGACCGAGCAGCAGCGCGCGGAAACCATACTCCGCGTTCTTCAGGAAGGCGTCCTGATGGTCGATGTCGAGGGGGTTATCCGGTTTGCCAACGATGCTGCCTGCCGCCTGCTGGGCATTGAGGGCGAGTGCGTGCTTAGAAACTTCTTCCAGTTGGTTACCATCGAGACGGAAGAGCGGGAACTGACGGCACAGGAGTTCCTGTCCGGGGATGACCTGGACAGCCTTTACGTCACCTTGCGGAACTCATTGGGCGTTCCCTTCCCCATAGACCTCACCATGCTGCACATTCGCCAGGGGCGAGAGGATGAGCGTCTGGTTTTCGTGCTGAGGGACGACAGCGATCGCCGTCGTCAGGAAGAACGGCTGTCCTGGGAGGCGACCCACGACAGCCTGACCCATTTGCTGAATCGGCGCGCGTTCAATGCGTCGCTGGTCCGTTGCCTGGGCGAGGCCGGGCGCCAGGAAGCACGTTCGGTGTTGATGCTCATTGACCTGGACTACTTCAAACCGGTCAATGATGAGGGCGGCCACCTGCTCGGCGACGATCTGCTTAAACGGCTCGCCGAACTGTTCAAGGAATCGGTTCGCCAGTCCGATACCGTGGCCAGACTGGGTGGGGATGAGTTCGGTATTATTCTACCGGCTTGTGGCATGGCCAGGGCCCAGGCACTGGCGGAACGGATTCGCGCCGATGTTGAAGCGCTTCGGATCGAACATGACGGCGGGTCCTTCGGTGTCACCACGAGCATTGGGCTCACGGAACTGACACCGGAAGATAGCGGCCCGAGAGAGGTCATGGCACGGGCCGATGAGGGTAGCTACATCGCCAAATCCCGGGGGCGCAATACGGTTGTCGTCGTCCCGTCACCACCAGCCGGCTGAGACACTGGCCTGCCACAGCAGACGAATGGCCAGCGCGGTCAGCACGATATTAAAGATCAGTGTGAACTTATGGTTGCTCAGGGACTTCAGTACATGGAGTCCGAGCCAGGTGCCGGCAAAGCCGCAGATGATCATGGCAATTATGAATGGCAGCCATTCGAAGAAGATGAATCCGGCGGCTCCGAATACGAGCGCCTTGGGGGCGTGCTGCAGCGTCATGGCCGTGGCGAAGGTGGCCACCGTTTTGAATCTGTCGTTATGGATCTGCTTGATGAACGCAGCGACCAGAGGCCCGGTGGCGCCCACGAACAGGCTGACAAAACTGGTCAAGGCCGACGCCACAAACACGCCCGGAGCCCCGAACGCGCCTTTTGGCAGAGCCGGCCCCCAGCAAAGGTAGAGAACGAACAGGGCGATGGTCAGCTGCCAGATATGGGCCGGAAGATTCACCAGCAACCAGGCGCCCAGGGCCGCGCCTACCATGACGCCGGGCAGGAACGCGGCAATGACCCGCCAGTCCACGTGTCGCCAGGTCAGTGCTGCCCGACCAACATTGGAACCCAGCTGGATCATGCCGTGAACCGGAATAATGGCGGCGGGCGGCATCCAGCTGGCCATAAGTACCAGCAGCAGAACCCCGCCACCCGCGCCGAGACTGGCAGTGATCATCGAGGTGATGGTGGAACTGGCTAGCAGGAAAACGGCGACTGGAAGGCTCAGGCTTTCGGGTATCAGTTGGTGGAGTACTTCCATTCGCAGAATTCCGTTGATTTCAGTTTGGCCGTGCGACACAGGGCCTCGGTTGCCAGTTGAACGTCGGCCACATAGTAGAGCGACGCAAGACCGAGGCGGTCCCGCCCCAGATTGTGAAAAATCAGGCCGAAGGCAATATCGCCGGCGGTAAAGCGTTCATGGTTGGCGGCAAAATACTCTGCTGGTTGCGACAGCACTGGATCGTCCAACAACGCCTGAACCCGTCCGGCGCCGCCATGATACGCCTGAACCAATAGAAGGGTGAACAGACGGTCCCTCTTGGCTTCTGGCAGATGACCAAACCGTTGCTCGAAAACCGGTGCCAGATTGCGGGCATTCTGGTTCATCAGCCGCAGGGCGCAGTCGATCTGTGCCAGCCGATGCCAGAAATTGTTGGGGGCAATCTGGCAGTCGGACAGAGCCGCAGGTGACAGCTGCAGGATGCCCCTGGCGTTTGCCCGGGAATGGGCTCTTGCCTGTGCGCCACTCTCAATCAGGATCTGGCCCGCCAGGTAGCGGGGCAAGGCTTGTGGCAGAGTCAGGCGGTTCTGACTGCTGCGGTGCTCGTACACGTAGATCAGTGCATCATGAAGGCTTTCCGGAGCACTGCTGTCGGCAAAATTGAGGTCGTCCCAGGCGCCCCAGATCCGGTCCGCCGGCAGGGTGCCAAGATACCGCGCAACGGCCTCGTCGACGTTCACATGGGGTTGGTCGCAGGAAAGGGCGAACGGATAGCCGGTCTGGCCGGTCTCGCCGGCAACCCAGTCTTCCACCTTGTCATTCTCATACAGTGATTTTCGGGTGGTGTTCAGCAGGCGCTGGGTGGCCTCGCGGTCTTCGCCATCACTGATCCAGGCCAGAAAGCGCCCCCGCATATCGTAGAGGACGTGGCGCTCGGCACTGGCGCAATAGCCGGATTCTTTTAATACCCAGCGCCGGATGGTGAGGATGTTTTCAAATACCCCCTGGCTGACCCAGTAGGGCGAGGACCGGACCACGCGAGTCCAGTCGCTGTCTTCACTGGCCGCTGGCGGCGGGTCCTGGGCGGCAACGGCAACCGGCGCTGCCAGGATGAAAATCACGGCGAGCTGGCGTAAGCTCTTGAGAATTCTGACCATAGACGATATACCCGTGACCTTCCTCAAAACAGAATAACAAAGGGAACCTGCCATGAAGCAATCTGAATATCTTCGTTACGATGCTACCGCACTCGCTGATCTTGT
Organism: Marinobacter sp.; assembly: GCA_002718255.1. GTDB lineage: Bacteria > Pseudomonadota > Gammaproteobacteria > Pseudomonadales > Oleiphilaceae > Marinobacter. The sequence continues at coordinate 218,756 of PBED01000002.1, read as the reverse complement.
CCGTCGGGGTGAGGTCACTTCAAGGGAAGTATGCGAGGCAGCGGTTGAGCGGGCAACCCGCGTGAACAGCACACTTAATGCGATCTGCTATCCGCAGTTCTCCGAGGCGCCAGCACAGCACTTCCCCGAGCAGGCGGTTTTTGCCGGCGTGCCCCTGCTGCTCAAGGACCTCGCCCAGGAGCAGGCGGGTCACCCGTGTACCTACGGCAGCCGGGGGCTGATAAAGAATATTGCGCCCCAGGATTCGGAATTTGTCCGCCGGGCACGGGACGGTGGGCTGGTTTTCCTGGGGCGAACCGCCACGCCGGAGTTTGGTCTGAAAGCGGTGACCGAGTCTGAGCTCTGGGGGCCAACCCGTAACCCCTGGAATACGGAGCTTACACCGGGGGGCTCCAGCGGCGGCTCCGGTGCGGCGGTCGCGGCCGGCATCGTGCCCATGGCGGGCGCCAACGACGGCGGCGGCTCCATCCGCATTCCGGCGGCTTACAATGGTCTGTTCGGTCTGAAACCGTCCCGCGGTCGCATTTCCTCAGGGCCCTTCATGGGCGAGGCCTGGACCGGGGCCTCTACCGACCATGTGGTGACCCGAACGGTCAGGGACAGCGCGGCGATGCTGGATGTGCTCAACGGGCCGGCGCCAGGCGATCCGTTCAAAATTCCTGCGCCGTCTGCCGCCTACGCAGAGCTGATGCAGCGGTCTCCGGGCAGCCTCAGAATCGGTGTTTTTACCTCCTCGCCTTACAGCACTGAGGTGGCCCCTGAGTGCGTTTCTGCCGTCGAGGAAACCGCACGGGTTCTTGAGAATCTCGGACACAAGGTTGAATACGCAGCGCCGGAGTTTGACGGCATGGCCCTGGCCCGTTGCTATCTGGGCCTGTATTTCGGCGAAGTGTCGGCGCTGATGGCGAAGGCGAAAGAGCAGTTCGGCGCCACCGACAGCGATTTCGAGCTGGATACCCGGCTGATCGGCATGCTTGGAGAGACCATGCCGCTCTCCGATTATGTCCGCCGCCGCCAGCAGTGGAACGAATTTGCCAGGGCGCTGGGCGCGTTCTTCGGGAGTTACGATTTATACCTCAGCCCCACCACCGGGCAGTTACCTGCAGCGATTGGAGAACTGGAAACGCCGGCCCATCTGAAATTTGCTGCCCGCCTGATGCTGAAGTTCAAGGCCGGTAAGCTGGTGCACCGCTCTGGACAGGTGGATCAGATGGCTCTGGAAAGCCTGGCGCGAACACCCTTTACCCAGTTGGCCAACCTCACCGGGACGCCAGCCATGTCTGTGCCAATGCACTGGACTGCCGAAGGTTTGCCGGTGGGTGTCCAGTTCGGCGGGCCCCACGGCGCCGAAGCGACCCTGCTTCAGTTGGCGGGCCAACTGGAGGAGGCAAACCCCTGGTTCAGCAACTATGAAAAACTTGAGGACGCGTTTTGAGTTAGCCGGGGTTGTGATCCGGCTGGGGAAACTCCACGTTTATCTTTGTAGCCGGAACAGGCTATGCTGTTAGTCAGGAAGACCCCTTCTTCCTGATAGATCCTGATGGCATCGAGGAGGCGAGCGTATTATGAACCAACCGATGGCAATCGATGAACTGGTATCAGTAGCACAGGCCGAGGCCATGGGGGAGTTAGACGCCCCGATGATGGCTATCGTTCTGTCCAGCGAACAAAGCTACGACTTGCCCATCAATTCCCTTGAAACCGATGCCGATAAGGCCCGCTGGGGTTTGATCCTCCGCGCCGCCCGCGAGCATGTGGAAGCGGATGCTGTGGCCGTGCTCTACCCGGCCTGGACCACCATCCGTCACAAGAAACCTGAAGTGGAGGCCGAGTCGGCTCCCGAAACCCTTGCGGAGGAATCTGAAGGCTCTGACGATTCAGACGGACCTATAGACACCCTGTTCGTGCAGCTGCACACCAGGGATCACGTTTACTGGCGGGGTTTTGAACAGATTCGGGACCCCAAACACCAGCGCATCATCGGCTTCCGCCGTATCAAGGCGCTGTCCACCGATTACACGCGGGACGAAGCGCCGTCGGTTGCCTCCTGGCTGAGCACCCTGTTCGAGCCACTGCCGGAAGAAGGTGAAGAGACCACCGTGGATCGCGAGCTGGCCGACCTGCTGGAAGAGCCGGAAGTCAGCGCAGCGCTCTATCCGCGTCAGATGCGAGCTCTGCACTAAGGTCATCCGGTGCGCGCTCAGAACAGGGGCGCGCGCTGGACAACCCAGAACAGACTGATAGCACCTGTTGCTGCCAGCATCACTGGCACGGCGCCCTTTTGGTACACCCGTTTTTTGCCCAGGTAATACAGCACCGGGAATCCCACCACGAGCAGCGCCAGCTGACCGAGTTCCACACCGAGGTTGAAACCTGCCAGCGCCACCGCCAACCCGGATACGCCACTGGTAAGATCGCCAAGAACACTGGCGAAGCCAAAACCGTGCACCAGACCGAATCCGAACGCGAGCTTCCAGGTTTTGTGCCCGAGAATCGGCCAGGCCACGTTCAATGCTGCCAAGCCGATGGAAAGCGCGATAACCGTTTCCACCCATGCGATGGGGAGTGAAACGATATCGAGGGCGGCCAGCGCCAGCGTGATGGAGTGCGCCAAGGTAAAGGCCGTGATAATGCCGGCCAGTTCGAGCAGACGGCCTCGCAAGGCTCGTGACTGGCCGCTGGATGCCTGGTTTTTGGCAGTGGATAGCGTTGCCGGAATGACCAGAACCAGCAGAAACAGGATGTGGTCCAGGCCGATAAGTAGGTGGATAACGCCCTCGTAAACGAAGGTGGTAAACACATCGAAATAGCCCGGGGTGTCCGAGCCAGCCAGATCCAGCGTTCGGGAATCGGGTCCCAGTACGGCCAGACGTGTCTGATCATCATGGTCAAGGCTCACCAGGCCCCGGTGCAGAGCATCCTGTTCAAACAGCAGGTTGTACTCCAGCGCTCTCGGCGGCTCACCATCGGGGCACTGTATAGCGTAACGGGCGGCGGAATAGAATCCGTCACTGTGCTCGCTGATGCCCCATTTCTTGCCGGCCAGATTGCAGTTGCCACTGCTGTTCGAAAAGGTCAGGGCAGATTCCACGGTTCGCGTGATCTCGGGTCTTGCCTGTCGCAGTTCCTGACCCGATACCTGACGATCGCCGTTGCGATCAATGCTTGTCAGCAGCGCGAGGTCACGTAGTGCAACATCGATTCGAAGCTCGGTCGGGCCGTTGTCCAGGTAAAGAAAGCTGTCGCTTGCCTTGTGTGCCGCTGCCATCCCACTGGCGGATACCAGCGTCACTGTAAGCAAAGCAAGCCAGATTCCTCGTGTGACCGTCATTGTTTGAACTCCGGATAGCGGGCATCGCTCTGCCCCAGGTCTTTGAGCCAGTCCCTGACTCTCTGGTATTGGACTTTGTCGCCTGCGGCGAGGGCCGATCTCAGTAACAGTCGTGTGTCCAGCGGCTCCCTCTGGCTCTCCCAATTTTTTGTTGCGAGTCTCAGCGCCTTTTCCGTCTGGTTTTCGATATCCAGCTCGAATCGGGCAACATCCCTGGCATGTAATAAAGCGCCTCGCCAGCGGGCCTCTTCAAACCGTTGCCGTAAACGACTGTTCAGTTCGTTACTGCCGGGGTGGCCCATGCGCTCCATGGCGATGGCCCGAATTACGGCCAGTGTGTCGACGGCATCGAACCCCTGGGTGAGCCTCAAAACCTGCTCGAAGTGGCCTCTCTCAAGGTGCCAATCGGCGAGCTGGGCCCGGACATAAAGGTCGTTCGGTGTCGCCTTCACTACTCTTTGCCAATGCACTTTGGCCTCAGGCAATCCCGCCTGGGCAGCGATGTCCCCGAGAGTGCCCTCGGCCCAGAGTCGGCTGGTGGAATCGGCAGGCTGGCGATTTATCGACTCGGCGAGTTGTGACGCAAGATTCCGATAGGCTTTTTCAGGGTCGGCGGTCCTCGCCTGCACGGAAGCCAGGCAGCTCTGGGCTATCAGGCCCGGATAGGCAGACTGAAGTGCCCGACAATGCTGCTCAGCCTCTTTGTAACGACCTTGAACCAGCTCAAGGTTGGCCAGGGTCAGGCGAGCCTGGATACGTTGTTGCGTGTCCGAAGAGGTTGAAATTACCCGTTCAAGATCGGAACGGGCGGAATCAAATTGATGCAGGCTCTGGCGCAAAGTCGCTCGGAGGACCCGCAGACGGTCGGTTAACTGTTCTTCGGGCCAGCGATTGACCAGTGTCTGGGCATACCCCAGATATCTCGGGTCGCCACTGGCTCTGGCTTGTGTGATCAGTATTTGCAGCCGGTCCCCGGCCTCCTCGGGTGAATCCGTCTCCCGGAAGACCTCGGCAGCAGAGCGGGGTAATTCGGTCAGTATCTGATCAACCCCGAAGTCGGTGATAATTGGATCAGGCGCGGCCTGCGCCTGAAAGGCCGCGAATGTGGCGATCAACCAAAAAGGCCTGCCCCGAAGGGCAGGCAAGGAAAAGACCGGCCCGAGACAACGGGAAAACCGGCCACCTGGAGGTTTATTGAAGCAGGTCATCGAAAGCCTGTGGATTGTTCTGGTCATTGAAACTCAGGTCGATCCCGTTGACGTTCGCCGGCTGGGCGTCGTCGGTTGTCCGGGCGAACTGGGTTTTAACAAACTCCGTGAAATCAATGGTCGGAGCCGGCGCCTCCGCCCGGCTGTTCGACCCATCGAAGCAGCCGGCCATGAATAGCGCCATCGCGCAGATCGCCGTGAGCTTTGTGAATAATTTCATGGCCATCTCCCGGTTATTCGTTGGGTGAACCGGCGATTGGTGTCGCCAGGTAAGGGAACGACTCGTAGTCCGCAGGCAGGCTGGCAGGATCTGCTGCCAACTGGACGCCATCTGTGTACTCGAGGCTGCCATCGGGCGCATCGGCAGGGTCTGCCAGTACACCCATGGCGACCCGAAGTGCGATGTCGACGGTGTCATCGTAAGGCCGGCGGCCATTCGGGAAGCCGGCGTTGTCACCGGCCAGAACACCGAGGTCGTTCTGGCTGTCCAGAGGGGTTGGCGCAATGGCGGGCGTCAGTCGCAGCATCTCGGAGGCGGTTACGCCAACGGGCATATTGACGCCGGGCACGCCGGTCAGGAAGGCCGTGACCAGATCGTTGCGCGGAAAGTTGTTCGGCGCGGTCACGGGGAACAGCACTTCCAGAAGCTCTGGCAGTGTCGGGTGAGTAACATAGGTGGCGAACTGGCCATCGTCCTTGGGTTCGCTGGCGTTGAAACGGTCTTTGTCCTTGAGGCCGATAACCACTTCGTTAACCAGCGGCATGCCCAGGCGGGAAACCTGGGTGTAGGCACCACCTTCAACGGTTGCGCCACGGCTTTCCGTACTGGGGGCAGGATTGATGATGCGTGCCTGACGAACGCTCGCCGTTGTCCAGGCACCAATGACCGGCTGGCCGTTGGAGTTCATGGCGGTGCCGGTCAGGCAATCGGTAGGCACCTCAAGGGCAAAGGAGGTGACGTTCTTGTCAGCCAGATCACCGGGGCCTTCACCATTCCGGGGGCCAAGCGGGTTGGTGTTAACCAGGTCGAAGATTTCACCCAGGTTCACCGCAAACGCCTCCTGGCGCTGCCCGACAAATACCCGACCGTTGGTTCCGCAGCCGGGAATGGCGATGTTAAACACGTGCTGGCTGGCGTAGCCGGCGTAATCACCAAAGGACTTTGCACCGATGTTATCCAGGGGTTTGTCAAAGACTTCGGTACCGGTGTTCACGTTGGTGGCTGCCTGCACGGAACCGGTGCGACGATCCCCGGAAATGACATCCACTGTGTAGGTTTGTCGCAATTGAACGTTGGCCCCGTCACTTGCATCGCCAATGTTTTTGAGGGGCACAGATACCATCCGCTGGTCGCCATCCGGCCCGACCGGCAACTGAATGTCGTTCAGGTTGTCTTCCAGCTGGAAACGGAACGTCAGGTCCTCAACGGCATCGCCGTCGTTGTCGACGTGAATTTCATAGATGGCGTCGTCATCCAGATCAAAATAATTGGGACCGCCATAGGCATCCTGCAGTGGCAGGTAATTGGCAATCAGGGTTACGAAGTCGCTTCTGCCACTTTCGTAGCTCCGGAACATATAAAAGTCAGTGCCGTCGACCTTGGGGATTTCGGTGATGAAGGGCGCTTCACGGTGACTCGAAGCCTGGGCCAGGCCGGTGGCGAGGCAGGTTCCGGCCACGGCGATAGCGAGGCTGGACCGCTTCAGAATTGTTTTCATGTTGTTTTCCTCTCTGTGTTTGGGTGCGTCGGGGGAAGGAACGGGTGGTGGACGTCAAAAGTTGCAGCTGTTGCAAAAAAACTTTCTTGGTAGACACGCAACTTCCGCGTTCCCGCGCTCGTACCTTTTGCAGTTACCAGAAAAATGAGGGTGTTTATGGCTTATGCCGAGGTGAATCAGGACGAGTTGATGCGCTTGCTGCGGTCAGTGGCAAGGAAGGACCGGAAAGCGTTTCAAGAACTCTATAGCAAGGTCGCGGCGAGGATGTTCGGCCTTTGCATCAAGCTGGCAAACCATCGTGAGCTGGCCGAGGAAGCAATGCAGGAGAGCTTTATTCAGATCTGGCATCACGCGGGCGAGTACCATCGGGACAGGGGTGCGCCGCTCGGTTGGATGATGACCATTGCGCGCTACCGGACCCTGGACCTGATGCGAGCCCGCAAAGTACGGCAGACGACCGGAGATGAGCACCTTGACAAGGTTGAGGGCAACCGTGGTGGACCTCTGGATGACTCCTTGCGGATCTCCGGGTCGGCCCAGCTCACGGGGTGCCTTGAAGAGCTCAGTGATGTTCAGCGTGACAGCATTCTGCTCGCCTACTACCGGGGTTTCACTCACGATGAGCTGTCGAAAACCCTGAGCTCACCCGTTGGGACGGTGAAAAGCTGGATTCGAAGGGGGCTTATGGCATTGAAGAGGTGTCTTGAGCGATGAAAAAAACACCCGAGCGCGTAGAGATTCTTGCGGCGGAATATGTTCTGGGTTCTTTGAAAGGCCCTGCTCGCCTCCGCTTCGAGGGATGGATGATGGAATCCGGTCGGGTTCGTCAGGAAGTCTGGTTCTGGGAGCAGCAGCTCGGCGCCCTGTCGACGATCGCCATCCCGGAGACGCCCCCGCCAAGCATCTGGTCGGGCATCCAGCAACGGTTGTGGCCCGAACACTCCAAACCGAAAGCCCCGGTTTCCTCAAGAGCCGGATGGTTTTGGCCAGGCTGGGGATTGACGGCAACCGCAGCGGCGGTCTTTTTCGCCGTTCTGTTAGTTTTACAGCCGTCTCCCGTTCCAGAAAGGCCCATGTTAGCCGGGGCGATCATCGAGGCCGAACTTGGCGACCCGCTGTGGCTGTTAAGTGAGACGGATCGTGGCAACCTGCTGAAATTGCGCGCTGTTGCCGCAGGCTCCGCGGAGTCCGGTAAGGATTATGAGCTCTGGGTTGTACCAGAGGAGGGGCGGCCTCTTTCGCTAGGGGTCCTGCCGGCGAGTGAAACTCACCAGGTGGGGCTGTCGGATGAAGCTCAGAGCTCATTGAGCGGCAGCCGGACCCTTGCGATCAGTCTCGAACCCGAAGGTGGCTCACCGACTGGGGCTCCAACCGGGCCGATTCTGCACGTCACCAAGCTCTACGAGCTGTGAACGAGCGTTAATGTGTAGAGATCAGGCTCAGGCAGAGCTGCGCATTCTGGATAAAGTGGCCAAACGCTGATAACTGCTCTTTTGAGGGTAGGTAAGCGCCGGCTGCATTGTCCGCGTAAAACAGGCCGATCAGACGACCATTCGCCTTGATCGGCCCGATAAGCGCCGGCACTTTGCCAAGCCACTGATCGTAAGGTACGCCTTCCGAGTTCCGTTTGGGTTCGTAGATGCTGCAATGGGCATGGGGCAGAAGCGAGCCCAGTGGCCCGCTGCCATCCTTACGGATTACAAAATGCTGTCGCCATTCTTCGGTGCCGCGGCCTCCGAGCTTTCGGGGCACCAGTTCGTTGCCGGTTCGGTCACTCATCAGCAGAGCGACTCGCTGCATACCGACAGCCCTGTGGATGCCCTCAATGATCAACTGGCATACTTCGTTGATGTCCGGTTTCTCCGCCAGGCAATGGCTCAATTCACGCAGAATTTCCAGCTGAAGTTCCGGGTCCATTTCCGGAGCCGTCGCCCCGCTGTCGCCGGCCTTGCCTTCGGCGCCCGGCATCATGGCGGTTACCTGGGGGATGCCGAGGGAGACTGCCACCCGAGTCGCCTCCGAGGCGTTTACCTTGAGCCGGTCGCGAACCACGGCCGGGCTCTCGCCAATGTCCTTGCCCAGGCGTTCGAGTAGCTTATCCATGTCCGGACCGCTCCAGCCCTGTTCGGACAACCGGGCCATATCTACGGAATTCCGTACCAGGCTTGAGGCCATGGAATTTGCCTGTCCCGGTGAGACAACATCCTTGATAAAGGGTCCCAGGGACCAGGCATCAACAAGGCCCCGGGTGATTTCGGTAAAGGTTGAGTGCAGCACGGCCTTCTGCGCCTCAACCGGGGGCTCTTCAAGGCGCAGGCGTTCCTCCAGTTCCGTGGCCTGGTCGGTTTCGCAGGACCAGAAGGCCAGCTCGCCAATGTTCATCAGCAATGCCCCGATAAACACCTCTTCTAGCGCGGTCTCGTTGCGTTTCGGCATCAGACACCGGGCCTGGACAGCGGCATGGATCGCCCGGGCCAGGCAGCGCAAAAGGTGGGGACGGTCGTTCCGTTTCAGCAGGGTGTCGACGATCAGTGAGGAAATCGCCATGGACTTCACCGCGTCGAAGCCGATCAGGGTAATGGCCCGGCTGACCGTGCTGACCTGCGTCCGCGTCTGGTTGTAGAACACGGTGTTGGACAGTCTCAGCACCTGGGAGGTGAGCTGGGCATCGTTGAGGATGACATTGGCCAGTTCGTTAACCGTGCTGTTCCCGCTGTCAGTCAACTCATTGATACGCTTGAGAGTGTTGGCCAGAACCGGCAGCTCGACCTTGCTGAGATAAGTGACCCATGCCTGGGTAGAGTTCATCCGTGAGGGCGTTGGCTGTTTTTCAATGGTCACGTTTTGGCATCTCTGGGTCGCGCTGCTCTCGAAACGGAGGGAAATTAAGGTTCTTATGACATCCAAGTTTAGTTCAGGGCTGTGGCGGATGTCAGGTAACCGTTTGTGTAGGGACATCTACCCACACTGAGAATCATTCCGGAATTCGGGTTTGCCAACCGAATGGGCTATAATCGCCGGTTTTTAACGCTGCACCCACAAGGCGCTGACCGTGATTGTATTTGACCAGGTACAGAAGTCGTATCAGGTAGGCGGCCGGGCGATCCCCGCGCTTCATCCCACCGATATGACCATTGAAACCGGCGAGGTATTCGGCATCGTTGGCCATTCCGGCGCCGGTAAATCGACGCTGGTGCGTCTGATCAACCTGCTGGAACCACCCACCGGCGGTCGTATTCTGATCGACGACGAGAACATTACCGACTACGACGCTGCCGAACTCCGTGCCTTTCGCCGCAAGGTGGGAATGATCTTCCAGCACTTCAACCTGCTGTCGTCGAAAACCGTGGCGGACAACATTGCCTTCCCGATGAAGCTGGCGGGCATCTACTCGAAGACCGAGATCCGTGACCGGGTTGAGGAACTGCTGGCCCGGGTCAGCCTCACCGACCACGCCAACAAATACCCATCGCAGCTCTCCGGCGGGCAGAAACAGCGAGTGGGCATTGCCCGCGCCCTGGCCTGCCGGCCCACGATCCTGCTGTGCGACGAAGCCACCAGCGCTCTTGACCCGCAAACGACCCAGTCGGTGCTGAAGCTGCTGGCCGACATCAACCGTGAGCTGGGCCTGACCATCGTACTGATCACCCATGAAATGGACGTGGTGCGCCGGGTCTGCGATCGCGTGGCAGTGATGGACGCTGGTGAAGTGGTCGAAATGGGACCGGTCAGCGAGGTGTTCCTGCACCCGAAGCACCCGACCACACGAGACTTTGTCTTCGAGAGCGAAAGCATTGACCGGGACGAACTCCAGGAAGACCTGAGCAAGGCCAGCGGCCGGATCCTCCGCCTGACCTTCAAGGGCGAATCCACCTATAAACCGCTGCTGGGCAGCGTTGCCCGGGAATCCGGCGTGGATTTCAGCATTCTTTCCGGCCGAATCGACCACATCAAGGACACACCCTACGGCCAGCTGACCCTGTCACTGGTGGGCGGTGATCTTGAGGTGGCCATGCAGGCGCTCAAGGCTGCCGACGTTCACGTGGAGGTGCTGCGCTGATGGAAGACCTGTTAAGCAATGTAGACTGGACCGAAATCGGCTGGGCCAGCTGGGATACCCTGGTCATGGTGGGTATGTCCCTGCTGTTCAGCGTCCTGATCGGCCTACCCATCGGCGTTCTTCTGTTCCTGTTCGGCAAACGCCAGCTGCTGGAACAGCCGGTGGCCTATGCGGTGCTGTCGTTCGTGGTGAACGTGCTCCGTTCGGTGCCATTCATCATCCTGCTGATCGTTATGATCCCCTTCACCGTAATGCTGATCGGCACGTCCCTGGGCGTGGCCGGAGCAATCCCACCGCTGGTGGCTGGCGGTGCGCCGTTCTTTGCACGGTTGGTGGAAACTTCCCTGCGAGAAGTGGACCGCGGCATCATCGAGGCCACCCAGGCCATGGGCGCCAGCGTTAAACAGATTATCTTCGGCGCTCTGTTACCGGAAGCGCTTCCGGGCATCATCGCGGGCATTACTGTTACTGCAATAACGCTGGTTTCCTATGCGGCCATGTCAGGAGTCATAGGTGGCGGCGGTCTCGGCGATCTGGCGATCCGCTTCGGCTATCAACGATTCCAGACGGATGTAATGGTCATTACAGTCGCCCTACTGGTTATTTTTGTCCAAGTCCTACAGATGGTCGGTGACCGTCTCGTGCTGTATTTCAGTAGAAAGTAGAAAAGCTGGGTATAGGCTGGCGGGCGGTCTGAAGCTCCTTCCGAAAACGTGGAGCGCCACGGATGGCGCGACCGAGCCCTACACGGACGTATTCACGGGCGTTTTTCGGAAGGAGCTTCAGACCGACCGACAGCCGTACTCCCAACCCGAACTCATTTGTTCAAGATGCTCAACAGGAGAATCGATCTATGAATCTGAAGAAAACACTTGCAGCATTGGCTGCCGCAGCTACGTTCTCCGGCGCCGTTGCTGCCGAAGAACTCTCTGTCGCTGCAACACCGGTTCCCCATGCCGAGATCCTGGAATTCGTGAAGCCGCAGCTGGCCGAGCAGGGCGTGGAACTGGACGTGAAGGTATTCACCGATTACATCCAGCCGAATATCCAGGTGGACCAGAAGCGGATGGACGCCAACTTCTTCCAGCACCAGCCGTACCTGGATGAATTCAACGAAGGCCGTGGTACCAACCTGGTAACCGTGACCGGCGTTCACGTTGAGCCGTTTGGCGCCTACTCCAGCAAGATTGAGTCGCTGGACGAGCTGAAAGAAGGTGCTGTGGTTGCCATTCCGAACGACCCCACCAACGGTGGCCGTGCGCTGCTGCTCCTGCAGAAGGCCGGCGTGATCACCCTGAAAGACGAGAGCAAGATCACTGCAACACCCCGTGATATCGCCGATAACCCGAAAGATCTCGACTTCAAGGAACTGGAAGCTGCCACCCTGCCCCGTATCCTTAACCAGGTCGACCTGGCGCTGATCAATACCAACTATGCGCTGGAAGCCGGTCTGAACCCGTCTGAAGACGCGCTGGTGATCGAGGGCTCCGAGTCACCCTACGTGAACATTCTGGTTGCCCGTCCGGATAACAAGGACAGCGAAGCCATGCAGAAGCTGGCCGAGGCGCTGAAGTCTGATGCGGTTCGCGACTTCATCATGGAGAAGTATGAAGGTGCCGTCGTTCCGGCATTCTGATAACTGAAGTATCGGGGTCAGATGACAGCGTTCATCTGACCCCACGTCCACAAAAAAGGCCGGACAGCTGTTTAAGCTGCCCGGCCTTTTTATTTGGTCTGGAGGCTGGTGATCAGTCACCGCTCCAGTTGGCTTTCGGGTCCGGTGTCATCCGCAGGTAGGATTTCACGGCCTTATAGCCCTTCGGGAAGCGCTGCTTGATTTCATCCTCATCCTGCAGGGATGGAACGATGACCACGTCACCGCCACGTTCCCAGTTGCCCGGTGTGGCGACCTTGTGTTCGTCGGTCAGCTGCAGCGAATCGATCACCCGCAGAACTTCGTTGAAGTTACGACCGGTGCTGGCCGGGTAGGTAATCATCAAGCGAACCTTCTTGTTCGGGTCGATCACGAACAGCGAGCGCACGGTAAGGCTGCTGTCGGCATTCGGGTGAATCATGTCGTACAGCTGGGACACCTTGCGATCATGGTCTGCAATGATCGGGAAGTTTACCGCGCAGCCCTGGGTTTCATTGATGTCCTTGATCCACTCGTGGTGGGAATCGACCGGATCAACGCTCAGTGCGATGGCCTTGACGCCGCGCTTGGCGAACTCGTCCTTCAGTTTGGCGGTCAGGCCCAGCTCGGTCGTGCAGACCGGGGTGAAATCCGCCGGGTGCGAGAACAGCACGCCCCAGCTGTCGCCCAGCCAGTCGTAAAACGAAATCTTCCCTTCACTGGAGTCCTGTTCAAAATCAGGGGCGGTATCTCCGAGACGTAAAGTCATGTGTACTCTCCTTTGATCATGTTAGTGACAATTTCGTTTGTTATTCCGGCCCTGAAACGGCCGGGTTGTGTTCTGAGTGTATACGACAAACCTTGGTGCCAGATGAAGCAATTACAAGGGGCTCAGACCCCCAGCGCTTTCTCCTTCTCAAAATGCTCACGGGTGAGCTTGAACACAATGGGGCTTAGCATCAGCAGGGCAATCAGGTTCGGCAACGCCATCATGGCATTCAGGGTGTCTGCCACCAGCCAGACAAAGCCCAGATTCAGGGTGGCACCCACCGGGATAGCCAGAATCCATGCAATGCGGTACGGCACGATGGCCTTTACGCCGAACAGGAACTCAATGCAGCGCTCACCATAGAACGACCAGCCCAGAATGGTTGTGAACGCAAAAACCGCGAGGGCAATGGCTACAAGATAGTTGCCAACGCCGGGCAGCGCCTCCTGGAATGCCATGGAGGTCAGTGCCGCCCCGGATTCCCCGGAGGTCCAGGTGCCGGAGGTGATAATCACCAGTCCGGTAATCGTGCAGATGATAATGGTATCGATGAAGGTGCCGAGCATGGCTACCATGCCCTGATTGATCGGGTTTCGGGTTTGTGCGGCGGCATGGGCAATGGGCGCGGAGCCCAGGCCGGCTTCATTGGAGAAGATGCCACGGGCCACCCCGAAGCGGATGGCTGCCCAGACTGCCGCACCGGCAAACCCACCCTCGGCGGCGATGGGGCTGAAGGCATGTTTGATCACCAGGGCAAAAGCGGCAGGAATATCGGCGGCGTTGATAGCCAACACCACAAGCCCGGCGAGCAGATAGGAAACTGCCATCAACGGCACCAGGGCGCTGGCGACATGGCCGATCCTGCGGATACCGCCGATCAGGACCATACCCACCAGAGCCATAAGAACGAGGCCGGTCACCCAGTGCGGCAGCCCAAAGTTGGTCTCCATGACATCGGCAACCGAATTTGCCTGCACAGTATTCCCGATGCCGAAACCGGCGATGGCGGCAAAGACGGCAAACAGGACGCCAAGCCAGGCCCACTTGCGACCCAGGCCGTTGCGGATGTAATACATCGGGCCGCCCACGTGGGCACCGCGTTCGTCGACTTCGCGGAAACGCACCGCCAGGACCGCCTCGGAGTACTTGGTGGCCATGCCCACAAGGGCCGTAAGCCACATCCAGAAAAGCGCGCCGGGGCCCCCAAGGAACACGGCTGTGGCAACCCCGGCAATGTTGCCTGTGCCAACGGTGGCTGAGAGCGCTGTCATCAACGCCTGGAACGGCGGGATTTCACCCTCGGATTCAGATCCCGCGGCGGAGCGGCCTTTCCACATCAACCGGAAACCGGCGCCCAGCTTCAGCACCGGCATCAGCTTCAGGCCCAGGCTGAGGAATAGCCCGACGCCCAGAATCAGAACCAGCATGGGTGGGCCCCAGACCAGCCCGTTTATCTGCCCTACGAATTCAGAAATAGCTTCCATGGGATCTCCCTCTGTCTGCCATGGATTGGTTTGGATTTTTGACCCGGATTGGGTATAACCGGCTGAGTTTAGTCAGAAATTTTCCCATGTAAACCGATGGCCCGGTAAAAGTGGTGGATTCAGGGGTGATTGCCTATGCTCATTACAATGGCGACCATCCACCGAGGAGAGAGATTCTGCCCATGCGTTCACTCAAAGTTTCAGATGTCATGTGGAACCACATCGAGCCGGTCCGTTGCGGCACGCAGCTCACCAAAGTGGTGAAGACGCTGCTCCACAACCACGTAACTGGTCTGCCGGTCGTTGATGACCAGCGCCATGTGATCGGTTTTATCTCCGAGCAGGATTGCATCCATGCTCTGCTGGTCAGCGGCTATCATCGGGAGGGCGACCCGCTCGTTGACGATGTCATGTTCCGGAAACCGGTCACGATTTCGGCAGAGATGTCGGTGGTCGATCTCGCCCAGAACCTCGGTGCCGGCAAGCCAAAGGTGTACCCTGTTGTGGATCACGGCAAACTGATCGGTATTGTCACGCGTACTGCTATCCTGGCCGAGCTTGCTCGCACCGGCTTTGGTCTGGAGCCGCCGAAGCACGTCAGTGCCGAATACTGAAACACACTTTCCCCAAAATTGAGGACACTATGGAACTCCTATCCACGAACGTCTGTTTCGAAGGCGAGCACCGCCGCTACCGGCATACCTCCGCTACCCTCGAATGCGACATGGAATTTGCGGTGTATCTGCCGCCCGTGGCTGTGGGCTCCAACCCGAAGAATGTGCCAGTCCTCTACTGGCTGTCGGGGCTGACCTGCACCGACCAGAATTTCATGCAGAAAGCCGGCGCCCAGAAACGGGCCGCGCAGCTGGGTATGGCGATTGTCTGTCCGGACACCAGCCCCCGTGGGGTGAACCTGCCGGGCGAGGACGACAGCTACGACTTTGGCTCCGGAGCCGGTTTCTACATCAACGCTACCGAGCAACCCTGGGCACCCCATTACCGGATGTACGACTATGTGGTGAAGGAATTGCCGCAGTTGATTGAAAACGAATTGCCGGCCACGGACAAACGTTCAATCAGCGGTCACTCCATGGGTGGCCATGGTGCCTTGATCTGCGCCCTTAAAAACCCTGGCCGCTATGCCTCGGTATCGGCGTTCGCGCCCATCGCGAACCCCACTGAATGTCCCTGGGGCCAGAAAGCTTTCACGGGGTACCTCGGAGACAACCCCCGCAGTTGGGAAGAATGGGATGCCACTCTGCTGATTCCGACCGCTCGGGAGCGCTTGCCTCTATTGGTGGATCAGGGCACGGCCGACGAGTTTCTGGACAGCCAGCTCAACCCGGATGCTCTGGCAGATGCCTGTGAGAAGTTCCACCATCACATCGATCTGCGCATGCATCGGGGCTATGACCACAGCTATTTTTTCATTGCCTCGTTCATTGATGATCACCTGGATCATCACGCCAAGGCGCTGGGTCTATGAGGGTGTGACGACGGTGGTCAGGAGCGGAAGCCCCAGACCAGACTGAAGTCCATGGAGGGCATGATTTCAGGCTCTTCGAGAGACTGAATACCGAAATCTGGCTCGCTGGTGTCCCGCTCGAAAGTGCCGGTGTAGCGATTGCCCCGGGGGCCGAAGATGGCTTTCACGAAGGGCCCCCGGGCCCGGACTGGCCGGCGGGTAACTACTCCCACTTCGTTGTTTTCAAGGCGTACCAGAATGCCGGGTGGGTGCTCGCCCAGCACCTGCAGCAGGGCCTTTGGGATCGCCGGTCGGAACTTGCCATCGGCCAGGTTGGCAATCAGCTTCCGGGCGTCGGTCACATTCATGCGCTGCCGGTAGGCGCGCTTGGTGATCATGGCGATGTAACGCTCTGCCAGCGCCAGGATCTCCGCTTCCGGCCGTATTTCGGTGCCACTCAGACCTTTCGGATAGCCGCTTCCGTCGGCTTGCTCATGGTGTTGCGCAATGATGGTCAGCAGGAGCTTGTTATCGATGCCCGCGGCCTGCAGGGCCTGGATGCTGCGTTCGGGGTGTTTGCGAATGACGCCGCGCTGTTCATCGTTAAGCACTGTATTGGACGCATTCAGCTTGTCGGCGATGGGCACGAGGGCAAGATTGGCGGTAAGGGCGGCAGCAGTCAGTACTGCAACTCGTTTCTCCTCCAGGCCGAATTGCCGGCCAATAAACTGGCAAAGAATGGCGTAAAACAGGATCTGTTCGTGAATGACCGGGCCGATTGAGTAGAGGTGAACCAGTGCCAGGGTTGCATCGGGTGATTCCGTGCATGTGCGCTCGATCATCCGGGCCAGACCGAGGAGCCGTTTTTGGGCCGAAGGATCAGAATCGGTAATGGCTTTCAGGGTAGCTTCAAGGGAGTGGAGCAGGTCCGGGTAATCGGCAAACGGGTTCCTGTCCCGGTTATCCTCGAACACTTCTTCCTGAGGGCGTTCGATCTTGCGAGGTTTGAATCGGCCGCGCTCGAACAATTGCTCCAGCTGGGAATCTGTCTGAATCACATAGCCCTGGCGCAGAAGGATATTACCGTCTGCATCGTAGACGTCCCAGGGCAGGGGCCGGCCGATGGTCAGCGCCCCGGGCGCAATTCGGACAAGTTCGGTCAAATCAGGTGTCTCTGGTACAGGTTAATTGTGTCGCCAGTGTAACCCCGAATGCGGCTGGGGCTCCACTGGCGCGGGCTGGCTCTGGCCAGGAAGCAGTGTGGTTTTACCTGATTTTACCGCTGCCCCTGTTTCGGGAGGAAGAAAAAATGAGCAAGCGTTCACACTTTGTCTTTTTTGATAGAGAATATGTAAAGAATCGTTGTCCTTTAACGATCATTCAAATTGGTTGAGCTATTCTGGGATTCTGGATAGTACTTTTGTCGGACGAAAACGCTAAATGCTCCATCGCCTTAAGACCGATTTCCGATTATCGATCATCACCCTTCTGGGGGTGAGCGCGTTCCTGGGGATTACTCCATTTGCTGTGATGCGCTACCTTCAGGGAAATCTGTTAGCTGGACTGGTGGATACAACGATTCTTCTCGGTATCTGCTCGGCGCTGGTCTATGCATGGGTAACCGGGGACACGCGGAGAAGTGGCGTGGTTGTGGCCAGTATTGCCTGTGGCGGTGCGGTCGTCGTCGGAATTGTGGTAGGCGAGCCGGGTTTGTTCTGGTTGTACCCGTGCCTTGTCACTACCTTCTTTCTTGTAAACCCTAGGATTGCGGTAGCGCTGAACATTGCCTCGGTCGTTGCCCTGATGGTTCATGGCGGTGCTTTCCGCTCTGACGTTCAGATGTGGTCTTTTGCCTCTACGGCTTTCGTGGTCAGTGCCTGCGCCTATGTCTTTGCCCACAGGAACCATGATCAGCGAGAGCGCCTGGAGCACCTGGCGACCATTGATCCGCTCACGGGTATCAAGAACCGGCGGTCAATGGATCAGGAGCTGGATCTGGCTGCGGCGAATGCCGAGCGTACCGGGTTGCCCTATGCCCTGGTTCTGCTGGATATCGATCATTTCAAGAAGATCAACGATGAACATGGCCATGGTGTTGGTGATGATGTGCTGACGGACCTGGTTGCCCTGCTGAAGCAGAATACGCGCAAATCAGACCAGCTGTTCCGTTATGGTGGTGAAGAGTTTGTGCTGCTTTTGCCGGGAGTTGATGGCATTGGCCTGAAGGCCGTCATGAACAACCTGCAGCAGGTTCTGCGCAAGTACATGAAGCACCCCGGCGGTACGGTCACTGCCTCGTTTGGCGTGGCGCTGCTAGGACACGGAGAAGGTGTTGACAGCTGGCTGGCCCGGGCGGATGCCGCGCTTTATGAAGCCAAGGAAACTGGCCGGGACCGGGTTGTGTTTTCTGATGATCAGCCGGGGCCGGAGCCTGCAGCCGGTGCTGCCCGAATGCCCTCAGGGGCATAGAGGAGTAGTCTCCAGCCCAGCAGAATGCTGGCCGATGCCAGCCCGCCCGTCAGACCTACCCAGAAGCCGGCGGCTCCCATGGCCGGCAGCAGCCAGTCCGTGAAGGTCAGCACATACCCCAGCGGCATGCCCACGCCCCAGAATGAAAACAGCATGATGAACATGGGAATGCGGGTGTCCTTGTAGCCGCGCAGGGCGCTGATGCAGGTTACCTGGATCACGTCGGCAATCTGGAACAGAGCCGCGAACATCAGGAGCCTGACGGTGACCGCCTGAACCTCGGTATCATTGGTGTAGAGTGCTGCGATCTCCGGGGAGAACACGAACAGCAGTATTGCGAAGATCAGTGCCGTGGCCGCCGCGAGGATCAGCGAACTGCGGGAGATCAGCCGCGCGGTGTTGGGCGCCTGGGCGCCCATCAGGAAGCTGACTCGCAGAGTCAGCGCCATGCCTATGCTCAACGGCAGCATGAACAGCAAAGACACCACGTTCAGGGCAATCTGGTGGCCGGCGACCACAACCGGGCCAAGGGGCGCGAGAAACAGGGCGATCACCGAGAACAGACTTGCCTCAACGAAGATGGTAAAGCCGATGGGCACGCCGATGCCGAGGATGTAGCGAATGCCTGCCAGATCCGGCTTTACCCAGTCGGCAATCAGGTGGAACTGACGGTAAACCCGGCTGCGGTTCAGGTACACCAGCAATGCCGCTGCCGCGACGCCGTTGGAAATTGACGTGGCCCAGCCACAACCAACACCACCCATCGCAGGCAGCCCCAGCTTGCCGTAGATGAAGATGTAGTTCATCGGCAGATTGATCAGTGTGCTGAGTACAGAGAATGCCATGATCACGCGGGTGTGCCCGAGGCCATCGGTCAGGCCCCGTAGTGCCGTCATTAACAGCAGCGCCGGGATGCCCCAGGCGAAGGCGTTGAGGTAGCCCTGGGTGATGCGTGCGGTATTGGCTTCCAGGTTCAGAAGCGCCAGCACCGGGTGCACGTGTGTCAGCAGCAGGATCATGATCACGGATCCGGCGGCGGCCAGGTACAGCCCCTGCCAGGTTGCAGGCATGATTTTCCCCACCTCCCGGGCACCGTTGTAGCCGGAAATAATGGGCTGCAGTGCCCCCAGCATGCCCATGAAAAACAGGAACAGGGGCATCCACAGGCTGCTACCAATACCCACTGCCGCAAGATCCTCGGCGCTCGCGTGGCCGGCCATGATGGTATCGATCACGCCGTTGGCCATCTGGGCCAGTTGGGCGATCAGGATCGGCCCGCCCAGAATCGCGAGGGTTCGCCACTCTGTCAGTGTTCTGGTGACCAGCGGCTGGCGGGGTTCCGGTAATGGCTGGTGGATCTCATCCATGGGGTTTTATCCCGTGTTTCTGCACTGCAAGTTTCTCCGAAAACCGTTAAAGTACGCGCCTTGATCACAACAGATGGCAGTGGCGATGGGACTTCTGGTTTTTGTTACCGTTCTGTGGGCGTTTTCATTCAGTCTGATCGGCGAATTTCTGGCCGGCCAGGTGGACAGCGATTTTGCGGTGCTCAGCCGAGTGCTGCTCGGTGCCCTGGTCTTTCTGCCGTTCACCCGTTGGCGGGGCGTGGCTTCCGGACAGAAGCTGGGTATTCTGGTTACCGGCATGCTGCAGTTCGGGATTACCTACCTCTGTCTGTACCGGTCCTTTAGCTACCTGACCGTCCCGGAAGTCCTGCTGTTCACGATTTTCACGCCGCTGTATGTGACTCTGCTGGATGACGCCCTGTTTCGCCGGTTTTCACCGGTGGCGCTTCTGGCTGCAGCCATCGCAACTGTCGGGGCGGGTATCATACGCTACGACGGGCTCAGTGAGGACTTCATTACCGGTTTCCTTTTGCTGCAGGTGGCGAATTTTACCTTTGCCGCCGGCCAGGTGGGTTACAAGCATGTGATGCAGCACTACGCCACCGACATGCCTGCCTACCGAACCTTCGGCTATTTCTTCTTTGGCGCCCTGATTATTGCGTTGCCGTCCTTCCTGATATTCGGCAATGCCGAGAAGCTGCCGACCACACCGGTACAGTGGGGCATCCTGGCATGGCTGGGGCTTGCTGCCTCCGGCCTGGGGCTGTTCCTGTGGAACCGGGGTGCCTGTGTGGTTGACGCCGGCACCCTGGCTATCATGAACAATGCGCTGGTGCCTGCAGGCCTGCTAGTCAACCTGCTGATCTGGAATCGTGATGCCGATTTGTTGAGGTTGGCCATCGGTGGCGGGGTCATTGCCTTCTCCCTCTGGGTGAATGCCCGTTTCCATCCCCGAGCCAGGTTGGCCGCTGCAACATAAGTAAGTGCACGGACTAAGGTTCCGTTTAACGCTGCCGATATGCTTTTCATGCGCAGGGTAGTCTTTGATGAACATTAATGATGTCCATCGGAGGTTTCCCCTGTTCGCTCATACTTATTCCCGTGGTCAGTTCCGAGTCAGAAGGTCTGTTTATGCGTAAGAATCTCCCTGTCACCCAGCGTGAAATCAAAATGCGGAAAGGCGGGCGTTTGATTACGACCACGGACCTTAAAGGGGTAATTACTTACTGCAACGAAGAGTTTGTGGAAATCAGCGGTTTCTCCCGGGAAGAACTGATTGGCCAGGCTCACAACATCATCCGCCATCCGGACATGCCCCAGGCCGTATTCAAGGATATGTGGGATTACCTGAAGGCCGGCAAGGCCTGGATGGGTGTGGTCAAGAACCGCGCCAAGAGCGGAGACCATTACTGGGTAAGTGCTTACGTTACGCCGATCCGTGAGAACGGCCAGATGGTGGGCTTCGAGTCGGTTCGGGTCGAGCCGACCCGCGAGCAGATCGCCAGGGCCGAGCGGCTGTATTCCAAGATCTCTGCCGGGAAGATGACCTCATCCTTCAGCAATCGTGCCTTGTCGATGCTCCGTTCCGGCTGGCCATTCCTGGTGTCGCTGGTACTCAGCCTTGGTGCCCTCAAGATCAACCAACCCTGGTTGGCAGCAGGCCTGATTGTTGTGGGTCACGCGCTAGGGTTCGGCCTCGTGTTCAACTCCCTGGCCGCTCGCTTGCGCAAGCTGCTGGACCTTCGCCCAGATGCCTTCCGGGATCCCATTGTTGCCCGTACCTACAGCGACGAACGCGGACTGTTCTCGCAGCTGTCGCTGTTGCTGGTCAGTGAAGAGGCCCGGGTTCGGACGGCCCTGGCGCGGATTGATGACCAGGCAGAACTGCTCTACGAGCAGGCGCGGGCTTCTCACGGCTATATCAGCGATGGCGCGGCGGCGATCGCCCGGCAGCGGGCGGAAACCGATCAGACTGCCTCGGCCATCAATGAAATGACCGCCTCAATCCAGGAAGTGGCCGAGTCGGTGACCAGTAACGCCCGTGAAGCCGAGGAGGCCAATCGTCTTGCGGGTGTGGGCAGCGACCGGAGCGCCGAAGCGCTGGTTGCGATTGAAGAGCTGGTAACCCGCGTAAATGGTATTGGTTCGACGATCAGCAAGCTGGGTGAGTCCACCAACAGCATCGGTGAAGCCGCCAACCTGATTTCCGAGATTGCCGAGCAAACCAACCTTCTGGCATTGAACGCGGCTATCGAAGCGGCGCGTGCCGGTGAGCAGGGCCGGGGGTTTGCAGTGGTAGCGGATGAGGTGCGCTCACTGGCCCGCCGGACTCGGGAATCCACCGTGCGGATCCAGAACGTGATCGATGATTTCCGTCAGCAGGTGGACTCGGCGGTCCAGGCAACCCGGGACGGTGAGGCTGTTGCCGGTCAGGGCCTTGAAAAGGTGCGGGAGGCCGAGAACTCGCTGCGCGATATCGTGACCTCGATCCAGACCATTTCCGACAGCTTTATCAGTATGTCTGCGGCCTTTGAGGAGCAGAGCCAGGTGTCCGACGAGATCAATCGCCAGATTACCAATATTGCCGAGCTGGCCGATCATAGTGATGCCCAGGCCGACTCCGCCAAGCAGAGCAGTGACCGGCTCAGCGCCATGTCCCGTGGCCTGAAAGACCTGATAGCCAGGTTTATCAGCAAAAACGGCTAGTTAGCTTTAGCTTCCTTTTCCTCCCGCCGGACCAATCCGGACCGGGAGTGCGCCAGCACTGGCATCGACGCGCCAGTGCTGGCAGAATCCCGCCCCAATTGCCCCGGCAACGCCGTGGCTATCCCTTTTTGAAGACATTCCTCAGCCAAAAGCACAGGAACACAACATGACTCAGTCCAACTCGGTTTCGGGCAACGGTTCAGGGGCCGCCCGTGGTCTCTGGTCTTCCCGGTTGGCGTTTATTCTGGCGGCAACCGGTTCGGCCGTCGGTCTCGGTAATATCTGGAAGTTCCCCTACGTTACTGGCGAAAACGGTGGTGGCGCCTTCGTGCTGGTTTATCTGCTGTGTATCGCAGTGATCGGTATCCCCATCATGATGGCGGAAGTGTTTATCGGCCGGAATGGCCGACATAACCCCATCACCAGCATGCGGCTGGTGGCAGAGCGCAACCTCAGCGCGCCGGGCTGGCGGATCTCGGCCATCATCGGGATGATCGCGGCCTTTGTGATCCTCTCTTTCTACTCGGTGATCGGCGGCTGGGCAGCGTCCTATGTGGGACATGCCGCCATGGGCGACTTTACCGGTGGCACCGCAGACTCCATCGGTGAGTTGTTCGGCGGCCTGCTGGCCAGCCCCGGGCAGCTGCTGCTCTGGCACACGATCTTCATGGCGCTGGTTATTCTGGTGGTGTCTCAGGGACTGAAAGGAGGCCTGGAACGGGCCGTTACCATCCTGATGCCGGCCCTGTTTCTGTTGCTGCTGGTGGCGGTAGGTTATGCCACCACGACAGGCCATTTTGGTGAGGCCGTCAGCTTCCTGTTTATGCCGGATTTTGGTGCCCTGACCATCAACGGGGTTCTGATCGCCCTTGGCCACGCCTTCTTTACCCTGAGCCTCGGTATGGCCATCATGATGGCCTACGGTTCCTATCTGGGTCGGGATGTGTCCATTGGTCGCACCGCTGTCAGCGTGGCCATCATGGATACCGTCGTCGCACTCCTGGCCGGTCTGGCCATTTTCCCGGTGGTGTTTGCCAACGGTCTGGAAGCCGGTGCCGGTCCCGGACTGATTTTCCAGACCCTGCCGCTGGCCTTTGGCAATATGCCCATGGGCGGCCTGTTTGGCACCCTGTTCTTTATCCTGCTGTTGTTCGCCGCCTGGACCTCCGGTATTTCCCTGCTGGAGCCGGTAGTTGAGTGGGTTGAGGAAAAAACCAGCCTGGCCCGTACAGGCAGTTCCATCCTTGTCGGTGTGCTCTGCTGGGCGCTGGGCATTGCTTCGATTCTGTCGCTGAATGTCTGGGCCGACGTCGCGCCGCTCGCCATGTTTGAGCGCTTCGAAGGCAAGACCATCTTTGACCTTCTGGACTTCTTCACAGCCAACGTGCTGCTGCCGCTCTCCGGTTTGCTGACGGCGGTATTTGTCGGCTGGTTCGTGGCCAAAGAGTCGCTGAAATCCGATCTGGCCCTTCAGGGAGGAGCCTTTACCCTCTGGTACAACCTGATCCGGTTCGTGACTCCCATCGCAGTTGCAATTGTCTTTTTCTACAACCTGATGTCCTGAGCAAAGGTATCCACATCACGGTTGAATGAAACCTGGCAATGAGAAAGCCCGGCAAGATCACTTGCCGGGCTTTCTGTTTTCCGGTGGCTGCTTCCTACTCCTCGCCTAGCTGTCTCAGCGCCTCTACATGGGGACGCACCGCCTCGATATCTGCCGCCGGAGCGTTGCTCGCGCTTTGCATTGCGCCCATCGCACCCTCCATCATGGCGCGCATCTGGGCTTTCTGTTCGGCCGTCATATGAGGGCTGTTTTCCATCTCGGCGAGCGCGGCTTCCATCTCCTGCCTGGCGGCCGGCTTCTGCTCTGCCATTTCGATGGCCATCCAGGCCTGGAAAACCCGGTCTCCGGTGGCACCCCAGGATTCCAGGCTGTCGAAGCCGTGATCCTGCACCACGTCTTCGAGGCGGCCATAGGCTTCATGGCCCTTCATCTGCTCCAGGGATTCCGACACGATCCGGGAGAAATCCGGCATGGTGCTTTCGTTCTGGTTGTCCATCTGACGCTCCAGCTCCTCGAATTCCGGTGCCAGTGTTTGTGCAGCCCGAACGCTTTCGATAAACGAGGCCACTCGCTGATCGGAATGGGTGTCGGCCTGGCTTTGGGCAGGGAGTAACGGAAGCAGGAAGAAAAAGACTGTGAGGATGGCGCTGGTCAACGCCAGCATCGGCTCTCGTTGCGGGTTATGCATGGCTGTTCTCCTTGTGTGGGCTTCCGGTTCCTTTGTCCGGAAGTCGCACGAGATTAGCGCTCACCCGCTTTGGCTGGCAACTTTCCTTTCAGGTCAGGTTCAGAAAAACATATCCGGCAGCCATGTGGCGATTTCCGGGAAGATCATGATTAGGATGATGCCGATGATCTCCACAATTACGAAGGGAATGATCGACTTGTAGATGTCTTTCATGGTGATTGACGGCGGCACGATGCCCTTCAGATAGAACAGGTTGAAGCCGAAGGGCGGCGTCATGTATCCGATTTCCATGTTGATCACGAA
This sequence comes from Marinobacter sp., assembly GCA_002718255.1. Taxonomy (GTDB): domain Bacteria; phylum Pseudomonadota; class Gammaproteobacteria; order Pseudomonadales; family Oleiphilaceae; genus Marinobacter. The sequence goes on along the minus strand of PBED01000002.1, from coordinate 194,012 downwards.
CAGGATGCCGAACCAGATCGGGTCGAAGCCCAGGGACTCAACAATCGGCATGAACACCGGCAGGGTGATCAGCATGATGCCTACCGGATCCAGCACCATGGCCAGCAGGAACACGATCACCATCATGGCGATGATGATGCCCCACGGGCCACCGGGGACCATGTTCATCAGGCCTTCGATCAGCTCCTGGGCGCCCATGCTCTGGTAGGCGGCGCTGAAGGCATGGGCGGCAAACAGGATCCACATGATCATGCCGGTAAGCTTGAACGTGCGGATGGCGGCTTCCTTCAGAATGCTCCACTTGAACTGCCGGTACACTGCCGCCGATATCAGGGCGCCCAGAACGCCCATGGCAGCGGCCTCAGTCGGGGTAGTGATACCGCCGATGATGGAGCCCAGCACCATAACGACAACGCCGATTGGGAGCAGCACAGCACGCAGGGCACGGAGTTTTTCCGGCCAGGTGCCCCGGTCTTCTTTTGGCAGCGCCGGGGCCAGTTCCGGCTGCAGGTGGCAGCGCACAATGATGTAGATGGCGGTCAATACCATCAGAAGAACGCCGGGCATGATGCCGGCGGCGAACATCTGGCCGACAGACACTCCGGTGATCAATGCGTAGAGAATCATCAGGATGCTGGGCGGAATCAGGATGCCCCAGCCACCGCCGGTATTGATTACGCCCAGGGCCATGCTCTTGTCGTAGCCTCGCTCCAGCATGGACGGCAGGGCGATGGTGCCCATGGCAACCACTGCAGCGCCACTGATACCGACCATAGCGGCAAACACTGCGCAGATGCCAAGGGTACCGAGGGCAAGCCCGCCTCTCAGGCCGCCGCACCAAAGGTGCATCATCCGGTACAGATCCCGGGCCACACCAGTGCGCTCCAGAATCATGGCCATGAACACGAACAAAGGGATGGCGACCAGGGTAAAGCTTTCCATGGTGCCCCAGATCTGAGAGGCAACCATGTAGAAGGAATCAAAACCCCAGGTGAAATACAGGAACACCACCGAGACGCCGCCGAGCACGAACGCCAGTGGTAGGCCCAGAAGCAGGAAAAACAGCAGTGAACCGAAGAACAGGAGCGTCAGGGCTTCAATGCTCACAGCTGATCTCCTTCAGATTCGGACTGTTCGGGCATGTAGTAATCCAGGTTGAACGCCACGGCGATGTCTTCAAGCAGTTTGACCAGCCCTTGCAGAACCAGCAGCGCGGTGCCGATGGGAATGGCCAGCTTCACCGGCCAGATGGGTGGATTCCAGGCGGAGTAGGAGGTTTCCCAGCTGGACATGGATTCCTGGGCCATGTCGATCCCGAACCACAGCAGGGCCAGGGTGAAAATAAAGAACACCAGGGAGGTCGCAATATCGAGGGCCGCGCGCTTGCGTGGTCTCAGATGGGAATGCAGCAGGTCCACGTTCACGTGGCCCCGGTGGGCCATGATGTAGCCGCCCGACATCACCGCATAGATACCGAAGAGCATCTGGGTCAGTTCATTGGTCCAGACCGTGGGGGAATTGAACAGGTAGCGGAAACCCACTTCCAGCAACAGGAACGCGAACATCGCGAAGATCAGAAGGGCTACCCACCGGCCGATAACATCATTGAGACGGGTAACCCCTCTCATGAATGCGGCGATCATCACACTCACGGCAATCTCCCACGGGATACTGGTTTGGTTCAGGGACAGAAAGGCCGGGGTCAGGAACCCCGGCCTTGGTCGGAGCAACGGCTGATCAGAGGTAACCGAGGTCGGCCAGGTAGCCTTTCAGCATGTCCAATGCCTTCTTGGCGTTTTCGCTGCGCTTGCCTTCCTCATCCCACATGGCCTGGGCCGTGGCAACCAGCTTGTCCTGGACTTCGTCCGGCAACACATTGAGCTGCACGCCCTGTTCTTCGATGGCCTTGGCGAGGGTGATGCGCTCTTTGTACTGGTACTCGTTGGTACGGATCCAGAACTGTTCGTTCAAGGCGTCCTTGACGATGTTCTGCATGTCTTCAGGCAGCTTGTCCAAAGCCTTCTGGCTGACGATGATCACGTCGGTGCCGGCAATGTTCAGGGCAGGCTGTACATGATATTTGGCTACTTCATACAGGCCCATGCTGTAGGCGCCCTGGGCCGCGCCCCAGTGGGCACCGTCGACAATGCCGGAATCCAGCGCCGAGTAGAGTTCGCTGCCCGGAATATAGGAGGCGGCGGCGCCGGCTTCGGTCAGGAAGCTTTGGAGAGCGCCGGACGAACGGATCTTGAGGCTGGTGAAGTCGTCCCAGCTTTCGATCGGCTCTTTCACGACCATCTCCGTCGGGTAAACCTTGTCCGTGGCCCAGTAGACACCGTGCTCTGCAGCTTCGTCACGGAGCATCTGTTCGAATCCCATGTTCTGGTGGAAGTAGGCGGCCTCCCAGACGTTGCGGAAGGCAAACGGCAGGCCAGAGGCAATGCCGGCGAGGGAGATCTTGTCCTGGGCATATGACGGGGAAATAGTGCCCATTTCCAGGATGCCACGGCTTACCGCGTTGAAAGTGTCCGTGGCCTTGAACAGCGAGCCAGCCTCGTAAAGCTGCAGCTTCAGACGGCCATCAGTGCGCTCTTCCAGAACCCGTTTGATCCGGCCAAGGCTGTCTGTGTATGAGCTGCTGGAACCGGGCCAGTGGGACTGGACTTTCCAGGTTACGGTGTCCTGCGCGGCGGCCGGTGTGGCAGCCAGGGCGGCTGACAGACCAAGGGTCAGTGCCGAGGCAAAGACGGTCAGTTTTTTTCGAGCGTTATTAACTAGAGTCATGGTAGGCCTCTTTCGTTGTTGTACTTGTGCATTGAATGACTGTTTAGTTATACCAATGGATCTTTCTTTGTTTCACTGTGCAGAATTGGCGACTGCATGGTGAATCGTAGTTTTCTGAATCTAACACATGTCTTGTTTTTTGCAATAGGCGGTTGATCGGTCATTGATTACAGAATTCATAAAAGGATAGTTCATCGATTGAACGTCAGCAGTACCGACGGCCGATCTGTCTCGCGCCGCCTCAGGTTCCGGGCCAGTAAGGCGCGCGAAGTTCCCGTTTGAGCACCTTGCCAATGGCAGAGCGGGGCAACGTGGCACGGAATTCAATGGCCGCCAGACGCTGGGATTTTCCCAGCTGTGTGTTGGCCCACTCCAGTATCCCGTGTTCGGTCTCATCACGATCGGGCTTGAGAACCACCAGGCCCAGGGGCGTTTCCCCCCATTGTTCGCTGGGAATACCGATGATCGTGGCGTCGGCTACCGCCGGATGCGACAGCAGTACTTTTTCCAGATCCACCGGATAGATGTTAAAGCCGCCGGAAATGATCATATCCTTCCGTCGATCAAGGATGTAGATAAAACCGTCCTCGTCGATTCGTCCCATGTCACCACTGCGGTAATACACCTCACCCTCCGGGCTCGTCCAGAGAATCTCCCGGGTCAGCTCCGGGCGATTCACATAGCCGCGCATCATGGAAATGGCGCGGCCCACGATCTCGCCAGTGGCGCCCCGGGGCAGCTCACGGTCATCCTCGCCAATTACTCGCACCTCCGCGCCCTGGGTGGGTACACCAACCGAGTCCCATTTGTCCGGGTGGGCAGCGCAGTCGAGGCTGGTGGATATACCGCCTTCGGTAAGGCCATAGACCTCCCTGAGGTTGCCGGGCCAGCGTGCCATGGCATCGGCAATCACCGCCGACCGCAACGGGGCACTGGTGCAGAGCTTCAGCTTGAAGCTGGAGAGGTCAAACCGGTCAAAATCCGGCTGCGCCAGGATCCGTTGGTATTGCACCGGTACCAGCATGGCGTGCGTAACACGGTGGGTTTCGGCAAGTTGCAGGAACCTGTGGGCATCAAATTTCGCCATCAGCACCAGAGTGCCGCCGTGGTAGAGCGTGGGTAACACTGAAACCAGGGTGGTGTTGGAATAAAGTGGCGTTGATACGAGGTTGATAGCCTCGCCGTCCAGCCCATAGCGGCTCATTCTGACCATCTGACGCTGGCGGAAGCGGTAATCGTGCAGGATCCCTTTGGGCGTGCCTGTGGTGCCGGAGCTGTAAATGATATTGAACGGATCGTTGAGGGTGACCGGCTCGGGCCGGGCGGTGGCCGCGGTCTGCGCCAGCCAGTCAACCAGGGAGTAATCGGCTCCGTCCAGGGCGCCGGCCAGGCTGATGATGCGCTCGCCGGGTACCTTGGTCAGCAGTGCTCGAAGGCGGCCAAACAGCTCCCGCTGTTGGCCGGAAATGAACAGAAAGCGTGCCTCGCAATCCGCCACCATCAGGGCAAGTGCTTCGGTACTGGCCATGCCAGACAGTGGCACCATACAGCCCCCGGCCACCAGAGTTCCAAGGTACAGGGCGACATCGTTCCGGCTGTTTCCTGACAAGGCAGCCACAGACTCGCCCGGTCGCAGACCGGCCTCGCGTAACCGGTTGGCAATACGGTTAACCTGGTCGACAAGGCTTCGCCAGTCCAGGGCTCCCTGTTCGTCAATCAGGGCCCGGTGGCTGCCACGGATCTGGGCGTGTTGCTGGATACGATTTCCGATTGCGTCCATGGACTCACCGGGATCGATTGGCGCATAGACCGTCATGTCTCGCTTGCCACTTTCCATTTTTTGCCCCTCAAGCGTTACCGTGTTTTATCTAGTGAAATTAACTTCCGATTATATTGACTCAAAACCAACAGGCGTGACAAATTAACTGAATGGAAAGACCCCAGCACCAGCAACAACAATGAGACAGAACGGGGAGCATCGGCATATGGGACGGTTTGATCAACGGGTAGCCATTGTCACCGGCGCCGGCAGCGGCATTGGTCGGGCGACGGCTGTGCGACTCGCTCGGGAGGGTGCGTCCGTGATCCTGGCGGATACCTCTGAGGCCGGTCTGGTGGAAACTGAAAACCAGTTGCCCGAGCAAGCCCAGCGCCTCCGACGGCTGGTGGATGTGGCCAACGAAGCCCAGGTAGATGCGTTGGTCAACGAGGCTATCGCCAGCTTCGGTCAGATAGACGTGCTATGCAATATCGCCGGCATTGCCAGTACCGGTCAGGGCCATCCGCCGGTGACCGACAACGACCGTGCCGAGTGGGACCAGGTGCTATCGGTGAACCTGACAGGCACCATGCTGCTGATCAAGCACGTGGCGCCCCACATGCAGGCCCGCAAGCTCGGCGCTATCGTCAATACTGCTTCGGTGGCAGGTATCCGATCCGGCGCGGGCGGCAACGCCTACAGTGCCTCCAAAGCCGGCGTCATCAATCTGACTATGACCGCCGCCTGTGACCTGGGCGGCGACAACGTGCGGGTAAATGCAGTGTGTCCCGGTCTGGTGGAAACCGGCATGACCCGGGCGATTTTCGACTACGCTAGGGCCAATGAAAAAGCTCATAAGCTCGGCGCCCGCTGTGAGCTGCGCCGGTACGGTAATCCGGAAGAAATCGCCGCGGCAATCCTGTTTCTGGCCAGCGACGATGCCAGCTACATCACCGGCCAGTCCTTGCCTGTGGACGGCGGCAATACCGCATCCCTTAACCTGCCAGGAATGAAAGTGTAATGAATGATCAAGAGCCCCTGTTTGCCGACGGTAAGGACCTGCCCGGCTTTCACAGCCTGCTGGGTTATCGTCAGGTGTCCTGGGAAGAAGACGAGGCAGTGCTTGAGCTGGAACTGCAGCCCCGGCACTTGAACCTGGGAGGGGTGATCCATGGGGGCGTGCTTACCTCCCTGCTGGATATTGTGCTGGCCCAGGCAGGCACCTATTGCCCCTACCCGGGGCGGATGCGTAAGGCCATCACCCTGTCCCTGACCACCACATTCACCGGGCAGTGCTCCGGAGGTACGATCAGGGTGACCGGGCGTAAGCGCGCCGGAGGCACCCGGATTTTCAACAGTACGGGTGAGGTTCATGACGACAAGGGCAGCTTGCTGGCCATCGCCGAAGGTACATTCCGGATCCGGTCCGGCAGCGACAAACCAGAGGGCGTTCCGATCTGACGGAACGGTTACCGACTTAATGCCAACAACACCAAGAGGAAGCGGACATGTTTGAACTGTCTGACAAGGCGAAACAGCTGCAGAACCAGCTGAACGAGTTCATGGATGCCTATATCTACCCGAACGAGCACAAGCATCATGAGCAGATAGAGCAGGCACAAGACCGCTGGGCGCCGGTTCCGATTATTGAGGAGCTGAAACACAAGGCCAAATCCGCCGGCCTATGGAACCTGTTCCTGCCGGAAAGCGAATTCGGCGCCGGGCTGACCAACTACGAATACGCCCACTTGTGTGAAGTGATGGGTCGCTCGGCCATGGCCCCCGAGGTGTTCAACTGTTCCGCTCCTGATACAGGCAACATGGAAACCATCGCCCGCTATGGCAATAAAGAACAGCAGGAGCAATGGCTGAAGCCTCTGCTGAATGGCGAGATCCGTTCCTGTTTCTCAATGACCGAGCCGGATGTCGCGTCGTCGGATGCCACCAATATTGCCTGTGAAATCCGCCGCGAGGGTGACGAGTACGTAATCAACGGCAAAAAGTGGTGGTCCTCCGGTGCCATGACCACCACCTCGAAGATCGCCATCGTGATGGGCAAGACCGACCCTCAGGCCGAGAAGCACAAGCAACAGTCGATGATTCTGGTGCCGCTGGATGCGCCGGGCGTGAAAATGATTCGCCCCCTTACGGTGTTCGGCTATGACCACGCTCCCCATGGCCATGCGGAGATTCACTACGAAAACGTGCGGGTGCCGGTGAGCAACATCCTGCTGGGCGAGGGCCGGGGGTTCGAGATTGCCCAGGGCCGCCTTGGGCCTGGCCGTATCCATCACTGCATGCGCACGATCGGCGTCGCCGAGCGGGCTCTGGAGCTGATGTGCAAGCGTGCCAATGCCCGGGAGGCCTTTGGCAAGCCGCTGTCCAGTTTTGATTCCATCCGCAAGGACATTGCACGCAGTCGCATCGAGATCGAGCAGGCAAGGCTGATGACTCTGAAGGCGGCACATATGATGGACACCGTCGGCAACAAGGTGGCCCGTCAGGAAATCGCGATGATCAAGGTTATTGCACCGAGCATGGCGCTGAAGGTGCTGGACCGGGCGATTCAGGTGCACGGCGGCGCCGGTGTTTCCCAGGACACCTTCCTGGCCGAAGCCTGGGCCAAGGTACGGACTCTGCGATTGGCAGACGGGCCCGATGAGGTGCATCTGGATTCTGTCGCCAAGATTGAGCTTCGCCAATATCGCTGATTGTCCGGCCCGCTGAGTCGGGCGCTTGAATGAACGGGGAGGAACCTGCCGGGACACGCCGTAAATACGTCCCTGTAGGCTTGAGCAAAACATCCATGTTTTTCACAGTCCCGACAGGTTCCTCCCCGTTCGTTCCCAAAGCTTTGAGTATGAGGACGGAACGATGACTAACCCGCTTTTTGATATGACCGGCAAGGTCGCCCTGATTACAGGCTCCACCAAAGGCATCGGCCGCGCCATTGCCGAAGAAATGGCCCGCCTGGGTGCCAAAGTCGTGATCTCCAGCCGAAAGGCCGAGGCCTGTGAGCAGGTGGCCAGTGAACTGAAAGCCCAGGGCTACGAGGCCATAGCCATTCCCTGCCATGTCGGTAAAAAAGACCAGCTGCAGAACCTGGTGGATAAAACCAACGAGGCCTGGGGCACTATCGATGTGCTGGTATGTAACGCCGCCACCAACCCTGTGTACGGCACCACCGCTGAAATGACCGACGACGCCTGGGACAAGATCATGGACACCAACGTCAAGGGCACCTTCTGGCTGACCAACATGGTGCTGCCGCAGATGGCGGAAAAAGGCGAAGGCGCTGTGGTGCTGCTGTCCAGCATCGCCGGTATCCGGGGCAACACCACCATTGGAACCTACGGCGTTTCCAAGGCCGCAGAAGCTGCCCTGGCGCGGAACCTGGCAGTGGAGTGGGGCCCGAAAGGTATCCGGATTAACAGCATCGCCCCCGGCCTGATCAAAACCGACTTTGCCCGGGCGCTGTGGGAAGACCCGGTACGGGTCAAACGCGCCGAAGACAAAACGCCGCTTCGCAGAATTGGCGACCCGGTCGATATCGCCGGCCTGGCGGTGTTTCTTTCCACCCGAGCCAGCGCCTACATCACCGGCCAGGTCATCGTAGCCGACGGCGGCGAAACGATTTGTTAGGGGCCGACGCCCCAAAACTGAAGGCAAAACAAAAAATGAGCATCACCCCAGAGCTGGTAGAAGTCCTCCCGGCCCACAAATTCGATGAGGCCAGCCTTCTGAGCTGGCTGCAGGAAGCCATACCCGGTTTCGGTACAAGGCTTGATGTCCGGCAGTTTCAGGGTGGGCAGTCCAACCCCACGTTCCTGCTGGACACCGACAGCGGCCGATACGTGCTGCGCAAAAAGCCGCCTGGCAAAACCCTTCCCTCCGCCCACATGGTGGAGCGGGAATACAAAGTCATGCGGGCCCTGTCCGAGCACACCAGTGTCCCGGTGCCGACCACCCGGGCCCTGTGTGAAGACAGTAATGTCATCGGTACGCCGTTCTATGTCATGAACTATCTTGAGGGCCGCATCGTCAGCCACTCTGCCCTGCGGGCGCTGGATCGTCACGAACGGTTACCGGCCCATTACTCCGCCATCGACACCCTGGCGCAACTGCATTCGGTGGATGTGAATGCGGTTGGCCTCGGCGATTTTGGCCGTCCGGAAGGCTATGTCGCCCGGCAGGTTGCCCGGTGGAGCAAACAGTACCTGGCATCAAAAACCGACGACCTGCCGGCGATGGACAAACTCATGGCCTGGCTGCCCGAGAATCTGCCCTCCACCGACGAGTGCGCCATTGCCCATGGCGATTACCGGTTTGGCAACCTGATGCTGGCGCCGGACCGGCCCGAGGTAATTGCAATCCTCGACTGGGAACTCTCCACCCTTGGGCACCCACTGGCGGACCTGGCCTACTATTGTCTGCCGTATTACCTGCCGTCGGATCTGGAAGGCATGCGAGGACTGCAGGGGGAAGACCTGGAGGCACTGGGTATTCCGGACGAACAGGAAACCATTGCCCGATACTGCCGGCAGACCGGCCGGGCCGCCATCGCTGACTGGCACGTGTTCCTGGCGTTTTCCCTGTTCCGGCTGGCGTCTATTCTCCAGGGTGTCTACAAGCGGGCGCTGGATGGCAATGCCGCCAATGCCGATGCCCTGGAGGTTGGCCGGCGGGCCAGCCTTCTGGCCGATGTCGGCTGGCGCATTGCCAGTGAGGGACCATCGTCATGAACGATCCCATCGTCAAACGCATCCTGATCACCAATGATGACGGCATCAACGCGCCAGGTCTGAAAGTGCTCGAGCAGATCGCCCGCAACCTGGCCGAGGAGGTCTGGGTGGTGGCGCCGGAGCATGATCGTAGCGGCGCCGGCCAGAGCATCTCCATTCATGATCCTCTGCGGGTGTATGAGCAGGGTGACAGGCGCTATGCAGTCTCCGGTACGCCGGCGGACTGTGTGCTCTATTCGCTGGCCCGGTGGTTCGGGGAAACCCCGCCGGATCTGGTGCTTTCCGGGGTGAACTGCGGCGCCAATATCAGCGATTCCGTGCAGTATTCCGGAACCGTCGGCGCGGTGCTGAGTGCCGAACACATGGGCATACCTGCCATGGCACTGAGTCAGGCGTTTCTGAGTCGCGAAGGCGTGGACTGGTCGCCGGTTTCCATTCATGGCGAGGCCATCATCAGGCGGCTTTGGCAGCCAGGTCTGAATCGGGCCTGGAACGTCAACTTTCCCGCCTGCGAGGTGGCCGCCATCAGCCGGGCCCGGTGGTGCCGGGAGTCCAACGGCTCCATACAGCGCGCCCGCCTGCAGGCGGGTCAGGATGCCCGCAGTCTGCCGTACTGGTGGCTGGGATTTGATCGCAGCTCCCGGCACATTGTGGCGCCCGATGAAGATGCCAGCGTGCTGCGGGACAAAGCCATCGCCATTACGCCATTACGCCACCAGGACCGCCTGCCCGGCGGCGCTGACGATTTTGATTTGGCCGCGTCAGCGGCCCACTGAACCGAAAAAGGGGATCACAACAATGCCATTTACCCGCCATTACGCCGTGTGGCCGAGGGAACTGCCCAAAAGCCTGGCCTTGCCAAGAACCAGCGTGTTTACCAACCTTGAGATTTCGGCGCGGCGCTATCCGGACCGAAACGCCATCGTTTTCTACGATGCACCCATGACCTACAGCCAGCTGTTCCGGGAAGTGGAGGCCATGGCCGGCTACCTGCAGGCCCTGGGCGTCGCTAAAGGTGATCGGGTATTGCTGTACATGCAGAACTCCCCGCAATACGTCATTGCCTATTATGCCATTCTGCGGGCGGATGCCGTGGTAATCCCTATCAACCCGATGAACCGAGCGGCGGAACTGGAGCATTTCGTTGCGGATACCGGTGCCAATGTATGCCTCGCAGGTCAGGAGCTGGCCGGCTTTATTGCCCCGTTGCTGGAGACCACCGATCTCAACCACATCGTGGTAGCTTCCTACAGCAGCTATATCGCACCGGACACCGATCTGGCCTTGCCAGCGGAAGTCGCCGCTCCAGCCTGGTCGGAGGACCTGGCCGGCATGGTCAGCTGGGAGCAGGCGCTGGCGGAAGGCCATGCGCCCTCGGCGCACACCGCCGGCCCGGCCGATCTCGCCGTGATTCCCTACAGTTCCGGCACCACCGGCGCGCCGAAGGGCTGCGTGCACACTCATCGCAGCGTGATGGCTACCGCCGTGCACCGGGCTTTCTGGAATCTGAGCACCGCCAGTACGGTGCAGCTGGCCACCTTGCCATTCTTCCACGTCACCGGCATGACCGGTTCTATGAACAGCCCCATCTACAGCGGCTCAACTACAGTGATCATGACTCGCTGGGAGCGCACCACTGCGGCGCGGCTGATCGAACGGTATAAAGTCACTGGCTGGACCAACATTGTCACTATGGCGGTGGACTTCCTCTCCAACCCCGACATCGGCCGGTACGACCTGTCGAGTCTCACCACCATCGGCGGGGGTGGGGCAGCGATGCCAGAGGCCGTGGCCGCCAAGCTCAAGACCATGACCGGTCTTGATTATATTGAGGGGTATGGCCTGTCAGAAACCATGGCAGCCACCCACATCAACCCCTCGAACCGCCCGAAGCCCCAGTGCCTCGGGATCCCGGTGTTTGATGTCGACAGCCGGATCGTTGATGTCGACACCCTTCAGGAAAAAGGCCCTGGCGAGACTGGTGAGATTGTCTCCAGCGGGCCGCAGGTTACCATCGGGTACTGGAACCGGCCCGCGGAAACCGAAGCTGCGTTTGTGGAGATTGATGGCAAGCAGTTTTTCCGCACCGGCGATCTGGGTTACTACGATGAGGAGGGCTATTTCTTCATGGTCGACCGGGTCAAGCGGATGATCAACGCATCTGGTTACAAGGTCTGGCCGTCCGAGGTGGAGGGCCTGATGTATCGCCATCCCGGGATCCATGAGGTCTGCATTATTTCTTCGCCGGATCCGAAGCGCGGTGAGACCGTGAAGGCCTGCATCGTGCTGACTCCGGAGGCGGAGGGAAAAACGAGCGAAGAGGACATCATCGCCTGGTGCAAGGAGCAGATGGCTGCCTACAAGATTCCTACCCTGATCGATTTTGTCGACCAGTTGCCAAAGTCGCCAACCGGCAAGCTGATGTGGCGGGCGCTGCAGGAAGAGGAGTGGGAAGCGAAGTCCTGAGCGACTCAGCTCCGCACATACATGGCGAGATGTTCGGCGACGCAGGCGGGCTTTTCCCCGCCTCGGATTTCCAGGGTGGTGCGATAGGTGGCCAGCGTCCGCTGCTCATCTACCCTGGTCACGTCCAGCAGCTCCATTTTGCTTCGGATCTGCGCGCCGGCCTTTACCGCTGCCGGGAAGCGCAGCTTGTTAAGCCCGTAATTGATACTGGCGCTCTTGCCTTGCACATTGATGACCTGTTGATTCAACAGGGGAATCAGTGATGCTGTAAGAAATCCGTGCGCCACGGTGCTCTTCCAGGGAGACTCTCGCCTGGCTCTCTCCACATCAAGATGTATCCATTGATGATCGCCAGTGGCATCGGCGAAGGCCTGTATCATTTCCTGGCTGATGGTTTTCCAGGGACTGTGGCCAATCACCGAGTTCTTGTGATGGGCCAGATCGTCCAGTTGCACTGTCAGCATAGTCGCAGTCCCCGCTGGGCGTCAGACCGCATAACCCGGATTCTTGCTGTCCAGAAGTCGAATCAGTGCCGGCCAGGTCAGTTTCGCTGCCATGCCCAATTGTTGCGACTGCTCGGCGGTGGTGCGAATGGCCTGTTCCGAGGGTAGGTAGGTGGGGCCACAGCTCTGGGCCTTGACCTGGATCTCGCAGGCTTTCATGAGGAAATACAGGTAGGTGAAGGTTTCCGGTACATCCTTGCCTGCGGTCAGCACGCCGTGGTTGCGCAGTATCATCATGGACCGGTTCCCCAGGTCCCGGATCAGCCGATCGCGTTCCTCCAGATTGAGTGCCACGCCTTCGTACTCGTGATAGCAGAGGTGGTCGAGACACAGCATCGCGGTCTGGCTCAGGGGCAGCAGGCCGTCCCGGTGTGCCGATACCGCGACCCCGTCCGGTGCATGCAGGTGCATCACCGCTCCGGCATCGTCCCGGCCCATATGCACCGCGCTGTGAATGGTGAAACCGGCGGGATTGACGCGTCCCAGGCCGGCAGCTTCCACCACTTTGCCTTCCTGGTCGACCTTGACCAGCGACGAGGCGGTAATCTCGTGAAACAGCAGCCCGTAAGGGTTTATCAGGAAGTGGTGATCCGGCCCGGGTACCCGGGCCGATAGATGGGTGAACACCAGATCATCCCAGCCGAACAGGGCCACCAGCCGATAGGCGGCGGCCAACTCGGTGCGGACCTGCCCCTCGGCTTTCCTGAGATCCTGTTCCGTTGACGGTTCATTTGTTGTCATTATTGATCTCTTCGGGCCCAAAATTTCATTTTTTGCGGGCCCCTTATTTTAGCAGGGCCGCAAAGCGCTCCAGATGGAAGTCGTCGTCGCCCAGTTGATGGTTGATCATCACCAGCCGCTTGGCGTAGTGGGCAAAGTTGTACTCCCAGGTCATACCGATACCGCCGTGGGACTGGATGCCCTGCTCGGAAATGAACAGACCACTGCGGCCAATCACATTCTTGGCGGCGGCCAGGATCCGGCGGCGCTCGTCACTCTGGGGCTCGTCCGCCACGCTGGCGGCCAGTATTGCCATGGAACGGGCCTGTTCCAGCTCCGACATCATGTCCACCATTCGGTGCTGCAGCACCTGGAACTTGCCGATGGGCACGCCAAACTGCTTACGCTGTTTCAGGTACTCCAGTGTCAGCTCGCAAGCGATCTCCATGGCACCGACGGCTTCACCACACAGAGCGGCAATGGCACGTCCTGCCTGATACTCGATGACATCAGCAGCCTTGCCTTCCTGTCCGAGCAAGGCGTCCGGGCCCAGCCTGACGTTGTTCAGGAACAGGTCGCAGCCCTTGGAGCCATCAATAGTCGGGTAAGTGCGGCGTTCGACGCCCTCGGTCTCCGGTGCGACCAGGAACAGACTGATGCCGTCAGAATCGTTGCTTTCACCCGAAGTGCGGGCCGAGACCACCAGCACGTCGGCGCAGTGCCCACCAATGACTACGGCCTTGCGACCGTTCAGCACGTAGCCGTCACCGGATTTCTCAGCCCGGGTTTCGACATCGTTCAGGTTGTAAAAACTCTGGGGCTCCTGAAGTCCTGCAGCCGCGCGCATCTCGCCGCTGGCGATACCGCCGAGCCACTGCTCATGCTGTACGGCGTTGCCGGCTTGGCTGATCAGCCCGCCGCTCAAGACGACAGACTGCAAGTAGGGCTCAATGCACAGGCCGCGACCCAGTTCGGTCATCACGCTCTGCACTTCCACGCCACTGCCGCCAAAACCACCGAGTTCCTCGGGGAAGGGCACTGCAGTGAGGCCCAGTTCACCCAGCTGTTTCCAGAAGTCGGCGCTGAAGCCGAGCTCCGATTCGCTGTATTCGAGCCGCTTTTCAAAACTGTATTCACCGCGCACCAGGCGGGCCACGGTGTCCTGCAGCATCTGCTGTTCTTCGTTGAGTCGGAAATCCATGGTCGCCTCCTTAAAGCCCGAGAATCATTTTCGACACGATGTTCTTCTGGATCTCGTTGGACCCGCCGAAAATCGACAGCTTGCGGTTGTTGAAGTATTGGGCAGACAGTGGTGCGGCGTTTTCGTCGGAGAGGAAATCGCCGTCGTAATCCAGGTCCAGTTCCTCTTCCACAAATGGAATGGCGTACGGTCCAATGGCCCGACGCGCCAGGTCATTGATCGCCTGGCGGATTTCGGTGCCGCGGACTTTCAGCATCGAGCTTTCTGCGCCCGGTACGCCGCCGCCTTCCACTGAGGCAATAATGCGCAGGTTGCTGATGGCGGCGGCCATCAGGTCAATCTCGACCTGGGCGATACGCTGGCTGAACGAGGCATCTTCGATCAGCGGTCGACCATTCTTGAGGCGGCGGCTGGCCAGCTCCTTGAGGTGCTGGAGTGCCGCCTTGGAAATGCCGATGCCGGCGAGGCCGGTGCGTTCATAGGTCAGCAGGTACTTGGCATAGGTCCAACCCTTGTCTTCCTCGCCTACCAGATTTTCCACGGGGACTTTAACGTCTTCGAAAAACACCTCGTTTACTTCGTGCTCACCGTCCAGGGTGATGATCGGACGTACGGTAATGCCCGGAGTGTTCATGTCGATCAGCAGGAATGAAATGCCTTCCTGGGCCTTCACTTCTGTGTTGGTGCGCACCAGGCAGAAAATCATGTTGGCGTGTTGGCCCAGGGTGGTCCAGGTTTTCTGACCATTGACTATGTAATGATCACCCTCGCGAACGGCGCGGGTTTTCAGGGACGCCAGGTCGGAGCCGGCCCCTGGCTCTGAATAGCCCTGGCACCACCAGTCCTCACCGCTAAGGATTCGCGGCAGGTAGCGCTGTTTCTGCTCTTCGGTGCCGAATTTGATAATCACCGGCGCCACCATGTTGACACCGAAGGGCACCGAGCGCGGTGCTCCGTAACGGGCAGACTCTTCATCCCAAATGTGTTTCTGGACAGGACCCCAGTTAACGCCGCCATAAACTTCTGGCCAGTGGGTGGCGTACCAGCCCTTTTCGCTGAGAATCTTTTGCCAGCGTTGATGATCCTGTTTGGATAGGCGGCGGAACCCCTTTACCTTGGCGGCAATATCCGCGGGTAGTTTCTCATCCAGAAAGGCCCGGACTTCATCACGGAAGGCGAGTTCCTCAGCAGTGTAGTTCAAGTTCATGGGCAACCTCGTTTGCTGAAAAGCGAAAATACGTACCGCATAGCAGAATGTACCAATGATCGAAGATTGTGATGGCTTCTGTCAACAATAATGTAAAAGCCTGTACCGCTAGGCGAAATTGGTTAAATTTTAGTGCTTAAACACCTGGCCCCGGAAAAAAGTCAATCCATCCGGTTTGGCTCGGCATCGGGCCATTCGGCAGGGCAGCCTGCCCCCATCGCCGGTGCACATTGCGCAGTTTTAACCTTGTCGGGAGCTTGCATTGCCCTCAAAAGGCTATATGTTTGAAAGGGACGAGCCGTTCAAATAACGATAGCAGAGCCTCACTATGTCGAGTTGCTCCATCAACAGAAGCACTCTGAAGCTCAGCCTCCTGGCTGTGTTGGTTGCGGGTCTGTTTGTGGTTTTTCTCAACGGTTCGTCTCACCCGGCACTGGATCCACAGCTAGACGATCACTTAACGCCCACGCTGATATCAGTTGACGGGATAGGCGATCCCTCGTCGCCGGATGCATCCGTCTCGATCACCTCACCTCTTCTGTTCCCCGGAGGAGGATTCCGGGCTGTCTTCTCGGCCAGCCTCGATTTCATTCAGCCACCGCTCCGGCTGCTTAGCTACCCGGTGCTGCCTCAGGGCCCGCCCAGCCTCGTTTAACTCTGACCATTACGGATTTGTCCCTGTGTACACAGGGAACTCCAACCTGAATTCAGATTCACGAGGTTTACCATGAACAGTGTATTCAACGCATTGCCAGTACAGGATCTGGGACGCACCGGCGCGTTACCCACCGCCAAACCCCTGTCTCATATAGGAAGCGAGGATTCGGCAGTCCACCTGCTGACAGACTTCTCCGAGCAGCGCCTGTCCGTTTTGAGTTCCGATATGTCCGTTTCGGAGGCGAGGTTGTGGATGAGACTTGCCGATACGTCTTTCAAGGTGGTGGAAAACCAGGCGGGGGATTGTCTGGGCATTCTGGCCATCGAAGATGTGAACGGCGAGAAGGCCATGAGTGTCGCCCATCGACAAGGAGTGCCCCTCAAGGACGTTCGGGTCCGCGATATCATGCGCCCGATAAGTGAGCTGCCGGCTATCCATTATCAGGATTTGCGGGCGGCAACCGTGGGCGACCTGGTCAGTACATTCCGTGAGGTTCATGAAGGGTATCTGCTTGTGCTGGATGACGACCGGCATCAGCCTTCCCGTTCCTATCTCCGGGGACTGGTCTGTGCCGAAGAGCTTCTGCAGCGGCTGGACCTGGCGATCGATCTGGAGCATCGGGCAACCAAGTTCTATGAGATCGTTCACGTGGTGAAAGGCGGTTTCTAGTCTGGCAGTTGTCATCGGCGCTCCCCGGGGCGCCGATGATTCCCGTGGAACCGGGAAAGCATCGAAAAAAACGATGTTTATTGCCCAGAAAACCGTATTGAACCGATGCCGTAATCACGTGACACTCTCTACGACTTTAGTCACATCAAAGGACGCCCATGCAGGACGCCCATCAAAAATGCCGGACGCAGGTGTTAAGCCTCTTCATCATTCTGGCATTGGGCCTGGTTTCATTGCCTACCCATTCTTCGGACTCTGCGCCAGTACCCCTGTCCTGTGATGCGGCTTTCTGCCCGTTATTGTCGGATGTGACAAGCGACGGTGGTCAGGAGGGAGGGCTTTCCCATGGCAACCGCATGCGGGATTTCAGTCTTCACCCGGCCGGTATCCTTCCGGGCATCAGGGGCTATTCGGGTGTGGTGCATTGCGCCAGCTTTCCGGTCCTGCCGCAGGCGCCACCTGGCATCTGAGCTTTTGCCGACTGAAGGGCGTGTCTGCCCTTCGAACCAACCTTTCGATTTAAACGACTTCCATCACCTGGAGGATTTTCCATGGCTATTCGGAAGCTGCTGATCGCCAATCGCGGAGAGATTGCGGTCAGGATTGCCCGGGCCTGCAGCGAACTGGGCATCCGCTCGGTCGCTATTCATTCGGAGGCTGACGAGTACTCCCTGCACGTCAAAAAAGCCGACGAAGCTTATCAGATCAGCAAGGACCCCCTGTCGGGATACCTGAACCCCCACCATATTGTGAATATGGCGGTGGAAACCGGCTGTGATGCACTGCATCCCGGCTATGGTTTCCTGTCGGAGAATGCGGAACTGGCTGCGATTTGTGAGCAGCGAGGTATTACGTTCGTGGGACCGTCGGCGAATGCTATTTCATCCATGGGCGACAAAACCCAGGCCCGCCAGACGGCCCTTGCCGCGGGTGTCCCGGTAACGCCGGGTTCTGAAGGCAACCTGGCCGATGTCGAGGATGCCGTCGCCCAGGCCGCCGATATCGGCTATCCGGTGATGCTGAAGGCCACCTCCGGTGGGGGTGGGCGAGGCATTCGCCGGTGCGATAATGAAAAAGAGCTTCGCCAGAACTTCGAGCGGGTAATCTCCGAGGCCACCAAAGCCTTTGGCAGCGCCGAGGTATTCCTTGAGAAGTGCATCATCGAGCCCCGTCACATCGAGGTCCAGATTCTTGCCGATACCCATGGCAATGTTGTCCACCTCTACGAGCGGGATTGCTCGATCCAGCGCCGCAACCAGAAGCTGATTGAGCTGGCGCCGTCGCCGCAGCTTGAGGAAAGTCAGCGCGAATACATCGGCGATCTGGCCAAACGGGTGGCGAAGCAGTGTGGTTACGTAAATGCCGGCACCGTCGAGTTCCTGCTGGACCACGATGGCAGCTTTTACTTCATGGAAATGAATACCCGGGTTCAGGTTGAGCACACAATCACCGAGGAAATCACCGGGGTGGATATCATCAAGGCGCAGATACGGATCGCTGCCGGCGAACCACTGGGCCTCAAGCAGGAAGACATTTCCTACCGGGGCTTTGCTGCCCAGTTCCGCATCAACGCCGAAGATCCGAAGAACGGCTTTCTGCCAAGTTTCGGCCGCATCAGCCGCTACTATTCCGCCGGCGGTCCGGGCGTGCGCACCGATGCCAATATGTATACCGGTTACGAGATTCCCCCGTATTACGACTCCATGTGCGCCAAGCTGATTGTCTGGGCCATGGACTGGGACGAGCTGATTGCCCGCTCCCGCCGTGCTCTCGGCGATATGGGCATTTACGGCGTCCAGACCACCATCCCCTATTACAAGCAGATTCTCGAGCACCCGGATTTCCAGGCCGCTGACTTCAATACCGGCTTTGTGGAACGTAACCCCCAATTGCTTGAGTACAGCAGCAAAACCCGCCCGGAATCCATCGCCACAGCCATTGGCGCAGCCATTGCGGCGCAGGCGGGCCTGTAAAAGAACATCGGAGAGATCCCAATGACCAAGCGCAAGATTCATATTACCGACGTTATTCTCAGGGACGCCCACCAATCTCTGATCGCCACCCGGATGCGCACGGAAGACATGCTTCCGGCCTGCGAGTGGCTGGACCAGGCCGGCTACTGGTCCCTGGAGTGCTGGGGGGGTGCCACGTTTGACGCCTGTGTGCGTTTCCTGAAGGAAGATCCCTGGGAGCGCCTGCGGACCCTGAGAAAGGCCCTGCCCAATACCCGCCTGCAGATGTTGCTGCGCGGCCAGAACCTGCTGGGCTATCGCCATTATGGCGATGACGTGGTTGAGGCATTCGTGGCCAAGGCTGCCGAAAATGGCATGGATGTGTTCCGCATTTTTGATGCCCTGAACGATGTGCGCAATCTCGAAACCAGCATCAAGGCGGTCAAGAAGGCTGGCAAGCATGCACAGGGCACCATCTGCTACACCGTGAGTCCGGTACATGGCACTGATGCCTATCTGGAGCAGGCCAGGGCCATGGCTGACATGGGCGCGGACAGCATCGCGATCAAGGACATGGCAGGGCTGCTGACGCCGGCGGTAACCGCTGAGCTGGTCGGTAAGCTGAAGCAGACCCTCAATCTGCCCGTTTTCCTGCACTCCCACGCCACCTCGGGCATGGCGCCCATGTGTCAGTGGGCGGCCATGGAAGCAGGCGTTGACCATATTGATACCGCGCTGTCGGCCTTTGCCGGCGGCACCAGTCATCCGCCCACGGAATCACTGGTGGCGGCGCTGCACGATGCCGGTCTGGAGACCGGGCTGAACCTGGAGCTGCTGGACAAGGCCACGCGCCATTTCCGGGAAGTGCGCAAGAAGTATCACCAGTTCGAGAGTGCCTATAACGGTGTTGATACCTCGGTGCTCCTGTCCCAGGTGCCCGGTGGCATGATGTCCAATCTCGCCAACCAGTTGAAGGAGCAGGGCGCGCTGGATCGCATCCAGGACGTATTCGAGGAAATTCCGCGGGTTCGAAAGGATCTTGGTTACCCGCCGCTGGTAACACCCACCTCCCAGATTGTGGGTACCCAGGCGGTGATCAACGTGCTTGCCGGCAAGCGCTACGAGTCCATCACGAACGAGGTGAAGAAGTACCTCCAGGGCTGGTACGGCAAGGCGCCTGCCGCGGTCGACACGGCACTCCAGCAGCGCGCCGTCGGCAAGGAAGATCTTATTGAAGAGCGCCCGGCTAACCTGATCCCCCGGGAGCTGGACGAGCTGCGCAAACAGGTGGGCGATCTGGCCACCAGCGAAGAGGACGTGCTCACGTACGCCATGTTCCCGGATCAGGCCAAGGCGTATCTTGAGCAGCGGCGTGACGGCACGCTGCAGCCGGAGCCCCTGGAGCCGATTCCCACCGGTTCTTCTGGCGGCTCGGTCTCCAGCAAATTCAAGATCACGGTTCATGGTGAGAGCTACGATATCCACGTCACCGGCGCCAACCCCTCCGGTGAGAATGAGCGTCGTTTCTACATGACCGTCGATGGGGTGCCGGAGGAAATCCACCTGGCTTCGCTGGGCGAAGACGGCGAGGGTGCGCGGTCCAGTGGTGGCCGGGCCACCGCCACCAAGGAAGGTCATGTAACCACAAGCATGCCCGGCAACATCGTGGATGTGCTGGTGAAGGAAGGTGACGAGGTTCAGGCCGGCGATCCGGTGCTGATCATCGAGGCCATGAAGATGGAAACCGAAGTAAAGGCGACCACGGCCGGAAAGGTTTCCGGCGTGTTTATTGCCAAGGGTGATCGTGTGGTGCCCGGAGAAGTTCTGGTCGAGATCGATTAGGTTCGCCAGAGCGTGATGCAGAACGGCCCCTCATTTTGAGGGGCCGTTTTCGTTTGGGGGTTAACCGGGCGAGATCAACTGAAAGCCGGAATACCGGTCTGGCCCCGCCCCAGAATCAGGGCGTGGACATCGTGCGTACCTTCATAGGTATTTACGGCTTCGAGGTTCATCACGTGGCGGATCACGTGGTACTCGTCGGAAATGCCGTTGCCGCCGTGCATGTCCCTGGCAACCCGGGCGATGTCCAGGGCTTTGCCGCAGTTGTTGCGCTTGAGCAGCGAAATTGCATCCGGCGTTGCCGTGCCGGCATCCATCATGCGGCCCAGTTGCAGAACCGACTGAAGGCCGATGGTGATCTCGGTCTGCATATCCACCAGTTTTTTCTGGATCAGTTGGTTGGCGGCCAGGGGCTTGCCAAACTGCTTGCGCTCCAGCGTGTAGTTGCGGGCCGCGTGCCAGCAGAACTCAGCGGCGCCCAGCGAGCCCCAGCTGATGCCAAAACGGGCCTTGTTAAGGCAGCTGAACGGTCCTTTCAGTCCCTCCACCTCAAGGTGGTTCTCTTCCGGAACGAACACCTCGTCCATAAAGATGGAGCCGGTTTCCGATGCGCGCAGGGAAAATTTGCCCTCAATCTTTGGGGTGTCAAGGCCTTTGGCGCCTTCGCGCTCGATCACAAAACCGTTCACCTTGCCGTCCAGTTTGGCCCAGACTACGCAAACATCGGCAATCGGGGAGTTGGTGATCCAGGTTTTGGAGCCACTCAGCAGGTAGCCTCCGTCCACTTTCTTGGCCCGGGTTTCCATGCCGCCTGGATCGGAACCGTGATCAGGTTCAGTCAGGCCAAAGCAGCCGACGTATTCGCCGGAGGCCAGTTTGGGCAGGATGCGTTTTTTCATCGCTTCCTTGCCGTAGGAATAGATCGGGTACATCACCAGAGAAGACTGAACGCTCAGGGCGGAGCGGTAGGCCGAGTCAACCCTTTCCACTTCCCGGGCAATCAGGCCGTAGCAGACATGGTTTAGCCCCGGCCCACCGTATTCTTCCGGCAGGGTCGCGCCCAGCATGCCGAGTTCGCCCATCTGGTTGAAGATAGAGCGATCGAACTTTTCATGTCGATTGGCCTCGGTGATTCCGGGCATCAGTTGCTCGTCACAGAAGCTGCGGATGCTGTCTTGGACCTGGCGCTCGGTTTCGTCCAGTTGGGCGTCGAAACCCAGCAGGTCATTCCAGGGTGCGGAAGCCATTGTTTACTCTCCTGAAAGCGAATAGTTAAAGCCCAGCGCTAGGGGCGAGGGGCCAATCTGTGCTATCTTTGTGTCAACGGTGTTTCATTAAGCGAAACACAGTTTTGTAATTTGCTTACGAAAGACTAATCCGGGTGTTATGGAAATGCAAGCGGTGTTCAAGCCTGACCAGGTGCCCCCGTGTTGAGTGGCATGCTCCAGTGGTTGGTGTCCATGGCGGTGGTTGTCGAGCTGGTGGCCATTTGCCTGGAGAGCCGCGAGCTCAGTGCTGTAGCGGGGGGTATGTTTGTATCTGCCTTTTTGGCTGGGGCCGGTCGCCTGCAGGGGTACGCCCGGATACTGCTGGTAATCGCCCTGCTGGTGCTTGGCGGCTTCGCCTGGCGCGGATCTCTCGACGCCGGGCAACTGCTGAAAGCGGCGTCTGACGCGGCCTTCTATTCCGCGTTTCTGGGTAGCCTGGGCTTGATGCAGTGCCTTGTGCGCCGGTTCGAGGTACTGCGCCGGATTCACGATGTGCTGCTGGGTGGAAAGCCCATACTGCTTTATCCCAAGTACGCCCTGGTCAGTTGTGGCGTAGCCACGGTTCTGAGCTTTGGCATGATGAACCTGTTGTGCGGAAGCCTCTCTGAAACACTGCGTGAGCGCGGTATCAGCGGCGAGTCGCGCCTGCAGTGGTTACGGAGCGTTCTGATCAGTGCCCTCAGGGGCTTTGCCCTGGTGCCGCTGGTGGCGCCCACCAGTGTGGCGGTGGCGATTCTTACCCGCGAACTGCCGCAACTCAGCTGGTCACAGCTGCTGCCATTCGGTCTGGTTGCGGCGCTTCTGATGGTGCTGATTGGCTGGGTGCTGGAACAGCGGCGCTTCCGCAAGGTCAGCAGTGAGCGCATCGCCGTTGAAGGCTGGTTGCCGGGCACCGGGCGCCTGCTTGCGCTGATCCTGGTGGTATTCACGGTGATGGCGGGCCTGGTGGCGACGACCGGTTTCAAGGTGTCGGTGGCGGCTATGTTGTCGGTGCCCACCGTTACGCTGCTTTACATGCTCTGGCAGGAGCGGGCGCTCATGCCGGTTTTGAAGGAGGGTGTGGGCCAGGTATGGGCCATGCAGAACGAAATGGCCATTTTTGCCGCCTCTGCCATCCTGGGAGTGGCCCTGTCTGCTGTCATTCCAGCGGATGCGCTTGCCGGCCTTGTCGCCACTGGTGGCGGCGTGTTCCTGGTCGCCGTTGTTGGTATGCTGATGATGCCCATGTTCTCCATGATCGGGATCATTCCCATCACGGTCCTGAGTGTTCAGGCTGGTTTGCTGCCCCAGTTGGTGGCCGAAGGGATGGAGCTTTTGCCGGTCGCCGTGGCACTGGTTATCGGCTTCTCCCTCGCCATGATGCTGTCGCCTTTTGGCCCCTCGGTGATGTTGCTGGCCCGCTTCGGGCAGATCTCACGATGGGTGGTGGCGTTCCGCTGGAACGGACTGTTCGTGCTGATTGCGCTCCCGGTGCTGCTGGTGCTGACAGCGCTGGTGGCATGGCTGGCACCCGGCCTTGCCTGACGAGCGGGCGTGGCCGGTGCCGTTGTGTTCTGGTGCCAGAGCTCAGTAACCCCGGTCAGTATCTACAATGCCGGAAATGGCGCGGCCCTCGGCGTGATCCCGAATCTTGCGGGTGATCTGCTCAATGGTGGCGTCCCTCAGGGTCCGGGCCGAGATATGTGGGGTGATGGTGATTTCTTTTCGTTGCCAGAATGGGTGCTCCTCCGGTAACGGTTCCTTCCGGAACACGTCGAGCGAGGCGCGCAACAGTTTGCCCTCGTCCAGCGTCCGAAGCAGATCTTCCTCAACCAGGTGTTCACCCCGGCCAACGTTGATCAGTACGGCGCCCGGCTGGAGCTGGCTAAGTAATTCATAGTCGATGATGTTCCGGGTCTCATCAGTCAGCGGCAGGGTGTTGACCAGAACCCGGGTGGTTTTCAGAAAGTCGCCGAGCTGATCCGGACCGGCGTAGGTATTGACTCCTTCCAGGCTATGGTCCCCGCGGGCCCAGCCGCTCACCCGATAATCCAGATTGGACAGAGTGCGGGCCACACGCTTACCAATGTGGCCAAGTCCCATGACACCCACCGGCCATTCGCTGCGTTTGATCGGGCGATGGATCTTCCAGATACCCTGGCGTTGCTGCTCCCGATAGGTTTCCATCTCGCGGCTTGCCTCCAGCAACTGGTGCAGCACGTACTCTGCCATCTGCGCCGACATGCCGGCATCCTCCAGGCGCACCACCGGAAGGTCGGCCGGCAGGTTGGGCACTTTGAGCAGGCCATCAATGCCCGCCCCGAGATTGAATACCGCCTTGAGATGCTTTTCCCGTTCGAACAGCGCCTCGGGCGGTTGCCAGACAATGGCGTAATCCGCATCGATGGCTGGGCCGTTTGGGTTCCAGACATAAACCTCGGCGTCCGGTAATTGCTCCAGGATCGGTACCGTCCAGCGTTCTGGTTTGGGGTCGCCTGCCACAAATAGAATTTTCATTTTGCCTCCGGGGGTCGCCACGGGGTTCATTGGCTGCTAATTTGTTTTGCAATGCAGAATAAGGTATCCGCGAAAACGTTGAAAGTCGGTATTCGATACCGCCATGCGATTCTGATTTTGAAACATAATTGATAAGTGTTTCATATTTGGTGCGGATTTTGAAAAGACTTTCTGGTACTTGATTTCTGCAGCGATTAAAATCATGAATCCTTTGTTATTCACCATATTAATACACCGGTTACCGGAGCGGGCGACGCGGTTGGAGGACGTCCCATTATGGCAGGAAAGAAGCAGATCTCACCCGAACTGAAAGTGGCATCCACTGACGGTGAGCCCGTGAAGCCGGAAAAAGACCGCAAGTTTGTCGAGGCCCTGTCCCGCGGCCTGGACGTGCTCCGGGCCTTCAGCCAGGGTCCTGTCATCCTGGGAAACCAGGACATTGCCCGTATCACCGGATTGCCCAAGCCGACCGTGTCGCGGATGACCTATACCCTCACCAAGCTGGGATACCTCAGCTACAACACCCAACTGGAGAAATACCAGCTGAGCTCCGGGGTGCTGGCGCTTGGCTATGCCTACGTGTCCAATCTCAAGGTGCGTCAGCTGGCCAAGCCCTACATGGACGAGTTCGCCCGCCAGACCAACATGTCCGTTGGCCTCACCTGCCGGGACCGGTTGCACATGATCTACGTGGAAAACCGTCTGCCACCGGAAGCCTCCCTGTTGCGCATGGATATCGGCCTGAAACTGCCGATGGCCAGTACCTCCGCCGGCCGCGCCTACTACTGCGCCGTCAGCGACAAGGCCCGCCTGGTGATCGACGACGCCATGGCCGCGAAATATGGTGATGCCTGGCCAGAGAAGAAGCAGGGCCTCGACCAGGCCATGAAGGACTACAAGGAGCACGGCTTTTGCCTGTCCATTGGCGAATGGGACCGGAACATCAACTCTGCTGGCGTGCCCATTCACTTGCAGGATGGCACCATCATGGCCCTGACCTGCGCTGCGCCGTCCTATCTGGTGCCGGCGGAAAAGCTTCGGGGTTCCATTGCCCACCAGCTGGCCATGCTGGCAGGCGATATAGAATCTTTGGGTGTTTGATAACAGCCGTGAAGTAACGAAGGGAGGTAGCGAGTAGGCCCTACAGAAACCGTGCGGAGCCATGGATGGCGGAGCCGAGCGTACAAGGATGTATTCACAGCGTGTTTCTGTAGGGCCTACTCGCCACCTCCCGACAAACTCCAAACCAAGAAACCGCAGAAGAACCCCTGCGGTTTTTTTGTGCCTGTAGTTTAATGGGTGGTTGAAACCACCAAAGAACTTGTATTAAATCGTACGCATGTTTCGCTAGTTAAAACCATATTTCAGAAAGAATGCGAGGAGAAATCATGTCTGAGGTCGTTAGCTATAACCGGGAAGGCAACATCGGCGTTATTCCCGTGAATTCCCCGCCGGTAAACGCCCTCGGCCAGGCTGTTCGTTCTGGTCTGCTCGCAGCCCTGGAGCAGGGCCAGAAAGATGCCGAGGCCAAGGCGCTTCTGCTGGTTTGCGAAGGGCGCACGTTCATTGCCGGCGCCGACATTCGTGAATTCGGCAAGCCCATGCAGGAGCCCACCTTGCCGACACTGGTCAACACCTTTGAAAGCAGCGACAAGCCGCTAGTCGCCGCGATCCATGGCACCGCCCTGGGTGGTGGTCTGGAAACCGCTTTGAGCTGTCACTACCGGGTTGCGATCAGCAGCGCCAAGGTAGGCCTGCCGGAAGTGAAGTTGGGCCTTCTGCCGGGTGCTGGCGGCACCCAGCGGCTGCCGCGCCTGACCGGCGCCCGCAAAGCCCTGGAAATGATCACCACCGGTGAATTTGTCGGCGCCAAGGATGCCCTGGCCCTCGGCATTCTCGATGCCGTCGAAGAAGGCGACGATATCCGCGCAGTGGGCATGGCCTATGCGCAGAAAGTAGTCGACGAAGGCAAGCCGGTACGTCGTGTTCGGGATATCACCGATAAAATCGAGGCGGACAAGGGCAGCGATGTCTTCGACCAGTTCCGTGACGAGCTGAAGAAACGGGCCCGGGGTCTTTTCTCCCCGTTCAAGTGTGTCGACGCTGTGGAAGCGGCGTTTAATCTGCCTTTTGACGAAGGCATGAAGCGCGAGCGGGAACTGTTCATGGAATGCATGGAATCGCCCCAGCGCGCCGGTCTGATCCATTCGTTCTTTGGGGAGCGTGAAGTCTCCAAGGTCAAGGGACTGTCCAAGGATACGCCGGTTCGTGACGTGAAGAGCGTTGGCATAATTGGTGCCGGCACCATGGGTGGCGGTATTGCCATGAACTTCGTCAACGTGGGTATTCCGGTCACCATCGTCGAGGTCAAACAGGAGGCCCTCGACAAGGGCCTGGCTATCATTCGTCGCAACTATGAGAACTCCGCGAAGAAGGGCAAATTGACCCAGGAGCAGGTGGAACAGCGGATGGCGCTGATCACCCCGAGCCTGACCTACGACGATTTCCGGGACGTTGACCTGGTCATCGAGGCGGTGTTCGAGAACATGGCCATCAAGAAAGAAATCTTTGCCAAGCTCGATGAGGTCTGCAAGCCGGGTGCGATTCTGGCGTCCAATACCTCAACCCTCGATATCGACGAGATTGCGTCTGCCACCAAGCGCCCGGAAGACGTGGTGGGTATGCACTTCTTCAGCCCGGCTAACGTGATGAAGCTGCTGGAGAACGTGCGTGGCAGCAAGACCTCCGACGAGGTCAAGGCCACGGTGATGGCGGTTGCCAAGAAGATCAAGAAAGTCGGTGTCATGGTGGGCAACTGCTACGGCTTTGTCGGCAACCGGATGCTCCACAAGCGCGGCACCGAGGCCATGTCCCTGGTGGATGAGGGCGCCACCCCGCAGCAGGTCGACAAGGTGCTGACCGATCTCGGCTTCCCCATGGGCCAGTTCGCGATGTCCGATCTGGCCGGGATTGATGTGGGTTACCGGATTCGTGAAGAGCGCCGCAAAGCTGGCGAAGACATTCCCGCCAGCTGGATGGATAAGCTTGCCGAACAGGGCCGCCTTGGCCAGAAGACCCAGGCAGGTGTATACAAGTATGAGGAAGGCAGCCGCAAGCCGATTCCTGATCCGGAAGTGGAGCAGCTGATCGAGCAGTTCCGCAAGGAGCAGGGGATCACGCCCCGGGAGCTTTCCGACCAGGAAATCCTCGAGCGCTGCGTGTATGTGATGATCAATGAGGGCGCGAAGATCCTGGAGGAAGGCATCGCCGATCGTCCGCTGGATATCGACATTGTCTGGATCTACGGCTATGGCTTCCCGGCCTATCGCGGTGGCCCCATGTTCTGGGCCGATCAGGAAGGTCTGGACACCATTCTCTCAGCGGTTAAGAAGTACCAGGATACCGTTGGTGGCGAGCAGTGGGAGCCGGCGGCTCTGCTCGAGAAGCTGGTTGCTGAAGGCCGTAAGTTCGCTGACCTGTAACTTGGCGGGCGGGTCGCGGGGCGGGGTGTCTTTTCCTTTGGGAAAAGCAACTCGCTTTGCTCAGACATCTTTTCCCGGCGGAAAAGACACCCCGCCCCACGACCGGCTTAGCTGAGTGTTTAGGCTAACCCGACCTACATGTTTCAAAAATTGAGGGCATTGTTATGTCTGATGCAGTAATCGTCTCCACCGCGCGCACCGGCCTTGCGAAATCCTACCGGGGCTTTTTGAACAACACGCACAGCGTGGATATGGCAGGTCACGTTATCAAGCATGCTGTTGAGCGCGCAGGTATTGATCCGTCTATTGTTGAGGATGTGATCATGGGCGCGGCCTACCAGGAGGGCGCCCAGGGCCGGAATATTGCCCGTCTGGCGGCCATCCGCGCCGGTCTTCCGGTGACCACTGCCGGGTTCTCCATTAACCGGTTCTGCAGCTCGGGGTTGCAGTCCATTGCCCTGGCGGCACAGCGGGTGGTGTCCGAGAAAGTACCCGCCATGGTGGCCGGGGGCGTTGAGTCCATTTCCCTGGTGCAGAACGAGAAGATCAATAGCTTCCACGCCACCAACGAGTGGCTGATGAAGAACAAGCCCGAGCTGTACCTTTCGATGATTGAGACGGCGGATATTGTCGCCAAGCGCTACAACGTCAGCCGTGAAGCCCAGGATGAGTATTCGCTGATCTCCCAGCAGCGCACGGCGGCGGCCCAGCAGGCTAGCAAGTTTGACGATGAGATCGTGCCTTTCGATGCCACCATGCTGGTCAAGGACAAGGAAACCGGTGAGGTCAGTGAAAAGCAGGTGACCCTGAAAGGTGACGAGTGTAATCGCCCGAATACGACCCTTGAGGGCCTGGCGGGTCTGGAGCCGGTGCGTGGTCCGGAGCAGTTCATCACGGCGGGCAACGCCAGCCAGCTGTCGGACGGCGCCTCCGTTTGCACGGTGATGAACAGCACCTATGCCGAGAAGCACAACATTGAACCCATGGGTATTTTCCGTGGCTTCGCTGTGGCGGGTTGTGAGCCGGATGAGATGGGCATCGGCCCGGTGTATGCGATTCCGCGCCTGCTTGAGCGCAATGGTCTGACCATGGATGACATTGATCTGTGGGAACTGAACGAAGCCTTCGCGTCGCAGGTGATTTACTGTCGTGACCGCCTGGGCATTCCCATGGAGAAGCTGAATGTAAACGGCGGCTCAATTTCCATCGGCCACCCCTTTGGTGTTACCGGCGCCCGCCAGACAGGCCACGCCCTGATCGAAGGCAAGCGCCGTGGGGCGAAATACGTGGTGATCACCATGTGCATCGGCGGTGGCCAGGGTGCTGCTGGCCTGTTCGAGGTGGTTTGAAGCCGGCCTGTATGAGATCGGGGTCAGAAGAATGCTTTCTTTCGACCCCTTGTTGACCAAAAGGGGAAATGCATGGACAGACAAGCAAAAGCCGTCGTCTGCCGGGAATGGGGGCAGCCTGTTCAGGTGGAAACCATCACGGTAGAAGGCCCCAAGCGGGATGAAATCACCATCAAGATCGCGGCCTGCGGTGTTTGCCACAGCGATCTGTCCGCCACCACGGGTAAGATTCCCTACCCGCCTCCCCTTGTATTGGGGCACGAAGCCGCCGGCGTGGTTGTCGAAGTCGGTGAGGGCGTCACGGCCTTCAAGGAAGGCGACCATGTGGTGAGTACCTTCATATCCATGTGCGGCAAATGCAGCCAGTGTGTTCGTGGCCGCCCGGTGCTCTGTGAGAACGCCCGCAAGGCCATGTTCAACCTGCCGGATGGCACGGTCAGAACCAAAGGCGCGGACGGCGAGCCCCTGAACGTCTTCGGCGCCTGCGGCGTGATGGCCGAGTTCGCCACCATGCACGTCGACAACTGCGTAAAAGTGGATGAAACCGTGCCGATGCAGAACGCCGCCCTGGTGGGTTGCGCTGTGATGACCGGTGTCGGCGCTGTCTTCAATACGGCAAAGCTGGAGCCCGGCTCCCGAGCCGCCGTGTTTGGCATCGGTGGCGTTGGCCTCAACGCCATCCAGGGCTGTGTGACCGCCGGCGCCGAGATGATCGTGGCGGTGGACAGCAACCCCGCCAAGCTGGCGATGGCGAAAGAGTTTGGTGCCACCCACACCGTGAATATAAACGAGGTGGAGGACGCCGCCAAGGCTGTGAAGAAAATGACCGGCGGCGTTGACTACGCCTTCGAATGCGTCGGTGCCGGGCCGGTGGTGGAACAGGCCTACAAGAGTCTGGGCCGTGGCGGTACCGCCGTGGTCGTGGGTGTGGCAGATCCGAAGGACAAGACTTCGCTGACCACCCTCACCCTGCCGGCGGACGAGCGAACCTTGAAAGGCAGCTGGTTGGGTTCGGCAAGGCCGCAGCACGATTTCCCCAGGATCCTGGGTCTTTACAAGGCTGGTAAACTGAAACTGGATGAACTGGTTACCCGGACCTACCCCATAGAAGAAGCCGCACAGGCGTTCGATGATATGGTGGCAGGCAAGAACGCCCGTGGCGTTATCGTATTTGAATGAAGGGGGAAGCATGAACGAGCTGAACAGGAACTACATCAACGGCCAATGGGTTAGCTGGGCCGGTGACATGATCGACGTTCACGAAGCTGGCACCGGTGACGTGATTGCCCGCGTCCCCGCCGCCGGCGCGGATGAAATGGAACAGGCCATTGCTGCCGCCGATGCGGCGTTTGAAAGCTGGTCGGAAAGCACCCTGGAAGAACGGATCAAGGTGCTGGAACAGCTGCACGCGGGCCTTAAAGAGCGCGCGCCGGAAATCGCCGAGACCGTCTGCCGGGAAGTGGGCATGCCCATCAAAC
Organism: Marinobacter sp.; assembly: GCA_002718255.1. Classification (GTDB taxonomy): domain Bacteria; phylum Pseudomonadota; class Gammaproteobacteria; order Pseudomonadales; family Oleiphilaceae; genus Marinobacter. The sequence continues at coordinate 163,439 of PBED01000002.1, read as the reverse complement.
TGGCCACGCCGATCCAGGCTGGTATGCCGGCTGCGGTGACCAAGAGTTACCTGAAGCTGCTGCCCGACTTCCCGTTCACCGAACAGTCGGGCAACTCCGAGGTGCAATATGCGCCGGTCGGTGTGGTTGGTTGCATTACCCCCTGGAACTACCCGCTGCACCAGGTGATCCTGAAAATCGTTCCGGCGATTGCGGCCGGTTGCACCGTGGTGCTCAAGCCTTCGGAGATCGCTCCCCAGACGGCGTTTATCCTTGCCGAGATCCTCGATGGCACCGACCTGCCCAAGGGCGTGTTCAACATGGTGTGCGGCTATGGTCATACCGTGGGTGACACCCTGATCAAGCATCCGGATGTGCGCATGGTGTCCTTCACCGGCTCCACCCGCACCGGCAACCTGATCGCCCACGCCGCAGCCGATGACTTCAAACGCTTCGCCCTGGAGATGGGCGGCAAATCGGCCTCCGTGATCCTCCCGGACGCCGACCTGGCTGCTGCCGTTAAAGGTACCATCAACAACTGCCTGCTGAACTCCGGCCAGACCTGCACCGCGCTCACCCGCATGCTCGTCCCGGCTGACAAGCACGACGAGGCCTGTGAACTGGCCGCCGCTGCCGTGGCTAAAATGACCCCGGGTAACCCGCTGGAAGAAACCACACGGTTGGGCCCGCTGTCGTCTGCCCAGCAGCGTGACAAGGTGATCGACTACATCAAACTGGGTATCCAGGAAGGTGCCAAGCTCATCGCCGGTGGGCCGGAAGCGCCCGAGGGATGCGAGAAAGGTTACTTCGTCAAGGCGACGGTCTTCGGCAACGTAAAACCGGACAGCCGCATCGCCCAGGAGGAAATTTTCGGGCCGGTGCTGTGCGTGATCCCGTACAACGACGAAGCAGAAGCGGTGAAAATCGCCAACGGTACCCAGTACGGCCTTTCCGGTGCAGTCTGGTCCGGCGACGACGCCAAGGCCAAGAAAATCGCCAGCAAGTTGCGCACTGGTCAGGTATTCGTGAACGGTGGTGCGTTTAACCCGATGGCACCGTTTGGCGGCTTCGGCCATTCCGGTATCGGCCGCGAATTTGGCAAGTGGGGACTGGAGGAGTTTCTGGAAATCCGGTCTTTGCAGCTGTAAATGCCGATAGGCTGGGCTGCCGATCGGTGGCCCTGAGAGTTAGATCGGCCACGGGGTGGGGGTGTCTTTTCTGCCGGGAAAAAATGTCTGAGCGAAGCGAGTTGTTTTTCCCAGAAGAAAAGACACCCTCGCCTCGGGGCCAGCCCCCAAAGCCTGTAAGCCCTAGGCCTTCCCCCCAAGCAAAATCCGCACGGCCGTACAGGCATCCTCCAATTCTGCTTCCCTGGGTTCGCGTCCGGCGATGATGTCGCTGTAAAGGCAGGACTCTGCCAGTCTAATCATGAAGTAAGACAGGCTGAAGATGTTCATTGGTGGCTTGATATGCCCGGCCGCAACCTGGTCTTTAAGCATCCGCGTGTTGGTTTCGACCGTGCGAGTGTGCAGGATCGACTGGGACGAGGTGAGGATCTTCAGGGCATATTCCGGATCCTGGTTGATGAATCGCCGCAGCGGCTCGAAGTGCAGGATCGCGGAGTTGGTGCGGCGGTACACGCCGACAATGTAGTCCACGCCATTGCCGGGCGTTTCGGCCATGGCCTGTCGCCAGAGGGGTTCGTACAGGGACCAGAGAATCTCGCCGATCAGCAGATCCTTGTTGCCGACCCAGCGAAACAGGGTGGCGCGGCCAATTCCGAGCTCATCAGCCAGCGGCGCCAGGTGAATGCGCTCACCCTTGAGCCACATGCGACGTGCTCGCTTGAACGCCTCGGCCGGTGTTGCCCTGGTTACGGTTTTGTCTGCCACTGAAACCTCATGCCCGAATTTGGATTCATTTTAACGGCTAAACCCGGAACCGGCTATGCGCGCGGTTTCGACAGCCTGTGATGGTTTTGTGAACTTTTCCGCCTACACTCTGCCATGAAAGCATCGAAAGCCACCGGCAATTTCAGCGAAGCCCATCACCATGACGCGAACGGTACTGATTATTGAAGACAACCCCGGCATCGGTGAGCTGGTCCGTATGCAGGTTTCAGATCTGGGAATGAAGCCCGTGCTCGTGGACCGGGGGGACACCGGCCTGGAACGGTTCCGTGAGGGCGGCGTCGATCTGGTTATTCTGGATCTGATGTTGCCTGGCCTGGATGGTTTGGCGGTGTGCCGCGAGATTCGTGCCTGCCCGGGCTATGTGCCGGTTCTGATGTTGACGGCAAAGAGCACAGAGCTGGATCGGGTCCTGGGCCTGGAGATGGGCGCGGACGATTACCTGACGAAGCCGTTCAGCGTGGCGGAGCTGGCAGCCCGCATCAAAGCGCTTTTCCGACGTGTAGACGCACTCTCTCAGGCAGCGCCTGCCGGCGATCAGGCTGATGAGATTGAGGTGGACGGGCTTCGGATTGATCCGGTTCGCCGGCGAGTGTTTGTGGATGATCGGGAAGTGGACCTGACCGCCCGCGAGTTCGACCTGCTCTGGCACTTTGCCTCCCATCGGGGCCGGGTGTTCAGCCGGGCGCAATTGCTCGATTCTGTGTGGGGTTACAACCATGAGGGCTACGAGCATACCGTGAACACCCACATCAACCGCCTGCGCAACAAGATTGAAGCCGATCCCGCCGACCCACGATACGTCCAGACGGTCTGGGGTGTTGGCTATCGGTTCATGGATTAACGATGGCCCTGTCTGTCTTCCGTACCCTCTATGCCCGGCTGGCGATCGGTCTGTTCCTGCTGCTGCTTGTGGTGGGTGGGCTCTTTACCTTTCTGAGTCTGGCTTCGGTGAGGGAATACTCGGCTGCGGTCAACCAGCAACTGAACCGCGACCTCGCCCGTAACCTGGTGTCTGACCGCAACCTGGTAACCGATGGCAAGCTCAACCGCGATGCCCTGAAGCAGCTCTTCGAGCTGTACATGACCATCAACCCCAGTATCGAAATCTACCTGCTGGATACCGAAGGTAATATCCTTTCCTACTCCGCCGACCCGAACAAGATCAAGCGCAACCGGGTATCCCTGGAACCGGTACGCATCCTGCTTGAAAACCCGGGCGCTTACCCACTGCCCGGCGATGATCCGCGCAGTCATGACCGGCGGAAGGTGTTCTCGGTAACGCCGGTGCCTTCGGCTGCTGATCCAACGGGTTATCTGTACGTGGTTCTGCGCGGCGAGGAGTACGACCTGGCCGAGAGCATGGTGCACAGTAACCGGCTCCTCCAGTTAGGCGCGGGCGCGCTGGCGGTGAGCCTGTTCGTGGGCCTGCTGGCCGGGCTGGTGTTCTTCCGGTTGCTGACGCGTCGGCTGTCGCGGCTGACCGAGCGGGTGGAATCCTTCGAGCGCGGCATGTCGCCGGAGCGCGCCGCCGCGGTGGCGGGCAAAGGCGATGACATTGATTACCTGGCCGCCCGGTTCGATCAGATGGCCCAGCGAATTGTTGCCCAGCTGGACCTTCTGAAACACAAGGATGCCCAGCGCCGGCAGCTGGTTGCCCAGGTCTCCCACGATCTGAGAACGCCACTGGCATCCATCCAGGGTTATATCGAAGCATTGCGCATGAAACAGGACACGCTCGCCGCCGAGGAGCGGGCACGTTTCCTGGATGTGGCCCTGACCGAAAGCCACCGGCTTGGTCGTCTTGTGGAGGAACTGTTTGAACTTGCCGCACTGGATGCCCGGGAGAAACAGCCGAAGACGGAACCGTTTGTGGTTGCCGAACTGCTGCATGACGTGGTGCAGAAGCACCAACCCGAGGCGGAGCGCGCAGGCGTTGCCCTGTCGATTGTTTCCGTCGCTCCGGTCCAGGTGCTGGCGGATATCGCCATGACCGAGCGGGTATTGGATAACCTGATCAGCAACGCCCTCAGCCATTCGCCGAAAGATACGGAGATCACACTGGGCGTTGTCGAACAGGCCGGGGGTGCGCAAATTACCGTCGCCGACGCTGGCCCCGGTATCGATGATGAGCACCTGGAGCACGTCTTCGAACCCTTTTATCAGGCCGCAGGTGCGTCCAGGACGGGCCATGCCGGTCTGGGGCTCGCGATTGCCCAGCGAATGGTGACGCTGCAGCAGGGAAAACTCTCGGTACGCAATGCCGATGGCGCCGTTTTCAGTGTCTGGCTGCCCCTGGCCCGCGACAGCTCGGTCGCGGGCGGCGAAAAATCCACAGCGTTATGAATTCGTAATACCTGGTGAACGTTTTCGTGAATCCACCGCCCTACGCTGTAGGTATGGAATCACGTGAAGGAGATATCTGATGAAACGCAAGATCATGGGTCTGTTTTCCGCAGTGGCATTTGTCTCTGCAGTTGGTCTGTTCACCACCTACGCGGTTGCCGAAAAGTCGGAGTCGCAGATGAGCAAATACGCACCGGATCAACCGGGTCTGGCCGTGGCGACCTTTGCTGGCGGTTGTTTCTGGTGTGTTGAGGCCGGGTACGAAAAGCGGGTGCCGGGCGTGGTGGAAGTAGTCTCGGGCTATTCTGGTGGGAAAGAGGCAAGCCCCTCCTACAAGCAGGTTGCCTCGGGGCAGACTGGCCATACCGAAGCGGTACAGGTCTATTACGACCCCAACGAAATGACATACGAGGGCTTGTTGCAGGCGCTCTGGCGGATGATGGACCCGACCGATAATCAGGGTCAGTTTGTGGACCGCGGCCAGCAGTATCGTCCTGCTATTTTCTACCATATCGCTGAGCAGACGCGCCTGGACGAGGCGACCGTTACAGAATTGGAGGCATCCGGAGTTTACGAGAAACCCGTGGTGATCGAAATCGTGCCGTTTGAGAAATTTTACCCGGCGGAGGAATACCACCAGGATTATTACGACAAAAACCCGGTGCGCTACAACTTCTACACCTTCAACTCTGGACGCTATCAGTTTATCGAGAAGGTGTATGGCGAAGATTACGAGCTCGATTACACCCGGTTCCAGGAGAATGCCACAGTGGACGCCAGTGACGATCTGGTGGGCGATGAAAGCGCCAGCACAGAGCCCGGCCAGATGGGCGTTGGCTTCGATCCGGCAAGCTTTGAAAAGCCGGCTCAGGATGTCCTGAAGCAGCGCCTGACGGATATGCAGTACGAGGTGACCCAGGAAGACGGCACCGAGCCGGCGTTTAACAACAAATACTGGGACAACAAGAAGCCAGGACTCTACGTGGATATTGTCTCCGGCGAGCCGCTGTTTTCTTCACGGGACAAGTACAAATCCGGTACCGGCTGGCCCAGCTTTACCCGGCCGATCACACCAGACGCGGTGGTGGAACGTGAGGACAACTCGTTCTTCATGACCCGTACGGAAATCCGCAGCAGCCACGCGGATTCCCACCTTGGCCATGTCTTCAACGATGGCCCTGCGCCAACCGGACTACGCTACTGCATGAACTCCGCGTCTATGGACTTTATCCCGCTGGAGAAGATGGAAGAGGCCGGTTATGGCAAATGGGTTGATGACGTCAGACCAGAGAGCGACGCCTGACTCACAACCACAAATCCGCCACCCGGGTGTCCCGGCTGAAATGGTGCAACACCTGGGCCTGCAGGAGTTCAGCCGTGGCAACCGCATCAATCAGGGCGTTGTGGGCGGCATAGTGAGGTAGCCCATAACGCAGCCGGCTATCAGCCAAGCGAATCGACACGGGCTTCTTCCCCAGCAGTTGTTGCCAGCGTGACGGGTTTCGGTCCGGGTGCAGGTGAGCCTCAATGGCCATGGTATCGATCAACGGAAACCGGATTCCTTCCCCCAAGCGCCATTGCAGGGCAACGTCGAAGAACGATCTCTCGATGTTGCGGTAGTGAACCACGGGGATACGCCCATTCAGGCTGGCAAACAGATCCTTCAGGATATCGTTCAAATCCGGGGCCTGGTCGATATCACTGTGGGTAATGCCGTGGATAGTAATCGAGGTCTGGTGTAGCGGGAGCTTGGGCCGCACGATCCAGTGGCGGGCTTTGCCCAGCTGGATGCCGTCGAGCGTAAACGGCACCAGACCGATACTGACAATCGAATGTTGATTGGCGTCCAACCCGGTGGTCTCGAAATCGAGCGCGACAAAGGGCACCTCGGATAAGGGCGTCTCCGGCGACACACACCCACTCTCGTAATAGGCTTTAAGAATCGGGGACTTGCTCTGCTCCGCCAGGGCCTTGAATTGCTCGGGCCATGGCAGGCGTGTAACAGAATTCTCGGCCTGCTCCTCACTAGACATTACGGGCCACCCCGGCGTGATACCGGAATTTCAGGAACTTCTGGGCACCGCTGACTACCTGGAACGCATCCTTGAGATGGCTGCGCTCAAACGGTGAAAGGTCTTCGGGCCGTACGTTGTTGTCCGGCTGCCGGTCAGCCTCGATTGCCAGGGCCTGGTGTCGGATACGAACGATGGAGATAAACTCAAGCGCATCCCTCAGGTTGCCCAGATCGTCGTCCAGCAGGAGCTTGGTGTTGCCAATGGCTTTCAGTCGTTCGAACGAGTTCTGTGCACGGGAGCCGCAGGCCAGGGCATGAACCCGGATCAGATCCGACAGGGGCGCTGTTCCGCGACGTTTCAGGTTGAAGGTCTTCTGGTGCTTGCCATCCTCTTCCAGCACGAAAGTCCGGAAAAAGCCGATCGGCGGCGTGCGGTTCAGGGCGTTGCGCGCCAGCATTGCCAGGAACCGCTGGCTGTTGCTGGCTTTGTCCGCCACCAGTGTCTTGAGCTGTTCGGCAAAGTCGGTCTCGCCGTAGATGCCATCCAGATCAAAGAAAATATTGCTGTTTAACAGAGCCTCGGCTTTCGGATTATCAATCCAGTCGGTGAAGTAGTCCTTCCAGACGCGCAGTGGCTGCCGCCATTTCTGGTTGGTGGCCATGATGTCGCCGGTGCAGTAGGTATAGCCGCACTCCGCAAGGCCATCGCTGACAAATTTCGCCAGCGCCAGGAAGTATTCGTCGTGTTCTTCCGGCACAAAGCTGTCGTCCAGGATCATGGCGTTATCCTGGTCCGTGACCACCAGCTGCTCGTCCCGCGCCATGGAGCCGAGGGCCATAAAGCAGTAGGGCACGGGTGGGGGGCCGAGTTTCTCCTCGCCCAGTGTCAGCAGGCGCTGTGTAAAGCTGCGCCCGATACCGGCCATGGCACTGCCAATCATGTGGGAGTTGGCATCTTCGTTCACCATGCGAACAAAGCTGTCCCGCACATCCAGGCTGATCTTCTTCAGCCCTTTTACATCCTGCTGATGGTAGATGTTGCTGACCAGGTATAGGCTGCTCTGACTCTCGTACTTTACGATGTCAGACAGCGCAATCACGCCGCGAACCTCATCCCGATCCATCACCGGAAGATGGTGCACATTGTTGTGCAGCATGGTGAGCATGGCCTCGAATATGAACATGTTCGAGCGGATGGTGATCAGATCCTCCGACATGATCTCGCTGATCGGAGTTTCCGAGGCCAGGGCTTCGCTAAGGGCCCGGGTGCGCAGGTCCCGGTCGGTAATGATGCCTTTGAGCAGGGGCTTTTCACCTTCCTCGTCCATCAGCAGCAGTGCGGAGACGCCGTTTTCGGTCATGATCCGCGCCGCTTCCTGCAGGCGAACGGTGTGGGGCGCTGATACCGGCTCCCGGGCAATCAACCGGGTAACCTTGGACGTCATCAGCTGGTTGGACTTTTCGCGACGGGAAACGGCGGATCGCAGGCGGCTTCGGTCTTCAATTTCAACGAAATCGGCGAAGTTGTCGTCATTTTCCCAGAGGTACTGGAACGTATCGTAAGGAATCTTGTAAAGCAGGACGTCTTCCAGGGCTTTGGCTGGGAAGCGTACCTTCCTGTTCATCAGCAGGCCAAACTGGCCGAAGACTTCGCCCTCGCTGATGCGGTTGTACAGCTCCCCGGTGCGCCGATAGATCTCGACGGCGCCACTGCGCACGTAATACAGCCAGCTGCTCGGGTCACCCAGTTCGAGGATCTGGCTCCCGGCCTTGAAGTACACAATCTCGATGTCGCCAACCACTCTGTCGAGCAGCTCCTCGGCCATCTCGTCAAACGGCGGGTATTGAGCCATGTGATTGCGGATGTCGACCAGCTCGGCCTGCATAAAACTCCCTGTTCTGGCGAAGAATAAGTGATTGTCAGTCATGGAATATAGCAGTGGCAGAGGTCTGCGGCCATGTCGACCTTTGATGGATTTCATTGACCGCTTACCCGGGTGTTGCTAGCCTTGCCACACTTTTTTCAGGTGTCCGTCGCAAAGCGCGACGGGTGAAACGGGAAATCGGTGAGCCTGGTAATGCCAGTGCAAGGCCGATGCTGCCCCCGCAACGGTAAGCAGGACAACGGCAATCTATGCGCCACTGTGTCGCCACGACATGGGAAGGTGATTGCCCGGGAACCCAGGGTTCCGCCTGCCAGCCCGGAGACCGGCCTGGAAAAACACCCGATGTTGCGGTGGGCAACCTGGGTGGGTGATATGCCGGTTCCGCTCTCCTGACACCTGTCTACCGCCTGCCCCCATTCCCTGTTCCGCAACAAAACCCAGATTCCCGTGCGGGTGCGCGCGGAGTGCGGAGCAAGTTTCATGTTCAGAATTCAAAGCCCTGTTTTACTGGCCGGCGTTGCCATGGCCGCCCTGCCTCTGGCCGTTTCGGCCCAGTCTGCCCCTGAATCCGATGCCCTGGATCCCATCGTGGTTACCGCGACACTGGGGCCGAAGACCGTTGGGGAGAGCCTGTCTTCGGTTACGGTCATCGAGAAGGAGGATATTGATCGGCAACAGCCCGCGGAATTCCGCGACCTGCTGCGCGCCCAGCCGGGGATCAACGTGGTGTCGGACGGCAGTTACGGCAAGACTACCAGCGTATTCCTGCGTGGCGCTGGCAGCTCAGGTACCGTGCTGCTTCTCGATGGTATCCGCCTGCGCTCGGCCTCTGCGGGTATCCCACCCTGGCAGTTTTTGCCTCCCGAATTGATGGAACGGGTTGAGCTGGTGCGAGGTGCGAAGAGTTCCCTCTACGGTGCCGATGCGGTGGGTGGTGTCATCCAGGCGTTCACCCTGGAACCGGAGGCCGGGCGCCAGGGTTGGGGCGAGCTGAAAGGCGGTTCCCATGAAACCCGTGAGGCAACGGCCGGGCTGGCTGGCCGGGAAGGCCGTTCGTCGTTCCTGGCCGGTGGCGTTTATTCGGATACCGATGGCACGAACCTGCGTGCTGGCGGCGAGGACAAAGGATTCCGGAACGCTGGTGGCCTGGCCAAACTGAGCCACAGTTTTGACCAGGGCGGCGGCGCAGGACTGACGGTTTTCCAGTCTGAAGGTAATACCGAGTTTGAAGGCGGTGATACCGATTTCCTGATTCGTGCCATGGGGCTGCATCTGGAAGCGGTTGCCAGTGACTACTGGCGTACACGTATCCAGTTCTCGGAAGCTCGCGACGAACAGGATACCTTCGGAGCCAATCCCAGCACGTTCGACACCCTGTCTCGCTCCGCGCGCTGGGAAAACACCCTGACGGCCGGTGTTCATGAGCTGGTTCTGGGTACGGAGGTCATGCTTGACGAAGTGGATGGCACCAGCAATTTCACAGAAGACAGCCGGACCAACAGCGCGGTTTTCGGTCAGGGCCGTTTGAACTTTGATGCCACCGATCTGATGCTCAGTCTGCGTCTGGATGACAACGAGGCCTATGGCAAAGAGGAGACTGGCGGTGTGGCCTTCGGTCACCAGCTGGACCGCGCCCATCGCTTTCGCCTCAGCTATGCGACATCGTTCCGGGCACCCACCTTTAATGACCTTTACCTGACGGTGCCGTTCTACACCGGTAATCCTGACCTCGATGCGGAAGAGGGGCAGATGGTCGAAGCCGGTTTCTCCGGGCGATATGACCGGTGGTACTGGGACATTGCGCTTTATCAGAACGACGTGAAAGACCTGATTACCTACGTGTCGGACCCGGTGACCTTTGAGGGCACCATGGAAAACGTCGAGACGGCCAGAATCCGTGGCGTTGAGGTTTCTTCCGGTATCGAGACGGCTGACTGGAATCTGGCGGCAGCAGTAACCTACGCGGATACCGAGAATCGCGATACCGGCGCCCGTTTACCACGCCGCGCGGAAAAAAACGTGCGTCTGGATATTGATCGCCTGTTCTCCCAGTGGTCGGTGGGCGCCAGCTTTATTGCCGAGAGTGACCGCTATAACGATGCGGCAAATACCAGTCTGCTGCCGGGCTATGGCACGGTAGACCTGAGAGCGGCCTGGAATTTCCAGCCTGGCTGGTCGGCCTCATTCAAGGTCGATAACATGCTGGATCGTCGGTATGCCACCAGCATCGGATATGACAGTGCGACCTTCGCGCCCTTTGATTATCTGGCCGCCGGACGAACCTTCATGGCCTCGGTGCGCTATGATTTCCAACAGTAAATTCATTGATCTGAGAGGCTCCCGCCCTCTATGAGGCACCTATGGCTCGCTGCACTGTGTGTACTGTCTCTGCTTGCGCCCTCGTTGGCGCAGGCCCAGGGACCCTGCGTACGCGATGCACTGAACCAGAAGGTATGCCTGGCCGAGCCAGCGCAGCGTATTGTTTCTTTGTCACCGGGTGCCACTGAGCTGTTGTTCTCCGCCGGTGCCGGCGAAAAGGTCGTTGCGGTGAGTGCCTGGAGCGACTACCCGCCAGAGGCGGAGAACTTACCGCAGGTGGGCGACAGCAATCGCCTGGACCTGGAAGCCATTGTCTCGCTGGCGCCGGACCTGGTGGTCGCCTGGGTGGATGGCAATTCCCGCAGCCAGCTGGAACGCCTGTCAGATCTTGGCATTCACGTTTTCTGGCTTGCTCCGCGGACGTTTGACGACATTGCCGCGGCGGTATCGGATCTGGCGTTGCTGACAGGATTACCGGATCTGGGCAATGAGCGGGCCGAAGCGTTTCGTGCAGAAATGGCCGCGCTTGAAGCTCAGTATGCCGATGCCAGACCGGTTAAGGTGTTCTACCAGATATGGGACCAGCCACTGATGACCGTGAACCGGGACGAGCTGATCAGCAAGGCCATAACCCTGTGCGGCGGAGTGAATGTGTTTGGCGGGCTGCCACGGCTGGTGCCCCGGATCAGCCGGGAGGCGGTTCTCGAAGCCAACCCTGAAGTCATTATTACCGCCGGGTCGTCGGACGACAGGCAGTGGCTGGAGGCCTGGCGTGAGTTTCCGGGCCTGGCAGCGGTAGCCGCGGGCAACCTCTTCCTTGAACCACCTGACCTGCTGGCACGCCCGACGCTACGTATGGCAGAGGGTGCCATGCACCTGTGTCAGACCCTGGAGCAGGCCCGTGCCAATCTCTAGCCCTTCCAAGCCCCTCCTGATTCTGCTGCTGGCGGGCTTTCTGGCGGCACTGCTCTCCGTCAGCATTGGCAGTACGTCCATCGGTTTTGGTGACACTCTGAGGGTGATCACCGGCAGTGGCACCGAGTTGCAGCAAACGCTGATTCTGGAGCTGCGCCTGCCTCGCACCCTGAGCGCGTTCGCAACTGGCGGATTGCTGGCCGTGGCCGGGGCACTGATGCAGGTATTGTTGCGAAATCCCCTGGCCGATCCTTATGTGTTGGGGCTTTCTGGTGGCGCGGCAGTGGGTGCGTTATTGGCCATGCTGGCCGGCGCTGCCGGTTTTCTGATATCCGGCTCCGCGTTTGCAGGTGCCATGCTGGCCACCCTGCTGGTGTTTGGTTTGGCTCACGGTAGTGGCAGCTGGACCCCATCGCGGCTGTTGCTTACCGGTGTGGTGGTCGCCGCCGGCTGGGGCGCCATGATTACCCTGATCCTCTCGATGACCCCGGCCAGCCGATTGCCGGGCATGCTGTATTGGTTGATGGGCGATCTTTCCCACGCCGCCACTCCGTGGCCGGGACTGATCATTCTTGTGCTCGTATGCCTGATGGTGTTTCCGCTCGGCCGGGCCCTGAACGTGCTGGCACGGGGCTCCCTGCAGGCGGCGGCGCTGGGCGTTTCGGTGCGGCCACTGGAATGGTCGATCTACCTGATGGCCAGCCTGCTGACCGCAGCCGCCGTCACCATGGCCGGTTCGGTTGGTTTCGTTGGCCTGGTGGTACCGCACATGTTGCGGCTGGTGCTGGGCAACGACCAGCGCCTGATTCTGCCGGCCTGCGCACTGGCGGGCGGTACGCTGCTGGTGCTGGCGGATACCCTGGCGCGGGTGGTGATTGCGCCGGAGCAGTTGCCGGTTGGGGTGATCACCGCGCTGATCGGCGTCCCGACCTTCCTGTACCTGCTGTATAGGAGCCGATGATGACACGCCTGGCAACCGAAGCGCTGATTATCGACATTCCGGGCCGCAGCTCAGGCGTTCCCCTGAATCTGGCCATCGAACCGGGACAGGTCTGGGGCGTGCTGGGCCCTAACGGTGTGGGTAAAACCACCTTGCTCCATACTCTCGCAGGATTGCGGGAGCCCAGAAGCGGAAAGCTGCTGCTTGATGGAACGCCGTTGGACGGCATCCGCCGCAAGACCGTATCGCAACGCATGGGCCTGGTATTTCAGGACCGGCAGGATGGATTCCCGGCAACGGCACTGGAAACCGCCCTGATCGGCCGCCACCCCTGGTTATCGCCTTGGCAGATGGAGAGTGGTGATGACCTCGCGATTGCTGAAAGGGCTCTAATAGAGCTGGACGTGATCCACCTGAAAGATCGCCTGGTAAACACCCTCTCCGGCGGTGAACGCCAGCGGGTAGCCATTGCTACCCTCATGACCCAAAGCCCCGAAATCTGGCTCCTGGACGAACCCACCAATCACCTGGATTTACAGCACCAGACCGCCGTTATGAAGCTGCTGCGCCAGCAGGCAGCGTGCGACCGGGGCTTGTTCATGTGCCTCCACGACCTCAACCTGGCTGCGCGATGGTGCGACCAGATCCTCCTTCTGTACCCCGACGGCCAGGCCTGCTGGGGACCGGCCCGCGACATGCTGGTGACTTCTGCACTCGAAAGCCTGTTTGGCCAGCGTTTGCTATCTGCCGAACTGGATGGTTTTCCGGTGTTTGTGCCGGGCTGAAGTGTGAGGCTTTATCCTCGAGCCCGTTATTGGTTATATAGTCACTCAAATCCCCCCAACAAGGCCATCACCATGACCATTGAACGTATTTCCACCAACAGCCGAATGAGCAAGATCGTAAAACACAACGGCACTGCTTACCTTTGCGGTCAGGTTGCCAAGGACCGTAACGCCGATATTCATACCCAGGTAACCGGGATGCTGGAGAAAGTGGACGAGCTGCTCGAGACCGCCGGCTCCAGCCGCGATCGAATCCTTTCGGCAACCATTTACCTGGCAGACATGGCCGATTTCAAAGCCCTGAACGAGGTGTGGGACAACTGGGTGCCTGAAGGTACGGCGCCGGCCCGGGCCTGCGTTCAGGCTCAGATGGCGTCGCCGGAGTTGCTGGTGGAAATCTCGGTGATTGCCGCAACGTCCTGACGGCAGCCGGGAAGGTCTGGCGATTTGTCGGCCTGAGAAGTCGGCCGTTTATTTCTGGTAGGAACAGGAGCACACCATGGCGTCCCCACTCGTAACCACCGACTGGTTGCAGGAAAACCTCGATAACGAACGGTTGGTTCTTATCGACGCGAGTATGGCCACGGTTATTGGCAAGGAGCCGATCGTTTATGATCACCCGGTGTGGATACCGGGGAGCTTCCAGATTGATCTGGAGGGAACGCTCTGCAATACGGAATCGTCCCAGCTCCATGCGTTTCCTACCGAGGAACAGTTCACTCAGGAAGTTCGCAGGCTGGGCATAACGCCTGAAAGACTGGTGGTGCTTTACGACAACCAGGGAATCTATTCCGCTCCCCGGGCCTGGTGGATTCTGCGGTCGATGGGCCTCGAACAGGTTTTCGTGCTCGATGGTGGCCTGCCACAGTGGTTGGCAGAGGGGCGTGAGACGGTGTCGGCCCCGATTAATAGTGCGGCTTCCGCCGGGAACATGGCGGGCCGTCTGGACCGCGGACGGGTTCGGGATTCCGCCTTCGTGCTACAGCATTTGGACGACGAGCGAGTTTCGGTGATTGATGCGAGATCCCGGGCGCGGTTCCTGGCTCAGGCCCCGGAACCCCGCCCGGGAGTGCGCGGCGGCCATATTCCGAACTCACTCAGTCTTCCGTTTACCGAGGTGCTGGATGGTTACCGGTTTAAGCCGGTCAGTGAGCTGGAGGCAAAGTTCAGGCATCTCGGTACGAACCTTCAGCCCGGAGACGGGCATCAACTGGTGTTTTCCTGCGGTTCCGGCATCACCGCCTGCATCATTCTGCTGGCGGCCGAGCTGGCCGGGTATGACCAGCTCTCTCTTTACGACGGTTCCTGGGCGGACTGGGGCAGCGACGAATCCCTGCCGGTGGCTTGAGCCCGGGGGATTTCGGTTATTCCGGCCTGTCAGGCCATGCGCTTCATGATCCGGTCTCCCAGCAGGTACTGATGCGCCAGGGCAGCTGCTACGTGTACGCCAATCATGAGCCACAACACGTTGGCCAGCACTTCATGAACCTCTTCCCCGCTGTCTTCCAGCCACTCGATTTCCGGGCCGTAGCCAAAGACTGTCCAGCCGAAAAAGGTAACAGGATCGCCTTCACCGAGGGAGGATGCGAGCCCTGACAGCGGCATCAGGATCATCAGGGCATAGAGCGCAATGTGCCCGAGCTTGGCCATGGTCGCCCATTGAGCCGGTGGTGTTACACGTGCGCGGTTAAGCCAGCGCCAGAGACCGCGAAAGATAACCAGCCCGAAAATGGTCAGGCCCAGGGTCTGGTGCCAGGCCATAAGCGACGCATCAGAGAGTGTGTGTTCCAGGGCTTCAAACCAGACTTCGCTGGCAAGCATTACCAGCAGCAGAACCGCCATTATCCAGTGCACAGCCCGGGAAACGGCACCATAGCGGTTGTCAGCGTCCATCAATGTCATCGCGATTCTCCTTGATCAAAGGCTGGCGGGGCACCTCTCGGGCCCCGCGCTGGCTGTTGGTAATCAGCTCCGGTGTCCGCCGCGAACCGGGGCACCGTACTGGTTGAACTCCTGCTCCCGGATCAGATTCTGCTCGGCATCTCGCAGTTGGACCCGGTATGTGCCATCCGACGTTTCCTCAACGGACACATCCACGCCCGGGCCGAAGCGTCTTAGCGCCTGGCCGTAAGCCATGATGCGCATTTCGTCGGTGCTGTATTGCTTCAGATCGGAACCCATGGATTTGCCGTGGTGGCGATTCTCGTAACGATCGTCACAGTCACCTCGCCCGTAGTCGTCATCGGCAGACGCAAGCAGTGGCGTGGCGCCGAGTATCGCGGCGATGGAGAGAGCAGCAATGGTGGTCGTTTTCTTCATGGTCGAACTCCTTGGTTGGTTAAACCCATGACGGAATGTCATTGTTGGTCGGGAGTTATTCCATCAAGGAAACGTCGCAGAATTGTCTCGGTGACCCACCGACTTTGTCGCAACTTGTCGCAAGGCAGGGATTTGCGACGGTTTTTGACAAGATCGCGCCCAAGCGGGAAGTCGACTCCCCTATAATCAGGGCAGACGGTAATTCAACGGAGTAACGAGTGAGCGACTCTCCCACAATCCTGGTGGTCGATGACCACCGGGACATTCGAGATCTGGTCGGCCGCTATTTGCAGGAGCATGGCCTGCGCGTGCTGCTGGCGGATGGCGGCGATGCCTTGAAGCGCCAGTTGCGACAGCACTCCATCGACCTGGTTGTGCTGGACATCATGATGCCCGGGGACGATGGCCTCACGCTCTGCCGTTACCTTCGTGAGCACACCGAGTTGCCTGTTATTCTGCTTACAGCCATGAGCGAGGAAACCGATCGCATTGTCGGCCTCGAAATGGGCGCCGACGATTACCTCACCAAACCCTTTAACCCCCGGGAGTTGTTGGCCCGCATAAAAGCAGTTCTGCGCCGTACCACAGCGCTGCCACCGCAACGCAGCCCCATGGCCGGGCAGTCCCTGACGTTCGAGGGCTGGACGCTGGACGTCGACCGCCATCAACTCATCGATCCGGAAGGTGTCGAGGTGTCGTTGAGTACCGCCGAGTACAAGCTTCTGCTCGCCTTCCTTGAGCACGCCGGCCGCGTGTTGTCCCGTGATCAGCTGATGGACCTGACCCTCGGCAGAGAGGCGGATGCCTTTGATCGAAGCATTGATAATCATGTCAGCCGCCTGCGCCGAAAGATCGACCCGGATGCCCGCAGCCCCAGGCTGATCAAGACCATCTGGGGCGGTGGCTACCAGTGGATTGCTGCGGTCGAAGGGGCTGAACAATGAGACTGTGGCCACGGCGCGCCGGTGGGCAGCTGGCGCTGTTATTGATTCTGGTGCTGCTGGTGGCCCAGGTTATCACCATCGTTATTCTGGCGGGTGAGCGCCAGGGAGCGTTGCGCAGTGCCAGTCTGGAACACGTCCTCCAGCGGGTGGCCGATGGCTATACCCTGGCCGATACCACGGACCCGGAACGGCAGGAGCGAATTCTGCGGGCACTCTCCAGCCCGACTCTGCGGCTTTCGATCGATCCTGCGCCCTATCTGACCGAGGATCGGGCCTCCGGCATGACGCGCCGGCTGGCCAAGGAATTGGAACTGCCGGTGGAGCAGGTTCGGACAGCCATGGAGGCTGACGAAGACAATTGCATGCCGGATCGCGATGAACATCGGGACCGTGAACGGCATGACGATGAAGATGATGAGCACCACGAGTATGAAGAACACCGTGACGAGGACGACCATCGGGATGACCGGCACGAATGCCCCCCGGTCCTGGGGGTTTCCCTGGCCTTGTCCTCCGGCCAATGGTTCAATGCTCGGGCCCGACCACCAGCGCCCTCCTGGTTGTGGTTGAAGGCTACGCTCACCAGCGTAGGGATTACCGCTGTGCTGCTCACGCTGACCTTGTTGCTGGCGGTTCGTCGAATCCTGCAGCCAATGAACGAGTTGAGCCTGGCAGCCCACGCGTTCGGGCGGGGAGAGAAAGTCCGGGTTCCTGAAAAGGGACCGGAGGATGTTCGTGAGGTTACCCGCGCCTTCAACCAGATGCAGGATCAGGTTGGCCGCGCCCAGGAAGACCGGGCAAGGCTGCTGGCGGCTCTCGCTCACGACCTGAGGACACCCATTACCTCCATGCGGCTGCGGGTTGAAATGCTGCCGGAAGGTGAGGACAGGGACCGTCTTCTCGATTCCCTCAGGGAAATGCAGCATCTTGCCGAAGCTACCCTCGATTTCATCCGGGGCACCACCACCGAACAGCACCGTCGCTATGATCTGGCGACCCTGCTGGACAGCCTGTGTGGTGATCTCCAGGAAATGGGCTTGGCGGTGCACTGCGATGACAGCCCGAGATGTGTACTCCAGGGGCAGCCTGAAGCCGTCAAACGTGCCCTGCGTAATTTGATTGAGAACGCGGTTAATTATGGCGACCAGGCGGAAGTAACACTGGCAACCACAGACACAGAAGCGGTTGTCACGATTGTTGATCAGGGGCCGGGTATTCTGGAGGCGGACCGGGAACGGGTTTTTGAACCCTTCTATCGGCTGGAACACTCACGCAGCCGCGAAACCGGTGGCGCAGGCCTGGGCCTGGCTATCGCCCGCACCCTGATTCGGGGGATGGGTGGCGATATCCGGCTGGGTGCTGGCCCGGGAGGTCAGGGCCTGCAGGTTTCGGTGACCTTGCCCAAAACCAGGTAGGGCCTGTCAGAACAGCACTTCGGCACGGGCAAACCCCAGGGCGTCGAGTGCCTCGACGGTCGCATCCAGGTTTGCGTAGCTGCAGACATGATCGTCGTCTGAGATCAGGAAAAAGGTCTTTCCTTCAATATCCTTAAAAAGTATGACCCATTCGTGCGCATTCGAGGGGGATCGTACGATTTTCACGGAATCAACACGGTTTTCTTTCCGACGGGCTTTAATTTCATGCTTTTTCATCGTTTCTTCTTCTCTTAATCCCTCGCCAGCTCAATCCTGCCAACTGCCGGGCTCAGGCGTGGTAAACCGTTTGACCTTGTCTGGTGGTGCGCAGCTGGGGTTCATTTGTTCATCAGTCAATAATAGGTAGCTGTCCCGGTGGGCCGTGCCCACGGGAATGGCACCCTCTTTGGTGAAGCAGGGTAGCTCAATCTGATCGGCGACGAGGAGATAGCTGTCCTCGGTTTCGCTCATCCACAACCAGGCATTGCGATTTTCCTGTTCCCGACCGGTAAAGAAGCTGAAATGGGTGAAGTCGCGTTTGGAAAACAGCAGGAACTGCTCCCGGAAGTCGATCATGCCGAGCTGCCCGCCGGGCGGGATATGCTGTTCTGCGGCGGCCAGCACGTTGCGAGGAGTTCGAAGCGGCTCAAGAATTCGATAGCCCCAGGTGCCCAGCAGCAGCCAGGTGATCATCATGGCCAGAAACAGACGCCCCAGCGCACGGGAGCGCCAGAACCCGAACAGGGTGATCAGCCAGGCCAGTCCTATGACGAAGACGAACGTCCCCGCCTCGTGCAGTTTGGCCGGGTCGGTGCTGTAGTCAGCCACTTTTTCAACCAACCTGGGGTGGTCGTTCCAGGCCAGGACGCCAACCGCCATCAACGCGATACCGAGCAGTAACTGCACACCTGTCAGGAGCGGCGGAAACCACCCCGCCGGTTTCTGGCTGCTGAGCAGCGGGGCGAGAATCAGCGCCAGCATGGGCAATGCTGGCAACAGGTAAACACCGCGCTTGCCGGGGCTGAGGCTGAAAAACACGATGACCAGGGCAATCCAGCCCAGAAGTACAGGAATAATCGGCCGGTACCGGGCGGTTTCAGACAGGGGCCGGATCAAGGCCAGCAGCAACAGCGGAAGAGGAAACCAGAGCGAGGGAATTACGCTGGTGAGGTAATAGTACCAGGGCTGGATATGGCCCCATGAGTCGGCATAGCGCTCGCCGGTCTGCTTGAACAGGATATTATTCCGATAAGCCAGGGCCTCTTCGGTGCCGAGATTGTTAACGTAAAGCACCATGGGAATCAGCCAGGCGGCAACCACTGCCAGCATGGCCAGCGGGCCCAGTGCGCAGCGCCAGGTGAGCGTGCCACGGAACAATGCGCGATCGCGAAGCTTCATGACCACGATCGGAATGAGCATCAGCGCCGGCAGGAAGCCAACCCCTTTGGTGATGATCCCGAGCCCCATAAATGCCCAGCCAACGAAGTACCAGCCCCAGGCGGGCCCGGTGAAAAAGTGTCGGATCAGGCCGTAGCAGGCAACCGCAATCCAGCAGGCGACCATGGCGTCGATCTGGGCTTTCTGGGCCTGGATCACGAACTGGGGCGCAAGCATCAGCAACATGACCGCGATGGCACCGGTTCGCTGGTTCCACAGGCGGGTGCCCAGATCAAAGACCAGGCCCAATGTGAGCAGGCTGCACAGCGCGTTGGGCAGAAGGAACGCAATCTTCAGGTTACCGGTCAGCCAGTAAAAGAAGGCAATACTCCACATGAATACCGGTGGCTTGTCCGGGTAGAACTCACCACCCCGCATGGGGATCAGCCATTGCCCGGAGGCGACCATTTCGCGGGCCACTTCCGCGAACCGCGGTTCGTCGGCAGGCCAGGGGGAACGTAGTCCGATCCCGGTAAAAATCACGACTGCGGCAAAGGCCAGCAGTAACAGCAGGAGTTGATTGCGGGACAGGTTAAACACGGTGTCCGGCAGGTGGCGGACGAAGGGTGATGCAGGCATGGTTCGGTCTCAGAGAGAGTCGGAAACGGAATCGGCCAGCGTCCTGGCCCTCTGGTTGTGATAGAGAAAAGCACCAATCAGCGAGGCGAGAATGAAAAAGCCGATGCTCACGGCAAGCTGATAGGCATTGGCATTGCCGATACCGGCACCGGCCAGGGCAAACACCAGCATCTGGGGCAGATAGCCCAGGGTGCTGCCGAACAGGAACGGTGAGAAACGGATCCCGGAGCAGCCTGCGACAAGGTTGGTCACCAGGTTACTGCCCACCGGCAGCAAACGCACCATGAGAACCTTCAACAGCGTCTGCTCCCGGAACAGGCGATCAAACTGCTGCATGCGATGGCTGAACCGCCGGCTCAATGGCGTTCGCAGCAGCCAGCGGGCGGTCAGGAAACAGCCGGTGGCCCCGATGGCGGCGGCCAGGGTCGACAGCAGTGTCCCGTTGAACCCGCCCAGCGCAAAACCCAGCACGAAGGCGAGCAACTGGCGTGGAGCGCCGAGGCCGGTAAACAATGCGCCGGCGAGGGTAATCACCACCAATCCGCCGACACCATGGCTGTGGAGATAGTTCGCCACTTCATTCTGGTCGGCAATGAAGTCGAGCCAGCCGTTGTGGATGGTCAGATAGCCAACCAGCACCAGGGCGGCGAAGGCCAGCCAGCGGGAACCGTTGATCATGTCAGGAGCGCTCCGCCACCGATCCCTGTGGATCGGCCTGACCGGCACTGCTGATAACAGGAACCCGGGTGCGGTGCAGCAACCAGAGTACACCGAGCAGGTCCAGGATGCCGGCCCAGGTCCGGTTCCAGGCGTTGTATTTGGAAATCCCGGCGATGCGTGGGCGGTGGTTTACCTCCACGATGGCAATGTCACCGCCGATCCCGCGTACCAGCGCCGGGATGAATCGGTGTCCGTGATCGAACCAGGGGAGTTTGAGGAAGGTTTCCCGGGGAAACAGCTTCAGGCCGCAACCGGTATCGGGCACGCCATCATGAAGCAGTGCATCCCGCACGCGATTGGCCAGGCGGGACTGGAAGCGCTTCCACGCAGTGTCCTTGCGATTCTTGCGATAGCCGGCAATACAGAAGTCCGGGTTCCGCATGGTGTTGGCTTTCTGCAGCATGGCGGGAATGTCGGCCGGATCGTTCTGGCCATCGCCATCCATGGTAACAATCAACCTGCTCCGGGCCTGTCGGATACCCGATGCCAGGGCACCGCTCTGGCCGATGCTGCGCTCGTGGCGAATGGTCAACAACCGGCCGCCGAGGGCCCGGGCTGTCCGAACGGCTGTGTCCAGCGTGCTGTCTGTGCTGCCATCATCCACCAGCACCACCTCAAAGCCGTGATAGTCACGCATTACCCCATAGGCCTCGGTCAGCAGGGTAGCGATGTTGGCTTCTTCATCCTTGGCCGGTATAACCAGCGAAAGAGTTCTTTCCTGACCCATGTAAAGACATCCTCGAAAACGGAATATCAACCGGGCCGTCTGTCGGCCCTGTTCAATTGGGCCGGAGTATCCTCCTCAAACCTTAAAACAATCTTAAACCTTCTTGAGACGAGAGGTGGCACGGGCCGGGAGCCAGATGCTGACGCACAGGCCCGAGTTGCCATCCGGCCGGTCGCCCAGGGTGAGCTGGCCACCATGAAGTTCAGCGATGCGCCTGGCGATGGCCAGCCCGAGACCCGCGCCACCACCGAGTCGCTGGTCCAGCCGGACAAAACGGCTCAAAGCCCGCTCACGTGCCTCGGCTGGGATGCCGGGGCCCTGGTCGCACACGGTTATATGGTATCCCTCACCGGCAGGCGTGAGGTGTGTTTCGATGCTTGTGTGTTCGGGGCTGTACTGGATGGCGTTCGCCAGCAGGGAGCGCATGAGCGTGTTGATCAAGGCGCTGTGGCAGGAGACCAGGGCCTGACCGGCATCGTCCTGCAGCACGGGGTCGATGTCCTTTTTCAGGGCCAGCGGTGCCACATCGGCAATGCTCTGTTCCACGATGGCAGACAGGTTGTGGTATTCCGGGGTGAAATCGGCACCAGAGTCGACGCGGTTGAGCAGCAGCATCTGCTCAACCAGGTGCACCATGCGGTCCACGGACTGGATCAGACCGCCGTATTGCTCCGGGTCGTTCTCGTAGACTTTTTCCAAATTCAGGCGCAGGGCCGTAAGCGGTGTCCTCAGTTCGTGGGCGGCATCGGCAGAAAACCGCCTCTCCCGTTCCAGGGCCTGGTTGAGGCGCCGGAGCAGACCATTCACCGCCTGCACCAGACCGGCGACTTCCTTGGGCGCCTGCCGGTCGTCCAGTGGGTGTATATTTTCCGGGGCCATGTTGCGGATTGGGCGCTCAAGCTTTAAAAGCGGCCTGAAACCGAGCTGGATGGCGGCACTGGCGGCAAGTAACAGCAGGGGCAGGGCAATCAACAGGGGCAGAATGTTCCCCAGGGCCAGCTCCTCGCTGAGCTCTTCACGAATATCCTCACGCTGTGCCGTCCGTATCCAGAAACCCGTAGTCGGGTCCTGAAGCGTGAATACGCGCCAGCGAAAGCCGCTGGACTCTGCCCAGGAGTAACCGGGTGTCAGGCCTTCGGTGTCGTCGGCTTTGAGCGTATCCAGCAGCGGTTCGCGTTCCGGGGTCCAGACCTCGAACGCCAGCTTCTTTTCATATTTATGCCCGGTGCCGCCCGGCAAGATTTCGTTATTGTCGGCTTCGAAATCGACTCCTGGCGTGTCGGGCCGGGGCAGTTCCAGGGTTTCGCTCAGGGTTTTTGGCAGTTGCTCGACAGACTGGGTGTCGGCCAGGTGCTGTACCAGTCCCTGGACGATCCGCGTGCTCTGTGCCAGCTCGGCGTCAAACAGCTCCTCGAGCTCGTGGTTGCTTTCGATGTAGCTCCAGGCCGCAGCAACAAGTGCAATCAGCAGAACGGTGGAGGTAACCAGCAGGGTCAGTGTGCGGGTCAGGGACATTCGGTCACCCTGGCGGCAGCCTGGCTGTCGAGCAGATAACCGACACCGCGTAGGGTCCGAATGGTTTCCTTGCCAACCCTGCGACGCAGGTGGTGGATGTGCACCTCCAGGGCGTTGCTTTCCGCGCCGTGGTCCCAGCCGTAAAGCTGTTCTTCCAGCCGTCGTCGTGTGGCTACCTGATCCGGGTGTCGCATCAGGTAGTGAAGAATCTGGAATTCACTGCGGGGCAATGTGGTGGTTTCGCCGCCGCTGGTCAGTTGTCCGTTGTCCGGGTTGAGCACCAGTTGGCCCACCGTCAGACCGTTCTGCGGCACCGAGGAGCCCCGACGTGTGACTGCCCGGATTCTGGCCTTGAGCTCCGCCATGGCGAAGGGTTTGGTGAGGTAGTCATCGGCGCCGGCATCCAGGCCGGTCAGTTTTTCATCCAGACCGGAACGGGCAGTCAGGATGATCACCGGCGTTTGCACGCCCTGTTTCCTGGCTGCCTTCAGGATGTCCAGGCCATCAACGCGGGGCAGAGTCAGGTCCAGTATTGCCAGATCAAAGTGCTCGCTGGTGAGTGCACCCAGGGCCTGCTGGCCGTCGTCGAGCCAGTCCACCGTGTTCTGTCCGTCACGCAACATTCCCAGCATGGTGTTGGCCAGGTGATGGTCGTCTTCTACAAGCAATATCCGCATGGCAGGTCCTGTTACCGGTCTGGTGATCATTCTGGCACAGAAATCTTAAGGCCAGCTTAAGAAAACTTCCGGCTGTTCTTAAGCCCTGGTTAAGGCTGGAGCCCTAGTCTGGTAGGCGTACCTTAAGGGAGGCCTTTTATGACAGACCCGCTGATGATGTCCACATGTTGTCCCCCGGACTCCGGGGAGGTGGTTCCGGTCATCCGTTGTGCCGGTCGCTGGTTTAACGAGATCCGTCCCGAGACGGCAATGGCCGGGACGGTCGCGGATTTTATCCGTCGGCGCTTCCTGCATGCCTATGGCGCCGAGCCTTCTCTGCGCATACCGGCATTGCTTGCCCTGACAACGGCTCAGGGCAGTCTTCTTGCCGCGGTCGGTGTTCGTAACGCCGCGCTGGAAAAACTGTTCCTGGAAGATTATCTGTCGGTGCCGGTGGAGTCGGTGATGCCGGTTGCGGGCATCGAGCGACATCGGATCGCGGAGATTGCCCATCTGGCGGGCGTTGAAGCCGGCGTCAGCCGTTTTCTGTTTGCCTCGTTGTCGGTGTGGCTGGATGGGGCCGGTTATGACTGGGTGGTGTGCACCGGCACGGATCAGCTACGCAACAGTTTTCATCGCCTGGGCATTGCCACTCAGGTCCTGGCGACTGCCGATCCCGCCATGTTGCCCGATGGCGGTGCCGGCTGGGGGCGTTATTACGACCATCATCCGGTGGTGATGGCCATTCGTGTCGCCGATGGCATGTCGGCACTGCGGAGCGCCGGTTTGCTCCGGTTGATTCAGCCGGTTGAGTCCGAAGCCCCCGGGGAAGAAGCGATGGCAGGAGGTTCCTATGGCCACATTGCCTGAACTTCTGCAACGCCAGGCGGCCGACCAACCCTCGCAAACGGCTCTCCAGGGGCCGGAGTCGGCCTTCACTTACGCTCAGATGATGCAGGCGGCCGAGGCTCTCGCCGACCAGTTGACCCGCCTTGGTGTGCGCCGGGCCGGCCTGTGTGGCGACAACTCCGTGGCGTGGATTCTTGCCGATCTGGCCTGTTTGCTTGCTGGCGTGGTGTGTGTCCCCGTGCCGGTGTTTTTTTCACGGACCCAGACGGAACACCTGACTGAACGAGCTGGCCTTGATTGCCTGTTGTCAGGGGGCGCAAGCAATGGGGGTGAGCACATTGGCCATGGTGTCTGGCTAAGGCATTTGCCGGTAACAGCGGCAGCCGCCTGGATGCCGGAGCAGACCGCGAAGATAACCTTTACGTCTGGCAGTACAGGCAACCCAAAGGGCGTCTGCCTGTCGGTGGCCCAGATGACGGCCACCACGCTGGCCTTGCAGGAGCGTCTTGAGGGCGTCGACCTTGAGCGGCACCTGTGCATCCTGCCACTGGCCACATTGCTGGAGAACATTGCCGGGGTTTATCTGCCATTGCTTATGGGCAGTACGGTAATGGTCGCCCCCTTGCAGGATCTGGGCATGACCGGAAGCAGTGGGCTGGACATCGGCCGGCTGGTGCAGGGCATCAACGAACACCAGCCGCAGTCCCTGATTCTGGTGCCGGAACTGGCTATGGCGCTGGTGTCTGCGGCCGAACAGAAACAGCTGGACAGTAATTCTTTCCGGTTTCTGGCGGTTGGTGGCGGACGGGTTTCGTCCGACCTGCTTGCCAGGGGCCGCGCGGTCGGCCTGCCGCTTTATGAGGGTTATGGGCTTTCCGAGTGCAGTTCCGTGGTTGCATTGAACGTGCCTGGAACCGAACGCGAAGGTGCGGTGGGTAAACCGCTCTCCCATGTTCGGGTACGGGTGGATGACCGCGGACACATTCTGGTGGCCGGGAACACCCACCTGGGTTACCTGGGGGATGAACCGGCAGGGGATGAATGGCTGGATACCGGTGACCTGGGTTCCCGGGATGCCGGGGGTTTCCTGTCGGTGAGCGGTCGCGCGAAGAACCTTCTGATTACCAGCTTTGGTCGCAACATCAGCCCGGAATGGCTGGAGAGTGAACTCATCCAGGCGATAGGTGCCCGCCAGGCGGTGGTGTTTGGTGATGGCGATCCCCGCCCTTCCGCCCTCGTTGTTGTGCAGGATGGCCGCTCACCCGATACGTTGCGCTCGCAGCTGGACGTTCTGAACAACAATTTGCCGGACTACGCTCGTTTGTCCGGTGTCTATATCCGCCGTCAGCCATTGAGCCAGGCCGAGGGCTACCTGACTGCAAACGGCCGGCCTGTTCGCCAACAGATTCAGGCGGATCTGCCAACGCTGCTGGCCGGCGCATTTCCGATTTTCATGAATCTTTCGATATCCAATTCTGAACTTTCAAACCCGCCAGGAGGATCTTTCATGGCATTTTTCGATCGACTGCAGTCCGAAACTGCACAAGCCCGCGCCCACGTAACCGGTGCGCCTGTTATTGAGGCCATCCGCGAGGGCCGGTTTGACCTGAATGGCTATACCTGGTTTCTCACCCAGGCGTATCACCACGTGAAACACACCGTGCCCCTGATGATGGCCTGCGGTGGCCGCTTACCCGAGCGTCTGGAATTTGTGCGAAAGGCGTTGGTGGAATACATCGAGGAGGAGTATGGCCACCATGAGTGGATCCTCAACGATCTTACGGCCTGCGGAGAGGACAAGGAAGCCATTCGTCATGGCAGCCCGGATACCTCTATCGAGCTGATGGTCGCCTACCTCTATGACCGCATTAACCGCGGTAACCCGGCCGCCTTTTTCGGCATGGTTCAGGTGCTTGAGGGAACGTCGATCGAGCTGGCGACGCCGCTCGGTGAAGCCATCCAGAAACAGCTTGGCCTGCCCAAAGAAGCGTTCAGCTACCTCTACTCCCATGGTGCTCTGGACCAGGAGCATTTCGAGTTCTTCCGGAACCTGATGAACGAAATCACCGATCCGGATGACCAGCAGGCCATTATCGAGGCGGCCCGTATGGTCTACCGGCTTTACGGCGACATGCTGCACAGCATTCCCGTGCCCGAGAATCGCAAGGAGCGGCGCCATGAGGCTGCATGATCGGGTGTTCCTGCTTCTGGGTGGCACCGGCGGTATAGGAAAGGCGCTCGTAGAGCCGTTGGTCAGGGCAGGTGCTCGGGTGATTATCGCTTCCCGGCACCCGGAAAAGCTCGAACATCGGGAGGGTGTCTCGCTCGTACATCTGGATCTTGCGGCGCCGGACCTCGACCAGCAGCTGGTTCGGCTCGGCGATGCCTATCCGGATATTGATGGCGTTATCCACTGTGCCGGCCAGAACTGCTTTGCCTGCCTGGGCAATATGACAGTCAATGAACTGGACGCCCAGATTGCCGTCAATCTCCGGTCAGCGATGATTGTCGCCAGGCATTTTGCACCAAGGTTTGAAAAAGCCGAACAGGGAGCGCTGGTGTTCGTGGGGTCCACCTTTGGCAGCATCGGTTTCCCCGGCTACACCGCATACTGCGCCAGCAAGTTTGGTCTGCGCGGTTTCAGCGAAGCCCTGCGCAGGGAACTGGCCGATACCCCGGTTCAGGTGATCTATGTGGCCCCCCGCGCCACTGCCACGGACATGAACCCGGAGGCCGTGAACGAGCTGAACCGGGCACTTGGCAACGCCATGGACGCGCCTGAAGCGGTGGCGGCGCAGATTCTGGCGGCCATGGAAAATGACGATCGCCGGCGTTTTCTGGGCTGGCCCGAGAAGTTGTTCGTGGTCATCAACGGCATCCTGCCCAAAATTGTCGACAAGGCGATGCTGAAGCAACTGCCGGTGATCCGGCGGTTTCTGAATCCGGGAGTGTTGTCATGAAACGTGTTTTATTGATGGTCCTGTGTCTGGCTGCCCAGCCGCTCTGGGCGGCTGCTCTTGAGACCGAGCTGGCCGACATCCAGCATCGCTGGGCCGAGATCCAGTATCAGGTACCGGAGGACGAAAAAGAGAAAGCCTTCGAGGGCCTGGCTGACGAGGCGGAACAGTTTGTTGCCCATTATCCGAACCGGGCAGAGCCGCTGATCTGGCAGGGTATTGTGTTGAGCACCTACGCCGGTGCCAAAGGTGGTCTCGGTGCCCTGGGCCTGGTCAAGGACGCCCGGAAATCCCTGGAAGCGGCCCTGGCAATCGATCCTGAAGCGCTGGATGGCTCGGCTTACACATCCCTTGGCAGCCTTTATTACCAGGTCCCTGGCTGGCCACTGGGCTTCGGTGATGACGACAAGGCCCGTCAGTATTTGCAGAAAGCATTGGCGATCAATCCTGATGGTATGGATGCCAATTTCTTCTTTGGCGATTTTCTGCTGGACCAGGGCGAGCCGGAACGGGCCCGGAGCTATCTGCAGAAAGTCCTCGAAGCACCCGACAGGGCGGGCCGCGACGTCGCTGATGCCGGTCGGCGGGAAGAAGCCAGGAACCGCCTGGGCTCGCTCTGATTCGTCGTCTCCGGAATCGGTTTGCTTCCTGTCAGCGTGGGCTACACTCTTTTATGAGCAGGGTGATTCGTCCGTTGGGAGGACAGGGTGTCCAAGGCGTCAAGGTCCGGCAACGGGCAGCAAACCGGTTTGTCTGCCCGTTTTTTCCAGAAACTGGCCTCAGGGGTGCCTGGCGTCCTTTTCATCTATTGGCTGGATGCAGACCGAGAGTCCCATCGTTGTCCCTTCATCAGTGAACGTGTTCAGGCACTTTTTGGCATAGCCCCGTGGGATCTGAATGACAACGCGGATCCGATTTTTGCGATGATCCACCCCGACGACGTTGAGGCCGTCATGGAGAGTATCCCTGTCTCTGCGGATACCCTGAAAACCTGGTCGTATCGCGCGCGGCTCAGACTGCAGAATGGCGACTACGAGTGGTTCGAGGTGAGCTCCGAGCCGGAGCGGCAACCCGATGGCAGTACCCTCTGGTACGGTCAGTTCCATAACATCCAGCATTACAAAAACTTGGAGCAGAGCCTCCGAGAGAGCGAGGCGGAGTTTTCCTTCCAGGCTGGTTTCCAGAAGCTCATTGCCCGCCTTTCCACCGAATTCATCAATCTGGGCTTTGGCACCATTGATCAGTGCATTGATGAGCTCCTGCGATCCATCGGCCTGTTTTTCAAGGTAGACCGGGCCTACCTGTACTGCTTTACCGACGATTACGCCGTAATGACCAATACCCATGAATGGTGCAGGGACGGTGTCCCTGCCCTGATTGAGACCCAGCAAGAGGTACCGATCGAAGATTTTCACTGGTGGCAGGAACAGATTGAGGGGATGGTCAGTGGCAGCCGGGTGGTGTTTATTGAGGATGTCGACCGACTGGACCGGGAAGCTGCACCCGAGCGGGCGCTGCTTCAGGAACAAGGGGTGTCGTCCATGTTCTGCGTGCCTATCCGGGTGCGCGGACGGGTGACGGGTTTTTTTGGCGTCGACTCCCTTCGCCGAAGAACCTGGCGTCTGGACCAGGCCGATCTGTTGATTATCGTGTCTGGCCTCTTGTCGGGTGCCCTGGAGCGCAATCGGCTGGAAGAGGAGCTGCTGAACCAGTCCATTCGTGATCCGCTGACGGGTCTGCACAATCGTCGCTACCTGATGCCCAGGCTGGATGAGATGTTGGGCAGGAGCAATCGCCATGGGGAACGGTTCGCGCTGGCCATGTTCGACATAGATCATTTCAAGAAGATCAACGACTCCATCGGACACCTCGGGGGCGATTATATCCTCCAGCGCTTTGCTGACATACTGGTGAGCCAGACCCGCTCCATGGATGTAATTGTGCGCTTCGGGGGGGAAGAGTTCATTGTTGTCTTCAGCGCCGTGGAGCACGGGGATGTGCGACAGCTTGTGCAGCGAATTCTCGAAGCTGTGCATGAGGAAAGGTTTGTGTTCAATGACACGGACATTCCGGTGACCGTCAGTGCGGGTGTGGCGGCGATCGAAGAGTTCGTTGACCAGCCAGCGACTCCCGATGCCTTGATTGCCCGGGCAGATGATCGGCTCTATATGGCCAAGCAGGCAGGGCGGGACTGCCTTGTTGATGCATCAGGAACATTGCGCATATAAAAAAAGATCATTTCACCTCATATTACGAAATAGTATATGCTTATATTAAATTTGATATTCGGATACTCCAGAGGTGACTGCCATGAGCAACCCGATCGTTCAGCATTTTTTTGATGAACCCACCAATACCTTCAGTTATGTGGTGCGCGACCCGGACAGCCAGGCCTGTGCCATTCTCGATTCGGTCCTGGATTTTGATTACGCCGCTGGCACCACCGACGTGCGTTCTGCAGACGAGATTATCGAGTACATCCGCAGCAACGATCTGAAGGTCGAGTGGATTCTGGAGACCCACGTACACGCGGATCACTTGTCGGCCGCGCCTTACCTGCATGAGAAGTTGGGCGGCAAGACCGGCATTGGTGCGCACATCCGAGACGTACAGGAAATATTTGGCAAGGCGTTTAACGCCGGCACCGAATTCCAGCGCGACGGCAGCCAGTTCGATCAGCTGTTCAGAGAGGGCGACACATTCGCCATCGGTGGTCTTGAGGGGCGCGTATTGCATACCCCGGGGCACACCCCTGCCTGCCTGACCTATGTGGTTGGCGATGCCGCCTTCGTGGGTGACACCCTGTTTATGCCGGATTTCGGCACCGCCCGCTGTGATTTCCCGGGTGGCGATGCCCGCACCCTGTACCAGTCTATCCAGAAGGTACTGTCTCTGCCGGCAGAAACCCGTATCTTCCTGTGTCACGACTACAAGGCGCCCGGCCGTGACGAGTATCAGCATATGACCACGGTGGCCGAGCAGCGGGAAGCAAACATCCATGTCCACGAAGGTGTTTCCGAGGAAGAGTTCGTGAAGATGCGGACCGAACGGGACGCGACCCTGGATATGCCACGGCTGATTCTGCCTTCGGTCCAGGTCAACATGCGGGCAGGCCATATGCCTCCGGCTGAAGACAATGGTCAGGTTTACCTGAAAGTACCGGTTAACCTGTTCTGAGATTCCCGATGAATCTTAAACGCTATCTGCCCATTCTGGATTGGGCCCCAAAATATGGCCGGGAACAGGCCACCAGTGATCTGGTGGCCGCGATCATCGTTACCGTCATGCTCATCCCCCAGTCGCTGGCCTACGCCTTGCTGGCCGGGTTGCCTGCCCAGGTGGGTCTGTACGCCAGTATCCTGCCCCTGGTTATTTACGCTGTCTTCGGCACCAGCCGAACACTGTCGGTGGGGCCGGTTGCTGTGGCTTCCCTGATGACCGCAGCGGCCTTGGCGCCTCTTGCGGAGTCCGGTACACCGGAATACGTGGCCGGTGCCGTTTTGCTGGCGGTCATGTCTGGGTTGATGCTGACCCTGATGGGTGTCCTCAGGCTGGGTTTCCTGGCCAATTTTCTCAGCCATCCGGTGATTTCGGGCTTTATCACGGCCTCCGGCATTGTGATTGCTGCCAGTCAGCTGAAGCATATCTTCGGAATCCAGGCCTCGGGTCACAACCTTCTGGAGATTGCTCACTCGCTGTTGGGATCCATCGGTGACACCAACCTGGCAACGTTGGGGGTCGGTGCCGGAGCGCTGATTTTCCTGATGCTGGCCCGCAAACGCCTGAAGCCGCTTTTGATGGCAATGGGGTTGGCCCCGAGAATGGCGGATATTCTTACCAAAACCGCGCCGATTCTGGCGGTTCTGGTCACCACCCTGGTGGCCTGGCAGTTCCAGCTTGATGGCCAGGGTGTGCGTTTGGTCGGGGATGTGCCCCGTGGACTGCCCGATTTCACCATGCCGAGCCTGGACATGGGCTTGTGGCAGCAGCTGGCGGTCAGCGCGTTGCTGATCAGTGTTGTGGGTTTCGTGGAGTCGGTGTCTGTTGGCCAGACCCTGGCCGCGAAACGTCGCCAGCGTATTGATCCGGACCAGGAGCTGATTGGCCTGGGTACTGCCAACCTGGGCGCCGGTTTTTCCGGCGGCATGCCGGTCACCGGTGGCTTCTCCCGTTCCGTGGTCAACTTTGACGCTGGGGCCGAGACTCCCGCCGCCGGCGCCTATGCGGCTGTGGGTATCGCCATGGCAACGTTATTCCTGACGCCAGCCATTGCCTATCTGCCCCAGGCGACCCTGGCGGCGACCATCATCGTCGCCGTGGCCACGCTGATCGACCTTCCGGCCCTGGGTCGCACCTGGCGCTACTCCCGCACGGACTTTGGCGCCATGCTCGCCACCATCGTGCTGACTCTGGTGCACAGTGTCGAGGCCGGCATTATCGCCGGGGTGGCGCTTTCGATAGGCCTGTTTCTGTATCGAACCAGCCGCCCCCACAGCGCGGTGGTTGGTCGGGTACCGGGAACCGAGCACTTCCGCAACGTGCTTCGCCATGACGTGGAGCTGTGCCCGAAGGTGACCTTCCTGCGGGTAGACGAGAGCCTGTACTTCGCCAACGCACGCTTCCTTGAGGAAACGGTTATGGACCTGATGATACGGGAGCCGGAGCTTAAGGACCTGGTGCTGATGTGTCCGGCCGTGAATCTGGTGGACGCCTCGGCCCTCGAAAGTCTGGAGGCGATTAACGAGCGTATGAAGGATGCAGGAGTGAGGTTGCATCTGGCGGAAGTGAAAGGCCCCGTCATGGACAAACTGAAAGGCACGGAACTGCTTTCCCACCTGGGTGGCGAGGTTTTCCTCAGCACCTTTGAAGCCTGGCAGCGCCTCACCGACCTTGGCAAGCAAGAGAGACAGGTCGCCTGATCTATCTGGGCTCGCTTGCACCGGGGGTGGGGCGAGCCGCTAAGATGTCATACCCGACCCCGTTACTGCGGTACGTTCACTATGGGCATGACTGAAAATCTGCTATCCACCAGCCAGTGGATCATCACGCTGCTGCTTTTTCTGGTAATTCTTGTCCGGGCGGTGCGCTCCATTGACTGGCCAGCCTTACGAAAGGACAACGCGCTCCAGCATTCGTTTTTCGGCGCGGCCGTGGTGCTCGGATTCGTCTGGCAGTTGAGGGCAGGCATTTCTCCCGGCCTGGCCATCCACATTTTCGGGATCACGGTGATAACGCTGATGCTGGGGTGGGCGCTTGCGGTGCTGGCGGGATTGCTGGCGCTGGTGATCACGGTCATTACCGGACGAGAACCCCTGATCATGTTTGCGGCCAACGGGCTGATTACCGTGATGGTGCCTGCCATTGTCAGCCACGGAATCATGCTCTGGGAACGCCGGCGGGATTTCCGGAATTTCTTCGCCTATATCTTCTTCTGCGGGTTCTTCGGGGCCGGCATTTCCGTGGCAGCCGCCGGTGGTGTCATGTGCCTCATGCTATGGAGCAGTGGCGTCTACACGTTTGACCAACTGGTGCATGAGTACATCCGTTACCTGCCGTTGTTCATGATTCCCGAAGGGTTCGTGAACGGCACTTTTGTGACTGGCCTCATGGTCTTCCATCCGGACCGGTTGACCACGCTGGACCAGAGACGCTACCGGTAGAGCTTTCCGGCTCAGAGGCCCTTGCCACTGGCGACGGCGGTGCTGAGCAGGTCGCCGGCCTTGCCGGAACGGGCCCTATGCTGCCATTTCCTTGCCCAGCCCAGCACCTCGGTTGCCGGCATGGGGCGGGCGATCCCGTAGCTCTGCACGAAATTGCATCCCATCTGCCTGAGTGTCCGGGCGTGTTCCATGGTTTCAACGCCTTCGGCCAGGGTGCGCAGGGTCTGGTCACCGGCCGACTGCCCCCATTTGTCATTGATACCCTTGAAGCCGTCGAGGTCCAGATAGCACACCGACACGCTGCGATGTTGCCGGTCGGCGTGGCTGCGGGCTGTGCGCAGTCGCTCTTCCAGCAACTGGCGGTTGGGCAGGCCGGTCAGATCGTCGTAGTTGGCCGCCCGGTCGAGTTCGCGCGCATGGTTCTTGAGTGCGGTGATGTCCGAGAAGGCCGCCACATGGTAATACTGCCCGGGTTCTTCCAGATGCACGCGGCTGATGGATAGCAGTTCCACAAACTCTTCACCGTTTTTCCGGCGGTTCCAGATTTCGCCCCGCCAGTGGTCGGTTTTCTCGATGGTACGCCACATGGACCGGTAGTATTCCCCGGAATGTCGGCCGGAGCTGAGAATCGCCGGGTTGAGGCCCAGAACCTCCTGCCGGCTATAGCCGGTAATCCGCGAAAACGCAGGATTCACATCCAGGATCCGGTTCGACTGGTCGGTGATCAGGATGGCTTCGTGGCTGCGGTCGAACACGCTGGCCGCGATCCGCAGGCCCCGCTCGCTGTTCTTCCTGTCGGAGATGTTGTTCTGAATGGCGATATAACCAGGGTCAACGCCCTGCTCTGTACCTATCGGAACGCAATAGGTATGCACCCAGTAGGGCTGTCCGGCTTTGGTGTAGTGAAGAATGTCTTCTTCAATGATTTCGGCCCGATGCAGCTTCTGGTTAATGCGCTTGATGGTTTCGGGGTCGGTGTCCGGCCCGTAAAGCACTTCCTTTGGGAGGCATCCGCGCACCTCCTCAAGCTGATACCCCGTGTGTTCCTCAAAGCTGGGGTTAACCCATTCAATGCGGCCGGCATCATCCAGCATCA
Organism: Marinobacter sp.; assembly: GCA_002718255.1. Taxonomy (GTDB): domain Bacteria; phylum Pseudomonadota; class Gammaproteobacteria; order Pseudomonadales; family Oleiphilaceae; genus Marinobacter. The sequence continues at coordinate 129,471 of PBED01000002.1, read as the reverse complement.
CCAGAAAATTGGGCGTAACCGCCGCAACCATGGCCAGGCGCTTGGGGTCGATGTCTGAGGGTGGTGTAACCGTCGTGGGGGATCTGGGCATGAGAGTCAGTAACGTGTACTCCGGTGTGTAAATTTACGAACTCTCCTCCCGTGAGACCTGTCGCAAATGTCGGGCATGCTACCGGAATAGCTCTGAAAAACCATGGGTAAATGGTCTAGGTGAATTGATAAATGTCAGTTTTGCGCCAAATACCTATGGGTATCGGTCAGCGCCAGCGCGAGTGCTTCTGGAGCTTTCGTTGCAGGGTACGTCGATGCATGTTCAGGGCGCGGGCGGTGGCAGAGACGTTGCCCTCGTTTTCGTTGAGAACCCGCTGGATGTGCTCCCACTCCATTTCCTCGACCGAGGGCGGCTCCGCCCGGAGATCCGGCGGCGCATCAATCGGCTCGAATCCGGCCAGCAGCTGGTTGACCGTTACCGGTTTGCACAGATAGTTCACCGCGCCGCGGCGCATGGCTTCGACCGCCGTGGCGATACTGCCGTAACCGGTCAGCACCAGGATTTCCAGATCCGGATGCATGTCCAGAATCTCTGGCAGAAGCTGCAGGCCGCTTTCGCCTGCCAGGTTCAGATCCAGTACGCACCGGTGAAAGGTTCCCTCCAGCAGGGCGGTTTTTGCTTCCTGATGCCCGTGGGCAAGCTTCGCTTCGATGCCCTGGCGTCCGAGTGAGCGCTGAAGCACCTGCAGAAAGGCGTCATCGTCATCAATAAGCAGCCACGCCTGTTGTTTGCTCACGCCTGTTCTCCCGCTAGGCCGTTGGTCGCTGCCGTTATCGGCAGCTCTATGATGATGGTGGTACCGTCCGCACTACCCCGGGCTTTCAGTGTGCCTCCAAGACGCTGGATGGTGGCGTTGGAAAGGAAAAGGCCAACTCCGAGCCCATTCTCCGAACTGACTACCTTGTCCCCGAGCGTACCTTCCGGGGTGGATTCCAGGCCATCACCATGGTCCTCGACAACCAGCTCCAGCCGGCCATCGGCACCCTCACTGGCTGCAACGGCGACCCAGGACGGGCTGGCTGTTACTGCGTTGGCCAACACATTCAGAACGGCCTGATCAAGGGTGGCGTCCACGGCAACCGGGCAGTCCGGCACAGGCTGACGCCATTCAATGGCGGCACCCGGCCAAAGCAGGGTAGCGGATTCCCGAAGACGTGCCACCCAGTCCCGGGCTGGCAGGGTTTCCAGTTGCGCGGTCTTGGCCTGCACGGCCGCCGAAGACAGCTGTTGCAGGTGGGTCGTGCACAGGCCCAGTTGACTTTCCATCAGTGCGAGGTCGTCGGCGATGGGGTCGCCGACCGGGGCAGCGGATTTCATTTCCTCCACCAGCAGCGTCATGGTGTTCAGCGGCGTCCCCAGGCGATGTGCCACTGCAGCAGCCGACAGTCCGAGGGCGATGATCTGCTCATCTCGCAGCCGGGTTTCCCGTATCTGTGCGAGCTGGGCCTGTTGCTGGCGCAGGCGACGTGCCAGGGCACCGACAACCAGCAGCAGGATGGCAGCGGTTGTGGCGAAGGTCACCCACATGCCGACCAGGTGTAACTGGGCCAGGTTGGCGTTGTGATGTCCATGGGTGACCGGCGTATGCCAGATCACCAGGGAGGTATAAACCGCAACGCCGGCGACGGTAACGGCAATGCTCTGGCCCAGTGGCACCAGCACAATGGCAACGGCGATAGGCAGCAGCAACAGAGAAACCAGGGGGTTGGTATAGCCGCCCGTCAGGTAAAGCCAGACTCCGATCAAAAGCAAATCGACAATCAGCACCAGGCTGACGGCCTGTCTCGAGCGCGGTGGGCGACGGGTAAACCAGAGCCAGGCCAGGGTTGCCATAACCCCATAGGCTAGGGGCAGGATAACCGCTTCAGCCCGATGGGCCAGGGTTACCATGGTTTCCGCCACGGCGATCGAAATAAGCTGCAGCGCAACAATAGCCAGACGCATGCCCAGCAGATAGCGGGCAGTCTGTTGAAATCCGGTCTGTGAGTGGGTCAGCCATTCCATAGCGGGCATTCTAGCGTTTTTTTTCCATCGGGATACGCGGTAATACCTCCGAGGGGATGCGGCATTTGGTCTCAGGCGCTGACGCCGGCTGATGTTTATGATTGGCGCCAACTATCAGAGCTGGTCAGGATGAGGTTGTATGGCGACGGTAATTGGAACGCGTTTCATCGGATTGTGTGCTGCGGGATTGGTTTCTTTGCCCGCCGGAGTGTTGGCCCAGGAGAGTTCTCCCGACTTGCCGGTCATTCATGTTACTGAGGGGCAGAGCATAGACGAGGCCTCGAGTACGTTGGCTTCAGAGCCCGTTGAACGTTTGTCCTCTGATCCCTCAGTGTCGCTCTCCCGAATGGGAGGTCGCGGCCTGGAACCGGTGATTCGTGGTCAAAGCCAGGAGCGGGTGGATGTGCTTCTGGACGGTATTCGCGTTGAAGGGGCCTGCCCGAATCGCATGGATCCCCCAACCAGTCGCCTGAGTTCTGCACTGGCGCCCTTGCTCGAGGTGCGCACCAGTAACCAGACCCTTCGCTGGGGCCCGATCACCGGTGGCCAGATTATTGCCACTACAGCAGCGCCTGTCTTCGATGATTCCGCCACCACAGGTCATTTGACGGTGGGCGGCGCGGACAACGGCAATGGCAAACTGGTCAATGGCAGTGCCGCAGTGGGGAGTGACAGTGCCTGGCTTCGGCTCGCAGGCGGTTACGACGAGGCGGACGATTACGAGGACGGCGATGGCAACGAAGTGCGCAGCGCCTACAAGAACTCTGAGGCCCGCCTCGATGCCGCGTGGAAGGCGGATAACGGGTTCTATATCAAAGGCCTGGTCAGCCGTCAGGAGGAGCGGGACGTGAAATACGCCGGCTCCGGCATGGATGCGCCGAAAACCGATACCGACATCATGCGACTGGAGCTGGGCTCGCCCGTGGCCAACGGCAACTGGAACCTGCTGGCCTGGCAGGCCGATGTTGATCACATCATGGATAATTTCAGTCTCCGTGAGTCCATGATGAAAATGCTGACCGATTCCGAGACCGAAACCCGGGGCCTCCGTCTGACCCTGGATCAGAGTCCGGATGCCAGAACAGACTGGGCCATTGGTGCGGATGTCGAGACCAATAACTGGCACGCCGAACGGTTTGGCGGCGCGAATCTGGATACGCTGACGTCGGTACTCTGGCCCGACGTGGATCGAGACCGTTTCGGCCTCTTCGCTGAGCGCTTCTACCGGGTAACCCCGGCGTTAAAACTGGGTGGTGGCGTGCGCTACGATCGCGTGGAAATGTCCGCTGGGGCCGCCGATCAGGTGTTTGGTAGTGGCATGATGGCCATGTCTGCCGCCGATGCCTACGAGGCGATCTACGGCACTACCAACACCGATGCAAGCGATGACAACTTCAGTGGCTTTGTAAGCAGCGATTGGCGGTTTTCTCCCATCCAGTCGCTGGTGGTTACGGCAAGCCATAGCGTCCGCAGCCCGGGCGTGACTGAACGCTACATTGCCAGCTGGAACAACATGGATCCAGCAAGACGCTGGGTAGGCAACCCTTCTCTCGACCCTGAGACGCATCGCAAGGTGGAAGTGGCGATGCCTGGCCAGAGCAACGGCTGGCATTGGCGCCCGGCCGTATGGGTGGATCAGGTGGATGACTTCGTCCTGCGCACTCGTAATGTGGATCAGGTCAGCGTCTACCGCAATATCGATGCGCGGCTGATGGGTGTTGAGGCTCAGCTTGGGTGGAGCAACGGCACCTGGAGCACTAACAGCAGTCTGGCCTCGGTACGAGGTGAAAACCGTGACGAAAACAAACCCCTGCCGCAGATTCCGCCGGTGCAGTTTATTCAGACCCTTGGCTGGCAGCACATGGGCCATGGCGTTGAACTGGAGTGGGTGCTGGCCCGCCGACAGGACCGGGTGGACCTGGAATCCGGCCAGGATCCCGGCACCTCGCCAGGCTACGGCGTGCTGAACCTGTCCGGGAGCCACCCGCTCGCCGACTATCTGAGCATCAGCTGGGCAGTGGATAACCTGTTCGACAATACATGGGCGCCCCATGTTAGCAGGGCCAATACTGATCCATTCAACCCCGAAGCCGTAAGAGTTAATGAGCCTGGCAGGACCCTGCGTGCCGCACTGACAGCCAGGTGGTAAGACCTTGCATGGCGGTTACCCGCTTCTCATAGCCGGCGGGTGACATTCTTGCCCCGAGTGGAAACAACTCCTCCACCCGGGGCTTTTTTATGGTTGATTAAAAATTGCGCTATCTCAATTCAGGAAGCGGCGGGCTGCACTATGCTGGCCTCATGCAGATCTGAACCAGTGGCCATCAGCCGCTGAGGCTGTGTTTGGCTTCTTGAGGTTCCCGGAAGGAACCTGTCTGCACAATGCGATTCACGAAAGGAGACGCATCGTGACTGAAGACGAAAAATTGCCAGAAAACCCTGAAACCGACCTTGCTTCCCGATTCCCCACCGCCTACACCATTCTTTTCGGCCTGATTATTCTGGTGGCCGCGCTGACCTGGCTTATTCCGGCCGGGCAGTACGAGCGCGCCATGAATGAAGAGGTTGGTCGGGAAGTGGCAGTTCCGGGCACCTACCAGACCGTTGATCCGAATCCTCAGGGGTTCGTTGATGTCCTGATGGCACCCACAGCCGGGTTCTACGACCCCGACAGTTACGTTGCCAATGCCATCGATGTCGCCATGTTTATACTGTTCCTGGGTGGTTTCCTCGGTGTGATGAATGCGACCGGAGCTATTGATACCGGCATTCGCAGCGCGATGCGGCATCTGAAAGGCCATGAGATCTGGATGATTCCGATACTGATGGTGCTCTTCGCCATCGGTGGCACCACCTACGGCATGGCAGAGGAGACCCTGGCTTTTTACGCCATTCTGATTCCCGTGATACTTGCGGCCGGCTACGACGCCGTTACAGGCGTTGCCATCATCCTGATCGGAGCGGGGATCGGCGTGTTGGGTTCAACCATCAACCCGTTCGCCACGGTGATTGCAGCCAATGCTGCTGGAATACCGTTCACCGACGGCATCGTGCTGCGTTTTATTCTGCTGATCGGCGGCCTGTTGATCTGTATCGGCTACGTTATGCGATATGCCCATCGCGTAAAAACCGACCCCTCGCGCTCGGTGGTGGCAAAGCAATGGGCAGCGCACAAGAAACTGTTTCTGCAGGGAGGTGACCAGGAGATTCACAGCGCCACCCTGACAACCACCCAGATTATTGCACTGGTTATCTTTGCCCTGACCTTTGCCGTGATGATCTGGGGTGTGTCATCCCAGGGCTGGTGGATGGCCCGGATGGGCTCTCTGTTCTTTGGTGCCGCCATTGTGATCGGCATCATTGCACGACTGGGTGAAAAGAAACTGACCGGCAGTTTTGTCGATGGTGCCCGGGATCTCCTCGGGGTTGCGCTGGTGGTCGGCCTGGCCCGCGGCATTGTGGTGATCATGGAACAGGGCATGATCGCCGATACCATCCTGCACAGCGCCGAAACCTCGCTGGGTGGCCTGCCGGAACTGGCCTTTATCAACCTGATGTTCTGGATCGAGGTGGGCATGAGTTTCTTCGTGCCGTCGTCCTCTGGCCTGGCCGTCCTGTCCATGCCGATCCTCGCGCCGCTGGCGGATTTTGCCAACGTCGGGAGGGATCTGGTGGTGACTGCCTACCAGTCTGCCAACGGCCTGGTGAACCTGATCAATCCCACCTTTGCGGTGGTGGTTGGCGGGCTTGCCATCGGGCGCGTGTCCTACGATCGCTGGCTGGCCTTTATCTGGCCCTTGCTGCTCATTCTGACCGTGTTTATCACTGTGGTTATCAGCGTCGGCACACTTTTGTGACACCCGCTGTAACCCTGCGACAAAAGGAGTTTTGTCATGTCTGAACAAACACTTGGAGTGCACTCTGAGACCGGGACTCTGCGCCAGGTCATCATCTGCCGGCCGGGGCTGGCGCACCGGCGGTTGACTCCGTCCAACTGCGATGCCCTGTTGTTCGATGATGTGTTCTGGGTCAAGCAGGCCCAGAAAGATCATGACGTGTTTGCCAGCGTGATGCGTGGTCGGGGCGTGGAGGTGCTGGATGTCAACGAGTTGCTGGCGGAAACGCTGGCCATTCCCGAGGGACGTGCCTGGATTCTGGATCACCGGATTAACTGGAACCACATCGGCGTGGGCATGGTGTCGGATCTGCGCGCCTGGATGGATGAACTGCCCGAAAAGGCGCTCGCCGAATTCCTGATCGGTGGTCTGGAGGTAGGGGATCTGCCATTCGATCCCGTTGGACTGTTCGGCAACCACCTAGGACGTTTCGGATTCGTGCTGCCGCCACTGCCCAATTTCCTGTTCACCCGGGACAACAGCGCCTGGGTGTATGGCGGGGTTACTCTCAACCCGATGTATTGGGTTGCCCGCAAGCCTGAGACCCTGCTGATGGCCGCTATCTACCGATTCCACCCGAAATTCGCCGGCAAGGTGAACGTGCACTGGGGCGATCCTCTGGAAGATCATGGCCTGGCAACCCTGGAGGGTGGGGACATCATGCCGCTGGGGAACAGAACGGTTCTGGTAGGCATGGGCGAGCGATCCTCTCCCCAGGCCATCGGGCAACTGTCAAAAGCACTCTTTGATGGCGGAATGGTGGATCGGGTAATCGCCTGTCAGCTGCCCAAAACCCGGTCGGCCATGCACCTGGATACCGTGTTTACCTTCTGTGGGGGCAACGTGGTCACTGCCTTCAAGGAAGTGGCCGATGCCGTGATCTGCTACGACCTGCGCCCCGGTGAGGGAGCAAAAACACTGGCGTTCAATCAGGACTCGCGGCATCTGTTTGAGGTGGTCGCGGAGATTCTCGGTTACCCGGCCCTGGAGGTCGTGCCAACCGGCGGTGACACGCCGGAAGAGCGCGAGCGGGAGCAGTGGAACGACGGCAACAATGTGCTGGCCCTGAGCCCGGGTGTTGTTGTCGGTTACGACCGCAACGACGATACCAACGCGGCGCTTTCGGCGGCGGGCATCGAAGTTCTGGCAATACCCGGCGCCGAGCTGGGCCGTGGCCGGGGCGGCGGTCGGTGCATGAGTTGCCCGACCATCCGGGACGCTATCTGACAGCCAGGGAGAAACGCTATGGCATTCAATCTCAAGAACCGACACTTCCTTACCCTGCGGGATTTCAGCCCCAGGGAAATCGCTTTTTTGCTGAAGCTGTCTGCGGATCTGAAGACGGCCAAGTACGCGGGCACCGAAGTGCCCAAGCTCGAAGGCAAGGACATCGCCCTGATCTTCGAGAAGAATTCCACGCGGACCCGGGTCGGGTTTGAAGTTGCTGCCTTCGACCAGGGGGCGCGGGTAACCTACCTGGGGCCGACCGGAACCCACATTGGCCATAAGGAATCGGTTAAGGACACCGCCCGGGTTCTTGGCCGGGTTTACGATGCCATTGAGTATCGGGGGTTCGGACAATCGGTTGTGGAAGAGCTGGCACAGTACGCCGGCGTGCCGGTCTACAACGGGCTCACCAATGAATTTCACCCCACCCAGATATTGGCGGATTTCCTGACCATGCAGGAGCATGTGGAAAAGCCGTTGCGGGATGTGGCCTACGTGTTCATTGGCGATGCCGCCAACAACATGGGCGACAGCCTGCTGATTGGTGGCGCCAAGATGGGCATGGACGTGCGCTTGTGCGCACCAAAAGCCTGCTGGCCTGGCCAGGCCGTTCAGGACGAGGCCCAGGCGCTGGCGGCTGAAACCGGAGCCCGCATCACCATCACGGAGGATGTTGACGCCGCCGTTGCGGGAGTCGATTTCGTCTATACCGATGTCTGGGTCTCGATGGGCGAGCCAAAGGAAAAATGGGCCGAACGGATCAAACTGCTGATGCCTTACCAGGTGAATGCGGCCTTGATGGCCAAGACCGGCAATCCGCGGGCGCGGTTCATGCACTGTCTGCCGGCCTTTCACAACACCGAAACCGTGGTGGGCAAGGAGATTCAGGAGACCTATGGCATTGACGCCATGGAGGTGACTGAAGAGGTTTTCGAAAGCCCCGCTTCGATTGTTTTCGATCAGGCCGAGAACCGCATGCACACCATCAAGGCCGTCCTCGTGGCGACCCTGGGAGGCTGACATGCTGGTTGTGGCAGCGTTGGGGGGGAATGCCCTCCTGAAACGCGGGGAGCCGCTGACTGCGGAGGTTCAGCGCAACAATGTGCAGATTGCGGCCCGATCGCTGGCCGCGGTTGTCCGGGCCGGCCACGACCTGGTGGTTACCCATGGCAACGGGCCCCAGGTGGGGCTGCTGGCTTTACAGGGCGCCTCCTACAAACCGGATGAGGCTTACCCGCTGGATGTCCTGGGAGCGGAAACCGAGGGCATGATCGGCTATATGATCGAACAGGAGCTGGAGAACGCCCTGGAACATGACCGGCCTGTCGCAACCTTGCTGACCCAGGTCGTGGTGGATCCCAGAGACCCGGCTTTTGAAAAGCCCACCAAGTTTGTGGGCCCGGTCTATGACCGTGAAGAAGCAGAGCGCCGGGCAGCCGCTGCGGGCTGGAGCATTGCGCCGGACGGCGACAAATGGCGCCGGGTGGTGCCTTCTCCTAAGCCCCTGGAAATACCGGACATGCGCGTACTGAAGTTGCTGCTCGACCAGGGCGTGGTTGTGGTGTGTGCCGGGGGTGGCGGAATACCGGTGCTGCGCAGGGACGACGGCAGCATGGTCGGCATTGAGGCGGTCATCGACAAGGACGCTGCGAGCTCCCTGTTGGCCAGACAGCTTGGTGCGGATGCGCTGCTGTTGTTAACCGATGTTGAGGCGGTCTACCGGGACTTCGGGACCGACCGGTCGACGGCGCTTTCGGAATTGACAGTGTCAGAGGCACGGGCCCTGGAGATGCCTGCCGGCTCCATGGGTCCGAAACTGCAGGCCGCCTGCGATTTTGCCCAGGCTGGCGGGATCAGCGGCATCGGGCGCCTCCAGGATGCCGTGGCTATACTCGAAGGTTCGGCGGGCACTCGCGTGTCGGCTGGTTAGCGGTCCTTCTCATGTTTTCCGGGTGCACATTCTGATAATATTCGGTTATTAGGTAATAACCAAAATGATTGCCCGGAGGTGCCTCATGGGGCGAATGGCTGCCGCAATATTGTTTGTAACTCTGGTCTTGCTGGCCACCGGAGCGCACGGGCAGCAAGCGCCGCTTTCTTCGCCAGAGACAACAGCAGTCGCCGAACGCAGTGTGTTTCACGAAACCGTGTATCTGGATGGCGTCATCGAAGCCGTGCAGCAGAGTACGGTCTCTGCCCAGACCAGTGGTACCGTTCAAAGCCTTCCTTACGATGTAGATGACTCTGTTGCTGCAGGCGCCCTGATTGTCCAGTTGGAGGACAGTGAGCAGCGAGCCCGATTGCGTCAGGCCGAGGCCGGGCTGGAAGAAGCTGAAGCAGCATTGGCGGATGCGACGCAGCGCTTTGAGCGTATTGAGGCGGTGCACGAACGGGGCCTTGTTTCCCGGCAGGAGTTCGATCAGGCCCGTAACAACCTGGCCGCCGCCCGGGCCCGGGTCGAACGCGCCAGGGCAGCGGTATCCGAGGCGCAGGAGCAACTCTCCTATACCCGTGTGCTGGCACCCTACGGTGGCATTCTTACCGAACGACATGTCGAAGTCGGAGAAGCCGTCAACCCTGGCCAGCCGCTGCTCAGCGGCTTGTCCCTGGAGCAGCTCCGGGTTGTGGTGGATCTTCCCCAGAAGTATGCCGAACTGGCCCGCATGGAGCGTCAGGCCCAGGTCACCCTGGCTGATGGCCGGGTGCTGGAAACCGGTGAGATGACCTTCTACCCCTATGCCGATCCGCAAACTCACACCTTCCGTCTGCGGATGCGGCTGAGTGAGCCCAATGGCTCGCTGTTTCCCGGCATGCTGGTGAAGGTCAGTGTGCCGGTTGCCAGCCGTGAGACCCTGTGGATTCCGTTCAGCAGCCTGATCCAGCGCAGCGAGCTCCGAGCGGTGTTTGTGCTCGATGATCAGGATCAGCCCAGGCTGAGGCAGGTTCGCACTGGCGTGCGGGACAATGGCCGGCTGGAGGTTCTTGCGGGCCTGAGCGAGGGCGAGCGGGTAGTTACAAACCCGTCTGTCCTGGTGGGCAGCGAGCGCCTGAATCCGCTTGAAAGAACGGGCGAGGAGTCGAACCCGTGAGCCGTGATTTGCCGCCTGTTGGCCCCTCCGGCGCCATTGCCCGAGTCTTCCAGGACAACCACCTGACACCGTTGCTGGCCATTCTGGCGATCATTCTTGGCGTGCTGGCTGTGGTGGTCACACCCAAAGAGGAAGAACCCCAGATTGACGTCACCATGGCCGATATCATGGTGGCGTTTCCGGGCGCCAGCACCCGGGAGGTGGAAAGCGCGATCGCCACGCCGGCCGAACAGGTGATGAGCGAGATCAAGGGCGTCGAGCATGTCTATTCCGTGTCCCGCCAGGGCCAGGCGGTGATCACGGTGCAGTTCGAGGTGGGCATCCCGCGGCAGGAAGCCCTGGTCAGGCTCTACAATCAGGTGTATTCCAACCAGGACTGGTTGCCGCCCAACCTGGGCGCTGCCCAGCCGGTGGTCAAGCCCAAGGGCATTGATGATGTCCCGGTGATGACACTCACTCTCTATGATCCGGTCAACGGGCATACGGGGGAGGAACTGACTCGCCTGGCGCACATGCTGGAAGTCGCCCTGAAACGGGTCCCCGGCACCCGGGATGTCTATACCACCGGCGGGATCCCGGATCGGGTCGATATCCGGTTCGATCCGGCGTTGCTGGCGGGGTTCAACCTCACCATCGATGACATCCGGAACGCCCTGATGGCGGCCAACACCAGCAGCCAGGAGGCACGGATTGCCCGGGACAACCTGTCGATACCGGTCCAGGCCGGAACGCTGTTGGAAACCGTGGAGGATGTCCGGCGCCTTGTTGTGGGCATGCACAATGGCTCCGCGGTGTACCTGGAGGACGTGGCGCAGGTCCGCCGGGGAGGCACCGTGGCGGACCAGAGTGTAATGACCGGATTCGGGCCGGCCCGGGAAGCCGGCGTGGCTGGCCAGCCCGGCCAGGTTTACCCGGCGGTTACCCTGGCCATCGCCAAGAAGCCGGGCGAGAACGCCATCAATATCACCACGGCTATTGAAGAACGCCTGGCGCAGTTGCGTAACCGGGCCTTGCCGGAATCCGTGGAGGTGCTGGTGACCCGGAACTATGGCGTGACCGCCTCCCAGAAAGCCCGCAAACTGATTACCGATCTGATCTCTGCCACCCTGTGCGTCGTGCTGCTGGTTCTGGCGGCCATGGGCTGGCGCCAGGCTTTGATCGTCGGCATTGCGGTTCTGATTACCCTGCTGCTGACCCTGGTGTTTTCCTGGGCCTGGGGTTTCACCCTGAACCGCGTCTCCCTGTTTGCGCTGATCTTCTCCATCGGTATTCTGGTGGATGATGGCATCGTGATCACCGAGAACATCAACCGGCGGATCCAGAACTCCCGGCGGGCGGTGAAGGACATTATTCCCGTTGCCGTGGACGAGGTGGGCACACCCACCATCATGGCCAGCCTGACCATCATGGCAGCGCTGATTCCGATGGCGTTTGTCAGTGGCCTGATGGGCCCCTACATGAGCCCGATTCCGATCAACGCCTCGGCCGGTATGGTGCTGTCACAGATTGTCGCCTTTGTGGTCGCGCCCTGGCTGGCCTTCAGGCTCCTCAAACACAAGAAGGGGGAGCAGGCCGCCGAAGCCGAGGAGGCTTCCAGCTCCGCTGATGGCGTTAGCCCCTTGTCCCTGCGAATTTTCCGGACTGTGCTCGGTCCGTTCCTGGGCGATCATCCCTGGCGGCGTCGTTTGCTGGCACTGGGCGTGGTGGGGCTGACCCTGGCTGCTACTTCGCTGCCGGTATTCCAGGCGGTGATCCTGAAAATGCTGCCGTTTGACAACAAGTCCGAGCTGCAGGTGGTGGTGGATATGCCCGAGCGCACGCCCATGGAGCAGACCCAGCGGGTGCTGATGGAAATGGGCAGCTATCTGGAGACGGTGGACGAAGTGGCCAACTGGCAGACCTACGCCGGCACCGCCTCGCCGATCAATTTTAACGGACTGGTGCGGCAGTATTACCTGCGTGGCGAGCCCTATCACGGCGATATCCAGGTAAACCTTATTCATGAGGAGAATCGGAACCGGCAGTCCCATGATATTGCCCAGTCCCTTCGGGATCCGTTGACCGAGATCGGTGAGCGGTACGGAGCCAGCGTGAAGATTGTCGAGGTGCCACCAGGGCCGCCGGTGCTTTCACCCGTGGTCGCGGAGATCTATGCGGTGGATGAAGACCGACGGGCGGCACTGGCCCGGCAGGTGGCCGAGGGCATGACCCGGGTGGATGGCCTGGTGGATATCGATACGACGCTGGAGTCGCCCACACGCCAGTGGGAAGTGGTGGTGGACAGGGATCGGGCGGCACGGCTTGGCGTGTCCCAGGCCCAGGTGGTTGCTGCCCTTCAGACGGCCCTGGGCGGGACCAATGTCGGTTTCCTGCATGATGATCATGCCAAGTACCCGGTTCCTATCCGGGTGATTCTCGGCGAAGGCGACAAGGCCCAGCCGTCGGTACTGTTGTCGCTGAACGTGCGCAGTCGCGGTGGCACGCTGGTTCCACTGGCGAGCATTGCCGACGTTCGTGAAGCCGACTGGATGGGCGCGATCTACCACAAGGATCTTTTGCCGGTGACTTACGTTACCGCGGACATGGCGGGCGAGATTGATTCACCGCTGTACGGCATGTTTGCCATGGTTGAGCGTCTGAACCAACAGGCCGGCGCACCGGAGCAGTATTTCATCGACCAGCCCCCATTGCCGGAAAAGGGCACGCTCAAATGGGACGGCGAATGGCAGATCACCTACGAAACCTTCAGGGACATGGGCGCGGCTTACAGCGTGGGTGTGTTCATGATCTTCGTTCTGCTGGTGGCGCAGTTCCGTTCCTATATTCTGCCGCTGGTGATCATGGCGCCCATCCCGCTGACCCTGATCGGCATCACGCCCGGCCATGCGCTGCTGGGGCGCGAGTTCACGGCCACCAGCATGATTGGCATGATTGCCCTGGCCGGGATCATCGTGCGCAACTCGATCCTGCTGGTGGTGTTTATCCGGCAGCTCATTGAGGAGGGTGTCGAGCTTGATGAGGCGGTGGTTCTGGCGGGCGCGGTGCGCATCAAACCCATCGCGTTGACGGCGATCTCGGCGATGGTGGGTGCTTACTTTATTCTGAACGATCCGATTTTTAACGGCCTGGCGATATCGCTGGTATTTGGCCTGGCCATGTCCACCTTGTTGACCGTTCTGGTGGTGCCATTGCTTTATTACACACTGGCGCGTTGCAAGTGGGTGTGAGCTAGATTGGTTACGCCTGGCAGGGAACCAGAGCGCTGTCGGAGCTGATGATGCGGTTACGTCCGGAATCCTTGGCGTGATAGAGGTACTGGTCGGCTCGGCCGATCAGGCTGCGCAGATCGCCACCGTCCGGACCAAACTGGGCAATGCCGCCGCTGATAGTCAGGCCAATGGATTGATCCTGATAGGGCACGGGGTGAGATTCAATCGCACCCCGGATCTTGTCTGCCACCCGATGAGCCTGGTCTGCGGTGGTGTTGGTGAGCAGAATGGCGAACTCCTCGCCACCCAGCCGGGTGGCCAGATCGGTTGCTCTGAGCGAAGCGCGCAGGGTGCTGGCGACATGCCGGAGCGCAAGGTCGCCGGCCTCATGACCATGCTGATCATTGACCTGTTTGAAATGGTCCAGATCCAGTACCAGCACGGATAGTGGGGTTCCGTTACGGAGGCTGCGTTTGCGCTCCTGTTCAAACACATCGCTGAGGCGCGCCCGGTTGGCGAGGCCGGTCAGTGCGTCAGTTTGGGCCATTTTAAGCAGGCGTGATTCGGATTGCTCCCGAGTGATCTCGTAAATGTGAGAGAACGCGAGGATGGTCAGTGACATCAGCCCCATATTGGCAATAGGAAGGGGCTGTATCATGTCCGGAGCATCCTGGTATTTGAAAAAGAAGATCACGGCTGCCGTGCCCATGAACACGGCAGATACCAGCAGGCCCAGGCGCCGGCCCATCAGAAGGTGGGAAAGGATGGGAATCAACAGGACCCAGGCGAAGACCGTGGTGGTTGCCCGGGGTGATGTGAGTGCGAACATCATGGTGATGCAGAACGGCAGGATAAAGGCGAGAATCCAGCGTTCCAGGTGTCTCGTGTTGCCAATGGCCCAGAGGATGAAAACCGAGTAGCAGGCCATGCCAAGCTCGGCAAAGGCCAGGGGGTAATTCTCTCTCTGGACGTTGAGGGTAAAAAACAGCAGGCCGCTGATGGCGGTAAAGATCAGCAGCGTCTTCAGTACCGCTTTGCGGTAAGGACGGGCAAGGTGCTTCTGTGATTCCCTATAGCTTTCCATGGGTCTGGTCTGGGTATCCGGAGCGCTGAATCGATATGTACAAAGACAATGCACATTCTGAGAGATTCAGGTATTAGATCAGAATTCACGCAAAGTAGCCGTCGATCTTCGACTAAAGTCTAGGGGGGTAGGGTTTCCTTAACGAGTCGGCCAGTAACGCTGCATTTCCACAAACAGGAACGAAGCGCTCCAGGTGATCAGCACCAGCCCGGCCAGTGCTTCTATACCGGTGAGGAAGCGCAGGATACCGAAAGCTTCGATATCGCCGTAGCCGAGGGTGGTGAAGGTGGTGAAAGAAAAGTAGACGCAGTCCAGGATACTGCCGCTGAAATTGCCGGCCAGCTGGCCCCAGCCCTCGGCGTGATGCATGAAATAGAAGGCACTGGCAAAGATCCATACCTGCAAGGTGTGGGCGGCAAGAACACCGAAAACGGCGGCGATCAGGCGGAAGCGGTGGCTCTGGCGCATTCTCGACAGGATTCCGCTCAGGTGGATCAACACTTCGTGGTGGATCAAAACCACGATTGCAACGATCAGCCCGTTGATGAGCGTTGCGTTAAGGAGATTGACATGATGTTCTGCTGCCAAGAAGGATGCTCTCCGTTGCCATGACTGGGGGCAAGCCGCGTAAAATTGCCGCAGTTCTGGGGGATGCCCGATCCGAAAACGAGCCTTGATTGTATAGTAGTCTGAACCGAACAGCCCGAAGGGCTTTATTTACCTTAGCTGGCCTGCAAGTAATGTCCAAACGACTCATTCCCGTATTGATTCTCGCCGTCGGTATCGCCGGTTTCATGATTCTCAAGATGACCCGCCCGGAGCCTGCAGAGGTCAGTGCCACCGAGCGTAGTTGGCGCGTTCAGGTTCAGGAAATTGAGCCGGGCACTCACACGCCGGTATTGCCCCTGTATGGCGAAGTACTGGCGCCCGAGCAGCTGGCGGTGACGGCAACCCTGGCCGGCCGTATCGGTGCCCGGCCGGTGAGCGAAGGTGAGCGGGTTAGTGAGGGCGACCTCCTGGTGGCGCTTGATGATGCGGACATCCAGCCAGCGCTGGCCCAGGCCGAGGCCCAGGTAAAAGACCTGGAGGCCCAGATTCGATCCGAACAGGTGCGTTACCGGAACGACCAGACAGCTCTGGCCAGTGAGCGGGCCATTCTGGATAACGCCCGCAGGCAGCTTGAGCGCACCCGGTCACTGGTGAGTCGCAATCTGGCCTCTCGAGAGGCACTGGAAGCGGCCACGGACGCTGCTGCCAGGGCCGAGTTGACGGTCAATACCCGGCAACGGGCGATCGAAGAGCATCCGGCGCGGCTTCAGAGCCTCGAGGCGAAACTGGCCCAGGCGGAGGCGAATCTGCTCAGCACCCAACGGGATGCCGAACGGGCCCGCATGACCGCTCCCTTCGATGGCATCGTTACCGACATTCAGGTGGCCGAAGGTGATCAGGTCAGCCGCAATCAACCCCTGCTATCGCTTTACCCCGTTGATGGTCTTGAACTCAGGGCCAGGGTGCCGGAGATGTTCCGGGGCGAGCTTCTGGATGCCCTGGAGCGGGGCGAGGTCCTCACGGCGACCAGTGCTGGTGATCAGCACCGGTTCCGGCTGGCCCGCTTTGCCGGGACCAGCGATCCGTCAGGAACCGAAGCGATTCTTGAGCTGGAAGGAAACCCCAGGGGGATCCGCCCTGGCGGTCTGATGCCGGTAACGCTTGAGCGGGCTGCGCGCAGCAATGCCGTTTCCATTCCCTTCAGTGCCCTTTATGGCGCTGACAGCATTTATCTGGTGTCAGCGGAGGGCCGTATGCAGCGGGCGACAATTGAGCGTATTGGCGAAGCGCGGGGCAGCAACGGCGAGCGCCGCCTGCTGGTATCCGGCGAAGCCCTGGTGTCAGGCGCGCAACTGATCACCACTCATCTGCCCAATGCAGTCACCGGCCTCAAGGTCGATGTGGCGGATTCCGGAGCAGCGGAGCAATGAGTCGCAAAAAGGGTGTCATCGGTTTTTTCGTTCATCACCGGGTTGCCGCCAATCTGGTGATGCTGGTGATGCTGCTCGGTGGCGTGCTGGCCCTGACCCGGATGAACATCCAGTTCTTCCCCACCTTCGCCCTGGATGTGGTCAGCGTTCGGGTGGTCTGGAGCGGTGCTTCCGCGGAAGATGTGGAGCAGGGCATTACCAACCCACTGGAACAGCGTCTGCGCAGCGTGGATGGCCTGAAGAAAATGACCTCCACGTCGGCCCAGAGTGTGTCCTCCATAACGCTCGAATTCGAGGAGGGCACCAACCCGATTCAGGCCCTGGATGACGTTCGCCAGCAGGTGGACGAGTTCACCAACTTCCCGGCCGAGGCGGAGGAGCCCCAGGTCACCCGCATTGAACGTTATGAACCGGTGGCCCGGTTGCTGGTTTATGGGGATGTCGATCGCAGTGAGTTGCGGCAGATGGCTTACCGGTTTGAAGATGAACTGCTCCAGCGCGGCATTGACCGGGTGTCGATCCGCGGCCTGCCGGAACAGCAGATCAGCATTGATGTACCGGTGGAGCGGCTCGAGACACTGGGGCTTTCACTGGAACAGATAGCCGAACGTGTGGCGGCCATTTCCCGCGACCTGCCAGCGGGCATGATGGCGCAGCAGGATGCCACCCGGGAATTGCGCGCGGTTGAGCAGCGACGCAGCCCGCAGGAATTTGAGAACATTCCGGTGCTCAGTGGTGAGCGGTTTCAGCTCCATCTTGGCGATGTCGCCATCATTCGTCAGGAGGCCCGTGAGAGCCAGGTAACGCTGGAAAAGGACGGCAAGCCGGCGGTTGAGCTGCAGTTGCAGCGATCGGAAAACGGCAATTCGCTGGAAGCGGCCAAAGTCCTGGAAAACTGGCTGACGGATACTCGGCCGGTGCTGCCGCCAACGGTGGAACTGGAGGTGTACGATGAGACCTGGCAACTGCTGGATGATCGTATTTCCCTGCTGGTGAAAAACGGTCTGGGCGGTCTGGTGCTGGTGATCTGTCTGTTGTACCTGTTTTTGCCGGGTCGGGTGGCCCTGTGGGTGGCCGTCGGGATACCCACTGCCTTTCTGGCGGCCATGGCAGTGCTCTGGCTGATCGGTGGTTCCATTAACATGATTTCCCTGTTTGCACTGATCATGGCACTGGGGGTGATCGTCGACGATGCCATTGTGGTGGGCGAGGATGCCGATGCGCATGCGCGGATGGGGGAGGAGTCCATTTATGCCTCGGAAGGTGCGGCCAAGCGCATGGTCTGGCCGGTACTGGCCTCGTCGTTAACCACCGTTGCGGCCTTCATGCCCCTGTTGGTGGTGGGCGGAGTCATCGGCAATATCCTGGGTGATATCCCACTGGTGATGATCTGTGTTCTGGTCGCCTCGCTGCTTGAGTGTTTTATCGTGTTGCCCGCGCACCTGCGCCATGCCTTTGTACCCCGGCGCAAGAAAAAATCTCCGGCGTCGGAGCCGAAAAAGCCGGGCCCGATTGAACGTTTCCGGCAGGGCTTTGAACAGCGGTTCGACCGGTTCCGGGAAGGCCGGTTCCGGCGCTTCTCCCGATACAGTCTTCAGCATCGGGGCGCCACGGTCGCCAGTGCCCTGGCCCTGGCCATCGTGACCATCGGCCTGCTGGCCGGCGGTCGGCTGGGTTTCAACTTCTTCCCGACCCCGGAGCCCTCGGTTTTCTATGCCAACGCAAGCTTTGTGGCCGGCACCGATCGCGGCACGGTGGATGATTTCCTGACCCAGATGCAGACGACGCTCAATGAGACGGAAGAAGCCCTGGGTGGCGATTTCATCCTTCACGCCGTAACGACACGGGGTGCAACCCAGGGCGCCGAGGGCAGCTCCCGAAGTGGTGACGAACTGGGCTCAATGATGATCGAACTGGTGCCTTCCGACCGCCGTTCGGTGCGCAACCCGGAATTCATCACCGAGTGGCGCAGCCGGCTGGAGACCCCCGCCGGGCTGGACAACCTGACGATTTCCGAGCGCCAGGCCGGGCCTCCTGGCCGCGACGTCAACGTGCGGCTGACCGGTGAGAACGCTGAACGCCTAAAGCAGGCCGCCGACGAACTGGGGCAGGCGCTGTCGACGCTGCCTGGCGTACTTGATGTGGAAGATGACATGCCCTGGGGGCGGGAGCAGCTGATTTACCAGGTGAGTGCCTATGGTGAGGCGTTGGGGCTGACCACGTCGGATCTGGGTCGCCAGCTCCGGGCGGCCTTTGATGGTCGCATTGCCCAGATCTACCAGGATGGCCGGGATGAAGTGGAAGTTCGTGTACAGCTGCCACAAGATCAGCGCGAGCGGCTTTCGACCCTGTCTCGTATCACGATCC
This sequence comes from Marinobacter sp., assembly GCA_002718255.1. GTDB lineage: Bacteria > Pseudomonadota > Gammaproteobacteria > Pseudomonadales > Oleiphilaceae > Marinobacter. Next base: position 110,564 of record PBED01000002.1, on the reverse strand, counting down.
GGGTTCCGGACGGTCGTTTTGTGCCCCTGACCCAGGTTATGAACCTGGATCACCGACAGGGCTTCCAGGCCCTGCGACACGCCGAAGGGCGACTGGCCGTTGAGGTGACGTCCGGACTGAACACCCGGGTCAGCACCACCGATCAGATCCTCACCAGCCTCGAGGCCGAGGCCCTTCCCGACATCGCCAGTCGTTATAACGTGCGTTACAGCTTCGAGGGCCGGGCAGCCGACCAGCGGGAAACCCTGGGTGATATGCAAACCGGCCTGGTTATCGGTCTGGCGCTTATGTACGTGGTGCTGGCCTGGGTGTTTGCGTCCTGGAGCCTGCCACTGATTGTCATGGCCATCATTCCCTTTGCCCTGGTGGGCGCATTGTTGGGCCACTGGCTGATGGGGCTGCAATTAACCATTCTCTCCCTGTTTGGCCTGTTCGGTCTGTCCGGGATTGTGGTCAATAACGCGATCATCCTCGTAGCCTTCTATAACCAGCAGCGGAAAAAAGGACTGGACATCACGGATGCGCTCAACGAAGCGGCGGTACAGCGGGTTCGGGCAGTGATGCTGACATCGCTGACAACGATCGGTGGTCTTCTGCCCCTGTTGTTCGAGACGTCCCTGCAGGCCCAGTTCCTGATTCCCATGGCCACGTCCATCGCGTTTGGTCTGGGGCTTTCGACCCTTTTGGTGTTGCTGGTGGTTCCTGCCTTGCTTTCTTGGCTGGAGCAATTCCGGGAATGGCGCGCACGGCGGCATGGCGAGATGGCAGAGCCGATCGGGGCGCCCGAGTGACAGGACAAGCATGGTGGATTCTTTGCTATCGGCCCGAGGCCTGAACAAGCAGTTTCGCAGCGGCGATGAGCCGGTGCCGGTGCTTACCGATTTCTCGTTGCAACTCGGTGCGGGTGAATCGCTGGCGCTGACAGGCCGATCGGGGTCCGGCAAAAGCACCCTGTTGAACATCCTGTGCGGCCTGGAAAGGCCCGATTCAGGCACTGTTCAGGTGCTCGGAGAAACATTTGATGCCCGGTCAACGGAGGCCGCAAGCAAGGCCGACGCTCGCTGGGGCGGTCTACGCCGACAACAGATCGGTGTGGTGTTCCAGGAAGCCAATCTGATGCCTGCCCTGTCGCTGCTGGATAATGTGCGTTTTCGGGCCCGGCTTGCCGGTCAACCCGAGGACGATTGCCGGGACTGGCTGGGGCGACTGGGCATTGGCGAGCTTGCGGACCGCTTTCCGGATCAGGTGTCCGGCGGGCAGCGCCAGCGTGCCTCGCTTGCCATGGTCTTTGCCATGAAGCCGGCCCTGATTCTTGCCGATGAACCAACCGGCAGTCTTGACCGGCATACCGCCGAGGCGGTGATCGGGCAGCTTTTCGAGCTGCAGGCCCGTCACGGTTGCGGACTGATCCTCGCCACCCACGATCCCGAACTGGCGACCCGCTGCAGCCAGCACCTGGATCTGGGCCATCTCCCGGAAACCTGAGCCCGCGATGACTCTTCCGGCCGCCCTGTTCAGCCACTACCGTCGCCATCCTCTCCAGTTGCTGGCCCTGGCCGCCATGATTGTGCTTGCCACTATGCTCTGGACGGGCGTCCATCATCTCACCAGCCAGGCCCGGGCCAGTCTCGACCAGAGCGAGTCGGCGGTGGCCGAGCGCCAGCAGGTGGCTCGCACAGATGGTAGCCCCGTAACTGTGGACGACTTCGTGGAGCTGCGTCGAGCCGGGCTTTGTGTCATGCCCTGGCTGGAGGTCTCCGAGCCGGAAGGCGGTCGAGTCGTGGGTGTCGACCCTCTGGCAGCGGGCTGCTTCCAGGCCCCCGGCGGGCAGGAGTCGCCCTGGGACGGGGAGCTGGATGGCCGGCCTTTTGTCGATATCAGTGAAGCGGCGGAGCTGGCCCGTGAGCAGGGCAGCGAATTGTCGCTGCTGGTATCCGATGACCACAGCAAGGCCGATCTACCACCCGGCTATCAGCTGGTGCCGTTCAGCGTTGGCCCGGCTACCGGTGAACTGGGTGACAGTTTCCTGTTGAATCTGGATGCCCTCGGGGTCCTGGTTCTCCTCATTACCGCTTTGCTGGTGCGAAGTGTTTACCTGCTCGGCCTGGCCCAACGTCGCGACAGCTTTGCCCTGTTGCATCGGTTTGGCGTTCCCCATGGCCGGGTGAACCGCTTGCTGGTTGTCGAGATCCTCTTGCTGGCTGCGGTTTGTGTCCTGCCCGGAATCTGGCTTGGCCGCTGGTTGGCGGCTGGTCTGGGCAGCGGCTTCGGGCAGGCGCTTGAAGGGCTCTTCGATCAGCCGTTATACGCAGGCCAGGGCGGGAGCTGGCTGGTGCCGCTTGTCACCATGATGGCCGTGATTCTGGTTGCCTGTCTGGCGGATTTCCTCCGGCCAATTTTCCGGGGGCTTATGGGAGGCAACCGCCGATACGGCTGCCTGGTGTTGTTGGTTCTGATCGCAGGCCTCGCCTTGACGGTGTGGGTCACCGATCTGCTCTGGCTTTTCATTGCCGTGGCCATGGTATTCGTGGCGGCGGGAATTCTCGCGCCCAGGCTGATTGCCTCGCTTGCAGACTGGCGGTCCGGCCACGACAGGGATCTGCAGGCACGCTGGCGCCATCGAGAGCTTGCCGTGCTGGCTCGTCGCCTGGCCTTGCCATTGGTAGCCCTGCAGTTCGCCATGGCGATGGTCCTTGCGGTGCAGGCACTGGTTACGACTTTTGAAAGTACGTTTGACCGGTGGCTGGCGCAGAGACTGGAAGCGGACTATTACGTCGAAGTCCCGGAATCAGCAGATGCTGCCCTGGCTCTCGACTGGCTCGCTGAACAGCCGGGGCTCTCTGCTTCCGGGCTGTGGCACCGGGTCATTCGTGGCCGGGCAACCCTGCCGGGCGGCGAGGATGAGGAAGAAACGAGGGTAGACGTCTTTGCCATCGGTCCCGTTGGCCCACTGGTGACCGGTTGGGAGTTGTTTGAATCAGCGCCGCAGCCCTGGCAGCGACTGCAACAGGGCCAGGGCGTGATGGTGAATGAACAGCTGGCGCGCCGGCAAGATGTAGAGGTCGGCCAGTCCCTGAAGGTAACCCTCGGAAGCCAGTCGTTCGAATTCCCTGTACTGGCCATCTACCCGGATTATGGCCGCCCCGCCGGCGAGATCCTGATTCATCCGTCGGTTCTTCCAGCGGAGTTCGAAACCGGCTTCCAGAGCCTGTCAGTTTCGCCGGGCAATCTCTCCATTGAGGCAGTGACCGATGGATTAAAAGGGGTATGGCAGGTCGAGGCGCTGACGGTCCGGGACAACCGGGCGATTGAAGAGCTCGCCTCTGCCATTTTCGACCAGACCTTTCTGCTGACCCGGGCCATGACCACCCTGACCCTGATACTGGCGGCTATCGCCCTTCTGATGATGGGCTGGGTCTTTTTCTCGACCCGTGCCTGGTATTTCCGGTTGCTTGTGGTGTGGGGGCTGTCACGAAGGCAGGCTACGGCTCAACTGGTCCGGTTGTCAGTGTCGTTGAGCGGTGCCATTGCCCTGCTGGCACTGCCATTGGGTGTCTGGCTGACCTGGGTACTGGTGCATCGGATCAATCCCATCGCTTTTGGCTGGTCCCTGCCCATGGCCGTCTACCCCCGGTTCTGGCTGGAGCTTGGTGTGCTCAGCATGCTGATCGGTCTCAGCATCGCCTTCCTGATGAGCCGCCAGTTGAAATCGCCGACGGTCGCACCCGTAAACGCCAATGCCCTGGCAGGAGGTGAGCGATGAGGCGCTGGATCTTCCTCTGGTTCGCCGTGGTTCTGGCCGGCTGTTCGGAGCCACAGCAAGAGTCAGGCTTTGCAGGACTGGCCGGCATCGCGGATAACGAATCCGGTGTTCCCTTTCTGCAGCCTGGCCCGGGAGAGCGGCTGTCGTTTCCCGAGGATTATGGCCCCCACCCGCAGCACAGGATCGAATGGTGGTACCTGACCGCCAATTTGAAGACTCAGGATGGCGAGCCCCTTGGCCTGCAATGGACCCAGTTCCGCCAGGCAATCGAGCCGAGGCCGGCAGACGCTGAGCCTCCGGATGCAAATAACTGGCCTCTGGAAGCCGCCTGGATGGCTCACGCCGCAGTAAGCTTTGATACCCGGCACTACTTCGCAGAGAAGCTGGCCCGGGGAGACGTTGGCCACGCCGGAGCCCGGGCAGAGCCGATCGCCGTGTGGCTGGACGACTGGCAGCTTGAGGCTGAACCCGGGCAGAGTTCATGGCGGTTGCAGGTCGCGGCGGATAACTGGTCCTACGATTTGACCCTGAGCATCACCGGAAAGCCTGTAGCCCATGGCGATCAGGGTTTCAGCGCCAAATCCGCCGATGGCGAGGGTTCCATGTATTTCAGTCTGGTGGACCTTCAGATCGACGGCAGGGTCACCCTGGGCGATCAGACGTTGGACGTCAGTGGGAAGGGTTGGTTTGACCGGGAGTGGAGCAGCCAGTTTCTGAAATCCGGCCAGCAGGGCTGGGACTGGTTTGCGTTGCACCTGGATTCGGGTGACAAACTGATGGCTTTCCAGCTCAGGGAAGAAGACGGTGGCTTTCGTGCCGGAACCTGGATTCCGGCTGATGGCGAGCCCATCGCTCTTGGTGCCGATCAGCTCAACCTGACGTCATTAACCCAGGGCGACGGTTATCCCCGTGCATGGCGTCTGGAAGTGCCAGACTTTGGCCTGAACCTGGAGGTGGCTGCGCCAGCGGGGGACTATCGGAACACCGGGCTTTACCCATATTGGGAAAGCCCGGTGTCGGTATCCGGCAGCCATGACGGGGTCGGCTATATGGAGCTGACCGGATACGGTGAGTGAACTGCTCCGTGAACCGGCGTCACTCGACTGCGGTCGCCCCAATCCGGTGGATGCTCAGGTCCGCTCCGTTGAATTCTTCCTCTTCGGTCAGGCGCAGGCCGGAGATGGCGTTGATTGCGCCATAGACAATCAGGCCGCCGACAAAGGCCACAACCACGCCGGCTACTGAGCCGATGATCTGCGACATCAGGCTGACGCCGCCAAGGCCTCCCAGCGCTTGCTGGCCGAAAATGCCGCAGGCAATCGCGCCCCAGACACCACAGACACCGTGCAGGGGCCAGACACCCAGAACATCGTCCAGCCGTTCGATCTTGGCCTGCGCCCATTCAAACAGGTATACGAAGATGGCGCCTGCTACGCCGCCAGTCACGAGAGCGCCTACCGGATGCATCAGGTCAGAGCCGGCACATACCGCCACCAGTCCCGCTAGCGGGCCGTTGTGGATAAAGCCCGGGTCCTTGCGGCCCAGCAGCATGGAGACGAGGATGCCGCCGACCATGGCCATCAGGCTGTTCACGGCCACCAGGCCGCTGATGCCGTCCAGGGTCTGGGCCGACATGACGTTGAAGCCAAACCAGCCGACGGTCAGAATCCAGGCGCCCAGGGCGAGGAAGGGGATGTTGGAGGGGGCAAAGGCCACCACCTTGCCGTTGCGGTAGCGCCCATTTCGTGCACCCAGAACCAGTACGGCCGCCAGGGCGATCCAGCCGCCCACCGCGTGCACTACAACGGAGCCGGCAAAGTCGTGGAAGGATGCACCAAACTGGTTCTCCAGCCAGCCCTGGAAACCATAGTTGCCGTTCCAGATCAGCCCCTCAAAGAAGGGATAGATAAAGGCGACAATCAGGCCTGAGGCAATCAGCATCGGGTAGAACCTGGCGCGTTCGGCAATACCGCCGGACACGATGGCGGGAATGGCCGCGGCGAACGTCATCAGGAAGAAAAACTTCACCAGATCATAGCCGTTGGCAGCAGTGAGCTCGGCGGCGCCGCTCATGAAATGGCTGCCGTAGGCGATGTAATAGCCGATAAAGAAGTAGGCCACGGCGGAGATGCCGAAGTCGGTCATGATCTTGACGAGGGCATTGACCTGGTTCTTGTGGCGAACCGTGCCCACTTCCAGGAAGGCAAAGCCGGCATGCATGGCCAGCACCATAATGGCGCCGATAAGGATGAATAGCGTGTTGGCGCTTTCTGTCAGGGTATGTACTGCACTCGTGATGTCCACGGGTTTTCGCTCCTGATGTTGTGTGTCCGGCCTCTATCGGACCGTTTACGTTGACTTGTGCATTGTTGAGGTGCAGCTAAAGCAAGAGCTGTTCCAAAACAAGGCATATCAAGAGCTGAAGGGCAGTTGAGGGGGCTTTTAGAAATGTGAGGTACTATTTTCACTCTAATAATGCACTAATACTGTGCGGTTTAGCGTGTAGCGCACCAAAATAGAGTGCGCTTACCAACTGATTTCGTTTGGTGTCGAGCTGTCGGATTCGGATTCGATCCCTAGGCTGGATTCGGCATCATCCGATTCGGACTGGATCAGTTCCCGAAGGCGTACTTCCTGCTCCTGCATCGGGCCGGAGAGATCAATGATGATTTCAACGCGCCGGTTCTTGGCGCGGTTTTCCGCAGAGGTGTTGGGTACCCGCGGCTCGGTATCCGCCAGACCGGTGACGGACAGACGGGTGGGTTCCACCTGGTCCCGGGCAACCAGAACGTTGGCAACGGCGGCTGAACGGGCGGCGGAGAGGTCCCAGTTACTGTAAAAACGGTCGGTCCGGATAGGCACGTTGTCGGTGTGTCCCTCGATCGTCAGGTCACCAGGGATGCCATCAATCACTTCTGCCATATCCAGCAGCAAGCCCTCGAATTCCCAGGTCAGCTGAGCCGAGCCCGAAGGGAAAGAACCTTTTTCCTCAACCCGAATCACGATTCGCCGCTGATCCTCACTCACATTGATGCGCCCATCGGCGATCGCCGGCTCCAGGACTTTCAGGATATCGTCCATGGTTTCCTGCATCTGTTCCTCCATGGCGGCTTCAACGGCCATGTCGGTGGGGCTCTTCAGGGTCTGGAGCTCCGGCGCTTCGTCCGTGGTGGTCTGTTTGACTTCGTTGACCACCGTGGGCTCGGGCGGCGCAGGGGAAAACTTGTCAAAAATGGGGCTGGTACCCTTCGGGATCTCCAGGGCCGGCACATCCCGCTGGACGCCAAAGGCTTTGGACAGCTCACCGGCAATCTGCTTGAACTTCTGGGCGTCGATCTCGGAAAAGGACAGCAGCAGAACAAAGAAGCACATCAGCAGGGACATGAGATCGGCGAAGGTGACAACCCACGCCGGAATCCCCGGCTTTTCCTCTTCTGGTAACTCGTCCATGGTTACGCGCCTTCTGCTTCGGCCACTTTTTCACGTTCTTTGGGTGGCAGGTAGCTTGAAAGCATCTGCTCAATGATACGGGGATTGGTCCCTTCCTGGATGGCAACCAGTGCATCAATGTACAGGGACTGCATGCGTGCTTCCTCGGTCATTCGCAGAGAAAGCTTGTCGGCTATCGGGGTTGCAAACATGGTTGCAATCATGGCGCCATAAAGCGTGGTCAGCAGGGCGACCGCCATGGCCGGGCCGATGGATTTGGGATCTTCCATGTTCGACAGCATCTGAACCAGACCAATCAGTGTGCCGATCATGCCCATCGCCGGCGCCACGTCCGCCATGGCCGTGAAGACCTTGGCGCCAGAGCGATTGTGGTCGAGAGTCATCAGACGCTCCTTGTTCAGAAGCTCCTTGATGGTTTTGCTGTCCTGTCCGTCCACCAGCATCTGAATGCCCTGGGACAAAAAAGGGCTGCTGATCTCCCTGCCTTCGAGGCCCAGCACGCCCTCTTTCCGGGCTACGTTGGCGATCTCCACCAACTCCTCAATGCTGGCCTGGGTTTCCGGCAGTTTGAATTTGAAGGCGCGGGCGGCCGCTTTGAAAGCCCCCAAAAATTGCGAAACGCTGAACTTGGCGAGCACGACGAACATGGTGCCGCCCACAACGATCAACAGCGAGGCCGGATTGATAAATACAGCAGGTGAAACACCGAGAATAACGGCAGACGCGATCAGCAGTGTAGCGCCGGCAAGACCGATGAGAGTGGCTAGATCCACGACAACTCCAGATTTGATTCAGGTATCCCAACAGCAGGGGCGGGAGAATACCGCCAGTTCAGAAATTAATCAATTCGCACTGGCCCTGTTTGAGATTCTTCCTGCTGCTCTTTCCAGGCAGCATAGCGGTGAATATCGGACTCCACCAGCTTCAGGCACAGCGCAACAACGCCGGCGTCGTCCACCAGACCGAATCCGAAAATCAGGTCGGGAATAACATCGAGGGGGTTCATGACATAGATCAGCGCGCCGGCCACCGCTGCGATCGTTTTCCACGGAACGCTCCGGTAATTGCCGTACCAGTAGTCGCGGATCATCGAAAACATCAGCTTGATGTCGGCGCTGAAGCGAGACAGTTTGCCGCTTTCTTTTACTTTCTCTTCAATACTGCGCTGGCGGTCGAGCAGCGTTTCCAGATCCGCCCGATGCACCTTGCCCGCCTCGGCGTCCAGTTGTTTCCGGGCGTTTTTCTGGTTGAACAATGCCATCGAGAGGGTTCCTCACTTGCTTGATGCCTGAGTGCTCATGATCGCGCAGCTTCGCCGTCAATGCCAATGACAAGGCGTTTATCGGTGCTTGTACTGGGTCGGACAATAGCCGCGGTCTACACCCTCAGGTCGTAGCTGGCGATGTTTGGTGTTGCGCCCGGTTACCCGCTTGCGCCATAGCCGGAAGCTACCGGGCTTGAGCTCACGACGCATCAGGCGAATAACATCTTTTTCGCGAAGGCCATAGAGGGCTTCGATGGCCTCGAAGGGTGTGCGGTCCTCCCACGCCATCTCGATGATGCGGGAGAGGTCCGCCGGTTCAAACTGCTCTGACATGGGGTTTCTCTGTTTGACTAACGTGTTCCCAGAGTACGTTTGAGCTGGCCAGTCGTCTCACCCGGCTGGTTTATTGGTAGTGCCTGTGCAGCCGGGCCGGGATCTGGGCCAGCTGTTTGTCTACCAGTGTGCGCATTGCATGGGCGATTGGCCGGGTATCCAGCTCTGGCTCAAGCACATTGAGCAGATAGGCAACGGCCTCTGCCGTGGCCAGTCGGTGTTCTCCGGGCGCCTTTCGGATGGCGTAGGCAGAGGCTGGCGGATTGGCGAAATGGAAACGCGGTAACGCAGAGAGTGTCGGGTTCTGGTGAAGGATTTTGGCGGCCTTGCGCCAGGTGCCGTCCAGGATGATCCAGTGATCGAACTGGCGCACGTCTGAGGTTTCGAGCGCCTCACTGCCGGGCCCGGGAAACAGCAGGGCCGGTTGATGACTGCCGGCGACGGACTCAAACCCGGCCTGATGGAAATCGCGCGGCATTTCGCCCGTGAAGAGCCTGAGATTTGCGAGGCACCGGGTGAGGATGCGAACGGTACCCTTGGCATGGCCGACCTCGGTCGGGTGCTGCAGTATCGTCACCCCCGTGCGGTTTCGCACGGGGGCACACGCTTCGCAAACACAGATATTCGGATGCATGCCGCAATCGGCGCAAATCGGTCTGGGCAACCCCTGTTACCCCACGAAAATACGCTTCGCCAGACCGGCCCCGCGCCAGCCCTGAATGACCAGGGTGCTGACCAGTCCACCGATCATTGCGCCCACGACACCGCAGGTGAGGATATCCTGGCCGGTAAGGTAGAGCCCGGGGATGTCGGTCTTGGGTTTCAGCCACTCCTGTTCGAAGCGCTCGGGGTTGTGGTCCAGGCCGTAGAGCTCGCCCCGGCCGTAACGGCAGAACCAGGCGGTGGAAAGCGGGGTTGAGGTTTCCACGTAATCCACTTTTCCGCGCAGCTGGGGCAGTTTCTCGTACATCACTTCCAGCAACTGGTCGGTGATTTTCTGCTTCAGGGCCTCATAGTCGTCGCCCCGCTTGCCCCAGATGGTGTCCTGCCAGGGCTCGAACATCTCCCAGGTCGTCGGGGCGACGATCTCGATGGTGGAGGTGCCAGGCCAGCGGTTCTGGTAATCCGGATCCTTGGCTGCCGGAAAGGAGATGTAGACCACCGGGAACTCGGTGTTGTCCGGGTCATCCAGAAACTGTTGCACGTTGCCATCGTGGTCCGCGCTGGGATAGATCCAGAAATTGGTCCGCGGCAGGCCCAGTGCCTCCGGTGTGCCCTTCAGGCCAATGTAGAGGCCGATGTGGGGCATGGAGGGAATGATGTGCTGGCGTTTGCTTTTGTAGCCGATCTTCTCAGCGGACTCGGCGGGCAGCAGTTTTTCGAAAGTGTTGATAACTCCGGCGTTGCTGATTACCAGCGGTGCCCGGATTTCCTCGCCATCGGCCATGCGCACGCCGGTTGCCCTGCCTTTCTCCACCAGGATGTCGGTGACGTCGGCGTAGGTAAAGACTTCACCGCCGGGCTGCTGGATAACAGGGATAATGGTTTTGGCAATTTCCGACGCGCCGCCGACTGGGTAAAAGCCACCGTAGAGGTAATGTTTGGCAATCAGCGCATGGACCATAAAGCTGGACTGCATCGGCGTGACGCCGCAGTCGCCCCACTGGCCGGTGATAGCGCCGATCAGTTCCTGATTGTCGGTGAGCTCGCTCAGCACCTCCCACGTGGTCTTGTTGAAACAGTCAGGCAGGGCGACATCCAGTCCTTTGTTGATAACCGGGCTCAATATGCCGGGGGCGAGCTTGGAGAGTGTGTACCACTGCATGCCGTCTGCCACCTTGCCCAGCAGCTTTACATACTGGTCGATGGCTTCTTGTTCATCGGGAAAGGCATCGAGCAGGGAGAGACGCAGCCCTTCCTTGCCGGCGCGCAGATTCACGACCTTTTCGCCCAGGAAGAAGCGGTCGTAGTTCTCGTCCATGGGGGCCCATTCCAGCTTGCCGTCGGTGATGTAATCGAACAGCCTGCGGCCCAGGGTGTGGGGAGAGCCCATGTCGCCGATGTAATGGACTCCTACGTCCCATTCGTAGCCGTTGCGAGCGTAACTGTGGGTGTAACCGCCGGCCGTGTAATGCTGCTCAAGCACGAGGACTTTCTTGCCCGCCTTGGCCAGGCAGGCTGCGGTGGTCAGGCCGCCGATGCCGGAGCCAATTACGATGGCGTCGTAGGGGCCTTTCAGGCGATTGGCCCGGTAACGGGTACCGATCCTGATCGTACTGGGCTTCAGTTTCTGAGAAGACGGACTGTTCACTTCAGTGCTTTTTACCACCATGCCTTGCCCCACATTTCCGGATTGGCCCAGTTCTCTGGATTGTTCCAGGCCCGTTTGTGGTTGTAAGTATTCAGATTGTAGGTGTACAGCGTGAGTGCGCCGTTATCATTTTCCAGTTCGGCATGGCGACGGAAGCCAAGGCCGATGAAATCAGTAAAGGCCCAGCCTGGCGCTTCGCCAACCAGCACCGCGATCTGATGTGTGCCATAGTTTCTTAGCTGGCCCAGCAGCAAGGCGCCTTCATCATGAGGCAGGTGTTCCAGGGTGCCGGTTATCAGCGCCAGATCTGCAACCCGGTCGATGTGCAGCCTGGCATTGGGGTCGATGGTGTCGAGAGTTCGAACATCGACGCCATCCTGGTGCTTCTGCCACATCCGCGATATTTCGGTTGCGAGGCTGCCGCAACTCAGCAGGGTTGCAGGTGAGCTGGTTTCGATGATGCGGGCCAGTGTCTCCCGTGCTTCATCCGAGTTGCTGTTGTCCGTCATTTCCGCCATGGCGATTCGCCTTTTACTACAGGGGCCAGTCTGCCGCATCCACTGTGTGTAAGCCTACGGGCTGATCTGCATGCCCGCCCCAGCGGTCAATAAAGGTGCCGGTGGGATCGTACTGCTGCGTCTGTTTTTCGAGGTTGAACTGCCGCAGGCCTCTCGGGTCCGCCCCTACGCCAGCCAGGTACTGCCAGTTGCCGTAGTTGCTTCCTACATCATAGTCGATCAACTGCTCCTCAAACCATGCCGCTCCGTAGCGCCAGTCCAACCCGAGTTCGTTGATGAAGCAACTGGCGACCAGCTGTCTGGCCCGGTTGCTCATGTAACCGGTTTCCCGCAGCTGGTTCATTGCGGCGTTCACGATCGGATATTCGGTGTTGCCCTGGCACCAGGCCTTGAAACGATGGCCGTAGAAGGTGCCATGCCGGCGTTTGCGCTGGACGCCGTCCCGGCGGAACAGGTTGGCGCCATGTTTCAGGGCGTACCAGTAGAAGTATTCGCGCCAGAGGAGCTCGAACCAGAGCCAGTAGGTGGATTCGTTTTTAGTCTCGCTGGCTTCGTATTCGGTGATGGTTTCTGCTACTTCCCGGACCGAGAGACAGCCGTTGGCCAGCCAGGGTGAGAACTTGGAGGAGGCATCCCAGGTGTCCAGGGCGTTCCGGGTTTCCTTGTAGCGGTCAATGCTGTGGTTGCCATAGAGGAATTCCTGCAGCCGCGCCAGGCCGGCGGCTTCACCACCCATAAACTGTAACGGATGAACCGGTTCCGGTATCGGCGGGCAGTCGCCGCGATTGTCCTCCGGGAATCCCGGCGGTGGTGGTAGGGCCGTCAGGGTGCGGATTCGCAAGCGCTCTGAACAGCGATCTCCGGTTTTCTCAACTTGCTTCCGGAACTGGGAGAAGGTATCCGGCAACTCCCCGAGCGCCATCGGCAGGGAACCCTCGGTGAACAGGCTCAGAGTCTCGAATTGCTGGAATACTGCCTTGGGCAGCCTGTCCTTGATGGCTTGCCACTGACCGGCCTCCTGGGTACCCGGAAGTCGGGAGCGGACAATCCGTTCAATGCTGTGGGCGTGCGCAAGTTGGGGAATGACCGTTTCCGGCTCACCAAAGGCGATGTGGAGCCGCTGGCCCAGTGGTCGAAGGCTGCGTTCCAACGCCATCAGGCTCTGCCAAAGAAAGCGCCACCGATGATCCCCCATGGCCTTGCTCTGCAGGGGACCGGGCGCAAACCAGCGCGGATCGACCACATAGAGGCAGAGCAGCATGTCGGACTTCGAGGCCGCCAGCAACGAAGCGTTGTCGTGCAGGCGAAGATCCCGCGTAAACCAGTAAAGCGTGCGCAACGTAAGAGCTCCTCTCTCGGTATCTGTCAGCTGTGAGAAGATACGAGCCAGTTCCGAAAAAGATTTCGCCGCCCATCTGGTTGCGCACTTCGTCTAGAATGAACGAACAGCCGGCACATCGTGGCGTGAAATCCAAAACACAGATCCGAATTCAACAGGAGTCCGACAGTGATTAAATCCCGTGCAGCGGTGGCTTTTGAGGCCAACAAGCCGCTAGAAATTGTCGAAGTCGATGTGGCGCCGCCCCAGGAGGGCGAGGTTCTGGTGCGCATCGTTGCCACCGGTGTTTGTCATACCGACGCCTACACCCTGTCTGGTGCTGACCCTGAAGGCCTGTTCCCGACCATTCTGGGCCACGAAGGTGGCGGTGTTGTCGAGGCGGTCGGACCCGGCGTCAAAAACCTGGAAGTGGGTGACCACGTGATTCCGCTCTACACGGCCGAATGCGGCGAGTGCAAGTTCTGCACCTCTGGCAAGACCAATCTGTGTGGTGCCGTGCGTGCGACCCAGGGCAAGGGCGTGATGCCCGACGGTACCTCCCGTTTCTCCTACAACGGTCAGCCACTCTATCATTACATGGGCTGCTCCACGTTTTCCGAATACACGGTACTGCCGGAAATCTCCCTGGCCAAGATTCCCAAGGAAGCGCCCCTGGACAAGGTATGCCTGCTTGGCTGCGGCGTCACCACCGGCATCGGCGCGGTACTGAACACTGCCAAGGTTGAGGAAGGCGCCACTGTGGCCATCTTCGGCCTGGGTGGCATCGGCCTGGCGGCGATCATCGGAGCCAAGATGGCCAAGGCGGGCCGGATTATCGGCGTCGACATCAATCCGGGCAAATTCGACATCGCCAAACAGCTGGGTGCCACCGATGTGGTTAATCCCAACGACTACGACAAGCCGATTCAGGAAGTGATTGTCGACATGACCGACGGCGGCGCCGACTACACCTTCGAATGCGTAGGCAATGTGAAACTGATGCGCGCAGCGCTTGAGGCCTGCCACAAAGGCTGGGGTGAATCCACTATCATCGGTGTTGCCGGTGCCGGCGAGGAAATCAGCACCCGTCCGTTCCAGTTGGTTACGGGCCGGGTCTGGCGTGGTTCAGCCTTTGGCGGTGTGAAAGGTCGTACCGAGCTGCCGGGCTATGTGGAAAAAGCCGAAAAGGGTGAGATCCCACTGGATGTGTTCATTACCCATGAAATGCCGTTGGAAGACATCAACAAGGCGTTTGATTTGATGCATGAGGGTAAGAGCATCCGGACGGTTATTCATTTCTGATCGCCGACTGATCAGGCGCAGTACTATGCTGCGCCCGATCAACGATCCGTAAGCTTCAGCTCAATCCTCCGGTTTCTCTGCAACGCCTCCGGAGAGGTGCCTTCCGCCACCGGGAAGAACTCGCCAAATCCGGCCGCCGCCATGCGCCGTTCCGGTACACCCTGCGCTGCAAGGTAGCGCACGACTGCCACGGCACGGGCGGTGGACAGCTCCCAGTTCGAGGGGAATCTCGGGGTATTGATAGGTATGACATCGGTATGACCATCAATCCTCAGGATCCAGTCTACGTCCTCGGGAATCTTGGCGGAAACATCCAGCAGTAGTTTGGCTAGCTTGTCGAGCTCCTGCCGGCCTTCCTCGCCCAGTTCCGCCGAGGCGGAAGCGAACAACAGTTCGGAAGGCAGCAAGAAACGGTCGCCGACGATCCGGACATTTTCGTTGCCGGCCAGAATATCCCGCAGCCGGGCAAAGAACTCGGACTGATACTGTTCGAGTTGGTTGACGCGCTCGGCCAGTAGGGTGTTCAGCCGTCTGCTGACCTGTTCCAGTTCCTGCTCCTTGTCGGCGGTCATCTGTTCCTGGAGCTCCAGCGCCGAGGCAATCTGCCTGAGTTGCTCTCGCAAGGAGGCTATCTGATTCGACAGCCTCAGGATCATCGCCTGCTGGCTGGCCGATATATCGTCTTTCTCGTCAATCGACTCTTCCATGCTGGCCAGCCGCTCCGATTGCGCATCGGCCATGGCGGTTTGCCGCATCAGTTGTTCACGGGTGGATTCCAGCTGACCGACCAGACTGTTGTTCCGCTCCTGAAGGCTGGTTAACTGATTTTCCAGTGCCTCGCTTCTGTTTTCTTCCAGGCCGAGCAATTCCGAGAGCTCGTTCAACTGGGCATTGAGTCGGGCGAGCTGGGTATCCCGGTCAGAGAGTGTCTGGGACAGGTAGAGCTGGCTGACCACGTAGACCAGCAGCATGAATATGACCAGCATCAACAAGGCCGACAGGGCATCCACATATCCCGGCCAGACGTTGGTAGTGCTTCGGCTTCGGCGCCTGGAACCGATCATGACAGGTCTTTCTCGTCGTCTATCCGGTCCACGAGGTTGGTCACACCAGTCAGCCACTCCTCGAGGCCGTCATAAAAGCGGTTCTGGGCATGGCCGGCCTGGATGTCGAGGAAACCCAGGATCAGCGAGCCGCCAAGGCCCAGCAGGGAGGAGCTGAACGCAGTACCCATGCCCTCAAGGGGCGTAAGCAGGCCTTCCTGAAGCTCCGCAAACACCTTTCCGAAGTCTTCCTGGCTCATGTCCAGGCCGGTAATCACCTGGCCGACGGAGTTGATGGTGCCCAGCAGGCCCCAGAAGGTGCCGAGCAGCCCCAGGAACACCAGCAGGCTGATGAAATAGCGGGTGATTTCCCGCTGCTCATCCATCCTGGAATGAATGCCATCGAGCACGGTTCGAAGAGACAGGGTAGATAGTGTGAACCGGTCCTTGGTTGCGTCCTCGCCGAGCTGTCTTGCCAGCGGCTTCAGCAACTTGGGCTCCTGAACCACCGAAAGGCCGGCGTGTCCGGTTCTGAACTGGGCGATCCACTTCAGTTCCGGAAACAGCACGAACACCTGCCTGTAGGTGAGGGCGATGCCGATGATCAGAACCCCGAGAATCAGCAGATTGAAAACCCAGTTGGCCATAAAGGCCGAAATCAGGGGCTTGTGGATCAGGGCGCCGACGATGACGACCACGCCGAGGAACAGCGTCATCCAGAAAAGGGTGTGCTTGGGGTTGCTCATAGCGATGGCCAGCTTTTTTGAGATATTCCTCAAAACGTTAGCACAGATATGAGAAGCTGTTGGCGACAGTAACTGAACTTTAATCGGAGCGCGTCATGGCTGNTGANNTGCCNTTCCGTTTTCGCTTCCGGGTTCGCTATGGTGAATGCGATGCCCAGGGCGTGGTGTTCAACGCACGTTATGCGGATTTCGTTGATATTGCTGTCAACGAATACATTCGCACCCTGTTTGGCGATTATCAGCACCTGCTGGATCAGGACCTGGATATCCAGGTNGTGAGCCTGACGGTGAACTGGAAGGCNCCGGCGAAGTTTGACGATGTTCTGGAANCCCGCATTCGCGCCGGGCGAATCGGAAACACCTCATTTACCCTGCATCTGGAGTTTTTCCGGTATGGGGATGACGGATNTATCGCCGATGCGGACGTCACCTATGTGCTGATTCAGCCTTCGGTGATGGGCAAGGTGGCGATACCGGATCACATTCGTCAATTGCTGGAGCGGGGCGCTCCGNGCGAGTTGATCAGTCACGCAGGGGAGTAGGCTGGAAGCAAAAAAGAAGGCCAGATGAAATTCATCTGGCCCTGGNTTCATCCTGCAGTTACTGCCGGATCAGGCCTCTTGAAGAGCCTGCACAACGGCCTTCGCTGCCCCCTCGGAAGAGGCCGGGTTTTGCCCGGTAATCAGCTTGCCGTCNACCACGATGTGCGGTGCCCAGTCGTCACCGCGGGTGTAGGTGGCGGTGTTTTCCTTCAGCATGTCNTCCAGCAGGAAAGGCACNACGCCGCTAAGGCCAACCGCNTCTTCCTCGCTGTTGGTGAAGCCNGTTACTTCCCGGCCGCCAACGATGTTCTGGCCCGGTTTCACTTCCACGTTTTTGAACACGGCTGGTGCGTGGCAAACTGCACCNATCACCTTGTCCTGCTCGTAGGCTGTCTTGATCAGGGCAATGGACTTGTCGTCGTTAACCAGGTCCCAGAGCGGGCCGTGACCACCTGGATAGAAAATCGCGTCGTATTCGTTCATGTCCACGTCGCTCAGCTTTTTNGTGCTGGCGAGGGATTCCTTGGCNTGGGCATCCTGCTGGAACCGACGCGTGGTCTCGGTCAGCGCTTCNTCGGCCTCGCTGTTGGGNTCGACTGGCGGNTGGCCACCCTTCGGTGANGCAATGGTGATGTCTGNGCCGGCATCCCGGAAAACGTAGTAAGGCGCGGTGAACTCTTCGAGCCAGAAGCCGGTCTTATGGCCGGTGTCGCCCATCTGGTCATGGGATGTAAGAACCATCAGAATCTTCATGGTGTCCGTCCTTTTCATTGACGAATGAATGGCGCTTCTTGATTGCTGTGATAATGAAGTTGTGCCATCAGTGACTGAATTCAACCGTCAGTACGTAAATCCGACGATCCCGGATCTTGAACCGTCTATACTGGAGACAGATGGCCAGACCTCATAAGAATCTGAAAACCTCACAGGCAAGGATGACTGGAATGCGAGTGTTCGCCACCGCTGTTCTGATGGCGTTAGTGNTTCCTGTTTCGGCCCAGCAGGGCACGGAAACCGTGGAAGCGCTGACNGTAACCGTGGGTGCCAATCATGCGCCCCCCTACCGGATTATCGAGGGTGGGGAGCCAACGGGCCTATATGTGGATATCTTCCAGGAAATNGCTGATCGGTTGGGNTGGAAAGTGCATTATCGGGAGGCGCCTTTCCGGCGGGTCTTGAGGATGGTGCAGCAGGGTGAGGTGGATGTCATGCTGGGNCCCCTGGAGACCGCCGAACGNACCGAGCTCATGGAGTTCGTGGCGCCGGCATTTCCTCCGGAACGGCGATTGTTTTTTTACCTTAACGCAGAAAANCGCATTGAGCGCTACGCCGATCTGTATGGACGAGCCATTGGTATTCTGGAAGGGGNGTCGTATTTCTCCCGGTTTGATACTGATGACAAACTTCTCAAGGAGCCTGCGCCCCGTTACGAAAACCTGATGCTGATGATGCAGAAAGGCCGGGTAGATGTCGTGATCGCCCCAGAGCTTGTCGGTTTGTACGCGGTCGAAAAGTTGGGGCTGGATGTTAAGGTTTCACCGTTCTTTGTGCCNGGAGAGCGCTCNTACATNGCTGTTGCGAAGAACTCNCCCGTGCTGAAGTATGCCGATGACATTCGGGCGGCGCTGAAACTGATTGAACTGGAAGGCATACACGAGGACCTGGTGTTGAAGTACATGGACCGANTTGCTGAATGATTCCCGAACAGTCTGANCTCTGGTTNCTNCCNNTGGGTGGAACCGGTGAAATTGGTATGAACCTCAACCTCTATGGCCACGATGGTGCCTGGTTGATGGTGGATTGTGGTGTTACCTTTCCNAAGCCTGGTCGCATTGCTGCTGATGGCACGGTGCATCATCGTGGNGAGCCGCCNGTTCAAATGGCGGATCCTGCGTTCATNGCTGACCGCCGTGANCGGNTGGCGGGCCTGGTAATTACCCACGCCCACGAAGATCATGTCGGAGCTGTACCCTACCTCTGGCCGCTNCTGCAGTGNCCGATATACACCAGCCGGTTCACGGCCGAAATTCTGCGTCGCAAGCTCGCGGAGTTCGACCTGCTGCACCGGGTGCCGATCATCGAAGTGGAGACCGGCCAGAGCAAACAGGTCGGGCCATTCAGCGTGCAGTGGCTGGCGCTGACTCACTCCATCCCGGACCCTAACGCNCTGATGATTCGCACCGCCGCNGGTAACATCTTCCACAGCGGTGACTGGAAGCTGGATGAGCAGCCGCTGGTAGGCCANGGCTATTCGCCAAAAACCTTCACCGATCTGGCAAACGAGGGCGTGAACGCCATGGTGTGTGACTCCACCAACGCCACAGTCTCGGGNCACTCGGTATCCGAGGCGGCCTTGCATGAAGGATTGCTCAGAGCGACCCGCTCCGCCGAAGGCCGCGTTGTAGTGACCTGTTTTGGCAGTAATATCGCCCGATTACATACTCTGGCCTCAATCGCNAGGGAAACCGGCCGTTATATGGGTTTATTGGGCCGNTCTTTGATCAATATGAGTGGCGCCGCCAGGGCTGCAGGGCTGTGGNATTCGGCTGACCAGTTGATCAATCCGGNACATCTGGGGTATCTCCCGCGGGACGAAGTNCTGGCCGTGGCCACGGGCAGTCAGGGCGAGCCGCGAACGGCTCTGCGCAGACTGGCCTCTGGTANCCATCCGGATTTTGAGCTGGAGGCGGGCGACACGGTAATCTTCAGCGCTCGNGCCATCCCCGGCAACGAGGAATCCATCGAGGCGCTGGTGACCAGANTGAAAGAGTTGGGGGTGAGGGTAATCACGGCCGAGGATGCTGATTTGCCAATTCATGCTTCAGGTCATCCCGCGCAGGAAGAACTGGAGNTAATGTATAAATGGGTAAAGCCTGCCATTGCCATTCCGGTNCATGGTGAGGCTGAACACATGGAAACGCATGCTGACATAGCCAAAGCAACTGGTGTACCCCGTGCCATGGTGGGCCGAAACGGCGATCTTTTCATGATCCGGCCGGTGCCGGGAATTCGTCGCCAGGTTGTTGAAACTGGCCGTCTGGGCTGGCACAAAGAGGGTCTTGTCAGAGTTGAATAAGTCATTTACTTCTGTTGTCGGTAGGTCGCTTGTATTCGCAGTGGCTTCCGTGTTTCTGGCCCCGGTTCACGCATTGCCAGACCCTTCCTGCAATACGCNCATCGTGAGCGGGAATCCGGAGTATCCGCCCCTGCTCTGGCGCGACCAGCAGCGCCCGGGCTATCTGATTGGCGCGGTGCCTGCTTTGCTCAAGGAAATTACGGAGCCATTGGGCGTGAATGTGGAAGTGAGGGACATAGGCTCTTGGGCCCGGGTCCAGCGCATGGCACGCCAGGGCGATATCGACATGGTGGCGGGCGCGTTCATTACCTCGGAACGCATTGGCTATATGGACTATTTGCTGCCGCCAATAACGCACCTGCCGACCGCTGTCTGGGTCCCCAAAGGCCGGGAGTTTGTCTATCGCCACTGGCCAGACCTGATGGGTAAGCGGGGCAGCACACTGATCAACAACAGTTTTGGCCAGAATTTNGACCGGTATGCAGAAGAAAATCTCCTCATTGAGGGAGTCAGGTCGATTGAGCAATCCTTCCAGATGGCGCTGGTTGACCGGGTGGATTATGTCCTCTATGAAGTGTTGCAGGGCGGGGTAAAACTCGAATATCTGGGCATTGCTGATCAATTCGTTTCCCTGTCGCCCCCGGTGAGTCGTGAGGGCCTGTTCTTTACTTTTTCCAAAGCCTCTCCTTGTAACTCCTTTGAGCTAAGGGAGCGTATTGCGGAGAGCCTATACGAGCTTGTGAATACTGGCCGGGTCGATGAGTTAATCCGGCGGTATAAAGACCTTTACACAGGAGCAGGTTAAGTGGAGGTCTCTTTCAGATGGGCGTGAACTTTAATGTGGCGCCTGTCGTAACTTGAGAGAGACACTCCGAGCAGGTAGAAAACAAACAGGAAGAATTGCTGGGAAGGAGTCCATGGCGATGGTGAAGGCAGTGACCCAAGATCAACGTGAGTTCGTTTACAGGCTATCTCTTGGCCTGTCGAGATCCACTGTCGACGAGCTTGATGGCAGCATCCATAGCTTCATCGCTGAGCTTGGAGATCGGCTTGATGCTGATCGCTCCTATTTGATCATGTTCGACGAAGCTACCCAGACCATTTCCATCACGCATGAAGCCTGCAGAAGTGGCGTTATACCCCAGAGAGATGCAGTTCAGAACGTACCGATGGCCCGTTTTCCCTGGCTNATGGNNCAGTTGCAAACNCTNNCGNTGCTTGTCATCCCCGAAGTCNAAGANCTGCCNNCTGANGCNGAAGAGGAGAANNTGGANTTCCANCGGGAGNGTATCCGNAGNCTNGTNCTNGTNGGTTTGANGCTNGAAGGTCAGGTCCGNGGCATCCTGGGTTTCGATTNTCTTNANCAGTCTCGAGTGNTGGATTNNGAAACNGAAGANTTCGTGCTTCAGGTNGGNGANGTTTTNGGNGCATCTGTNCACNGACAGATNCTGGCNNGNCGNAACGTNAGGTTCGAGAATAGCCTTTATCGTTATTCCGACCAGTTCCCGGGCGTNATNTTNCAGTTCAGGATGTATCCNGNCGGNCATGTAACNTTTCCTTTCATCAGCGANAAAGTTGAANATNTNTTCGGGNTTNCGGCTGATCNGCTNNGTNNNGATGCNCAGCCNNTNCTNNACCTGATCNAGGATGAAGACAAGNCATCCTTTTTNGAAAAGGTNNATGANTCTCGNCNGNGCATGACNCCNTTNGAAACNNNCTTNCGAGCNTNCAANNGCGATGGCACGATGGCCTGGGTGGAAGCCAGGTCGGTGCCNGCCCGATTNGCNGACGACAGCATGACCTGGCACGGCTATTTTTTNGATGTNACGGANCGNAAGCAATCGGAATCCGANATCGAGAAGCTNGCCTTTTACGACCCACTGACCGGCCTGCCNAACCGGCGCCTGCTCAGGGATCGCCTGGCGCAGGCGTTAACCGGGAGCAATCGGGATCATAATCATGGTGCTCTGGTATTTATTGATCTTGACAACTTCAAGAATATCAATGATTCCGCGGGTCATCTGACCGGCGATGAGCTTCTGGTCCAGGTGGGGGAGAGGTTGAAAAACACGGTCCGGGACTGGGATACCGTTGCCCGGCTCGGTGGGGACGAGTTTGTTCTCATTCTGAAGGGATTTCCCGCCGAGCCGGCCGATGCTGCTGCCAAGGTTGAGAAAGTCTGCGAGAAAATCCGCGATGCCCTCAACGAGCCCTATAATCTCAACGGCATAGAATATACGGGCACTCCAAGCATCGGCATCACACTGTTTTACGATCACGAAACGTCCCTTGAAGAGCTTCTGAGCCAGGCCGATATGGCCATGTTTCGGGCCAAGGAGGACGGCCGCAATTGCATCCGCTTCTACGACTCCATGATGCAGAAGAAAGTATCTGAGCGGCTGGCTCTTGAGTCGGACCTCAGGATGGCGATACGGANGAAGCAGCTGGCAGTCCACTATCAGGTCATGGTTAACGAAAAAGGTGATCCTGTTGGTGCTGAGGCATTGCTTCGCTGGCACTGTCCGGGGCGCGGTATGGTTTCTCCCGCCGAGTTCATTCCTCTGGCCGAGGAAACCGGCCTCATTGAATCGGTCGGCTACTGGGTGCTGGAGGATGTTTTCTCCCGGGTGGCCAGCTGGAAGAAGCGAGGCGGTGCGTTGTCGCAGCTCCAGGTCTCGATCAACGTGAGTGCAAGGCAGTTTCACCTGCCTTCGTTCTGCTCGACGGTGATGGCACTGCTGAGAAAAACCGGTGCCTCCCCAAGAAACCTGAAAGTAGAAATCACCGAAAGCGCTCTTGCCTACGATCTCGAGTTGGTGGAGGAAACACTTCGAACCCTGAGAAGCATGGGAATACGGATCTCCCTCGATGATTTCGGCACGGGTTACTCGTCCCTCGGCTACTTGAAGCGCCTATCTCTGGATGAGTTGAAAATTGATCAGGGGTTTGTGCGAGACATCCTGGATGATCCTAATGATGCGGCTATCGCAGAGACCATCCTGGCCTTGGCCTCTGCGCTCAAACTGTCAGCAGTGGCCGAAGGTGTGGAAACCAAAGGGCAACTGGAACGCCTTGTTGGCATGGGGTGCAACCGTTTCCAGGGCTACCATTTCAGCCGCCCGCTCCCAGCGCTGGAGTTCGAGAAGTTGATTGAGCAAGCAATCGGTGATCGAAAGCGGAGGGCTTGGTAGTTCGCATCCTATCTGTATAAACTGGTACCTTGCTTCTAATCCGTTTCAAACAACATCGAGACCAGTCCCCTATGGCAATCTGGACCAGAACCCCGAACCTTGAACACCTGGCAAAATCCAGCGAAAACACCGCGGTCAGCTACATGGGTATCGAGTACCTTGAAATTGGCGACGACTATGTCAAAGGCCGTATGCCTGTTGATGAACGCACCGTACAGCCTTTTGGCATTCTGCATGGCGGCGCATCGGTGCTGCTGGCGGAAACCCTTGGCAGTATGGCGGCCAATTGCTGCCTGAAAAACCCGAAAACTGTCGCTGTTGGACTGGATATCAACGCCAATCACATCCGCCCGGTTACCAAGGGCTGGGTGTATGGCACAGCCAGGCCTATTCACATTGGTAGTGCGACTCAGGTCTGGGAAATCCTTCTGGAGAACGAAGAGGGGAAAACTACCTGTGTTTCGCGGCTGACCATGGCGGTAACAAAACGGCCAGGCTGAGAGAGGTTGGTTGGGTTTCAGGGCTGCTCGGCGGGCGCTCTTGGTCTGGTTACGATCAGCCCCTGATCTACAAACNCCTGAAGTACGATGTTGTGGGTACCGTCCGGAACCTCGCGGGCGATTCGATAGATTTCGCCTGCGGCATCCTCCGAGCTGACCTTCAGATCGACCGTTCGGTAAGGTGTCATCACGCTTTTGTCAGANTCCCTGACCAGCANAACGCAAGGCTTNAGTTTNTGCTCCGGCCNGCTCTCNACAACGATGCCNACNTCTCCGTTGATCATTTCCACGATGGAGCCCGGCGGGTAGATGCCGATGAGTTGGATAAACTCATCCGCAAGTTCNGCGTCAAACTGGGTACCCCGGTGTTTGTGGATGATATCCAGCGCCTGCATGGACGCCCTGCCTTTATCATAGACACGGTCNCTGGTAATGGCGTCGTANGTGTCGACAAGGCCCACGATCTTNGCNAAGTAGGGAATTTGATGTGCTTCGAGGCCTCTGGGGTANCCTGAGCCATCCATNCTTTCATGATGACTGAACGCAACATCGACCGCGGTGTTGAGCGAATGGCTGGTGCCCATGAGAATCGTTCTGCCGTGAGTNGTGTGGTGCCTCATCANNTCAAACTCTTTCGGAGTCAGAGCGCCCGGTTTGTTCAGGATTTCGTCCGGGATTTTTGTTTTGCCAACATCGTGCAACAGACCGCAGAGCGCAAGGGTCTCGATTTCGCCCTGTAACAAACCGAGATGTTTTCCAAACGCTGCGCAAAGAATCGAGACGTTGATGCAGTGCTCGGCCGTATACGCGTCCTGATGCTTGATCTTGGTAAGTAGCATCAGTGCGTTCTCGTTTCTAAGCACGCTTTCAACGCATCCTTTGACGACTTTGCGCGCATTGTTGATGTCCAGGGNGCGACCGACCCGCAATCCTGACATGATCGCTTTGGCGGTCTCTTGCGCGTCCTCGAATCGGATCCTGGCCGTAGCCATCTCAGTGCCAGCGTCGACCTTATTGATGTAGGTGACTCGCTTACGAGGTACGGAAGGTTTTTGGGGTGCCGGTTCTGATGCTGATTTGCGCTTGAAAAGCCGGCGCAATCCTGATGGTTTCTGATTGCGGTTGGTTCCCTCATGAACGGTATTCGTTTTCTGAACCCGTCCCTCAATGAAAACNAANCCGCATTGNGCGCGTAGCGCNTCAATNTCNGACTGGTCTTTGATCACAAAGCCCTGAATCAGAAAATCGGTCTCCTCCCAAGGGCGGTCCAGCCGAACCACATGCATGCCGATCGCAAGTTCGGCGACGTCTAATTGGGTTTCGACAATTTCCTGATGGCTTTTATTCATGACTAGATCCTATCACCCGCTGCTGCCATTTTGACGGAAGAAGAACATAAAAGCGGAGGCTGAATTGCAAAATCTGGTCAAATAGTGTTCGCTTATCATGCGCGGGTCAAGCGCCTGAAGCACAGTCGACATTCGCTTTTCGATACTTGAACGGGAATCGTCCGTCATGTCGGATCACCGCTTTTTCCATCTCTGGTGGCTTGCACTNGCTGCGGCTCTTATCCCGNTGTTAACCATCCATATCACGTTTNCAGTTTCAGTGCTGGAAGGGCATGTGGAGCTATGCAATCCCTACTGGGACAGCTGCACCAGCATCAGCCGGACTGGTCGTCACGGCACCTCTTACTTCATTTTCAAAGGTACCATGCTGCCGGCGGCTCTGTTGGGCATTCTGTTCTGGTGGCTTAACGGTCGGTGGCTGCGCCAGCTCGGCGTTCATTCCAGCGGTGTGGCCTGGGTCCCCTGGCTGGGCCTGGTGGCCAGCGTTTCGCTCGGCGCCTATACCCTGGCTCTGGGACACGCCGGGGACGGCTTCAACCTGATCCGCCGTATTGGCGTGGTTCTGTATTTCTCGCTCACGTTCATCTGTNAGCTGNTGGTCAGTTCCGGATTGCGCAGCCATCCGTTGTGGAAGAACACGGGCATGAGGCTGCTGAATCTTTGCCAGCTTATTCTGGCGGTAGGCATTCTCTCAGTCATCCTGAATGGCGTGGCGCCCGAGTTCTANAGCCGNAAGGACGATGCATTCGAGTGGATTCTGGCGTTCCTGATCAATGCTCACGCGCTCTGGCTGGCTTTNNTGTGGAAGAAAAACCGATTCCGCGTGCGCCTCTGGTCCGATTCCTAGAGTGAGATCAGCCCGCGAATCAGCGCCGCCATTCCGGCGATGGCAGCGATACCTAGAATTACCGGGCGAAGCCCCTCAAAGGGCATACGGTGAACCAGTTTGCCTGACAGCCAGAAGCCCAGGAATACTCCCGGGAAAGTAACTGCGAACAGGAAAAGCTCTCGGGTTCCCAGGTAGCCGGAGGCGAGCAGGCCTGACAGGCTCAGCACGCTGGCAGCCAGGAAGAAGGCCGACATGTTGGCCCTGACCAGCGGACCCTTTTCATTCTGGTANATCANCGCNATNGGCGGTCCACCCACGGCGGTAATCGTGCCCATNTAGGTGGAAGCGGCTCCGGCCAGCACGCTGTTCCGTGCGTTNAGCGCCGGCTTGAGACCGCCAACACTGAGCGCTACGCCGGCAAGGATAAGAATGCCGAAGGTCAGTTCGAAGCCTTTGGTCGAAATTACCAGCAACGTCAGTGCTGCCAGGACTGCCCCGGCAACGCCGCCACCGATGGCAAAACGCACTTCCCTGACCTGCAATGCGCCGCGATTGCGGATCAGCATGAATACAGTGAGCAGAGTGGCATTCAGGATCAGGGGACCGGGCACTAACACAGGGCTTATCAGGAATAGCAATGGCGCGGCCAGTGTGCCAATGCCATAGCCGGCCACGCCTTGCAGGCAAGCTCCGGCAAGAATGGCAAGGTTGGCCAGAAGAATCTGTAACAGCGACACATCTGTCAAAGGAAATCACCAAAAAGGTCAGGGGAGTAGGCCGGAGCAACGCCGGTTTGATATTGATACACTGCCGGATTACGAGCATAGCCGAAACGATCGAAGCCCGATGATTCTACAGACTGAAAATCGAAACTGCCCCTGCGGCAGCGGTAAATCCTACAGCGAATGCTGCCAGCCTCTCCATCATGGCGAAGCAGCGTCTACTCCGGAAGCGCTGATGCGATCCCGGTACGCGGCCTTCGTTCTCAAGCTGCCCGATTATCTGCGGGCCACCTGGCACGAGAGCTCACGGCCAGAGACACTCAGCCTGGAAGACTCACCAGACTGGACCTCTTTGCAGATCCTGGAAACCAACCAGTCCGGCGATCGTGGTACGGTGCTTTTTCGTGCGGTCTGTCGTCTGGGCAAGGGCTGGGGGTTTCTTGAAGAAAACTCCGATTTTGTCCGGGAGCAGGGTCGTTGGTATTACCTTCGAGGTGATACCAGCGAGGGCCAGTTGAAGCCCGGTCGCAACGAACCCTGCCCCTGCGGGAGTGGCCGAAAGCACAAGGCCTGCTGCCTGTAAACGCCCGTTACTCGAAGGACGGCAGTTCGGGTTTGGCAACCGGTTTGTTGGCTTCCTGCCAGGCATCGAATCCTCCGGCGATGGACTGCACGTGCATGTAGCCCATTTCTTTAAGGGCTTTGGCACTCAGCGCGGCGCGCCCGGATGTCTTGCAGTAACAGACGATGTTCATGTTGCGGCTCTCGAACGCCGGATCATTGGTGAACTTGAACTCCAGCAAACCACGGGAAATATTGACCGCGCCGGGTATGTGGCCGGCCCGGTACTCATCCGCATCACGCACATCGAGGAGTAAGTCAGCGTTCTTGATGGCGTCTTCCGCCTGATCAAGAGGTACTTCCTGAATCTCTTTCCTGGCGGCTTCAACCAGATCGTGGGCAGTTTTCATGGGTAAGCTCCTCATACTGATGGAATAAGGTTATACCTCAGGATAAGGGTTTGGGGCGCCAGGCGACACCCCGTACATGCATGATTAAGCGGTTTCGTTATCTCCGATGGCGCAGGCGTATTTGCGCTCATAGCGTTTGTCTGCCCATTTCCCGTAGATGCGCGAGGCAATCTGGAAGATACCTGGCCACAGCAGGGGTTTGAACAGAAAACCAAAGGGCGTGTGGGACCAGGCGCGAACATTTGCGGGCAGGCCGATGACCCATTCGCCGGTCCAGGTCATCAGGTGCAGGCGTCTGAGCAGAGCTTCGTGACTTGGCAGGTTGGCGCTGCCGTCGCGCTGTTCATGGATGTCTGCAAAGATCAGATTGCCACGCTGGAGTTTGCGCAGGGTGCGGATCTCTTTGGCGCAAAGTGGGCATTGTCCGTCGTAAAACAGGGTGTCATAACGGGGCTCCATCGAGTCCTCCAAGGGTCAGAATCTGTTTCCGGGCGTTCGCTTTGTGGTTTCCCAGCGTTTCCACGATTCCATTGAGCGCGGCTGGCAGTACCTCTGGCGCCGCCTGGCGGAACTGGTCGAGAAGCAAAATCTGAACGTGCAGATCCTGGAACCGGCCATAGAGCTCTTGCCGCTCCTTTAACGTTTTCAGGTTGCGCTTCCAGGTTTTTGCATCCAGTTCCATCAGGTAACGGATTCGTTTGAGTTGCTTGCGCAGCCGATGGATATCTTCATCCGGTGAAGTATGCATCAGCTCGGCAGTGCGTTTATTGAACTCCTTGATACGACGTTCCACGGCCCTTCGGATGTCTTTCGGCCGGAGTGTTGCGGCCAATTTCTGAAACTTTCGCGAATCAATCAGATTGCGCCAGTGTTCCAGGCTGTCCTGGTAGCGCTTGCTTTTCAGTCGCTTTGCCAGCTTTTTATGATGGCTGGCGGCTTCGCGCTCGAACCAGATCTGCAAGGCTGCCCGAATTTCCGCGTCATCTGCGCAAAGTTCCGGCAGGTCCTGAAGAAACACGTGAAAGTCGCGCAGTGGGCCCGTTGCCCTTGCATGGCGCTTCAGGGTTTTAACCCCCTTGGCCAGCGACTTGTCACCAGTCACGTCCTGAACCGATTCGGCGATGGCCCGGCTGCGTCGAATCGCAATCCGGTACTGGTGCAGAAATTCGTCATCCAGGCCAAGGGCGACGCCCCGTTCCAGTTGCCTTAGCCGATCAAGTTGATGGTGAAGGGCCTTGGGAATGTCCCTTGCAGGATCGTCCCCCGCGGTTCTGGCTCTCTTTTTAAGCTTTCGTTCGAAGTGGGCGTAGCTGTAATCCTTTGGCGTTATCAGAGTCACCAGTTTGCCCTTGCCGCGACCAATCTGGCGCCAGTGTTTGATCGAAAGCCGGATGTGAATAACGCTGGCGGTGGGTAGCTGTTCTGGGGGCTGCTTCAGTAGGGACTGGGCCAGTTCCAGTAACGCCGGGTTGTGGCCGACCAGGGTAATCTGTGGAGCGTCCGCCTGCTCTTCAAGCCATGCGAGTAGTCGCCGATAGTCGAAGGTATATAGCGCACTCAGGGTATGGTAGCGCTCGGCTGCGACTGTGTCGGGCAGTATGCCTTGCAATGTCGCGACGGCCCGCCTGGCGCTGCTGCTGTATACCTCGCCTTCGAACGCGCCGACAGATTTCAGGGCATTTCCCAACGGCGCCAGTTGGCTGACGCCCCGTGCACTGAGGGGGCGTTCCCGGTCAGAAAGTGTTTCATCGGCCCAGCTGGACTTGGCGTGGCGTACCAGAAACAGGTGCTTCATTGGCCTACCTTCGTAGTGGTCCTTTAGTCTGATTCCCGCTCAAGACAATCGGGTTACTGCCGTTACTGTACCTAGCTGAAAATAATGGTGGAAGGTTTGTCCGATGGCAGGCGGCTCGGCGAATCAGTGCGCCTGCTGAAACCTGTCTTAACAAACTGGAACAGATCACGCCAAGTGGTCCGTGGATAATCCTCACCAACGGAAATTCCCTGGAGAGTTCGGAAAAATGAATGTCTTGAGTAAAGTGAAAATACGCTCGCGCTTGCTGGTGGCAGTACTTGTGCCGGTACTCGTCACGGCGGCAACATTGGCGTGGATCACCGCCAGTCAGATTCAGGCCAATGGTGAAGATGAGCTCAAGCGTCTTGAGAACAGCCTCCTCGAAGCACGGAAGGCTGGTTTACAGAATCTCATTGATGCCGCAGAGGCCGTGGTTCTGGAGGCCAAGAATGACCCATCGATGACGGAGGCGGAAGCGAAGGAGGCGGCAGCGGCGCGCCTGCGCTCGATCCGTTTTGATGAGACGAACTACGTGTTCGCCTATACCAGGGATGTATACAACCTGGCCTATGCCCCGGACCCTTCCAAAGAAGGACCGACCAAGAATCCGGTTGTCAGGGGGTTGGTGGCCGATCTGTTCGCCGCTGCCCGCGGTGAGGGCTTCTACGGCTATGACTGGATGAACCCTGCCTCCGGCAATGAAGAACCCAAGATGTCCTATTCCACCATTATCCCGGACTGGGACTGGATGATCGGTGCTGGTGTCTACATTACCGATATTGACCGGCAGGTCGCTGCTGCTCGCGAGGACATTGAAGCGGGTATGGCGGAGGCCTTGGGCTTTATCCTTCTGGTGACGGTTGTGGTTGTCGTAATTGCTTTGGTGATCGGCGTATTCGTTGGCCGTAGCGTGACCCGGCCGCTGAAGAACGTCAGCAACATGATGCAGGAAATTGCTGATGGTGAGGGCGATCTCCGCCAGCGGTTGCCGGATGAGGGTACCGACGAGCTGGCCGAGCTCGGTCGTCGTTTCAATGCCTTTGTTGTGAAGATTCAGGACACCATGCGAGAAGTTGGCGCCACCACGGATCAGGTGGCGTCCGCGGCGGAAGAGCTCAGCCGGGTCGCGAATGAAACCCGGGCCTCGGTTCAGGAACAGGGCTCCGAGACTGACCAGATTGCCTCTGCGATCAATGAAATGGCCGCGACCATCCAGCAGATTTCCGGCAATGCCAATGAGGTTGAGAGCTCGGCCTCGGACGCCGACCGCATGGCCCGTGAGGGTGGTGAAACCATTAGCAGTGCCCAGGGCGCGGTGAACAAGCTGTCCGAGGAGATCGAGGACACGGCCCGCAGTATCAACGCCCTTGCGGAAAAATCCGATGAGATCCAGCAGGTACTGGACGTCATCCACGCGGTGACCGAACAGACCAACCTGCTGGCTCTCAATGCGGCCATCGAAGCTGCACGGGCTGGTGAGCATGGCCGAGGCTTCTCGGTGGTTGCTGATGAA
This sequence comes from Marinobacter sp., assembly GCA_002718255.1. Taxonomy (GTDB): domain Bacteria; phylum Pseudomonadota; class Gammaproteobacteria; order Pseudomonadales; family Oleiphilaceae; genus Marinobacter. Next base: position 80,028 of record PBED01000002.1, on the reverse strand, counting down.
GTACGCCAGCTTGCAAAACGCAGCGCCGAGTCCGCTGATCAGATTCGTACCATGATTGACGGCTTTGTGACTGAATCCAAGGCATCGGTGGAGCGGATGAACAAATCACGCAACCGTTCAACGGAAACGGTCGAAAGGATCAATCATGCAACCAGCGCGCTGCGAACCATCGAGACCTCGATTGGCAAGATTCATGATCAGGTAACCCAGATCGCAACCGCCTCAGAGCAACAAAGCCAGGTGGCTGAAGAGGTCAATCAGAACGTGGTCCGCATTGTCGACGCTGCCCAGCGTAGCGATACCGGCGTAACCCAAACCAACGAGGCCAGTCATGAACTGGCGCGGCTTGGTGAGAGCCTACGGGAGCTGGTCGGGCAGTTCAAAGTCTGATCAACCAGGGGCGCTCTCGCTGATCAGCTGACGCAGTCGGCGAGAGCGCTTGGCTCTGGAGAATATGGTAGCGGTCAGGTAATCGGCATCAAAAGGCTTCAATATATAGTCGTCACCACCAAGTGCCACACTCAGAGTTTTCTCATCCTGATGGGTTTGAGAGGTCAGAAACACGATCGGTGTAGCGTCAAACTGCCGGTCCTCTCTGAGAATAGCGGCGAGCTCGGTTCCTGAGACTTCAGGCATCATGATATCGAGAAGAATGACATCCGGATTTATCTGGCGAGCAGTTCTCAGTGCTTGCAAAGGCTCGTCGGTAGCATGCACTTCAAGGCCGATCTGCTCCAGCTGGATTTTTGCTGCCTGCAGGACCGTTTGATCATCATCCACCATGAGAACGCGGTATTTGGGCGTATGTTTACGCTCGGCAAATTCGTGCGCAATGTCCATCAATCGAGTTTTGCTGATCGGTTTTACAAGGTAGCGGGAAGCGCCCGCTCTCAGCGCGGCCAGTCTGGCAGGCATTTCGTCGTGGACTGAGAGAAAGATAACCGCGGGCATACGGCCGAGCCTGTTGCGGAGCTGCCTTACGGTGTCTGGTCCTGCTGCCGTGTCCTCGCCGAAAGTAACGTCCATGATAATCATGTCCGGTCGCGACAGGGTTTCGAATATGTCCAGATAGACCGAGGAAGAGAAGAATGCCTCGGCGTCAAAGCCTGCCTCCAGAAGCCAGGTAAGCATTTCTTGGGCAAGGAGCTCGTCGTCGTCCACTATGTGAATTTTGCGAGACCCTTTTCGCGTTGGTTCTTTTTTCTCCGTAATTGTTGATTCGGTATCGCACTCGCGCATTGTGGCGATCAGTTTTGCCATCAGGTCTTTTTTTGTTATCGGGTCCTGAGGGTGGGTGTGCCAAAGCTCCGCAAGCGACATAAGTTGCCTTGCAGCTTCAGACACACAATGAAGCCCAAGAGAGCCTGAGGACCCGGCGAGTTTATGTACCTCGTGGACTAACAGTGTCAAAGTCGAGTTCAGGTCGCCCGACTCGGAGGGCAGGTCTTGGGCAGGAATACTCCCGATAAGATGTTCCAGGCGCTCGAACGTTTCGGGCATCCTGGCGACGTAGTTCTCACGGAGGGCCTGCAACCGCGCGCGCTGCTGCGAAAGATCCTTTTCCTGCATTGGCGTTACACCGTTTCTCTGAGTTTGGTAACCGTCTGATCTTGAGCTTATGAAAAGAAGTGATCATTCGCCACTATTTGGTCTTCTTGGATCTCTCGGGATAAGATTCGAGGGTTAACAAAAGCCATCGCATAACAACGAAATAGAGGTTCCACAACAATGACCCGCTCGCTAAAAGCAATATTGGCGTCGGTGGTGCTCTTCGCGAGCAGTGCCAGCTCCGCCGAGGAAAGCTATACCCTGCGCCTTGCGCAAACCTGGGGGCCAAACTCTCCGGTACTGGGGGAGACTGTTCAGCATATGGCGGACATGGCAGAGACCATGTCGGATGGCCGTCTGCTGATTCGCATAGATCCATCCAACAAGCACAAGGCCCCCTTCGGAATCTTCGATCTCGTTCGCAACGGCCAGTACGACATGGGCCATACCGCGTCCTATTACTACAAGGGCTCAATCCCGAACGCTATGTACTTCACCACCATTCCGTTCGGGCTGATCGCGCCCGAGATGTACGCCTGGTTCTACCACGGTGAGGGCATGGAGCTGATGCAGAAGGTGTATGAACCCTATGGCATGCTGTCCTTCCCGGGTGGTAATACCGGTAACCAGATGGGTGGCTGGTTCCGCGAGGAGATCAATTCACTTGAGGATCTTCAGGGCCTGAAGATGCGCACCCCGGGGTTCGCTGGCGAGGTTATGTCTGAACTGGGCGTTGCCGTGACCAACCTGCCGCCGGGTGAGCTGTACACCGCACTCGAGCGTGGCACCGTGGATGCCGTTGAATGGGTCGGTCCTGCCCTGGATTTCCAGATGGGTTTCCACCAGATCGCCAAGTACTACTATTCGGGCTGGCAGGAGCCGGGCGCGGAAGTTCAGTTCCTGATCAACAAGAAGACCTGGGAAGAGCTGCCAAAGGATCTTCAGGAGATCCTGCGGGTTGCCATGCGCACCGCTGCCTATGACATGTACATCCAGAGCACCCACCAGAGTGGCGTGGCCTGGGATCGCATGAAAGAAGACTACCCGGATGTAACTCACAAGGTATTCCCGCCGGAAGTCATTGATGCCCTGCGCAGCACCACTAACCGTTTGCTGGCCGAAGCCGCTGAGAAGGATCCGCTTGCGAAAGAAATTATCGATTCACAGCGTGACTACCTCAAGCAGGTTCGTCAGTGGACCAACATTTCCGACAAGGCCTATCTGAACAGTGTGGCTGAAGACTGAAGCCTGACAATACCTGAGAGCCCGTCGAAGGCTTGAGGGCTTTGTCAGTCAAAGGGGCGCCGGGGCTGTAATACCCCGGCGCCCCTTTTTGTTTGCGTCGGTTTCTGGAAAAATAGGCCGCTCATTCTTTGGGCAGCGCCGATGAAACAGACACTGCTATCCCTGAGCAATCTTTCCAAGCAATTCGGTGGCAAAACGGTGCTCGACGGTCTGGATCTTGAGATCTACGACGGCGAGTTCATTACCCTGTTGGGGCCTTCCGGCTGCGGTAAGACTACGCTGCTGCGCCTGATGGCGGGCTTTGAGCATCCTGACGAGGGCACCATTACCCTGGCGGGAGAAAATCTCACTCACACCGCCCCGGAAAACCGGCCGCTGAATACCGTTTTCCAGCACTACGCGCTGTTCCCCCACATGTCAGTGTTCGACAACGTGGCCTACGGCCTGAAGATGGAAAAACGTCCCAAGGACGAGATTCGCCAGCGTGTCGATGAAGCCCTGGCCATGGTGCAGTTGCAGGATTTTGCCCGGCGCAAGCCCCATCAGTTGTCCGGCGGACAGCAGCAGAGGGTCGCCATTGCCCGCGCGGTGGTCAAACGCCCACGCCTGCTGCTGCTGGATGAACCCCTTTCGGCCCTCGATTACAAACTGCGTCGCACCATGCAGGTGGAGCTGAAGCGCCTGCAGCGGGAGCTCGGCATCACCTTTGTCTTTGTGACCCACGATCAGGAAGAGGCGCTGTCGATGTCGGATCGGGTGGTGGTGCTCAAGGATGGCCTCGTTCAGCAATTGGGAACGCCCCGGGAAGTCTATGAGCGACCGGCGAATCTCTTCACCGCGCGGTTTGTGGGTGAGACGAACTTTTTTCCGGGCACCGTTGAGTCGGTTCAGAACGGTTCCATTACCGTGGATGTCTTCGGCCTCAAACGAACCCTGCGCCGTCCGGATTTCCCGGTTCGCGAAAGCCAGCGCCTGCACGTTTTGCTTCGACCGGAAGATATCCGGGTTCTCGACCCTGACGACGAGAACGGCGTCGCAGGCAAGATTGTCGAGCGCAATTACAAGGGCAGCACGCTGGATTCGGTCATCCATCTCGCCGATGGCACCGAAGTTCTGGCCAGTGAATTCTTTGATGAAGATGACCCGGCGTTTGATTACCGGCTTGGAGAGCCCGTAAAAGTCAGCTGGGTTGATGGTTGGGAATGGCTGCTTCCAGAAGAAGCCAGCCAGAGGAGCGAAGAGGAACTGCCGGCCGATGCATAGCATTATGCAGCAGCCGTTCAAAAACGCTGTCCTGATTCTGGTCTGGGGCTGGCTCCTGTTCCTGGTACTGGCGCCGAATCTGCTGGTGGTAGGCGCCAGTGTCATGACCCGTGACCCGGTCTCGTTCCTGTCTCTGCCCCTGAATCTGGATGCCTATCGCCAGCTGTTTGATCCCCTGTATCTGGACGTCTTCCTGCATTCCCTGTACATGGCGGCGATGACCACGCTGGTGTGTTTGCTGATTGGCTATCCGTTTGCCTGGGCCCTGTCCAAAGTGGGCAAGCAACGTCAGCTGGTCCTGATCTTCCTTCTGATCGTGCCGTTCTGGACCAACTCTCTGGTGCGCACCTACGCACTGAAGCTGATCCTCGCCACCAATGGGCTGCTGAACAGCGCCTTGATGTCGGTCGGGCTTATCGATGAGCCGCTGCAGCTGCTTTACACCGAGGGCGCAGTGATCATTGGCCTGGTGTATCTGCTGTTGCCGTTCATGATCCTGCCACTGTATTCGGTGTTTGAGGATCTGAAGCAGGAGCTGCTGCTGGCTTCTCATGATCTGGGCGCGGGTCGGCTTTCCACCTTTGTGCACGTAATAGTTCCGCTCACATTGCCCGGAGTGCTGGCCGGCGTGATGCTGGTCTTGCTGCCGGCCATGGGCCTGTTCTTCGTTCCGGATATTCTGGGCGGTTCAAGAAACCTGCTGGTAGGCAACGTGATCAAGAACCAGTTTCTCGATGCCCGTAACTGGCCCTTCGGGGCTGCCGCCAGCATCGTGCTTACCGTGACCATGGCGTTCCTCATGTTCGCCCATCGCCTGAGTAAGCGGCGAATTGGCGAGGAGGGTGCCTGATGACACGGTGGCTGCCCCGAACCTATCTGACTCTGGTCTACATCCTTCTCTATGTGCCCATCGTGGTGCTGGTGGTGTTCTCGTTCAATGAATCCCGAACCGGTTATGCCTGGGGCGGGCTCAGCCTGCGCTGGTACGAGGCGCTTTTCAATAACCGGGCCATGGTCAATGCCATGTGGAATTCCCTCTGGCTGGCGCTGTCTGCCGCCACGGTGTCCACGGTTATCGGTGCCCTGACGGCCCTGGCCCTGCACCGGTACCGGTTCCGGGGCAAGAAGCTGCTCAACGGCATGCTGTTTGTGGTGATGATGTCGCCGGAGATTGTCCTGGCTATTTCGTTGCTGGCCCTGTTCCTGTTGGTGGGATTGCAGCTCGGCTATGTATCGCTGCTACTGGCTCACGTCACCTTCTGCCTCCCGTTTGTGGTGATCACGGTCATGGCCCGGTTGAGTGGTTTCGACGAGAGCCTGCCCGAGGCCGCCCGGGATCTGGGCGCTTCTGATTTTACGATGACCCGCACCGTGCTGATCCCGGTGATCATGCCGGCGTTACTGGCAGGCTGGCTGCTAGGGTTTACACTGTCTCTCGATGATGTGGTGGTCAGTACGTTTGTCAGTGGCCCGAGCTATGAAATTCTGCCCCTGCGCATCTATTCCATGGTGCGTGTGGGCCTGAAACCCGAGGTGAATGCCCTGGGCACACTGTTGCTGGTGTTTTCACTGGTTATGCTGATGTTGTCTCAATGGATTCTGGTAAGGAGCAAACGATGAAGAAACTGGCACTGGCCGGCTTGCTGGCAGTGGGATTGACGGGGTGCAGTTCCGAGGATCCCCGGGTTCTCAACCTCTATAACTGGTCCGAATACATGCCTCAGGAAGTCCTCGACCGTTTCACCGAGGAAACCGGAATCCAAGTGGTCTACACCACCTACGACAGTAACGAGGCCATGTATGCCCGTTTGAAACTGCTGGATGACAGTGCGGCTTATGATCTTGCGGTGCCGTCGACCTATTACGTCAGCAAGATGCGCCAGGAAGACCTGCTGCTGCCGATTGATCGCAGCAAGATTGAGGGCTTCGATAACCTGGATCCGGAGCTGGTAAACCTGGATATCGACCCGGAGAACCAATTCTCTGTGCCTTATCTGTGGGGCACTACGGGGCTGGCCGTGGATACTGCAGATATTGAAGGTGAGCCTGTTACCGCCTGGGAAGACCTCTGGGAAGATCGTTTCGATGGCCGGGTGATGCTCACCAACGACATGCGGGAAGTTTTCCACGTTGGCCTGCGGGTACTGGGCTATTCCGGCAACAGCACCAATCCGGACGAAATCGAGGCGGCTTATGAAAAACTCGCCGAGCTGATGCCTTCGGTTCGCACGTTCAACTCAGACGCGCCTCGCATGCCCTACCTGGAAGGTGAGACCGATGTCGGCATGATCTGGAACGGCGAGGCCGTGATGGGCAAGGACACCATGGAGTCGCTGGAGTACGTGTATCCGGAAGAAGGTATTATCGCCTGGCTGGACAGCTTCGTGATTCCGAAGAACGCCAAGAATCCGGAAGCCGCCCACCAGTTCATCAGTTTCGTGCTGCAACCTGAAATCTCTGCGCTGATCAGTGAGGAAATCGGTTACGCTACACCAAACCTGGCGGCGCGGGATCTGTTGCCGGACGAGGTTGCAAATAACCGTGCGAGCTATCCGAACGCCACCGACATGATCAATGCCGAGTTCCAGACCGATATCGGCGACGATGCCCTGCAGGTGTATGCCAAGTACTGGGAAATGCTGAAGTCTGGGCGTTAAGCGCGTCGATACTTCATGGCACTATAGAAAACGGAGGCTACGGCCTCCGTTTTTTGTATCGGGTTTCACAAAACTGCAATACATGGTCTATAACTTCCTGATAACAAATGGTTAGCAAGCTTCTGGAATTGCCATCAGTAAGGACACGTTATGATCATGCCCTCTCGTTCGACACGGAACCGTGCTTTTTTGCTGTCTGCAGCCCTTGCCACCGCCAGCTTTTCCGGCACTACGCTGGCCGAAGAGCTGCGCCTGATTACCTGGGGTGGCTACGCTCCGGATGATGTGGTCGCTCAGTTTGAAGAAGAGACCGGCATTGATGTACAGGTGACCCTCTCCAACAATGAAGACATGATTTCCAAGCTCCGCGCCACGGGCGGGGCGGGTTTTGATCTGGCCCAGCCCAGCCAGGACCGCGTTGTCGGCGTTCAGCGTCAGTTCAATATCTATAAACCCATCGATTTCAGCCGCGTAAACACGGACCAGTTGCAGCCGTCCATGGTCAAGGCGACCCAGGAGTCCACGGAGCTAGATGGCAAGTTTTATGGTGTGCCTTCGGTGTGGGGAACAAGTGGTCTGATCGTGCACAGTTCGGTTGCGGATATCGTGAGCGATTACACCGACCTGTGTGATTCCGGTGTCGAGGGCCAGGTCAGCTACCGGCTGAAACGGCCGACCCTGATCGGTTTTGCCTTTGCCATGGGGATGGACCCGTTTGCGGCCTATGACAATCGCGACGAGTACGAGACCATCATGACAAAGGTTGAGGACAAGCTGATTGACTGCAAGAGCAATGTGAAAACCTACTGGACCGGCGGCGACCAACTGCTGGCCCTGCTGCGCACCGGTGAAGTGAAAGCGGCCATGGCCTGGGATGCCGGCGGCTGGAAGCTCAACGCTGAAAACCCGGACATTCGGTTTGTGGCCCCCGAATCCGGTGCCCTGGGCTGGATTGATACCTTTGCGATTCCACGTCGCAGCGAGAACGAAGAAGCCGCCTACAAGTGGATCAATTTTGTGATGCAGCCGGAGATTGCGGCCCGTATCACCAATGCATCGGGCAACTTCACCGCCTCTAAAGGTGCCGATGAGTTTGTCAAAGCCGATCTCCGGGACGCATACCGCGAAAGCTTTGATGACGCCGCCATCAAAAATATCAAGTGGTATCCGCCGGTTCCGCCAGGGCTGGAAACCATGGAAGGTCAGGTGCTGGATCGCGTCCAGGCCGCGAACTGATTCCCATGGGAATGGATTCGGACCTGTTCTGTGAGGGACTGGTCCGCCGGTTCGGCAGCAATGCCGCGGTGGATCATGTGTCCCTGGACGTGCCTGCGGGCACGTTTTTCTCGATTCTGGGACCCTCCGGTTGCGGCAAGACCACGTTGTTGCGACTCCTCGCCGGGTTCGATAAACCCGATCAGGGAGACATCCACATCCGTGGCCAGCGTATGAACGATGTGCCCCCCAATCGTCGACCGGTGAACATGGTGTTCCAGCATCTGGCCCTGTTTCCCACCATGACGGTCGGTGACAACATCGCCTATGGGCTGAAGCGCCGGAAAATGCCTCTGGCAGAGCGGCGAAAGCGCATTGCCCGGGTGCTGGAGCAGGTCGGCCTGCCAGATCTTGAGCACCGCAACCCCCAGGAGCTTTCCGGCGGACAGCGACAGCGGGTGGCCCTGGCGCGCTGCCTGGTACTGGAGCCCACGCTCCTGCTGCTGGACGAACCCCTCGGCGCGCTCGACCTGAAACTCCGTGAGCAGATGAAGGTGGAGCTTAAACACCTCCAGAAACAGTTCGGAACCACCTTCGTGTACATCACCCACGACCAGTCGGAAGCCATGGTGATGTCGGACCAGGTAGCCGTCATGCGGGACGGTCGGTTCGATCAGGTAGCGCCACCGGAGGAGCTTTATCGGGAGCCGGCGACACCGTTCGTAGCCGGGTTCGTCGGCGATAATAACCGTCTGTCGGGAGAGCTTGTCTCGGTTCGCGACAACCTGGCCGAACTCCGTCTGGATGATGGTGTACTGGTTCAGGGCAGAGTGGCATCGGACGACCTTCAGGCTGGCCACCGGGCTGAACTGTATATCCGGCCTGAATCTCTGGTTCTCTCCGGGGATGCGCTCAGTTCCGGATTCTCGTCGATGCAGGCGAAAGTGCGAACCACACTGTTCGATGGCGCCAACAGTCGGGTCGAGGCTGAGACCTGCGGGCAACCGGTTTATGCCCGCCTGCCTCAGGATGGCTCGGCACCAAGACTGTCTGTCGATAGTTCCATCCGGCTGGCCTGGAACCCATCATTGGCAAGGGTCTTCGGAGCCGACAGCCTGTGAGGTCCTCAGTCAGTCGCCTATCGCTCTGGTTATTGCTTACCCCGTTCCTGCTCTGGATTGTTTTACTGGTGCTGCTGCCCCACCTGCAGATGCTACGGGTATCTTTCCTGGTCCGGGAAAGCTGGGACACCCTTGCCTGGGGTTTTGAGCAGTATCAGAACTTCTTTACCGAATCCTATTACTGGCGGACCTTTGTACGCACCGGGGTGATGTCGCTGTTCACGACCTTTCTGACGCTGATCATCGCTTTCCCCATTGCCTGGTATATTGCACGACTAGCCCGGGGCCGCTCCAAGGGCTTCCTGTTTCTGGCCTGCCTGATCCCGTTCTGGGCGAGTGAGTTGGTACGTACTTACGGTTGGATGATTCTGCTGCGCGAAAGTGGGCTGTTCAGTTCCTGGCTTCAGGCGCTGGGCTGGGCGGATGGCCCGGTGGAGATGCTCTACAACGATGTGGCGGTCATCATCGGGCTTGTCTACAACGGCCTTCTGTTCATGGTTGTCCCATTGGTGACAACCCTTGATGGCATGGATGAAAACCTGGTGGAAGCCGGTTACGACCTGGGTGGCGGTCACGGCACCGTGTTGCGCGAAATCGTGGTGCCCTGGGCCATGCCCGGTATCGTTTCCGGATGCATCGTGGTGTTCATGCTCACTCTTGGCAGCTATCTGACGCCGGTGCTCATGGGCGGGAAGGACAGTGCCTGGTTTACCGAGCAGATCTTCACCCAGTTCATTACCCGTTTTAACTGGGAGCAGGGCGCGGCACTCGGTGTTCTGCTGCTGGTANTGTCGTCGGTCATCGTCTGGCTCGGGCTGAAAATCTCTGGTCAGTCGTTGCGCAAGGTGATGGGGTGAAGGTGAGGGTGAAGCCATGATCCGTTCCGTACCCCGGTCCCGTCTGTTCGACAGCCTCTATCTGGCCTACCTGGTGGCATTTTTCGTTTACCTGGCCTTGCCGCTGCTGGTCACGGCCGTGTTTGCTTTCAACGACGCGCCTTTCCCGTCACTGCCATGGAAAGGCTTCACCCTGGACTGGTATTTCGCAGATGGCAGTGAGGGCCGTACCGGACTATTCCACGACGATGGGCTGCTTACGGCGCTCTGGGTCAGTGCCAAAATTGCTTTCTGGGTGACTCTGGTGAGCGTTGCCCTGGGGTGTGTTAATGCCGTGTTGTTTGAACGGGTGCAGTTCCGGGGCAAGGAATTCCTGTACCTGCTCATGCTGCTGCCATTGGTGATTCCCGGTGTCATTCTGGGGGTGTCCATACTGGTGTTCTACAGCGGCATGGCCAATGATATGTCGGCAGCCTGGGGAATCGAGCTGGATCTGTTCCGGCCCGGAATGACTCTGGTGGTGATGGGGCAGGTGACCTTCATCGCGACTCTGAGCACTCTGGTGATCGCGGCCCGCCTGCGCAAGTTTGATCCCCAGCTGGAAGAAGCCGCCCTGAACCTGGGCGCCACGCCCCTGCTGGCATGGTTTACCGTGACCCTGCCCTGGCTATTGCCGTCTATTTTCGGGGCCGCCGCCATGGCTTTCCTGATGTCATTGATAAGCCTGCTGCGCCTCTCAAGTGTGCTGCTCCTGGTTTTCCTTATGCCCGCGTTGGCCAACGGTGCATCGCAGCCGGTAACTCAGGGTTGGGAATACCGCTGGGGCGACTCTCCGTTTACCTCCGAAGGTGTTCCCCAGTGGGTGTTGCAGGATGCGCCGGAAAAGTGGACCAGCATTGGCTTCCCGTCCAACCCTCCTGGCCGCGAAGGTCGTGAAAACGTCTGGTTCAGGGTGACTTTGCCCGCAGGGGAGTGGCAGGAGCCCGTTCTTTATATCTTCAGTGTCGATCTGATCGTGCAGGTCTGGGTCGACGGCGAGAAAATCTACCAGTATGGAGAGTTCGACGCCGAGGGTCGTGGCCGCTTTGAGGGCTGGCCTTGGCATGAAATCTTCCTGCCTGAGGGGTATGAGGGCAAGCCCGTATACTTCCGTGTGTTCTCCAACTACACAGACATTGGGCTGTGGGGGGAAGTCTCCATCATGGACCACCCGGACCTGGTGTTGTACATCCTCAAGAATTCCCTCGAAGCTCTTGCAATCGCAGGCTTCGCTACCCTGATTGCGCTGCTGGCGATCATTTTTGCGTTACTCCAGACGGAAAAGAAGACGTTTGCCAGTATTTCACTGTTCACCCTCGCTTCGGCTCTGATGCTGGTATCAGAAAGCCAGGCCAGTCTGCTGATTGCCTATCAGCCGTTGATGTGGGATTACCTGGCCGCCGGTTCCTACTACATGCTGCCGGTAGCGCTGGCGCTTCTGCTCGAACAATGGCTGACAAATCATCGCCCCTGGTTAATCAACCTGATCTGGAAGGTTCATCTGGTGTATCTCGTCGGTGCATTGCTCGGCGCGCTTGCTGGCGTGTTTGATCTGTCCTCGACATTCCCGCCATTCGATGCCCTGTTCCTTGTTTCTCTGGTGATCATTTTCGCCGTGGTGCTGCGTCGTATCCGTCGGATGTTGCGGGAACAACAGATATTGCTACTGGCCTTTGGCATTTTCTGTGTCTTGCTGATTGTAGATATGGCAGTTGCCCACGGGGTACTGCCCTGGGGACGGGTGCCGGTTAGCTGGGGTATGCTCCTGTTCTCACTGGCGGTCGTGGTTATCTCTCTGTGGCACTATGCGGGAACCCAGGAGGCTCTGAAGCGGTTGAACGTGTCTCTGGAGGAAAAGGTGGCCGAACGTACCGCCAAAGCAGAGGCACTGGCCCGGCGTGAGCAGGCACGGGTCCGGATGCTGACTTTCGAAAACGAGAAAAACAGGATTCTGGGCGACGTTCTTACCGAACTCCAGGACTGTCTGGGCCTGAAGCAGGCGTTCGGTCTGCTTGTACGGGCGCTCCCGGATATCTGCAGCCCACTGAAAGGCGCCTTCTATCAAAGGGGGTCAAGCGACCGGTACGATCGCGTCGCTGTCTGGGGATTCAGCCGCCCGGTCCCTCTGCCGGTGTTGCTGGACGCCCGCAAAGGTCTGCCGGAACCCTCCAGGCTGCCGCAACTGAGACAGTGGCATGGCGCCGAAGGGGTGGATAGAGAAGTCGAGAGTGCCACGCTTTGCTTCTGGGTGAATGTGGAGTCAGCCAGCGCGGGTAACGTCACTGAAGGCATTCTGCTGCTGGAGGGGGATGGCGTTTTCGATAACGCAGAGAGCGAGTATGGTTCGGCCCGTCTTTTAGCGGCACTGGATCAGGCCATTCAGAGAATCAGTATTACTCTCTCCAGCATTGCTCTTCGGGAAGAGTTGCAGAAGTTTTCGTACGAGGATGGACTAACCGGGCTTAAAAACCGCCGCTACTTTGATCAGCTTTTCGAGCATGAGAGCGCTGTTGCACAGCGCAACGATCTTCCGCTGTCGCTGTTGATCATCGATATCGATCACTTCAAGAAGTTCAACGATACTTACGGTCATGAAGCTGGAGATAATGCCCTGAAAATAGTTGCGGGTATTCTCCAGAAACAGTTCCGTGAGAGTGATCTTGTTTGCCGCTATGGCGGTGAAGAGTTCGTGGTGGTGATGCCGGGAGCCACATCAGAAGCGGCAATGGATAAGGCAAGCCAGCTCAGTAGCGCAGTGAGGGACGTGGCGATCATTCATCGGGAGAAAGATCTTGGCGCACTGACAGTCTCGGTGGGTGTTGCCAGTTGGCCGGAAAGTGGCGAGAAACCGTTGCAGATTCTGACCCTGGCCGACAGGGCGCTCTATCGCGCCAAGGAAGCCGGCCGTAACAGGGTCGAAGTTTTTGGTTAGACGGTTAAACCACAAGAACCGGGCATTTCGCGTGAGATGCTACCCGATGCGAAACACTGCCCAGAAACAGGCCATCCTTGTCACTGTGCGTACCCTTGGTACCGATGACGATCAGATCCACCCCTTTGTCCTTGGCAAAATCGACAATGACCTTCGAAGGCTTGCCTGCTTTAACGAAGCCTCTGACGTTTTTGCCGCCGCGCTCCGCAGCCAGTTGTTTCGCGTGATTCACCACGTCCTTGGCGTACTCTGAAAGCACTTTATCCGGGATGTCCATTTCAGCCGGCCGTCCGATCGACAGGGATGCCTCAAAGAGGCTGTGATGCTTGTACACGCAAAGCAGGTAGATCTCTGCATCCGTCAGTTCTTGCAGCTCAATAGCCTTGCTCAAGGCCTCAAAGGAGGTCATTGAACCGTCTACTGCCACCAGAATCCGTTTGAACATGTCGCTCTCCTTTGTATTCACCCTCCAGGGTGGTCAGATCACCTGAAGGCCAGGTCGCGCAGGAACAATGCTATTTGCGGGAACGCAATCAAAAGCCCGGCAGCAGCTATCAGCATGAATACGAACGGCGGCGTGCCCCGAATAACCTCCAGATAGGGGCGCTTGAAAATCGCGATGGCAGTGAAGATGTCACAGCCGAACGGCGGTGTCGCCGAGCCGATGGCCACCTGCAGGGTGATCAGCACACCGACCAGGACCGGGTCCAGGCCTGAAGCCTGGATTGCTGGCGCGAAGATTGGTGTCAGCACCAGAATCACCACGATCGGATCCACGAACATGCAGGCAATAAAGAAGGCGACACAGATGGTAATCATCACGCCAACCGGTCCCATGTCGCTGATCCCGACTGAATCCAGAATCGCCTGGGGAATCTGGGCAAAGGATATAATCCAGGAGAAGCCNGTGCCCACGGCGACCAGGATAAACACGACTGCGGTAATCAGGCCGGTGGACTTTGCAATCCGNTAGATGTCAGCAAGCTTNAGTGATCGGAACACCACGAATTCCAGCAGGAAAGCGTAGAGCACGCANACGGCCGCCGCCTCTGTCGGGCTGAAGATGCCACCGTAGATCCCGCCGACGATAATNACCGGGAAGAACAGCGGCCATAAGGCCTCCCGCATGGCCACGGCTCGCTGGCCCCAGGTGGACTTCTCCTCGGTGGGAAGCTTGTTGATATGGGCGTAGATCAGGCAATAGATCGAAAACATGAACAGAATCATGATGCCTGGCCCNATACCGGCAATGAACAGTTCCGCAATGGAGGTCTCGGAGATAACCCCGTAGATGATGAAACCGATGCTGGGCGGAATCAAAAAGGCGATGTCGCTGGAGTTGATAATCAGTGCCAGCGAAAACGAATCCGAATAGCCGGCTTTCAGCAGTTTTGGCCGCAGGGGGGAGCCAACAGCCACGACCGTGGCCTGGGTAGACCCGGACACAGCACCGAACAGGGTACAGGACGTGGCGGTACTGATGGCCAGACCGCCTTTTACGTGGCCGATGAACGCCATGACCATGTTGATCAGCCGGTCAGCGGATTGACCGCGGGTCATGATGTCCGCNGCCAGAATNAACATNGGNACCGCAATCAGNGAGGCGGGCCGGATACCGCCCATCATCTGCTGGACGAAGGTGCCCATCTGGCCGAAGCCATCAAACATCATTACAAAACCGACCACCGCACCTGTGATCAGCGGAACCATCATCGGGAAGCCCAGCAGCAGCAACCCGATCATGATCAACATCATTATAGTTGCCATGATTTCCTATCCTTCCTTAACGTCAGCTGCAGGGTTCATACTTCCGATTCTGTATCCGCGTAGCCGTCGACAACCCCAGTGGAAAGATAAACATCCTTGCTGGTGAAGTTCTTGATGGCCGTCAGGAGGTACTGAATACCTGTAATGGCAAAACCGATCGGGACCCAGATATAAATCCACCAGATCTCAAAGCCCAGGGCGGGCAGAATACGCCCACGACTGTAAAGGGTTTCGATGTATCCGAAGGAGTGGTAGCAAAGAAAGAACATCACAAGAGACGTGAACAGGGCGATGATGATCATCAAGACCTTGCGGCCCTTGACTGGCAGTGCGTCGTAGATTGCGGACATCCGGATGTGCCTGCCGTGGCGGGCTGCATAGCCGATGCCGGCAAAGGTGATGAGTATAATCAGGATCCGGTTGATTTCACCTGAGAAAAAGAGGCCTTCACCGAATACATACCGCGCAATGACATTCACACAGGTATTGATTGCCATCAGGATGACGCCAGCGGCCAGCATGAACGCCTCGACCTTGGCAATGATTTCATCGATGGTCCCCAGAAATCCGGGCAGGCCGGACTCGTAGGTGCCGGTGTCGTCTTCAAGATCCGGGGAATTCTCGGACATGGGGTCTGCTCCAGAGCATGTCGCTCCCTGCCGGTAGGGAATCCCCGGCGGGGCGGGGTTAGCACAGCTGCCCGCCGGCCGGAGCCGGCGGGAGTGGTTCCTCTAGTCTTAGTTGTTCTGAACTGCTTCCAGGTCTGCTTTGAACTGGTCCAGCAGTTCTTTGCCACTGTCGCCAGTCATTTCGATGAACTTCTCTTCCACCTGGGGCGCACGGGCCTTGAAGGCTTCGATCTGTTCGTCGTTCAGACGGGTGACGGTGACTTCATCGCTGGCTTTCTGGATCTTGGCCAGGGCTTCGTCTGCCAGACCGTCGATGTGCACAATGATTTCTTCAAAGGCAAAGTCTGCAGCGTCCTGAACCAGTTTCTTGTCGGCGTCAGACAGGCCATTATAGAAATCCTGGTTGGCCATCATGGCAGTGGTGAACCAGCCGTGCTTGGTGAAGACCAGGTTCGGGGACACTTCATAAAGACCGCCGGACTCGATCCAGAAGATCGGGTTTTCCTGCCCCTGGATCATGTTGGTCTGCAGCGCACCATAGACTTCACCCCAGGGCAGCGGGGTCGGTGTCGCGCCGAAGGCAGAATAGGTTTCTGACAGAAGCGGGTTGGTCATGACCCGGATCTTCTTGTTGTTGAAGTCCTCGGGCTGGGTGACCGGCTCATCAACCGTTACAACCATTTCCCCTTCCGGATACATCTTGAGAAGCTCCAGACCCTTCTCTGCGTAAAGCTCCGGGAAGTCTTCATTGATGGCTTTACTGGTGCGAAAGAATTCGATCACCGTATCCATGTCGGTCGGCATCAGGTAAGGAATAAAGAAGATCTGCGCTTCCGGAATCAGGGAGCCTGTAAAGCCGGGCGACTGGTTAACAAAGTTCAGGATGCCTGCCTGGGTCTGCTCCATGATGTCGTCAGACTCACCCAGCTCGCCGAAACGGTATACCTGCAGGGTGTGGTCAGAGTTATCCTCAATGTATTCCTTGAACTTGTATGCGAATACGTCCTGAACGTCGCCTTCGTACTCTTCGTGCGCATAGCGCCAGTTAGCGGCGTTTACCGAGTTCGCCATGGTCATCGCAGCGAATGCGAACGCTGAAATTCCGGCCAGTTTCTTGAACTTACTCATGCTGCTCATCGGGTTTTCTCCGTTCGTTTTTTTGCTGAAATTTATTGTTACATTAATAAAGACTGGCAAAACAAAGTGGTTTTCGCAAGAAAATGGCCAAAACAATCGTTTCAGCAGAGATGGTTTTGACCGTTTCGTAAGTTCATGAAATCACGGTCGATTCATATCTGAAAGGCAGGTTTGAAGGAATTCGCGGAACTCACTGACGACCCGATCAAGACTGTTTTCCAGTCGGTGCCCATCCGGCAGGACAAGAATCGGAAGGCCCTGATCACGGGCCAGATCAAGCACCGGCGCTACCGGTACCACGTCGTCATCCCAACCATGAATGATCTGACGGTGGTCCGCCTGGATCAGCGGGCTGGATTGGGGATACCGGGCCATCGCCAGGGCTGGCGCCAGCATGAAGCATCCCAGAACAGGCGTTTCCGAGGATGTCTGTGCGCAGACCCAGCCCCCCATGCTCGAACCGGCAAGGATGGTGTTTTCCGGCTTGGCATTGCATTCAGCCATTGCCTCGCGCATCTGGGCCAGCCGTGTCGCTGGATCCCGGGTGCTGCTGTGATCAATCGCGTGGGCCTGAATGCCCGGAAATGTTTCCGCCTCGGCTTTCATGGCCTGGATCTTGGTGCTGCCGGGTCCGCTCTCCAGGCCGTGGGAAAGGAAGACGTGGATCGGGGTGTCTGTCATGATGAATGTTGCTCCGGTGCTGAACGCTTTAATCACCTGAATGATGAGCAGCAGGGCCTGCTCTGTCCACCTTGCTGGCTGAGCCATCGGTCCGGTTGCGGCGTATAAGAGAAACCTAGTTGAACAGGGAATCCGGATCCATGAAACAGGTAAAACGAGGTCTGATAATCACCGCTTTGATTTTCGGTCTATCAGGAACGCAGGTAGCCATGGCGGACAGTTGTCCGGCGTTTCTCGATCATGAACAACGCAAGCTTCACTCAACAGACACGGTAAACCTCTGTGATCTCGCGGCTGGCAAACCCATGCTGGTGGTCAACACCGCCAGCCGTTGCGGATACACAGGGCAGTTCGAGGGGCTCGAGGCCCTGCACAAACAGTATTCGGAGAAAGGGCTGATTGTGGTCGGCTTCGCCAGCGACGATTTCCGGCAGGAGGCAGATTCCGAAGCCGAGGCGGCCACCGTTTGCTTCAAGAACTTCGGAGTGACCTTCACCATGATCGCACCGGGAGCGGTGACCGGAGCCGAGGCCAACCCGGTGTTCCGGGCCATCAACGAGCAGAGCCAACCCCCGCGCTGGAACTTCACCAAGTATGTGATTGATCGTTCCGGCACGGTCGTCGACTCCTTTCCGAGCCGGGTGCGCCCACAGGATCCGGAGCTGATTGACGCGGTGGAATCCGTGCTTTAGGACAATGCCAGCCCGGCATTTCTGGTTTGGGCCAGGATGTCGAGCGCATGCCGGCGCGTCTCTGGGTCGTAGATATCCACCGTGAACATCAGTTCCTCGACCTCAATGTCCGAGAGAATGTGTAGCAGCTGTCTCCCGATGGTTTCGGCATCGCCAAGCAATTGCAGACCCAGAAAATCCTTCACACTGGCTTTCTCGCCCGCGTTCCAGAGCCCGTCCATGCTGTTTACAGGCGGTTTCATCCACAGCGGTTGTCCGCGGAAGAGGGCGAGAATGCGCTGATAGCTGGTGGTAGCCAGAAACTCTGCCTCCTGAACGGAATCGGCCGGAACGGCTGGCAGGGCAAGCATGGCATAGGGCTGTTCAAGCGTTTCCGAGGGCTGGAAGTTGTCGCGGTAGACTCTGAGCGCTTCCCTGTAGAGCCGGGGTGCGAAATGTCCGGCGAAGGCATAGGGCAGACCGCGCATGGCGGCCAGCTGGGCGCTGTAAAGGCTTGATCCCAGCAGCCAGAGCGGCACATTGGTGCCCGCGCCGGGAATGGCCCTCACGGACTGCCCTGGCTGCAGGGGGCCAAGCAGGGACTGAAGCCGGGCGACATCCTCAGGAAACTGTTCAGCACCCAGGCCGTCGCGCCTCAGGGCCCGCGCGGTCACCGGGTCAGTGCCCGGCGCGCGGCCCAGTCCAAGGTCAATCCGCCCCGGGTACAGACTCTCGAGTGTTCCGAATTGCTCGGCAATGACCAGTGGCGGGTGGTTGGGCAGCATGACACCACCGGAACCGACCCGAATAGACTTCGTTTTGCCTGCGATGTGTCCGATCAGGACAGACGTCGCGGAGCTGCTGATGCCTTCCATGTTGTGATGCTCGGCCAGCCAGAAGCGCTTGAAACCGAGTTTCTCGGCCCGTTGGGCATAGGCCACGCTGTTGGCAAGCGTGGTGCCTACCGAGTCGCCTTCGCGGACGGAGGCCAGTTCGAGCAGCGAGTAATCAGGACAGTCAGGCATGGAGCTCCCGCAGTAAAAGTGGAATTCGAGAGATAGAAAACATGGTGTCTGCCGGCGCCTGTTTCAAGATAAGCCGCGAACGGTGCTACAGATCGATCACAATCGGCGGGTTCAGCGGTTTGAAACTGCCGTTACAGGTGCTGGCGTTTACGCACAGGCAATCGCCAATCTGTTCTTCGCCGTGGCCTTCGTGAATATGGCCAAAGATATGGAGTTTCAGGGACAGTCTGGCGATTCGCTCGGCCAGGGCCTCACAGCCAGGGCGCACGATGCCAGAGGGAGACTCGATTCGGTCGAGAATACCCGCGGGAGGCCCGTGGGTGATAAGGACATCGGTGTCTCCGGGGATGCGGGCCCAGCGCTCGGCAATGGCATCGCCCCGTTCCAGATTGAATGCCCAGTTGAAGAACACTGGCGTCCATGGGCTGCCCCAGAACTTCAGGCCGGCAAGCTCCAACGGGCTGTCCTGCAAATAATGAGCGTTACGCACCAGTTCCCGGGCCTCTGCCGGTTCGTCCTGGAAACACCAGTCGTGGTTTCCGGCAATCAGTATCTTGTTGGTATGGGGCAGCTCCGAGAACCACTGGTCCAGATCCTCGAGTTCGTCCAGTGTGCCAACCCCGAGGGAATCCCCGGCGTGAATCAGCAGGTCGCCGTCCGGAACCTGGATCTGGCGGTGCATGCTGTGGGTGTCGGAGATGCAGACAATTCTCATGGTGTTGGCGGTTCCGGTCAGTGACATTCGCGCATTTTTGTTTTGTCTAAGATAGCATTTACCGCCCGTTCAGCCTTCATGCTTTTCGAGTAATGCCATGCGATTGATACTCAGCCGAAAAGGATTTGATTCTTCTGCCGGTGGATGTCCCAGCCCGGTCCTGCCGGATGGCTCGCTGTGCGTTTTGCCTATTCCTGATACCCGGTCCCGAATCCGCTATGACGATGTGGTTTTCGACAAACGCAGGCTCGGCAAGATTGCCCGGGATCTCACCGGTGGCCGAATCCGGGGTAGTCACGGTGCCCACCTGGATCCGGATCTGATAGCGGGTGCCTACCCCCGTGGAGAAGGCTGGCGACCTCTGCTGGGTCAGACTGGCTCAGCCCAGGGACACCTTCGCAATCAGGGAGTTGAGCCGGGAGATCTGTTTCTGTTCTACGGCGTTTTTCGCCACGCCGAAATGCATAACCGGCGCTGGCGGTTTGTACCCGGATCCCGTCCGTTCCATGCCCTTTGGGGTTGGCTCCATATTGACCAGGTTCATACTGTTGACGAACTGGGTCCGGATGCCCTGCCATGGGCCCGGTATCATCCGCACCTCCACGGCGAGCCGGATCCAGGCAATACGCTCTACACGTCCTCACTGTCGTTTCCATTGGCAGGCGGCGCAGAGGTTTGGTCCGGCAGTGGCGTGTTTCCGAAGCTTCGCGAGGACCTGGTCCTGACCGCCCCGCAGAGCCGCCTGCCCACGCGGTGGCGCCTGCCCGCCGGGTTTTATCCCGGCGATAAACGGCCTCCCCTGAGCTATCACACCAGGCCGGACAGGTGGTGCCTGGAACCGCCCTGGTGCTATCTGTCTTGTGCTGCCAGGGGGCAGGAATTCGTGCTCGATCTCGACGCTTATCCCGAGTTGACGGACTGGCTTACGGGATTGCTCAGAACAGGGTCGCCCACCGAAAACTAACCGTGCTATTGATCTGCCCGGGTGATATTCACCTAAGATAGTAGGAGTTTGAACCTCAGGGAGAGGGCAATGTATCGGTACAGTCTGGGAAACCGGCGCTGGCAGTTTGCAACGCTGGCCGAGTTAATGGCGAAGGCAACCCCCGCGCGCTCCGGTGACCGGCTGGCCGGCGTCATCGCCCATACCGCCGAGGAAAGGGTGGTGGCCCAGATGGCTCTGGCCGAGTTGCCCCTGAAGACCTTTCTGACTGAAGCCCTCGTCCCCTACGAGCAGGATGAGGTTACCCGGTTGATTCTCGACGACCACGATGTCGGGGCCTTTGAGCCGGTTTCCCACCTGACCGTGGGCGACTTCCGGAACTGGTTGCTGAGCGATCTGGCCACGCCCGAGATGCTGGTGCGCATCCGCGCCGGGATAACTCCGGAGATGGCGGCGGCTGTGTGCAAGATCATGCGCAACCAGGACCTGATCCTGGTCGCGCAGAAATGCCGGGTGCAAACCGCTTTCCGAAGCACCGTCGGCCTGCCGGGGCGGATGTCGACGCGGCTCCAGCCCAATCATCCCACGGATGATATAACAGGCATCGCCGCCAGCATCCTGGACGGTTTGCTGTATGGCAGCGGCGATGCGGTGATCGGAATTAATCCTGCCACGGACAACGTGGCCCAGAGTGTCCGGCTGCTGCAGTTGATGGATGAGGTGATCCGCAAGTACGAGATTCCCACCCAGTCCTGCGTACTGACCCATGTAACCAATACCCTGGAAGCCATCGAGAACCGGGCTCCGGTGGATCTGGTGTTCCAGTCCATTGGCGGCACCGAAGCCACGAACAGGAGTTTCGGATTTGATCTGGCCACCCTTGCCGAGGCCCGGGACGCAGCGCTGTCTCTAAACCGCGGCACAGTGGGTAAGAACGTGATGTATTTCGAAACCGGCCAGGGCAGCTCGCTGTCGGCCGATGCCCATCACGGTGTCGATCAGCAGACCTGCGAGGCCAGGGCGTACGCCGTGGCCCGCAAATTCGAGCCGCTTCTGGTGAATACCGTGGTCGGGTTTATCGGGCCGGAATACCTGTATGACGGCAAGGAGATCACGCGGGCCGGCCTGGAGGACCATTTTTGTGGCAAGTTGCTGGGCCTGCCAATGGGGTGTGATATCTGCTACACCAATCATGCCGAGGCCGATCAGAACGACATGGACAACCTGCTGACTTTATTGGGCGTGGCCGGCTGTAACTTCATCATGGGTATACCCGGCTCCGACGACATCATGCTGAACTATCAGACCACCTCGTTTCACGATGCCCTTTACGTTCGCCGGGTGCTCGACAAACGGCCGGCGCCGGAATTCGAACAGTGGCTCACCCGCATGCAGATTTTCCAGGATGGCGCGGGCAAGGTGCCCGCAGACGGGTTACCAGAAGCCTTCCGGAAAAGCCTGGCCAGTTTGCCCGGAGGGGTCGGATCATGACTGGCCAAAAGCCCTCAGTAATCGCCAACCCCTGGCGCCGGCTCTCAGCCTGGACCGATGCACGGATTGGTCTTGGCCGGGCCGGTATCAGCCTGCCCACGCATGAGATGCTGGCGTTTCAGCTCGCCCATGCCCAGGCAAGGGATGCGGTCCATCTGCCACTGGATACCTCAGCGTTGATGAAGGACCTGGCCGAACTGACCGAGCGGAGAAAAGCGTTATTGCCCCATGAGCCGGTTCATCTGCAAAGTCAGGCCAGCGACCGGATAACCTACCTGCAACGCCCGGATCTCGGGCGCAGGCTCAGCCAGAAATCCTGTGAGGCGCTGGACCGCCAGGGCCACACCGGTGATTCACCGGTCGACCTGGCTCTCGTGGTCGCAGACGGCTTGTCCTCCTATGGCGTACAGGAAAACGCCGTGGGGTTTCTCGAGGCGCTGCTGGCGAATCTTGAGGCCGATGATCAGACCTGGGAACTGGCGCCCCTGATCGTTGTCTCTCAGGGACGGGTTGCGATTGGTGATGATGTCGGTAACCGGCTTAACGCCCGATGTGTTGTGGTGCTGATTGGTGAGCGCCCCGGCCTGAGTTCTCCAGACAGCCTCGGGCTTTACCTGACCTGGGCGCCGGAGCCCGGACTGACTGACGCCAGCCGAAACTGCATATCCAATATCCGCCCGGCTGGGTTGTCGTTCGAAGAGGCGAGCCGGCGGCTCGGGTATTTGCTCAGGGAGGCTCGCCGTCAGGAGGTTTCCGGCGTACCTCTCAAGGATCGCTCGGAAGAGACGGTTATTGATCAGGGTATTGGCAACTTCCTGTTACGCTAGATGAAGCCGTTGAACCATTCAGGGTAGGAGAATTCTCTTGCAGCAAGCCGAGTACTATGAAAACGACACCACACTCGCCCAATACCTGGAATTTCACTTTGGCGAGCGGTGGCACGGAGAGGCCAACTTCCCCAAGGCGCTGGCGGATGCCGCCATGCATGCGATGGATGGCAGGCCCCTGGATCGTGCGCTGGATATTGGTTGTGCCGTGGGCCGCACCAGCCTTGAGTTGGCCCGCCATTTCCGGCACGTGGACGGCATTGATTTTTCCAGGGCGTTCGTCAACAAATGCCAGGAAGTCGCCAGTGACAGAAGGGTGCGTTATGCGCGCCCGGAGGAGGGGGAGCTGGTGACCTTTCAGGACCAGTCTCTTGCGTCCCTCGGGCTGGATGAGGCCGCTGAGCGCGTGTCTTTTCATCAGGGCGACGCCTGCGATCTGCCATCGCAGTTCACGGGGTATGATCTGGTACTCGCAGGCAACCTGATCGACCGGCTGTACCAGCCATCGCTGTTTCTGGAGACCATTCATGAGCGGATTAACGAACTCGGGCTTCTGGTGATTGCCTCACCCTATACCTGGCTGGAAGAGTACACGCCGAGGGAACACTGGGTTGGCGGGTTCAAGAAGAACGGTGAAGATTTCTCGACATTCGACGGCCTCAAGGAGATGTTGGCGCCCCATTTCCGGCTGTTGTTCGAACCCTGGAGCCTGCCGTTTGTCATCAGGGAAACGAGAAACAAGTTCCAGCACAGCTTCTCCGAGCTGACCGTCTGGGAGAAAGTAAGCCAGTAAGGATGCGGGAATTTTGAGGATGGCCTGAAGGCTGTCATCAAACTGTCACCGGAAAAGCATAGCCTGAAAACTCATCAGGACGACATGCATTGTGTTGTGCATCGTGTGAATGCTTTAACCGGGGACTTCCCCGGTTTTTTTATGCCTGGATTAAGGGATCTGACAGGATGAGGACCATTGCGTTTTACAGTCTGAAGGGCGGTGTTGGCAAAACCGCCGCCGCCGTGAATATCGCCTATCTGGCCAGCCAGGCAGGCTATCCCACACTGCTCTGGGATCTTGACCCCCAGGGCGCCTCCAGCTGGTATCTGGCCGGGGCCGACAAAATCAAAGGGCACAAGTTATCGCAGCTGCTCAAGGGCAAGACGCCCATCGCCGAATTCATTCACGAAAGTGACTATGAAAACCTGGATTTCATCCCGTCTCACACCAGTTTCCGCAACCTGGATGTAAAGCTGGATCAGGAGGATGGCAGCAACCTGATCAAACAGTGGCTGGCGCCGCTGTCTGAAGAAACCAGTCTCGTGGTAATGGATTGCCCGCCGTCGCTTTCCAGGCTTTCCGAGCAGGTGCTGAAGGCGGCAGACGAGGTGTTCGTGCCGGTGATTCCCACCTGGCTGTCTCTCAACAGCTGGAAGCAATTGCTGGAGTTTGCCAAGGATAAGAAGTTGAAGCCGGGTAAGCTGCACCCGTTCTATTCCATGGCCGACCGGCGCAAAGGGCTGCACCGGGAGCTGATCAACGCGCAGGATGAGATTTTACCCAAAGGCCTGAAAACCATCATTCCGAACGCCAGCGTGGTGGAAAAGATGGGTGAGGAGGGCAGGCCGGTGGAACTGCTGGCGCCCGGCTCGGTGGCCGCCGACGCCTACCGCCGGTTGTGGAAGGAGATCAATCGCCTGCTCTGAGGCCCTCACCGCATGGGCTCAGGATCGGGCGAGCTTGTCCCTCCGCAGGGAGCGCTCCAGTCGGCGGTGGCTCTCACTGCGTTCTGAGAGTACTTGCTGAACGTACTGGATGTGCTTGCCGGCCAGTTCCCGGGCTTCCTCGGCCCTGCCTTCAGTGATGGCTTCGTACAGCATCCGGTGCTGTTCCACCAGACCCTGCCGGGTCTCCGCCTCTCTTCGATACATGCCGCCGATGTTGGTAACCACGTTGCTTTTCAGCATGTTGAACAGGTTTCGAATGGTGTGCAGGAGAATCACGTTATGGCTCGCCTCGGCAATCGCCAGGTGGAACCGGGCATCGGCTGCCCCTTCGGCTTCCAGGTCCCGGTTCCTGTCGCTGCAATAGCAGGCTTGCAGTGCCTCGTAAGCGGTTTTCAGGTGAGCCCTGTCGACCTCTGTCGCTCGCAAGGCTGCGTAATAGGCGCAGTCCGCCTCCAGTGTGCGGCGAAATTCCAGCAGATCCCGTTGTGCGTCTGGCCGGTTTTCAAGCAGAGGAATCAGCGGATCGCTGAAACTGCCGCCGAGGGACTCAGTGACATAGTTTCCTCCGCCCTGGCGGCTGATCAGCAGGCCTTTGGCGGTCAGCCGCTGAATGGCCTCCCGCAGGGAAGGGCGGGACACGCCGAACTGCTCCGACAATACCCGTTCCGGGGGCAGCCGCTCGCCCGGTTGCAGGGTGCCTTCCAGAATCATCGTTTCCAGCTGTTCCACGATGGTGTCCGCGAGTCTGCGTGGGGCGATCTGTCCGACGTCCATAAGAACGAATTTCCTGTCCAAGAATTTATTGGTAATACCAATACCACAGGGCGCGATTCAGGCCAAGTCCCGGTGTATCTGCGATGGTTAGACTGAAGTCTGCTGCGGAAAACTTTGACATCAGCAAGCGGTCTCGAATACCTTGGTTATTATTGTATGTCAATTGGTATTACCAATTGTCAGTTTGTCTGTCTGAGACTGTCTTGAGGCGCAATCAATGAGTCAGCTGTTTTACGATGCCGCTCCCAATGCCACCCGGGTATCGCCCGAGCGGGAAGCCGACCGGCATTACCCGGAGAAGCCGGAAGCGGTCACTCTGTTCGGTACCTGCGTGGTGGATCTGTTCTTTCCTGAGGCCGGGCTGGATGCCATTCGCCTGCTGGAGCGGGAAGGTGTTCGCGTGCATTTCCCCCAGGAGCAGAGCTGTTGCGGGCAGCCCGCCTGGACTTCCGGATATCGGGATGAGGCCAAGGCAGTGGCCCGCGCCCAGCTGGATATCCTCGATCGATCGGGTCTGCCGGTCGTGGTGCCGTCCGGCTCCTGTGCCGGGATGTTCCGGCACCATTACCCGGCGTTGTTTGCCGATGAGCCGGACACGCTCAAGCGGGTAGAAGCGCTCGCCGAGCGCACCTTCGAGCTGACCGAGTTCCTGCTGAAAGTCTGCCGGGTGCAGCTGGCGGACCGGGGCGCGCCCAGCAAGATTGCACTGCACACCTCCTGTTCGGCCCGCCGGGAAATGAACACCCACCTGCACGCCCGCGAGCTCTTGCAGCAGCTTGAAGGTGTCGAACGTATCGATCACGACCATGAAAGCGAATGCTGTGGGTTTGGCGGCACCTTCTCGGTGCGAATGCCGGAAGTTTCAGGGGCCATGGTTAAAGACAAGACCCGTTCGCTGATCGACTCCGGCGCGGTTGAAATGGTGACCGCCGACGGCGGCTGCCTGATGAACATCAACGGGTCGCTGGAGAAACAGAAAGAGAGCTTCCGGGGCCGGCACCTGGCCAGTTTCCTCTGGGAGCGCACCAACGGCGACAACGCAGGGGAGGTGGCATGAGTCAGCGTATTCCGGTTACCGAGCTGACCCCGGACTTCCGGGGCCGCGCCGAAGAGGCCCTTGCGGACGGTCAGCTGCGCAACAATTTCCGTGTGGCCATGGACTCGCTGATGACCAAGCGGGCCAACGCCTTTCCAGATGCCGACGAGCGTGAAGGCCTGAGGGAACTGGGTAACCGGATCAAGGCCGGTGCCCTTTCCCGTCTGCCGGATTTGCTGGAGCAGCTTGAACAGAAGCTCACTGAAAACGGTGTCAAGGTCCACTGGGCGGAGACCGTCGAGGAAGCCAACAGCCTGGTGCATGGCATCATCGAAGCCCGCAAGGGCAGCCAGGTGGTGAAAGGCAAGTCCATGGTCAGCGAAGAAATGGAGATGAACGACTACCTGGCGGAGCGGGGCGTCGAATGCCTGGAATCCGACATGGGGGAATACATTGTTCAGCTCGACAACGAAAAGCCCTCCCACATCATTATGCCAGCGATCCACAAGAACGCGCGGCAGGTGTCCAAGCTGTTCCACGACAAACTGGGCGAGCCGGAGACCGAAGACGTTAACCAACTGATCCAGATTGGTCGCCGGACCCTGCGTCGGAAATTCATGGAAGCGGATGTGGGTGTTTCCGGCGTGAACTTCGCCATCGCCGAAACCGGCACCCTGCTGCTGGTGGAAAACGAAGGCAACGGGCGCATGAGCACGACGGCGCCGCCCGTGCACATTGCGGTAACAGGCATTGAAAAAGTGGTTCCGAACCTGAGGGACGTGGTGCCCCTGGTGTCCCTGCTGACCCGCTCGGCCCTTGGCCAGCCCATTACCACCTACGTGAACCTGATTTCCGGCCCCCGCAAGCCCGACGAGCTGGATGGTCCGGAAGAGGTGCACCTGGTGCTGCTGGATAACGGCCGCACCGGCGCTTTTGCCGATGCCCAGATGCGCCAGACCCTGAACTGCATCCGCTGCGGCGCCTGCATGAATCACTGCCCGGTGTATACCCGGGTGGGCGGCCACACCTACGGTGAGGTCTACCCAGGCCCTATTGGCAAGATCATCACGCCGCACATGGCAGGACTGGACAAGGTGCCGGACCATCCCAGTGCTTCCTCTCTGTGCGGAGCCTGCGGCGAGGTCTGTCCGGTCAAGATTCCCATTCCTGAACTTCTGCAGCGCCTACGTCAGGAGAACGTGAAAAACCCGGAGCAACCGCAGCAGGTGAAAGGTGGCGGCGCCAAATATTCCCGGACGGAACGGTGGATCTGGCGTGGTTGGCAGATGCTGAATACCCGGCCGGCGCTGTATCGCAGTTTTCTCTGGGCCGCGACCCGCTTCCGGGCGCTGGCTCCGAAAAAGGCCGGCCCCTGGACCGAGAATCACAGTGCGCCGGTGCCCGCCCGCCGCTCCTTGCATGATCTGGCGGCCCGGCATCTTGACCAGAACGGAGGTCGGCCATCATGAGCGCCCGCGCGAACATCCTTGGCAAATTGAGAAACAGCCTCGCCGGCACGACGCCCCGCCCCGACGAGTTCGACGAGCGGCTGGTTACGGCCCCCTGGCGGTACGCGCCGGAAGACCGGATCGACCGGTTGCGTAGCCTGATGGAAGCGGTCCACACTGAAGTGCATCCGTGCCGGTCTGACAACTGGCCGGAATTGGTGGCCGAACTTCTGAACAAACGCAACCTCACCAACCTGTTGTGCGCCCCGTCGAGAGAACATGGCCGGGCGCTGCAGGCATACTTCGAGGCCACGGAGCAGAAGGTCGAGTTATTGGCCTACGATCAGCCGGTGGAAGACTGGAAAGAAGAGCTGTTCTGGAATGTGGAGGCCAGCCTGACCGGCACCCTTGGCGGTATTGCCGCCACCGGCACGCTCGTGCTCTGGCCGGACCGCAATGAACCGCGGCTGATGAGCCTGGTGCCGCCGGTACATATTGCCCTGCTCAAGGCCAGCGAGATTCACGACAATCTGTATGACATGATGGTGGCTCAGGACTGGGCGGCCGGGCTGCCAACAAATGTTCTGCTGGTGTCTGGCCCGTCCAAGACCGCGGACATCGAACAGGTGCTGGCCTATGGCGCCCACGGCCCCCGTGAGCTCATTGTGCTGGTTCTGGAGGATGCATGACTTTTACCCCGGAAGTGTTGGCCGATATCCGGCAACGGATTCCCGAAAACCGGGTCTTTAACGATCCGGTGTCCACCCTTGCGTTCGGAACCGACGCCAGTTTCTACCGCCTGATCCCAAAGGTGGTGGTGCGGGTTCAGGATGAAGCAGAGGTTGTCGATCTCCTGGCCATCGCCCGCCGCCACAAGGTCCCGGTGACCTTCCGGGCCGCCGGTACCAGCCTTTCCGGACAGGCGATCAGTGATTCGATCCTGATTGTTCTGGGCGATCAGTGGAACGGCCACGACATCCGGGAAGAAGGCCGCCAGATTCGTCTGCAACCGGGTGTGATTGGCGCTCAGGCGAATGCCTGGTTGGCACCCAAGGGCTTCAAGATCGGACCGGATCCGGCGTCCATCAACGCCTGTAAGATTGGCGGCATTGTTGCGAACAATGCCAGCGGTATGTGCTGTGGTACGGCCCAGAACAGCTACCATACGCTGGCCGGAATGCGGCTGGTGCTGGCCGACGGGGCAGTGCTGGATACCGAGGATCCGGCAAGCGTTTCGGCGTTTCGCGACAGCCACGGTGATCTGTTGGCGGCCCTGAAAAAGCTGGCCATCAATACCCGGGAGAATCCCGACCTGGCGGAGCGTATTCGACATAAATACCGCCTGAAAAACACCACCGGCCTGTCCCTGAACGCCCTGGTGGATTTTACCTGTCCACTCGACATCCTGACGCACCTGATGGTGGGCTCCGAAGGCACGCTGGGTTTCGTCAGCGCGGTAACCTACAACACCGTTCCCGAATACCCTGACAAAGCCACGGCCCTGTTGGTGTTCCGGGATGCGGAGAGCTGCTGCCGGGCAGCGTCGGCGCTGCGCTCACAACCGGTGGCGGCGGTGGAACTGCTGGATCGACGCAGTCTTCGTTCGGTGCAGGACAAGCCGGGCCTGCCGGACTGGATTCATGATCTGTCGGAAAGCGCCTGCGCGCTGCTTGTGGAGACCCGGGCGTCGTCTTCGCAGGTTCTGGATGAGCAGCTGACCCGGATCAGGGCGTGCCTCGCTGAATTCCCGCTGGAGCAGCAGGTGGACTTTACCCGCGACGCCAGAGTGTCTGATCAGCTGTGGGCCATTCGTAAGGGTACCTTCCCTGCCGTGGGGGCAGTCAGACCGAACGGCACCACCGTGATCATCGAGGATGTGACCTTCCCGATTGATCAGCTATCCGAGGGGGTCACCCGCCTCCAGTCGCTGTTCGTCAAGCATGGTTATGACGATGCGATCATCTTTGGCCACGCCCTGGAGGGCAACCTGCACTTTGTGTTCCCCCAGGGCTTCGACGACCCTGCGGAAGTCGCTCGCTACGAAGCTTTCATGCAGGATGTGGCACAACTCGTTGCCGTGGAATTCGGCGGTTCTCTGAAAGCGGAACATGGCACCGGTCGTAACATGGCGCCCTTCGTGGAACTGGAATGGGGGCATGATGCCTGGCAGTTGATGTGGCAGATCAAGCGGCTGCTGGACCCTGAGAACCTGCTTAATCCGGACGTGGTGCTCTCGGAAGATCCGCAGATCCACCTCAAGAATCTGAAGCCTCTTCCGGAGGCGGATCCGCTGGTGGACAAGTGCATCGAATGTGGCTTCTGTGAGCCGGTGTGTCCGTCTGAAGGGCTGACTCTGTCGCCCCGTCAGCGCATCGTGATCTGGCGGGACATCCAGGCTCGCCGCCGTGCCGGTGACGACACGGCTGAACTGGAGAAGGCCTACCAGTATCACGGTCTGGATACCTGTGCCGCGACCGGTCTCTGTGCCCAGCGATGCCCGGTCGGTATCAATACCGGCGATCTGGTACGCAAGCTGCGCAGTGAAAAGGCCAACGGTCAATCCGTGGCCAATCAGGTGGCAAAGCATTTTGCCGGCGCCTTGAAAGCCACCCGTTTTGTGCTGGCCAGCGCATCAATGGCCGAAAGACTGTTGGGTGCGCCACTGCTGACCCGGCTCAGTGGCGGCGTTCGAAAGGTGTCTGGTGGTCGGGTCGCCCAGTGGGATCCGAGTCTGCCCCAGCCGGTGCGGTTTGTTTCACCGAACGCGCCGGAACCGTCCGATGGCCGGCCCCGGGTGGTGTATCTGGCGGCCTGTGTGTCCCGGACCACGGGCCCGGCGCGGGGCGATAAGGTGCAGGAACCGCTGATCGAAGTGACCCGGCGGCTGCTGGAGAAGGGCGGTTACCAGGTGGTGTATCCGGAGGCCCTGGACAGCCTGTGTTGTGGCCAGCCATTTGCCTCCAAGGGCTATCCGGAGCAGGCGGCGACCAAGAAAGATGAGCTGATTTCGGCGCTGTTGCGGGCCAGCCGGAATGGCGTTGATCCGATCTACTGCGACACCAGCCCCTGCACACTGCAGATCCGCGAAGCCGCCGAAGAAGCCGGCCTGACGCTGTTTGATCCTGTCCGGTTCATTCGGGATCATCTCTACGAGCGTCTGGATTTCGAGCCGGAGCAGACCCCGCTGGCGGTGCACGTCACCTGCAGCACCCAGCACCTGGGGGAGTCGCAGGGACTGATCGATATCGCCAGGCGGTGCAGCACCCAGGTGGTAGTGCCCGAGGGTATCCACTGCTGTGGCTTTGCCGGCGACAAGGGCTTTAACGTGCCCGAGCTGAATGCCCATTCTCTGAAAACTCTGGCAGAGCAGACGGCCGGCTGCGAGGAAGGAATATCCACCAGCCGAACCTGCGAAATCGGGCTCAGCCGGCACAGCGGTATCGACTATCACGGCCTCGTGTATCTGGTTGACCGGGTCACAAGGCCGCGAGCAACTGCCTAGCGGTTATTTCATCTCGAAGCCGCATTTGCGCAGGAAGTCGCGCATGTGTGGTCGCAATTTCGAGGTGAACAGCGGCTTGAGCTGCTCGGACCAGGTCGTGTCCTTGTTGCCACCGGTGCGTTCCCGATAGTACTGGTTCATGGTGCGATCGAACCCGGCGACCAGCTCCTCGTCCCGTGCATCGGAATAGTAATCTTCCCTGAGAATCGCCTCCACCGGCAGGCGTGGCTTCACCTCCGGGTTCTGGTCCGGGTAGCCCAGGCACATACCGAACACCGGATAGACATGTTCGGGAAGCCGGAGAATTTCGCTTATCTCCGCCGGATTGTTGCGTATGCCGCCGATATAGCACAGCCCAAGCCCCTCGGATTCTGCTGCGATGGCCACATTCTGGGCCATCAGACTGGTGTCGATGGTGGCAACCAGAAGTTGCTCAGTCATCCCGCGCACCACTTCGGCCCCGGCCCGTCCGGCGGCATCGGTAGAGCGCCGCATATCGGCACAGAACACCAGAAAGTCCGAGCAATCGGCGATGTAGTCCTGTCCGCCCGCGAGTTCGGCGATTTTCCGGCGGTTGTCCGGATCAATCACGTGAATGATTGAATACGCCTGCACGTGGTTCGAGGTGGCGGCGCACTGGCCGGCGCGGATCAACTCCCGGAGCAGGTCCTCGGGAATTTTCTTGCCGGTAAATTTGCGTATCGAACGATGGGATTTCAGAAGGTCTATGGTCGGATTCATGGGGTCTCGCAGTGAGTGCATGGATGTCGAGTCAATCTGTGACAATTATCATACCAAACGCTACACGGCACGTGCGCAGGCCTGGGCGGGAAGCTGATACCCTGACATTTCCCGTTGTATAGCCTGGAACGCTGTGCCTTTATGGATCTGAACATGCACCTGCCAACGCTGCTGGTCACTTCGGTCATGATTAACCTCCTGATCGGCGGCATGCTCTGGGCAATCTACCATCTTCGCCACCGTGAACGTTGTTTCCTGCTCTGGGCACTGGCCTGTCTCACTTTTGTGGCGGGCACGGCGTTAGCGGTAGTTAATGAGATAACCGAAGCGCCCGCGCTCATGCAGTTTACGGTTCATCTGGCGCTTGGCGGGTCTCCCTTGTTGCTCCTCGCAGGGATACATGCCCTAGTGCAGTTGCCCATGGCAGGCACCCGAGGTTCCTCCCGTTTTTTGTACGGAGCGTCTCTACTCTATCTGTTCGGTTTGGTTGTGAGCACAGGGTGGGATCCGGTGGCTGCCAGATTCCTCACGGCACTGTTCTCCGCACTGGTCTTTAGCCTGGCGATCTATCGTCTGGCTTCCATTGAACGCAAACCGCGGCTGCCTCTGCGGATCCTGCAAACGTTGTTCGGCATCCACGGTACGCTCATGATGGCCCAGGTACTGGTGATTGCAGTCTCCGTGACAGGAAGTGCCCCGCTGGATCTGCACGGGCTGCTGAAACTGATTCTGGTGAACCACCTGTTGCTGGTGAGCGCGACGGCCATGGCGCTTCCGTTGCTGGCATTTACCCGTGCCGAACAGGCCCTGGTCGCGCTGGCAGAGCGAGACGGCCTTACTCAACTGTTCAATCGACGGGCCTTTTACCGGGAGGGTAATCTGGCGTTTGAAAAGGCGCGGGAAGACCGCTCACTGATCACCGTTCTCATGATCGACCTCGATCACTTCAAGCAGATCAACGACCGCTGGGGGCACGCCACTGGCGACGAGGTACTGAGAATTGTGGCGAACCTGATGAAAGCGGAACTCCGGGATGATGACATCATTGGCCGTGTTGGCGGGGAAGAATTTGCGGCCGTGCTTCGTAATAACAACCGCGAGGCGATTGAAGCTGTAACCGGGCGGCTGTTACAGCGCATTGTTGAGGCCGGTCGCGAGGTTGACGGTGTTCCGGTTCATCTGTCGGCAAGCATCGGAGGCGCCTCTCTTGCTCTCGAACATGCTGCCTTCTCAGACGTGATGGCTTCCGCGGACAGGGCGCTTTATCAGGCCAAGCACAATGGCCGCAACCGGGCCGAATTCGTAACGGCGTCAGCAGCCGCGAAACCCTGACGGCCGTTTGGCCAGAAATGCCGACACGCCCTCGGCAAAATCCTCGGTTCGGGTCATTTCAAGGAAGGCCGCGCGCTCTGCCTCCAGGTGGGCGGCCAACCGGTCACCGTTGGCACGATCGATCAGTTGGCGAAAGGCACCGAAGGCCCGAGTCGGTCCCTTGGCGACTTTTTCGATCATCCGGTTCACCCGGCTCTCGAATTCGCTGGCCGGGACGACCTCGTTGACCATTCCCCAGTCTTTTGCTTCGCCGGCATTCAAGGTGCGTCCCAGCAACATCAGCTCCGCCGCGCGACCAGCGCCCAACTTGTGGGCCAGGGCCCAGCTGCCGCCGCAATCCGGAACCGCGCCAATACCATTGTAGGCGACCAGAAATTTCGAGTCTTCCTCGGCGATCACCAGATCGGCCATCAGCGTGAGACTGAGCCCTGCGCCGGCGGCGACGCCCCTGACCGCAGCGATAACCGGTGCGTCCATGCTGCGAAGTAGCAGGATGGCGGGATTGACGGCATCCAGGATCGCGCCTATGGCTTTGCCTGCCTGCTCTGACGTTCCGACCATGCTGGACACGTCTCCTCCGGCCATGAAAGCTCGCCCTGTGCCTGCCAGGACAATGCACCGAACGCCGGAAAGGCTATTGATATGCTCGACTGCCGCAAGAAAGGCCTCCGCGAGGGGGACATTGATGGCGTTCAGGGCTTCGGGGCGATTAAAGGTCAACCTGGCTACCCCTGTTCCGGCATCAAAAGAGGTGGTTACCAGCGTGTCTGTCATGATGAATCGCCCTCCCTGTTCAGCAGGTCTGAAGATCAGAAACCTGCGTAATGATGAGGTATCAGGATAGAGCGGTTTGCCTAATGTTGCCTGAATGGACTACTTTAAATCTGGATCGGGGCTAACCCCGACGACAAGAAAAAACAAAAATTACAATCATCTTCGGGCGTGAGATGGGTATCGGCAGGGCGTGTTCACGTGCCTGAGTACCCGGCGCCAGGGGTGCCGGGAGGTATAGTGAGCATCCTTGAGATCAGTAACCTGTCTCTGTCGTTTGGTGGTGTTAAGGCGCTGCTGGACGTGAGCTTCCGGGTGCCTGAAAACACGGTAACCACCATTATCGGCCCGAACGGCGCCGGCAAAACATCGCTGTTCAACTGCATTTCCGGCTTCTACAAACCCCAGCAGGGCACCATCCGCTATCAGGGGCAGACGCTGCCGGGCAGCATCAAGCCGCCGAAACGGGCAGCATTGGGCCTTGCCCGAACCTTCCAGAACATTGCCCTGTTCCGGGGTATGACCGTCCTGGACAATATCAAGCTGGGCGCCCACGTGCACATGAAGAGCGGTCTGCTCAGTGCCCTGGCTTATTTCGGCCCCGCCCGGCGTGAGGAAATGGCTGTCCGTAAGGATGTGGAAGAGCGCATCATCGATTTCCTCGAGATAGACCACATCCGTCGCCAGCCGGTTGCGAGCCTTTCCTACGGCCTCCAGAAGCGGGTCGAGCTTGCCCGGGCGCTGGCCATGCAGCCGAAAGTCTTGATGTTGGATGAGCCGGTGGCGGGTATGAATCGGGAGGAAAAGGAAGACATGGCCCGCTTTATTCTCGATATTCGGGAAGAGTGGGGGGTTACCGTGCTGATGGTGGAGCACGATATGGGCATGGTCATGGATATTTCCGACCACATCGCGGTGCTGAACTTTGGTCAGGTCATCACCGAAGGCCTGCCTGCGGACGTCCAGAATAACCCCGAGGTTATCAAGGCTTACCTGGGCAACAGTGATATCGAGAGCCTTCGCAAAAAGCTCAATGCCGAGGGGGAGGCCGCCTGATGGATTGGTTGTTCTTCGGCGAAATCAGCCTGGCGGGCCTTGCCATGGGCGGCCTCTACGCCCTCATCGCCCTGGGCTTTGTGATCATCTATAAAGCGACGAGGGTGATCAATTTCGCCATCGGCGAGATCATGATGTTCGCGGCCTACCTGTTCCTGGCGTTTGCCGGTGGCATGGAAATGTCGCCCTGGATTGCCCTCCCGCTGGCTGTCATCGGCGGCAGTATTCTCGGTGGCGTCATTGAAAAGACCATGATCCGGCCGATGTTGGGCGAGTCGCCGATTTCAGTGGTGATGGTGACCATTGGGATTGCGAGCATCCTGGTGGGTCTGGTGGAGTTCATCTGGACGGCGGATCCGCAGTTGCTCCCCAATTTCCTGCCTCGCGAACCGGTGTTTATTGGCGAACTGTATCTGGCCCCGAAAATTGCCTACGGCTTTCTTATCGGGTCGGCCCTTCTTATTGGCTATCTGCTCTATTTCCGGTTCTCCCGGGGTGGCGTGGCCCTGCGAGCCACTGCCTCGGATCAGGTGGCAGCCTATTCCATGGGCATCAATGTGCGCCGGGTGTTCAACATGGCCTGGGTCTTCGGCTCTCTGGCGGCATCCCTGGCAGGTGTGCTGGTGGCGGCCACCGGGGGCCTCAGCCCGCAGTTCGGGATCATTGGCCTGAGTGTGCTGGTGGTCGTGATCGTAGGCGGCCTGGATAGTATTCTCGGCGCCCTGGTGGCCGGCGTGTTCATCGGTTGGCTGGAGACGGTGGCCGGTGCCTATCTGGGCGGTGAATACCGGATGCCGGCAACTTTTCTGGTGTTGGCGATCATCCTGGTGATCCGCCCCTACGGCCTGTTCGGCACCCACGAAATAGAGCGAGTTTAAGATGCGTATCGGTGACGCAAAACAGAGCTACGAGGCCGATGAGGCAATCTGGACAAGCCAGACCCAGAAATTGTGGCTGGGGTTCTTCCTGCTGATCTTGCTGGTATTCCCTTTTTTGGTGGACTCCTATCTTCTCTACCTGGGGTGCCTGGTCGGCATAGCGGTGATCAGTACTACCGGCCTTAACATCCTGACCGGTTTCACCGGACTGATTTCCCTGGGGCAGGCCGGGTTTATGGGTGTGGGCGCCTACACCGTTGCCTGGCTGTCGATTAACACCGCATTGCCTTTCCCGTTGACCCTGGTACTGGCCGGCCTCATGGCAGCCGCCGTCGGGATCCTCGTAGGCCTGCCCTCGCTTCGCGTCAAAGGTTTGTATCTGGCCATCGCGACTCTCGCGGCCAGCGTGTTCCTGCATTTCATCTTCGCCGAGTGGGAATCGGTAACCGGCGGGATGGGTGGCTTGAGCCTGGAGCCGGCGCACCTGTTCGGACTGACCTTCCAGAGCGATTTCATGATGTATTTCATCATTGTGCCCCTGGCGGTGCTGATGGTTCTGGCAGCCCGAAACGTGTTCAGAACCCGGATTGGCCGGGCCTTTATCGCCATTCGTGACCGGGATATTTCCGCCGAGATCCTGGGCATTAACCTGCTGCGTTACAAGCTCATGTCCTTTGCGCTCAGCTCGTTCTATGCCGGGATCGCCGGCGGCCTGTTCGCCTATTTCTATCGGGTGGTCACGCCAGAGAGCTTTCCGCTTTCCATGTCCATTTTCTATCTGGCGGCCGTGATCGTCGGCGGTATGGGGAACTTGCTGGGTGGCATTCTTGGCGCCGCCTTCATGACCCTGGTGCCGGAAGCCCTGAAGCTGCTG
Source organism: Marinobacter sp. (assembly GCA_002718255.1). Classification (GTDB taxonomy): domain Bacteria; phylum Pseudomonadota; class Gammaproteobacteria; order Pseudomonadales; family Oleiphilaceae; genus Marinobacter. Next base: position 43,152 of record PBED01000002.1, on the reverse strand, counting down.
ACCGCCGCGCTGACGCCTTTCTATCCGAATGCGCCGGTGTTCATGTCGCCGATGCTGGAAATCATCTTTGGCGCCCTGATCGTGGGCTTTCTGATCTTCGAGCCCCACGGCCTGGCGGAGATCTGGCACCGGATCCGTCGCTTCTTCCGCCTGTGGCCGTTCAGGAATTAATCGTGTTTCAACGGGCTCGCTACCTCGGGCCCATGCACCACCAACAACAAGAAGCAGCAAGGAGAAGAAACATGTTCAGAAACATCCTCGAAAAAGGTCGCCGGCTTGCCGGGCTTGGTAGCCTGGTCGCTGCACTGACAGTTGCTGCCCCGGCGATGGCTCAGGATAAAGAGCCCATCGTGTTCGGTGGCTCCATACCGCTTTCCGGTGTCTTTGCCTTTGCCGGTATTCACCTCCATGCCGGTCTCACCGACTACACCGATTGGATCAACAGCCAGGGCGGCATCAATGGTCATCCCGTGGAATACGTCATGGAAGACACTGCCTATGAGGTGGACCGTTCGGTCGCGGCTTTCAAGAAGATCTCCGGCAGCAGCTCGCCGGCTACCTATTACGGCGACAGCACCGGTTTCATGAAGGCCATCGCCTCGGAGCTCAACAGCCAGGGCAACACGCTCATGAGCGGCGCGTCCTTCGCTACCGTGCTGACCGACAACGAAACCTATCCGTATCAGTTCATTCCGGGGCCGAACTACAGCCAGATGTTCGGCATCATCCTCGAGTACATCGCATCCCAGGGTGAAGGCGGCGATATGCCGAACGTGGCGTTTGTCTATAGCGATACCGAATTTGGTAAGGACCCGATCGAGAATGGCAAGGCCCGCGCTGCCGAGTTGGGCATTGAAGTGGTGGAAGAAATTGTCACCAAGCCCGGCAGTGTCGACGTCTCTGCCGAGGTGCTGAAACTGCGTCGGGTGCGCCCCGATTACGTGGTCTTCCACGGTTATGTGCTGTCACCGATCAACGAATTCATGGTGCAGATGCGCCAGATGGGCCTGGATACCCAATTCATGGGTACCTTCTGGTCTTCGGACAAGCTGATTATCGACAAGATGGGTGCAGATGCTGATGGTTACATGGGCGTGATGCCCTATAACTACTACGACAGTGAGGAAAGTGGCCCGATGCTGGATGCCCTGAGGGCCCAGGCCGAGAAGAGTGATCCGGAGGCCGGCTACCGTCCCACCGGGTATATCCAGGGCTGGTTCAACGCCATGGTCTGGACCGAAGTGATCAAGCGCACCCTGGATGCCGGCAAAGAGCTGAACGCGGACAACATGGCAGAGGCCCTGGCCTCCATCGAGGACTGGGACACCGGCGGTATCATCGGGATTCCCGTGACCGTGCGGGACATGTCTTTCCCGGTAGGCCGTATCTGGCGGGTGAACGCTGACGAGGGCCGCTATGAGCCCGTGTCGGACTGGATCCACCTCGACTGAGGGGCTGTATGGAAGCCTTACTGGAAATCGATAATATCGAGGTAGTCTACAACAAGTCAGTGCAGGTCCTTCGGGGCCTGTCACTGCGGGTTCCGAAGGGGGCCATTGTAGCGCTCCTCGGCTCCAATGGTGCTGGTAAATCCACCACCCTCAAAAGCGTCTCAGGGCTGCTGACCCTGGAAGACGGAGAGGTCACTGCCGGCGAAGTACGCTTCAGGAGTAAGGATGTAAAAGGTGTTCCGCCGGAGCGGCTTGTGCGCGACGGACTCTTTCATGTCATGGAAGGCCGACGAGTGTTCGAGGACCTCACGGTTGAGGAGAACCTGATTGCCGCCACCTACGCGCTCAGTGGCAGTAAGCCGTCCCTGAGTGACAGCTATGAGCTGGTTTATAACTATTTCCCGAGACTGAAGGAGCGCCGCAAGCAGTTGGCCGGTTACCTCTCCGGCGGCGAGCAGCAGATGTTGGCCCTGGGTCGGGCGCTGATTGCACAGCCGGACCTGATCATGCTGGATGAGCCGTCCCTTGGCCTGGCGCCGCTGCTGGTGGAAGAGATCTTTACCATCGTGGCCAGAATCAACCGGGAGCAGGGGACTGCCATTCTTCTGGTGGAACAGAATGCCGCGGTGTCACTGGCGATTGCGTCCTACGGTTACATCATGGAAAACGGCAAGATCGTGATCGATGGCCCGGCAGAAAAACTCACTGCGAATGAAGATGTTCAGGAATTCTATCTGGGTGTGGGTGGCAAGGAAGGTGAGGCCCGCAGTTATCGAGACATCAAGCACTACAAACGCCGTAAACGGTGGCTGTCATGACAATGCCTTCCATCCCTGACCTCACGCTGACACAGATGCTCCGGGCACACGCCCGGGAGCGGCCGGACGCCCTGGCCCTTCGCCAGAAGGACTTCGGTATCTGGCAGGCCTATTCCTGGCAGGATTATTACCGGCGGGCCCGGCACTTCGGGCTAGGGCTGCGTGCCATGGGGCTCGAACCGGGTGGCCACGTGGCCATTATCTCGGAAAACCGGGTGGAGTGGGTCATCGGCCAGATGGGCATCGGCCTGGTGCAGGGCATCTGTGTCGGGGTCTATCCCACCAGCCCCTGGAACGAAGTGGCTTATGTTCTGGAGCACAGCGACGCGGAATTTGTGATCTGCGAAGATCAGGAACAGACCGACAAGGTGCTGGAGGCCTGGCCAGATTTGCCCAAGCTGAAACACTGCATTGCCATCGATATGAAGGGCCTGCGCTATTACCCGGAGCCGCCGTCGGCATTCGAGGATATCGAGGCGAGGGGCCGGGAATTCGAAACGCAGCATCCCAACCTGGTGGATGAATTGCTGGACAGCCAGCAAATGGATGACACCGCCCTGATGATCTATACCTCCGGGTCCACCGGCCGACCCAAGGGGGCAATGATCAGCTGGCACAACCTTCATGCCGCGGCGCCGGGGCTTATTGAGCTGTTGCAGGCGGACGAACACGGCTCGAGCCTTTCCTATCTGCCGCTTTGCCACGTTGCAGAGCAGGCCTTTACCAACATTGCACCGGTCTATGTGGGCAGTACGGTCAGCTTCGGCGAGAGCCTGCGGACCATTCAGGAGGATTTGCGGGAGATTGCGCCAACCTTTTTCCTGGGAGTGCCGAGGATATGGGAGAAACTGCACTCGTCCATCTACATCAAGATTCAGGAGACCGGGCGCTTGCGGCAGGCGTTGTTCAACTGGGCGATCCGGGTGTGTTCGCCTATGGCCACGAAACCCCGCGCAGACTGGAACCTGAAGGAAAAATGCCTGTATGGCATCAGCTACTGGCTGGTGTTGCGCGCCTTGCAGAATTTTATCGGCCTGCGCCGATGCAGCATTGCGCTCACCGGGGCAGCCCCTATATCAACCGGCATACTGGAGTTCTTCCGGACCATCGGCATTCCCCTGGTAGAGGTATATGGCCAGACGGAAAGTACCGGCGTTGCCACGGCACAACCCGTTGATGACGTGCGCCTTGGAACGGTGGGTGTGGCTGTGTCCGGAGTGGAGGTAACGCTTGGCGAGCACAACGAGATCATCATGCGCGGTGGCAGCATGTTCAAGGGGTATTACAAGAACGACGAGGCCACGGCTTCAACTTTGAAGGATGGCTGGCTGCACACCGGCGACGTGGGTGAATGGCGGGATGGCCAGCTAAAGATCGTCGACCGTCTGAAAGACATCATGATCACCGCCGGCGGCAAGAATCTTTCACCAACGGAGATAGAAAACACCATCAAGGCCAGTCCCTATATCAAGGAATGCATTGTGATCGGTGAGGCCAGAAAATACGTGTCTGCGCTGATCCAGATTGATTTCGATACGGTGGCAAAGTGGGCAGAGCAGGAGCGCATTGCCTACACCACCTTCCGGAGCCTGACCGAGCAGCCGCAGGTGAATGACCTCATCCAGGCAGAAGTAAACAAGGGCAACGAGCAGCTACCACAGGTGGCGCAGATCAAACGCTTCCACTTGCTGACGAAGGAACTGGACCACGACGATGACGAGGTAACGGCGACCATGAAAGTCCGCCGGAGCAATATCTACGAGAAATATACCGAGGTGATCGAGTCGCTTTACGCCTGACAGCGAGGCGCCTAGAAACGGGCGCCCTCTTCCACCCGGATTCGTTCCATGTACTGGGTCAGGGCGGCGTTAATGAGTGCCAGAACCAGGAACAGCAGGATACCCTTGGGCACCAGGGCGTGAATTTCCGGGTTGGGCGCGGTGCTGGCGGTTACCAGGATCAGGCCCAGAATGTTGCGGGCCAGGCGCATGGTGAGCATGGCGCAGAGATACCCGGACTGGAATGCCGATTCTGCACCCTTCAGACAGCGGCCAAAAGCTGGCATCAGGTGCACGGTATTGAGCAACAGAACCGAAAAAATGACTAATTGAATAACGCTGTAAATGGTCATGACCAGAGACTAACGAATGGCACTGGTGTTAAATAATCGCGTTTATTATCTCCGATTGGGATCCTGTTATCCAGTTGAGTATGGAAGGTTCAAAGCAAGCTGGCTTTTCGGAGTGTTGGAATCGGGAGGGAATTAATAAATGGATTACATCGCGCCTGTCAGCAGCGCAATCATGGCGATCGTCTGGATTGTCTACTTCCAGCTGTTTTTCCTGCAGTACAAACGAAACAACCGGCCCTACCTTGTGATTCATCACGCCCAGAATGAAAACCCGGATGCCTTGTGTCTGTTGGTGAACATGGGCAAGGAAACGGTGCACGTGCAGTGCGTTCAGGTGGTTCTCTATACCCGGGCAGGCGAAGAGAAGACCATGACGGTGACCGAGTATCGCCGGGTCGGGGCGGACGACGCGAACGTGCACCAGGTGCTTCGGCAGGGGCCCTTGCAGCCCGGTGGGTATCTGGTGCTGGGCTCGTTCCGGAACATCATCCTGGGGCGTCGTAGTGAAGAAAGCGAAAGCGATTACCTGTTCGAGGACATAACCGGCGTTGAAATCCGGGCAGCTGTGATTCACGGGCCCACAAAGTATCCGGTGGGTGTACGGCGCAGTTTTTCTCTCAGCCACGAAGGTGGGCCCCAGATTTTTCCCCGAAATATTCACAGCGAACAGCTGGTTCGCCGAAAGGATCGACATCAGGTGAGGCGCTGGGTTGAAGAGGAGTTGCAGCCCGAGCGCAAGGGTAGCTCGGAGTCTGACAGCTCGGATCAATCGTCAAAAGCGGACTGAGGCAGCTATTCGGTTGGACCTAGGTTGCGTTTCCGTTTCTATTTCTCGAGGATATGGTTAAATATCCGCCAATCAAGCAATGGAGGCATTTCATGTCACTGAAAGACGAACTGATCAAAAAGGCCGAAACCCAGCTAGAAGAATGGGAAAAACAAGCCGATTCCCTCAAAGCCAAGGCCAAAGCCAAAGAAGCGGAAGCCGAGAACGAGAAGGCCAGCGCGGATATCCAGCAGAGCGCTTCCGATGCATTGCGCTCGGTCGAAGATAAAATCTCAGATGGTCGCAAAAAACTGGATGAGCTCAAGGAAAGCGGCGAAGAAAATGTTGATTCCCTTCGCAAGCAGCTGTCTGACCTGATTGGGCCAGACGACAAACGCTAGGCATCCCGCTTCGGAACGTCAGGCTGCTTCTACTGGAACTGGGTATAACAGCGCTGCCTTTTCGTTTGCCAGTCCCGCCAATGGGGCTCGCGGTGGTGGAGCTGGTAGCGCTCCATCACCGCCATGAACCTGCCCATGTAATCGCATTGACCTGAAGACGGCAGCCACTCATCGGGGCCGCGGTCATCACGCATTACCCTGTCAGGCTGACTCATTCTGATCTGGTTTTCCGTATCGTTCAGAAAACGATCCCTCATCGAAGGTGGCCATTGATCGGCGCCGAGCTCCTCTGCAAAGACCAGAGGAACAACCCGGGTCGTCGCCCAGCTTTCAGAGGCAGACGGTTCCTCCCGCGTCGCGGCCGCCAGTACAATCAGGATTGCTGCGATGAACAGAGCCAGCTTGGTGTCCTTCATGACTCACCTTGCTCGTACGTTGAATACACTAAAACCTACGAGCAGGTTAGGCAAAGAGGTTAACTGGATCCGGGCAAAACTTTGTGACCCGACAACTCCGAATTGCTGCAAGCAACGTACGGTTTAGCTCACCTGTGATGCAGAGAGACTGGTCAGGAGTGTAAACAAGCATGCCCGAGGGTCCCGAAATACGCCGCATGGTCGACGACATCCATAAGGCCGTTGGCGGCAAGACAGCGCAATCGGTGTTCTTTGCCTTTGAGCACCTGAAACCCTTTGAGAGTGCCCTTCGGGGACGCAGAGTTGAGAGGGTGGAAGCGCGGAGTAAAGCCGTGTTGGTATTTTTTGAGGCCACGGATGAAGACGGGCCGTGGTGCGTTTACAGCCATAACCAGCTCTATGGCAAGTGGCGCATGGGCACACCCGATCGGGAGCCGAGTACAAACCGGCAGCTGCGATTTGCCATTATCGGTCCGAAGAAAGCGGCCCGGTTGTACAGCGCCTCCGACATCCAACTGGTTCGGCCTGATCAATTAAGTGAGGTTCCTTATCTGTCACGGCTCGGGCCGGACCCTCTCAATCAGGATGTCAGCGTCGATCAGCTTCTGGCGGTGTTTGACGACAAGCGTTTCCGGGGCCGGAACCTGGGTGGTTTGCTGCTGGACCAGGCGTTCGTTGCCGGAATCGGTAATTACCTCCGCTCGGAAATCCTCTTTGAAGCGGGTGTCTCACCCCGGGCACGGCCCCGTGATCTGGACGCCGATCAGCAGTCGAAATTGGCCGAGGCCATCCTGACCCTGGTGCAGCGAACCTATCGGTTGAAGGGCATCACCAATCCGCCCGAGCGGGCAGAGCGGCTCAAAAAAGAAGGATGGACGTTCGGGCAGCGCCGACACATGGTGTTCAACCGCGATGGCCAACGCTGCCACGATTGCGCGTCGCCGCTAGTTAAAACCATGATGGCCAGCCGGCGCCTGTATTACTGCCCTGCATGCCAGGGCACGCCGGCTTAGGCGAATTGTTCGGTACAGGCCCGTCCCAGCCGATCGTGGACGGCCAGCCATTGGCTTTCCCTGGGCGGAAGCTCAATCACGATCCGATCGACGTTTGCCTTGTCCATCGAGTGCATGGCGGTGTAGAGCATGCGAGCGTATTCGTTCGGATCGGCGCTGAGCATAATGGCCTCGGATGCCCGCTCGTCTGGGGGCGACTGCCACCAGATCACGCCAATCTTTTCGCCTGCCGATGTAACTTCGGGCAGAAGCCGGGCGAATTGATCCGTGGCCACTCCAACCGTAGGCGTAACAGGCTGGTAGTGGCGCTTTACGCTCCCCGGCACCGCCTGACTGGCGCTTTTGCCCGGGGCGAGCGTGATTCCCAAGCAGGCTTCGATATCGCTCTGTGCGATCTGCCCGGGCCGGGCGATAACTGGCGTGTCGCCGGTGAGGTCGACAATGGTGGATTCAATGCCCACTGAACAGTCCCCGCCATCCAGAACCGCCTCGATCTTTCCGGACAGGCCCGCGAGCACGTGCTCTGCGGTGGTCGGGCTGATCCTGCCATAGGGGTTCGCAGATGGGGCAACCAGATCCCGGCCGAGCTGCTCCATGGTTGCCAGCGTGGCCGGGTGCGCCGGCATCCTGACCGCCACGCCCGGGTTGCCGCCGGTAATGAAATCGCTGACGCCGCTTTTCTTTGGCAGTAGCAGTGTGAGTGGCCCCGGCCAGAATGCCTTGATCAGCTGCCTGGCGGTCTCCGGCAGGTGGTCGACCCAGAGTCTGACCCTGTCAGGTGACGCAACGTGCACGATCAGAGGGTGTCCGACCGGGCGCTGCTTTGCTTCAAACACTTTTCTGACCGCCTGTTCGTTGCTGGCGTCGGCCGCGAGGCCATAGACAGTCTCGGTGGGCACAGCAACGAGATGGCCGGCAAGAAGCAGGCTGGCGGCTTTCTCAACGTCAGCGGATTGGGTCGCGTCTAACTTGATGGTTGCGGGCATAAGGTCTCAGGGTTTACCGATTGGAGTCACAGGCAACAGTTTGCCATTGATTCTGATAAAAACGCTCTATCGAGGTGTGCTCGTCGTTGATCCGGAACAGATACAGCCAGTCGTTACCGATCAAATCCTTTACGACCTTGTGTTTCCGGGCGATCTCGGCAATCGCTTCTTTCGGTGCGGCCAGGTAAACGCTCAGGCGCAGGGGCTCGTGAACCCAACGCTGGCCATCGTGTACCGACTGCAGCGGCAAACCGATTCGCAAATCGCCGCCGTTGCCCTCGAAAACCCCCAGGTGGACGCCAACCACGTTGTGCAGGACCTTGTTGCCGCTACCGTAATGCAGATTGTCGGTAACAGACATGAAGTACTGAAGGTTGATCCAGTGGGTGACCACCATGGGCGCGGTCATGATCAGTTCGAGGATGTTGAAGCCTTCATCCTCGCGCCAGCGATAGTCGTGGAGGAAACTGCGGCCACCCAGGTCCAGGTGTCGCGTGGCCGAACGAGGCGCCACGATAAAGCTGGCGTTGCCGGCAAGACCCCATTCCGGGCGCACTTCGGACCAGTCCTGGCTGCGCTTTTTGATGGCGCTGTCAACATCGCTCTCGTTTGCGATACCAAGCCGCAGGGCGCGTTCACGACGTGCCTGGGCGCCGGCATTGGCCAGGAAACCCCGGATCTCGTCGGGAACATCACCTGAGCACTCGACCTCGTCGGTGGTTGTGTTATGCAGTGCCCCCACGAACCGGGTTTCGGAGGGGATCAAAATCCCCTGCTCAGCCAGGGCCGCACGCACGTCCTTGTCGTTCAGGATGCCGGCAAGTACGCGAACATTTACCGAACCGGTCTGTCCGCCGCAGGCGCCGCAGTCGAGGCCCGCTGCATGGGGATTGTTACGCGTACTACTGCCGTGCCCAACAAGGAGAACGGTGGGCGCAAAATCATGAGTCAGGGTCATGGCCCGGAGAATACCCCCGGCCAACTCCGCTTTCTCCGCAGCGCCCAGCAGGGTCCCGTTCTGGCGGATCTCGAACTCGGTCTGTCCCTTATGGAGTTGATCGACCGGGTTATCCGAGGACTTGCCAAAAAAGGTTTTGCGACCCATGCGTCCCAGACCTGCCAGGCCCATGCTCTCGATAAAGCTGAAGCTCGCCGGGCCGGCGTTGGAAAACTGTGACCAGTGGGAGTGGTTGGCTAATGACTGCCGGCTGAAACTGCCGGCAGGTTCGGCCTCAGTAACCTCGAGCGCCGGCGCCAGCAAGCCCGGCAATTGCGGCCGGCAAAACCCGGTGCCCTTGGGTCGATACGAGATCGGGAGGCCGAAGAAGCCGGCAAACCCGAGGGTCTGGATAGCTGGATTCTGGGCTTCCAGCGCACGACGATAGACCTCCGACCGAACATCGATGCAGAAGGCCGCCTGTAACTTGAGCGGCTGATCGTCCGACGAGGGATTTTCAGGCCTGGTAAGAAGCTTTTCAGCCATCTGTGACTGGTAGGCCGACTCAGCCTCTGTTTGCTGGCGCCAACCTGTGGTTTGAGATTGCTCGTGGGTCTGGAGCATCTCTGGCCAGCCATCCCACTGTTTGAGCCAGCGTTGTTTCAGTTCGGCAAAGATGGCCCCGCCAACGTGTTGGACGTGCCGCCATATGGCGAGCTCCCAGGCCAGTCGGATGGCCAGTAGACCCGGCAGCAGGTCTTCCTCGTGGCCACTGAGTCGCGCTTGCCACCGCAAGTAGGCGGCCCAGGATGACCAGCCGTTGATATCCAGGAGGAGCGCATGGGCATAATCTGGCGCATAGTCCGGTTGGGATGCCAGGGCTTCGAGGGCATCGGTAATCAGTTTTTCATGCTGATCCGGCAACACCTGAAACTGGGAGGGCAGGGATGGTTCTCCCATAACAATGGCAATGCCGCGGTCAGCCCGGGTCATTTGCAGCCAGCTATGGTAAAGGTCCTGGGCATCCGCCTTGAAATCACCGGCATCCAGACGCTGGAAATAGTCGCCGCAGAACTGGCTTATCTGATGCACAACTTCATCCTGCCAGCCTACCTGATGGGCGGTGTCGCGATTGCGATCCAGCTGGGCGCTCAGATTCTGCCAGTGTTCGGGCATGCTGGCGGTCTCCGCGGCCGCCGGGCCGTTGCCCTGTCCGGCAAGCGCGGCCTGATTCTGGCAGCAGGTGCCATTGAGTGCCGCCATGCGTGAAGCGACCCTGGTGAATGGCAGGTCCCGCATTTCCCAGAACGGATTCACGGCGATCATCTGATCCAATGGCCAGGAGGGCGCGATTCGCGCGCAGGCATCGGTGACGGCCGCCTGCCAATCTGGTGTATGGGTGGTTGCTTCGGTGGTGGGATTAAGGCTCGACGCTAACATTATGCGGACTCCCTGGAACCAGAGGTTGAAGAGACGCTGACCACGGCTCGCGGCCGAACGACATCAGGCAGTTTGGCAGGCCATATTTTCAGGGTCAGACGGGTGGACCACTCATCGAGGTAGCCCGCGGCGAACAGGAACCGGTAAAGCCTGGCGCCTGCGGGTGAGAAACGGTGGTAGCGAATCTGGTAGTAGCCGCGTACCAGTATTGCGATAAGGGCAGCGACAAAAACCACTTCCAGCAGGCTTGCCTGGCTTTCCGGTGGCGCAAGCAGCAAACCGAAGAAGGTTTTCTGTAGCCAGTACAGTGCCCAGAAGGCAGCACCAATAACCAGGCCACGGGCAACGGTGAGAACGCCGCCGCCGGCTGACAGGAACTCTGAGAGCAGAATCGTCAGGGCGATGCCTGGCACAATCCATGAAAACATGTGCGCCGTGCCGGCCTCATTGGACAGGAAAACAGTCGGCAGCATGAACAGGCCCGCCAGGGCGGCAGCGGCCAGCCACTGTTTTGGCCCGGGCTCATTGACGGCAACCAGGCGTTTTTTCATCGACAACTCAACGGTATTGCCGGCGTTCAGGAAGGTGTGTGCCTTGTAAGCGGAATGCGCAACCAGATGCAGGAGCGCCAGCTCGTACAGCCCCAGAGCGCACTCAACCAGCATCCAGCCCATCTGGGAGCAGGTTGACCAGGCCAGCCTTACCTTGATGGAAATACGGGTCATCATAACAAGGCTGGCAAACACCGCCGTGGGCCCTGCCACTGCAAGCAGCAGCCACTGGGCGGCGCTTACTTCTGAAATGAGCGGTGCCATCAGAATCATCAGGAAACCGCCAAGGTTCACAACGCCAGCGTGAAGCAGGGCAGAAACCGGCGTGGGTGATTCCACCACCTGAATCAGCCAACCGTGGAACGGCATCTGTGCGCATTTGAGCAAAGCAGCCACGGCCATCAAAACCGCAGCGATCTGGGCGCCGGCGGGCACCTCTGTTGCACCGGATACCTGGACCAGAATCCGATCAATAAAGGGCGTGTCGTACTGGACATAAAGCAGAAGGAACGCCAGTGCCAGGCAGAACTCCGCAATTCGCGCAAAGATGAATTTTTTGTGCGCGGCCAGGGCGGCGCGCGGGCGATCAGGAAAGAACATCAGCAACTGATGCAGGCTTACGCTGATGGCAATCCAGCTGACGAGGAACACCAGCAAATGATTGGTGATGGCGATCATGGCAACGCTGGCGAGGATCACCTGAAGCCAGATCATAAATCGGCGCTGGCCGGGATCCCCCGCAAGATACCTCTCCGAGAAGCGTCCCAGCACCATTCCCAGCAAAGTGATAAGCAGCAACATGATTGAGGCCAGAGGCGCGTGACTGAACCAGACGCCATCGACCGGCCACCACCAACTTCCGATTGCGGCGGCCAAAGCCGATACAAAGGCAAGCTTGAACGTCAATGACCGTGCGAGAAGGTTGCTCTGGTTGGTTGCCAATCCGGTCGCGACTGCTCCGGCACCGAAAAGCAGCGGTACCAGCAGTGAGAACAAGGATTCGATCGCCTGAACATCGAACATGCGAGGGCCTCGGAATCAGGAGTATTTAATACGCGTAGTATCCGAGGCTTTTGCTGTGAACAAAAATATATATATCCGATCGATTCGTTCGTTATTTAAGAATGATTGCCGGGTATGGAAACTGGGTCAGGTCCTGTAAGAGTCCAATTGAGACTTCAGTTTTTCCGCTAGTTGCTTCAACGTTTCTGCCGCCTCATTGGTTGATGCGGCGTTCTCCTGGCTGCTACCAGCCATTTGCCGAATGTGCTCAAGGCGCTGGTTGATGTCCTCAGAAACCTGGCTCTGCTGCTCGGCGGCGCTTGCCATTTCAATGTTGGTGTCCCGAATGGTTCGAACGCCCTCGCGCAGTGCCTCGATCGCGTTGCCGGTTTCGCGGATCATGTCGTTGGTTTCAGTTGCTAGCTGACTGCCCACCTCAATAACGTCGGTAACACCGGCAACGCCTTCCTGCAGGTGATTGATCTGGTCCTGGATCTCTTTGATGGACTCCTGGGTCCGACGGGCCAGGTTTCTGACTTCGTCTGACACCACCGCAAAACCTCTGCCGTGTTCTCCGGCTCGCGCTGCCTCAATCGCTGCATTAAGCGCCAGGAGATTAGTCTGTTCCGAAATGTTTTCTATGACGGAAAGAATATTGCCGATGTTATCCGATGCAGCTCTCAGCGAAGCACTGGTTTGCACTGAGCTCTGGTTGTTGTCGAGCTGGCTCTGTATTTTCGCCGTGGTTTTGGCAATGAGCGATTGGCCACTTTCGGCCAGACCATCCGCCTCTTTGGCAATGTTTTCAGCCCTGGAGGCGCTTTCGGCAACAGTTTGAGCGGTTGCTGTCATCTCATTCATGGCGGTTGCAACCTGCTCGGTCTCCTCGGTTTGTTGCGAGACGACGGTGGCGGAGTCTGATGCTATGCCCCTTAGACTCGACGAGGCCTCAAGCAGGCTTTCCGAGGATCTTTTGGTTTCTGAAATTGTAGTTTGTAACCGGTCTAGCAAGCGATCGAAGCCTTGGGCCATGACGTCCAATTCGCTCTTGCCGGTTGCATTGAACCTCACCGTCAGGTCGCCTTCGCCGCTGGCAATGTCGTTGATGGCATCGATCATTTTTTGGAGAGGTCGAGCCACAACCAGTTGTGCCAGGGCACTCAGGCAGCCGATCAGCACCAGTCCGCCGATCAGAATTGCCATGACCGTCTTGATGGTCTGATTGCGAACCATGGCTGCCACTTCGTCTTCCGAGTAGCCGGTGATAATCTGGTACCCCCAGGCATCGAACGCAGTACGTGCAAGGTTCCAGTCTTCCGGCTCAGATTCCAGCAGGTTTTGCAGTGGATCGGACTCAATGGAGCTGGAGTGCATGCGCAGTCGATTCTTGTCGTCCACCAGGGCGAGAAATCCTCTTTCCAGCAGGCTGGATGAGGTGATGGCCGCTTCAAGTTCTTCAAGGTCCGCTGAATAGCCCACATACCAGATGCCGATAATCTGGTTTGAGGCGTTACGGATAGGGCTGTAAGCGGTGAGGTAGGGATTGCCGAGAATATCGACCTGTCCGAAGTAGGCTTCGCCCCGGCTAATGGCCTGCCCGGCCGCGCCCGCCATATTCAGTTTGGTGCCGATGGCACGGGATCCATCGTCTTTCTTTACGTTTGTGGAAACCCTGACAAAGTCCTGTCCATCCCTGACGAATAGAGTGGCTGTGCCGTCCATGATCCCGGTTATGCCATCCACCAGGTCAAAGTTGTTGTTGATCATGGTGTCGCCGAGAAACAGTGCCGGAACGGGTTTGCCTGCGACCGGTTCGGTTCCCTGGATCCTGGCGGCTCCGAGTTGCTGGCCGCGTTCAATGAGCAGATTCAGCGAATTCTTCACCCGTTTTGACATGAGCTCGTCGGTGATGGAGAGCATTCCGGTGATCTCCTCGACAAGATCACTCTGCCTTTCAGCGACATCTGCCGTGATCGTTTTCTGCGTGTTTAAAGCGATCACAACGCTTGCGAGTATTGCGATGACCAGCAGAACAGCGGCAATCGAGACGATGAACAGTTTTCTGATAGACATGCTGATTCCCCAGAATCTATAAGCTTTACGGACTATTGGAGCACGCAAATTACTGCGATCTTTTTTTATATCGGCCGGGATCGATGCTTCCTTAATCATTATTGCGTCATTCGTGAATCATTCCAGAGATTACGACGCATATGTGCTGCCAAAAGAGCGGAAATGTCGCTCGGCAGGCACAGGCCTGGCTGCGGATTTGTAAAACCTTCTTGCAATCACCATATTTCTGCGTCCACGAAATGATCCACCGATGGGGCTCGAGCCTATCGTTCAATGGCCATTGCTGGACGACCCGTGCAAGAAGTGAAAACCGGAAAAGACCGAGGCAAAGAATTGGATTGTGAAAAAAAAGGCGCCTTCCTGGCTAGAAGGAAAAAGCATTCGACCCTGACCGCTGGGGTTTATTACCCGAAACCCGAAGCCATTGCGGCCGACTACTGGGGTGTCTTTGTTGATAATACGCCCTACATACTATTGGTGCCTGACGAAGATCGCAGTGCTCGCGAAAAGGCCGAGCGGCTGGCTGAATCAGCTAACTTCCGAACGTTGCTTGAAGCAACCCTGACAGCCTGTGAGCGGATTGAGGCGAAACCTGTTGATGGCCGCGCTGTGGATTGGGCCGAAAAGCTCACCGTGATCAGCGCCAGTCGCTCCGGAGACGTTGAGACGGGAACAAGAGAAATCGGCGAGATCAGGGCAATCCTGATGCCCGGTTGTCATCAGGCCGTGGCAGACACCCTGTGCATCGACGATACGCTGGCGACTGTGATCGATTCGAAATTTCCGCGAGTTTCGAATTTTGACGATCTTCCAGAACTTTCGGATCGAGACGTGAAATTGTCGCTGGGTAACCTGGAAGCCCGCAAGCATCCACGAGGTGGTCACTAGGGGCAGGTGCTCGCAGGGATTTCCGGAGTTTCCTGGAGGGGAATTGCGCAATCTTCCGGCAATGCGTCGGTCAGCTGCATCAGCAGATCTGTTGTGTGGCTCATCTGCTCGCTGAGTTGACTGTAATCAGTGCTCTGCTGATTCTCTGACTGCTGAGCGGCAAGCTGGTACTGCTTTTCGAGGATCAGGTCCTGCAGGAATCTTATTTGCCGGGCAGTCAGAATTACCGGTCGACTGTTGTCGCTCATTGTTTGGCCTTTTAGTCTGTATTAAATAGAAATGAGGGTAGGCTTACGGTGGTTTGCTTGCTATGGATCTGACGTTCCCGTGTTACATCAATGATCACGCTATTCCAGCATATGTCTCCGTTTTCACGCTGTTTGGGAGTGCCGGTACCACTCAGTCATTTCACAACACCGGATGCTGACTTGATCCGCCACTCGTGCCTCCAGAAGGTCATGGTTTCCGCAGCACCAGGAATCGACCGGGCCAGTCCCTCGACATTTTCAGGCATCATCATTTCCCACAGTGGGTCTGAACTCATCGGAATTCCAATTATTAGGAGTCCTAATTTAAGATAGGGGGTTGGCGCCTGATTTTCCAAGAGGGCGTGGTGAAGTGTAGGAAAAGATTGACGATTTCGATGCCGTTTTATGCCAGGGAAATGCGGTAACGAGTGACGCCAGCTTCTTCTTCTCTGGTCCATTCAATCCGGTGGCCGGTGATATCACAGAGGGCCTGAAGGTCCTTTCGGCCGGTGGGGTCATCCGCCAGGAAATCGACCAGTGTTCCGCCGGGCAGGTCTTTGGTCCGTTTTTTGAAGCGCAGGATGGGGAGAGGACATACCAGACCGACGGCGTCGATCTGGTATACCTCGGACTGATCAGTCAAGGCGAACGCTCTCTGCGCTGGTTTGTTCCGCCGACGACCAGCCAAATTGGTTCAGCACCATTGGTGCAGCCGTGGCAATGAGCAGGGCCGCGATAAAAGCCGAAATCATTACCTTCACGACGAACCTCCTTTGCCTTGTTTGGCTTCAACCTCAGCGACCCACAGATCGTGGTGTTGACGAGCCCATTCGAGATCAACCTGGCCGTTACCCATAGCGTCGAAGGCACCTTCCATGCCGACCGAGCCGATGTAGATGTGGGCAATGATGGCCAGCATCATCACGAACGCCACGATAGAGTGCCAGATGTTGGCATACTGCATCTCTTCGTGCGGCGTCAGCACTGTCGGCAAATCCGTTCCCAAAACAGTGTTCACGACGCCAAACGTCTTGGCAAACATTGGAATTTCAAACGGAAACAACAATGACAGGCCCGACAACGAGACTGAAAAACCCAGCAACATCACGGTCCAGAAAACAATTTTCTGACCGGCGTTGAACTTCCTCGCTGACGGATGGGCGTTGGTGAAGATGCCGCCGCCCACTTTGAGCCACTGCCAATCGAGCTTGTTGGGGATGTTGTGCGCCACCCACATGAAGAAGGTCATCACCAGCCCCAACATAAAGGCCCACGCAATGTTGTTGTGAAGCCATTTGGAGCCGGCAGCCAGAGTGGCAAAGGCCTCGGGCCCCATAACCGGAATGAGGAAACTGCGACCCATCAAGGTGATTAACCCCGTTATAGCTAATGCGACAAACGAGCCCGCCAACAGCCAGTGACCAAATCGTTCGATGGCTTTGAATCGTTCAACCGTGGTGCCCGCAGGGCCGCCTGTGATTTTGATTCTTCCGCGCACAAAATAGAACACTGCCAGTAGCGCAATGATAGCCAGGATTGCACTGCCACCGTAAGTGATGACCGGCCCCTCTCGTAACTTGTACCAGGGTATGCCTCCGTCCTGGATCAGGACGTCAGCGGCAGGCCCCCGGGCCTGGGTACTGGGGTCAATCTTGTTGTATCGAATGGCACGATAGATGTCGGAATCCGAGCGCCCTCCCAGGGTGCCGAGTCGACCACTGATCGGTGCCGCATTGGCAGGATTACCCAGGTTTTCCGAGCGAAAAGACTCGTCAATTTCCAACTGTTTTTGACGAGCCAGGATGTCTTCCAGGGTTTGAGCACCCCCGGTAGACGTGCGATCAACTGCGGGGGCCTCTTGCGCCCAGACAGGATTAAACACCAGTGTCGCCAGTGCAAGGACGACAGCACCTAACAACTTACGCTTCATGCGAGCACCCCAAAAGAATCAAGAAGAAGAGTTCGTTGCCGCCATGAGTTTTGCGGGGCCCGGGGGGCCCCGAAACTCATGGCGGGCTTAAGGGACCTTCTTCCCATAGGCCGTGCCCCATCCCCAGGCGCCGGAACCGAAACCACGGCTCACCACACGCTGGCGATAGATGTCTGCCACCTCGCTGCCATCACCGGCCAGCAGCGCTTTGGTCGAGCACATTTCGGCACAGATTGGCAGCTTGCCCTCGGCAATGCGGTTGCGGCCGTACTTGGTGAACTCAGCTGTTGAATTGTCTTCTTCAGGGCCGCCTGCACAGAACGTGCATTTGTCCATCTTGCCCCGGCTGCCAAAGTTGCCCGCCTGGGGAAACTGAGGCGCACCGAAGGGGCAGGCATAAAAACAATACCCACAACCAATACACAGATCCTTGGAGTGCAACACGATACCGTCTTCGGTCTGGTAGAAGACATCCACAGGGCAAACGGCCATACAAGGCGCGTCTGAACAGTGCATGCAAGCTACCGAGATCGAGCGTTCGCCAGGCTTACCATCTCCGATGGTCACCACGCGCCGGCGGTTGATACCCCAGGGGACTTCATTCTCATTCTTACAGGCCGTTACGCAAGCATTACATTCGATGCAGCGTTCGGCATCGACCAGGAATTTTGCGCGTGCTTTTCCCTCAAGTGCCATGATTTACACCTCTTGTTATGCCGGCATAATCGAACACAGGGTGGCTTTGGTCTCTTGCATCTGCGTGACCGAGTCATACCCGTATGTTTGAACCGTGTTGGTGGATTCGCCCAGAACGATGGGGTCTGCGCCCTTGGGATACTTGTCCCTCAGGTCCTTGCCTTGATAGTGCCCGCCAAAGTGGAATGGCATGAAGGCCACCCCCTCTCCGACACGTTCGGTCACCATGGCCTTGACCTTGATCCGCGCGCCTTCGGGGCCGGAAACCCAGACATCATTGCCGTCACGGATGTTCAGGTTGTTGGCATCGCGTGGGTTAACCTCGATGAACATTTCCTGTTGCAATTCAGCCAGCCAGGGGTTTGAGCGAGTCTCATCACCACCACCCTCATATTCGACCAGACGGCCGGAGGTAAGGATGATCGGGAACTCCTTGCTGAAGTCGTTCTTCTGAATGGACTCGTACAGGGTAGGCACCCGCCAGAAAGTCTTGTCTTCGTATGTCGGGTAATCCTTAACCAAATCACGACGGTTGGTATATAGCGGTTCGCGATGCAGCGGTATCGGATCCGGGAAGTTCCAGACCACGGTGCGGGCCTTGGCATTACCGAAAGGTGCGCACTCGTGCTTGATTGCCACACGTTGAATGCCGCCAGACAGGTCTGTCTTCCAGTTGGTTTCCGGGCCGGCCACGGCTTCAATACTGGCCCGCTCCTCAGCCGTCAGATCGCCATCCCAGCCCAGATCCATTAGCATCTGCATGGTGAATTCCGGGTAGCCGTCCTTGATCTCGGAGTTCTTCGAGTAGACGCCATCTGCCAACAGGCTTTCGCCATCACGCTCGACTCCGAAGCGGGCCCGGAACGTCAGGCCGCCTTCGGAAACCGGCAACGACATGTCGTACAGGTTGGCAGTGCCCGGATGGTTCATCTCCGGTGTGCCCCATGAAGGCCACGGTAAGCCGTAGAAATCACCATCACAAGGTCCACCGACTGCACGCAGCGTAGTCTTGTCGAAGTGGTGCTGATATTTCATGTGCTTCTTGAGGCGCTCAGGGGACTGGCCGGTGTAGCCGATGGTCCACATGCCACGGTTGAACTCGCGGGTGATGTCCTCAATCGACGGTTCGTCTCCATCAATGGCAATGTTGCGGAACATGCGATCGGTGAAGCCGAACTTGTCCGCAAACAGCTTCATGATTTCATGATCGACCTTGGAGTCGAACAGCGGCTCTACTACTTTTTCTCGCCACTGCAGAGAACGGTTCGACGCGGTTACCGAGCCGTAGGTTTCGAACTGGGTGGTCGTGGGCAGCAGGTAGGCACCCTCTTTGCGATCGTGGAGTACGGCAGAAACGGTCGGGAAGGGATCCACTACAACCAACAGGTCGAGCTTTTCCATCGCTTCCTTCATTTCCGTCATACGGGTCTGGGAGTTGGGCGCGTGGCCCCACAGCACCATGGCCCGGGTGTTGTCTGGCTGCTCCAGGTTCTCTTTGGCTTCCAGGACACCGTCAATCCATCGGGATACCGGAATGCCTTTCTCGTTCATCATGGCTTTGGATTTGCCGTTCTTGTCCCACACGGCAAAGCGGCCTTTCAGGTAGTCCAGATCCTCTTCCCAGACTCTTGACCAGTGGGCCCAGGCGCCAGCGGACAGACCATAATAGCCGGGCAGAGTGTCGGCGAGCACGCCCAAGTCGGTAGCACCCTGAACGTTGTCGTGCCCCCGGAAGATGTTGGTGCCACCGCCAGCAACGCCCATGTTGCCCAGTGCCAGTTGGAGAATGCAGTAGGCCCGGGTGTTGTTGTTACCATTGGTGTGCTGGGTACCACCCATGCACCAAATAACGGTACCCGGGCGGTTGTTGACCAGAGTGCGGGCCACACGCTCGAGTTGAGCGCCCGGAGCGCCGGTTACACGCTCGACTTCTTCCGGATTCCAGCGTTTTACTTCCTCACGAATCTCATCCATGCCCCACACCCGGGTGCGGATGAACTCTTTGTCTTCCCAACCGTTTTCGAAAATGTGCCAAAGTATGCCCCAGACCAGCGCAACGTCGGAGCCCGGACGAAAACGGACGAACTCATCGGCGTGCGCGGCAGTGCGTGTGAAACGCGGATCGCAGACGATGAGAGGTGCGTTATTCTCTTCCTTCGCCTTAAGCACATGTAACAGCGAGACCGGGTGCGCTTCGGCAGGGTTACCCCCGATGATGAAGATGGCTTTGGAGTTGTGGATGTCGTTGTAGGAATTGGTCATTGCGCCGTAGCCCCAGGTATTGGCTACGCCGGCGACGGTGGTGGAGTGGCAGATACGAGCCTGGTGGTCCACGTTGTTGGTGCCCCAGTAGGCCGCAAACTTACGGAACAGGTAGGCCTGCTCGTTGTTGAACTTTGCGCTGCCCAGCCAGTAGACCGAATCGGGACCGCTTTGCTCACGAATTTCGAGCATCTTGTCGCCGATTTCGTTGATGGCGGTATCCCAGGAAATCTTCTGCCACTGGCCGTTGACCATTTTCATGGGCGACTTGAGACGACGCTCGCCGTGGGCATGCTCCCGTACGGAAGCGCCTTTGGCGCAGTGAGCACCCAGATTGAAGGGGCTGTCCCAGCCTGGTTCCTGCCCGATCCATGTTCCATTCTGCACTTCAGCCTCGACCGTGCAGCCTACCGAACAGTGCGTACAAACGGATTTTTTGACGACGACTTCGCCACCCCCGGTCGTTGGGGCCGCAGCTTCAACCCGTCCCGATGACAGCGACAGTGCGGCCAGACCACCCACTGCCACGCCAGACGTTGTCAGGAACTGACGACGGTCCAGAGTCTTGGCAGCGAGAGAAGAAAGCAAAGAGCCTGCACGGGAGCTTTTCGCTACCCCGTTGGTCTTCTTCCTTAACATGTCGTTTACCTCTCTCTTTATTATTCTCGTTTTTTCGGAAAGCTGAATCTCTCAAGGGCCTTTCGCAACCTCGATCAACTCAAATCCCCGTTAAAAGCGAGCCGATTCGAAATACTTACGTGTGTGTTCGGTATCACGTAAACCGCGGCTTTTCGGCGCGTCTTGTCTGACGACCTCCGCTGCGGCGTTCGGTGCAACCGTCATTGCCACCGCAGCCGGTGCTGCAGCAGCGGCCATTTGCAGGAAACGGCGACGGCTGTTTTCACGCTTCGGGTTGTCCATTGGACACCTCCCCCTGGGTTTATGGGACCTTGAGATCCCGGTTACTGAATTGCAAAGGCGTCGGCTTCTACCGCCATGAAGGCTCGACCGAGCGAACCCACTGGTGCGTAAAAAATGGCGCTTTGCGCTTCTTCCAAGTCGGTAAAAAACAAGGCTGCCCACTTTGCCAGGTGGGCATCAAAAAATGCTTTTTGCGACGGCAGTCCGCTGTCGCATGGAAATTCCCCGGTGATAATGCCCGCCATGATTTCACACAGAGTGCCGATATGGTCCTCTGGTTCTTTCACGTCACTGCGGGCTTTGATGCCCCTGGTCCGAAGGTCGGTTCGGAGTTCTGCCAGGGGTTTCTCGTTCAGGAAGCCGGTAAGGTAATAACTGGCGTAGGGGAGTAGTTCACCACGCCCGAGGCCAACAAACAGGTTGTTGAATTCCCGCTCGGCATCGTAGGGGTTGGTACGTTCGGCGAGAGCAGCCAAATTTTTGCAGGCTGAACCCAAAGGTGTCTCGTCGCCCTGCAAAGACGCCAATCCCTGCAACAGTTCACTGGAGGGTGGGTCCACTAGCAGGACGCCCAGTAGTTGATAGATCTGGGCCCTGGCACGATCCTCTTCGGAGACGGAACGCGGGCACTGGATTTCCGCAGTGTTGCTCAACTCATGTTCCTTCTAATTATTATTTGCGGTCTGTCACACTATTCTAGTACAGATTTCTGAATAGTGGCCTAACCCGCCATCGATTCGCTAATAGCTGAAATGCATTCTGCTAATAGTCAAAACGCATCCGGGGGCGGAATCTTGGTTCCGGCTGTTCTTCCGGTTGGCTGGTTTCTTGTTGGGCCAGCTGTTGTTCGGGAGGTTCCGTCGGCGTTGCCATGTCCTCAGGCTCAAGGGTGTCATCGGGCTCCGGCTCCTGGGTAATTGTCGAATCAGACTCATCCGTCGACAATCGCACCTGCTCTATAGACTGGTCTTCCACGACGTCAGCGGCTTTCCTGGCTTTGTCGACGAGGCCTTCGCCCACTTTGTATAAGGACGTCACTGTCTGGCCGGCCGTGGAAGCCAGGGTGTAATCCTCGTCGTAATCATTCAGTCCATCCAGAACCGCAAGAACCGGGTTGGATTTCCAGAGCCCCCTGAGAGCCTTCCGGCGAAGGAACTCCGGGATTTCTTTGCGCATGAATCCGGTGATGTCGGTGCCGAGTTGGATGTTTTCCGGATCGGGCAAGCCGTATTTTTCCAGCAGTTCGTTTTCAGGTAGCGACTCGTTGACTGCAAACTCCTGTTCTTCGGGGGCTGGTTCGGGCTCAACAGCCGGTGGGGCGGGCTGCTCCACCTGCTTGCCAGCTTCCGCTTTTTTGCGCGCCCAGCGCTGAAGACGTGATTCGGCCATCACTGAATTCTCGGCTTTTTGATGTTCGAGGGAGCACGAAAAACGTCACTTTCCTGACGTATGCGCGGGTCGCCCTTGGCGTCCTCAACGCCATCCACGCGGACTTCGTCGCGACGACGTTTTTTGAACGGCTCCTCGATATAGTGCATATCGATAAACTCTTTTATCCAGGCTGCAAGGGATTCAGGAATAGGAACCGCCTCGACAATGCTTTCGCCACTGTCGAGGGCATCCAGAGCCTCATGGGCGCTGGCTGTGACGGTGCTGACAACCCACCCGGACGGCGACTGGCTCGTTACATCTTTGTCCAGGATGATCCAGACCGAAGGGGCAGCCATGTTCAGGGAGACCAGATAGCCTTCAACATCGGCCCGGAACAGCTCCATCGTAACCGTGCCCGCGTGGTAATCGACCACGTCGCCCTCGCGAACCATTTCTTTCCAGAACGCCTCAGGCGCCCCCGGTATGACGGCAACAGGCTTCCAGATAACCTTTGCCCAACGAGTGACCCCCGGAGACCGGCGAACGACGGCGCCGACCTTCAATTCGCGTTGCCATTGATCTGTACGACTACTCATGGTGCTTCTCATTTTTTGTAATAGCGTAAAAATAGCAGGGCACAAACGATTATCCAATTGTCCAAAAGATAATGCCTGTGGCATGCTCGAAAAGCGATACGGAAACGTACACGTATAAAAACAACGAAAGAGTCAAACTCCTGATGACGGCATCCAAGACCCTATTACTATGTAGCTGCGACAAATCACAGACCTTCGATTCAGAGGCCCTGCGCAAAGCCGCGGCCGCGGATCAGGTCATCGCAGTGGATCAACTGTGCGGCAACGAAATGAGTATTGCCGCCGAGCACCTGGGCGCCAGCAGTGACGTGCTTATTGCCTGTGGCCAGCAGGCGGCTTTTTTCGAGCGCCTTGCGGAGGACGTTTACGCCGAGACCCAGCACTCAGCGCCGCTCCAATCCATTGATATCCGGGATCGCGCCGGCTGGAGTGCCCCCGACGCGAAGCCCGAACGGTTGCACGCCAAGCAGGCCGCCCTGGTTGCCGCTGCCCAGCTGCCGGCACCAATGGCGCCGGCAAAAACCATCCAGTCCAGCGGCGTGTGCTGCATTGTGGGTCCCACCGAACAGGCCATAAGGATGGCCGGACTGGTGCAGGACGAACTGGGCGTGACCTGCATTGTTAATGATGCAGGCCCGATCCAGCTGCCATCTGCTGCCTACGACGTGGCCAAAGGGCAGTTGACGGGCGCCTACGGCGCACTGGGCAATTTCAAGCTGGAATTTGCGCACCTGCAACCCCTGCATCCGGCCGGTCGCGGTGAGCTGGGTTATGAGGCAGCCAAGCCCACCGCCCGCAGCGAATGCGACGTGTTCATCGATCTGCGTGGCGGTGCCCCGGCATTTCCCAGCCACGAGAAGCGCAACGGTTACTTCTGGGCCGACCCGAAGAAGACCGGCGAGCTGGAGCGCATTGCCCTGACGGCCAGGGAAATGGTGGGTGAGTTCGAAAAAACCGTGTACTTCAGGCTCGAAGAGTCGCTCTGCGCGCACTCCCGGGCCAACAAGCCCGGTTGTACCCGTTGCCTGGATGTATGCCCGACGGAAGCCATTTTCTCCTTTGGCGACCATATTCAGATCGATTCGGACATTTGCGCCGGCTGTGGCTCCTGCGCCGCCGTTTGTCCCACCTCTGCGGTGACCATGAATGAGACGCCATTCGAGGCGATCACCAAGGCTGTTGAAGTGATGGCCAAGGTCTATCGCGAGCATACTCACGAATCGCCACGCCTGGTGTTCCATACCCTGGAGGCTGGCACAGAGGCCATTGCCAACCTGGCCCGCTACGATAATGGCCTCGCGGATGATCTGATCCCGATGGGGCTCGAGCATGTCGACCGGATTGGGCACGCTGAAATCATGGCGGCGTTCGGCGCCGGCTACGCCGAGGTTCTGATCCTTGCGGACAATGAGCTGGATCGCCGGGCGGTGACTGCGGAAGTGGAACTGGCCCAGGCCATGCTCAAAGGCACCCACAACTCGCCGAGCCGGGTGCGGGTCATTTCCGCCATCGAACTCTGCGATGCGGGTGACAATGCCGGGCGAGTGAGCGATCCGGTTCTGCTGGTTGGCGGTCGCCGGGATATCACACGGGTGACAGTGGCTGCGATGTCGGACAAGATCGAAGAGCCGATTCCGCTCCCTGTAGGCGCGCCATACGGTGCGATCGAAATTGATTCCGATAAATGCACGCTCTGCCTTGCCTGTGTATCACTCTGCCCGACGGGCGCCCTTGGTGACCACCCGGATCGCCCCGAGGTCCAGTTCACGGAAAACGCCTGTGTCCAGTGTGGTATCTGCGAGAGTACCTGCCCTGAGACCGCCATCACCCTGAAGCCCCAGCTGGATGTGTCCAAGGCGGCGCTGAGTGCCCGGGCATTGCACGGTGAGGAGCCATTCGAATGCATCAAGTGCGGAACCCCGTTCGGCGTTGCCAGCACCATTAACCGGATCGTCGAGAAACTGGAAAACCAGCACTGGATGTACAAGAACTCTGATAACGTGCAGCTGATCAAGATGTGCGACGACTGTCGGGTCAAATCCCAGTTCCATGGTGACAACGCACCCATGGCGGCCGGTGAACGCCCCAGGGTCCGCACCAGTGATGATTATCTGGACAGCTAAAAACAACAGGACACATCATGGTTGAGTACACCGAAGTAGGAAAAAAACCGAACCTGATCGGAACCGACGCTCCCCGGCCTCAGGACAAAAACCCCAGGGGCGTTGATCGGATCATCGCCATCGCCTCGGGCAAGGGTGGCGTTGGCAAATCCACCGTGTCGTCCAACCTGGCGGTTGCCCTGGCCTCGAAAGGTCTCAAGGTCGGCCTGCTGGACGCCGACGTCTACGGCCCGAGCCAGCCCCGCATGCTGGGGGTTTCCGGTCGGCCGTCCAGCCCGGATGGAAGCACCATCCTGCCGCTGAGAAACCACGGCGTAACGCTGATGTCCCTGGGCCTGATGGCCCCGGAAGACGAAGCCATCGTCTGGCGCGGGCCGATGCTGATGGGCGCCCTGCAACAGATGATGAACCAGGTGGAATGGGGACGGCTGGATGTGCTGCTGGTGGATCTGCCGCCGGGCACGGGCGATGTCCAGATGACCCTGAGCCAGAAGTTCTTTGTTGCAGGAGCGGTTATCGTCTCGACGCCCCAGGACATCGCCCTGATGGATGCCCGCAAGGGTATTGATATGTTCAAGCGGATGGATGTGCCGCTGTTCGGGTTGATTGAAAACATGGCCTCGTTTATCTGCGATGGCTGCGGCAAAGAGCACCATCCGTTCGGACACGGTGGCGCGCGGGCGGAAGCCGAGAAACTCGGTTCGCCGTTCCTGGGAGAGATTCCGCTGGATCTCGATATCCGGGTGGGATCGGATGGCGGAGTGCCGATTGTGGTATCCAAGCCGGATAGTCCCCAGGCGCAAGCGTTCCAGCGCATCGCCGATGAAATTGTTGCCTCTGACGTCTACGCCCGGGCCATCCAATGATCGATACACCCCAGTTCCCACCGTTACTGACCGGGGAGGTGGTACCCAGGCACACCGACCCTTTTGACAAGGCCGTGAGCCGGGCCATTGCGGGCGTTGACTCCGGCACGGTGTTCTACTCCGAGCAAGGCGACAGCCTGCGTGCGGCCCTGGTGCTGGCGCCGGAAACACCCCTGGAAGAGGCCATTCAGGCGGTCTATGTCGCCCAGATAGGTCTGGCCGAGAGTCTGGGTGCTCTGGCCCCGCCCGAAGTCCCCGTACACTTTGTATGGCCCGACCGCATCAAGGTCAACGGAGCTGTCTGCGGAAGCGTCCGGTTTGCTGCGGACGTGTCTGATCCGAAAGCGCATCCTAACTGGTTGGTCATTGGCGTTGAGGTGCCCTTTATCCCGATGACCGACGAGCCGGGAGAAAATCCGAACGAAACCTGTCTGTACGAAGAAGGCTGCGTTGAAATCACGCCCATGGCCCTGTTGGAAAGCTGGTCCAAACACACGCTGTTGTGGCTGACCTACTTTATGGACAGTGGCTTCGAGCGGGTGCACAACGAATGGCGGCCCCGCTGTGACACGTTGGGCAAGACAATCGAACGGCCCCGGCCCGGACTTTTTGTTGGCCTGGATGAGAAAGGCCGGATGCTGTTGCGTCAGGATGTGATGACCGAGACATTGAGCTTGATTGAATTCGCGGAGCACGTATGAAGCTGGCCCGAACCCTGCAATTGGATATATCGGACGAGAACGTATTTGAAAAGCCTGCGCCCAGCGGCGAATGGGCGATCTCCGGTGGCTTCGAGTTTTCCAACTGGACCGAAGCAGACCTGAAAGGGAAAGCCCGCCAGGCGTTCACTAATGGCTGGTACAGCATTGAGTCTGGCGGCCGCGCCAGTTTCGTGGGTGTATGCAATATCACCGAGCCGGAACTGGAGCAGGTGCGACGAACCCTCGCCCAGACATTTGTTGACCATTATGGCGCGCCGAGTATTGATGCTGCCTATCCGGTGGCCTGTGCAGAAATCGATCAGATGCGCAACATGTGTGAAGACTTCGAGGACAACACCTTGCTGATGGTCAGCCGCACGCTGACCGAGCTGGGTGTCGAGGAAACCTACCGTTCCCGGGGGCCGCAGGATGCTTCACTGGAGGCCTTTGCGGTGCACGGCAGCGTTGACTGATTACAGCCCGAAGCTGCCGTAGGGAATAAACCGCACGGGGGTGCCCGGCTCTATCTGCTGGGCGCTTTCATCCAGTTCCACCAGTCCGTCGGACCAGGCCAGGCCGGTCACCCGGCCGGAGCCTTCCGAACCGAACACCTCAACCTGCCCATCCCGAACCCGTGCCCGCAGCATCTCGCTGCGCCCGGATTTTTTGTTCTTGGAAAAATTGGCCGGCATCACATAGGCCTGTGGCTCAAACCATTCCGCGCCTGCCAACAACGCCATGGCCGGAGCACCAAACCGCAGGGCACAGACCCAGGCGGCCACCGGATTACCCGGCAGCCCAACGACCGGCGTGCCCTGGAACATGGCGAGCGCCAGAGGCCGGCCGGGTTTGATGGCGATGCGCCAGTTGCTGATGTCGCCATGGGCTTTCAGTGTTTTTGACACGTGGTCTTCGTCGCCGGCAGACACGCCACCGCTGGTCAGGATCAGGTCGCAGTGTTCCGCGCCGTGCTCAAGCGCTGCTTTCACCTCTTCGGCCCGGTCCAGCGCATGGCCTAGATCCACGAGCTCGTAGCCCAGTTGCGAAACCAGGGCGCTGAGCATAGGGCGGTTGGCGTCGTAAATCTGCCAGTCGGTAACAGTTGCCCCGACCGGTTTCACTTCATCACCAGTGGACAGCACACCAACTCGCAGTCGTTGATAGATGTCGACGGATTCCACGCCCACGCTGGCTAGTACCGAAATCTGGGTCGGGCTCAGGCGGGTTCCGGTTGTGAGGATCTTGTCCTTTGCCTTTATGTCTTCTCCGGCTTTGCGGGCATTGGCGCCTGCTTTTAGCGTGCCGTTCAGGTGCAGATGGCCATCCGCGACATCGCAGTCTTCTTCCAGAACCACGGTATCTGTGCCGGCTGGAATGACCGCTCCGGTCAGAATCCGGATTGCGTGGCCTTCGGGCACCTGGCCTGTGTATGGCTCACCGGCGGCACTGCGACCTTCGACCAGGGGTAGGGTGCAGGGCACGTCCGTCACCGGTCCGGCCAGGGCATAGCCGTCGACGGCGGAATTGTTGCTTGGGGGATGAGCCCGGGGCGCATGGACATCGTTTGCCAGGATGCGGCCGTTTACCTGGGAGAGGGGAACGGCGCGCTCAATCTCCACCACAGGATGTAACCGTGAACGCAAACGCTCAAGGGCCTCTTCAACCGGGGTCCAGTTGACGCCGGGGGGTAGGGCAAAGCAGTCGTTGCGAAGCGGTTTCATGGATCTTCGGCTCCTGGTTGGGCTGTTCAGGCTGGCTGACGGTTGAGAATAAAATCAGCGATGGCGGGGATATCGTTGATGTCGAACACGGGTCCCGAGAACTCGGCAGCGTAGTCCGACGCCACGGCAACAATGCTCGGATCCTCGGTGAACAGCGGTGACTGCGAACCCTCCCGCCGGTGCACCTCGATCTTGGCGTGGGAGTGGGTCTTGAAACCCTCCACCACCACCCAGTCGCAGGGGCCCAGCCGGGACAGTAATTCGTCCAGCGTTGGCTCTGTTGCCCCCCGGAGTTCGTGCATGATCGCGAAGCGCTGACCACCGGCCAGTATGACCTCACGGGCACCGGCGTCCCGGTGCT
The DNA here is from genome assembly GCA_002718255.1 of Marinobacter sp. Taxonomy (GTDB): domain Bacteria; phylum Pseudomonadota; class Gammaproteobacteria; order Pseudomonadales; family Oleiphilaceae; genus Marinobacter. The sequence goes on along the minus strand of PBED01000002.1, from coordinate 14,483 downwards.
TGTAGCTGTCTGTTCCGGGCTGATCCACATCCACCATGTGGTGGGCATGCTTGATCGAGTTGACCGTTAGCCCTCTGCTGGAGAGCTCCCGAATCAGAGCCGCGGCCAGTGTGGTCTTTCCGGAGTTTTTCCAACCTACGATGCCTATTACGTTCACTTCAGGTGCTGCTCCGCCCAGGCCAGATCGTCCGGCGTATTGATGTTGAAAAAGTCGCCCTCGTCGAACACTACCAGGGTTTCGCCCTGGGCCTGTGTCCACTGGCGGATCTTGCGCACGCCATCGTTCAGGGCGGCTCGCAGATCATGCCGCAAAGCGACCTGCCAGCGGCCGAAGGTCGGCTGGGGCAGCCGGCCCCGTTCGGGGTCCGGCGTGGCCGCCAGCACCACCGGGGTGTCATGTTCAGCCAGCCTGACAGCCAGATCCCTGGGAAAGGACGGAGTATCGGCCGCAACGCTGATCAGCCAGTCATGGCCCTGTTCGGCGGCCCAGTCCATGCCCGCGAGCACGCCTGCCAGCGGCCCCGGAAAACCCTCGATGGAATCGGCCACTACCGGCAACCCCAGGTCGTCAAACCGGCTTGAATCGCCGTTGGCATTCAACACCACGGCGTCGACCTGAGGCGTGATCCGCTCAATTACCCGCTGGATCAGTGACTGGTCGCCGAGCATGAGCCGGCCTTTGTCGCCGCCGCCCATGCGGTTTGCCTGGCCGCCCGCCAGGATGACTGCACAATCAGTCATGCAGTGCCTCCATTAATCATTCTGAGCGCCTTTGCGACGCAGCTTCTTGTCTTCATCGGGTACCTGCGACAAGTCCTGATCGAACACCAGACGATGCTGGCCGCTCAGGCAGGTGAATTTCTTGCCTCGCATCCGTCCGATCAGAGTCAGTCCGACCTGCCGGGCGATATCAACGCCCCAGGCGGTGAAACCCGAGCGGCTGATCAGCGTGGGAATGCCCATCAGCGATGTCTTGATCACCATTTCCGAGGTCAGTCGTCCGGTGGTGTAGAGGACCTTGTCGGCCGCAGAAATGTTGTTCAGGTGCATCCAGCCGGCAATTTTATCGACCGCGTTGTGCCGTCCAACGTCCTCCATGTAGGCCAGGATTGTCTGGCCCTGGCAAAGCGCGGTGCCATGAATGGCGCCGGTTTCCATGTACAGGCTGGGCGTGTGGTTGATCTGATAGGAGAGATCGTAAAAGCTGCTGGTGTGTACCGGGGTGTCCGGTAGCGACAGCCCTTCGAGGCCCGCCATCATGTCGCCGAAGACCGTGCCCACGGCGCAGCCGGAGGTACGGGTTTTCTTCTCCAGCTTGTCCTCAACATCGGTAACGCCCGCCGTGCGCACCACCGCGACCTCAAGTTCCTCGTCGAAATCGATCCCGGTGACCTGATCGCTCTCTTTCAGCATGCCCTGGTTCAACAGGAAGCCAAGGGCCAGATACTCCGGGTGATCGCCAATGGTCATGGCGGTGACGATTTCCTGACTGTTCAGGTAGATCGTCAGGGGGCGTTCCTCGATCACGCTGATCGATTTGGCCTCGCCGTTTTCGTCAACACCCTCCACCGGCCGGGACAGTCGGGGATCTTTGGGATCGGGAAGTATGGGATCAATCGTCATTTTTGTTGTAGCCGTTTCGTGAATGCCGCGGAATGGAATATCTACGGAGATTGCCAGAGATTAGCCTATTTGGCATTGGGGAAAAACAGCTGCCTTACACCAATAAAAAACCCCGGCAGCGCCGGGGTTCAGGTAATACAGGGTTAGACAGGGTGAGGCCAGTGACCCTTGGCCCTGCTGAATTACTTGGCGTTCGGGAAAAACAGTTGCTGTCCATCCACCTTGAAGTCGGCAATCGCTTGCTGACCTTCTTCGGAGATTAGCCAGTTGTGCCATTTCGCGGCCATCTCATGCTTGAGGTGCGGGTGCTTCTCTTCAGAAAGCAGCAGGCTGCCGTACTGGTTGAACAGCACTTTGTCACCTTCGAAGAGCAGCTTCAGGTTCTGGCGGTTTTCAAACGCGACCCAGGTTGCGCGGTCTGACATCACATAGGCATCCATGGCGGCGGCAGTGTTCAGGGTCGGGCCCATGCCGCTGCCCAGTTCGCGATACCAGCTGCCGCCCGGTTCAACACCGGCACTTTCCCACAGGCGAAGTTCTGCACGGTTGGTGCCACTGTCGTCACCACGAGAGGCAAACGGTGCCTCTGCTTCGGCAATGGCAGACAGCGCTTCAGCGGCGGTTTTCGCTGCGCTGATGTTGGCCGGATCATCGGCAGGGCCAATTAATACAAAGTCGTTGTACATCACGTCGGCCCGCTCTGTGGCGTAGCCGTTCTCCACAAAACGTTTTTCGCCGGCGGTGTCGTGCACCAGAAGGCTGTCGGCATCACCACGGCGGGCGATTTCGAAGGCCTGGCCGGTACCAACGGCGACAACGCGCACTTCGATGCCAGTGGCGTCCTCGAACTTTGGCAGGATCGAATCAAACAGGCCCGAGTTCTCGGTTGAGGTTGTCGAGGCCAGCGTTATGTAATCTTCGGCGTGGGCGCTGAAGGCCAGGCCCACGGTAGTGACGGCTGCAAGAACCAGGTTAAGGGTCTTTTTCATTTTGTTTTCTCCTTTTGGTATTCATTCACCAAGAAATCGGTGGTCCGATGCGGTTTCTTATTGGTGGGTCAGGCTACGAGCTCGCCGTTGAGATAGGCCTGTGCCTGCCGCGAGACCGGGGCACGGAAAAACATGTCCGCTGGTGTGTGTTCCTGTACCTTGCCTTCCGAAAGAAACAGGACATCGCCGGCCAGTCGCCGGGCCTGGTGGAGATCGTGGGTGGTCATTACGACGCGTGTACCCTGCTTGTGAAATTCCTGTACGGCGAGTTCCACGGCCTTAATCGCGGCAGGATCCAGTGCGGAGGTGGGTTCATCCAGAAACAACACTGCCGGTGAAAGCGACCAGGCACGTGCCAGTGCCAGGCGTTGTTTCTCGCCGCCGGACAGCACCCGCGCAGGCGTGTCGGCGCAGGAGGAGAGGCCAAACCGGGCCAGGGCTTCGAGAGCCAGCTCTGTGCGCAACTTGCGTGGCACATTGTTGACCGCCAGTGCGTGCCGGAGGTTGGCCAGCGCCGAACGGCGCAAAAGGATCGGCGTCTGGAAAACCATGGCCTGGCGGGGCGCGCTGGCGCCTGACCAGCTCACGGCGCCCTCCGTCGGTGTGAGCAGTCCGTGCGCCAGTCGCAGCATGAGGCTTTTGCCGGCGCCATTGGGGCCCATCACCAGCGTGGGGCCGGGTCCGTCAAGCTTGAACGAACAGGGGCCAAAAAGCCGGTGGCCGAAAGGGTTGAACTCGACGCTCTCGAATTGCAGCGACGGCGGTGCACTGAGTTCGATCGGGTTGTTAACGGGCACGTTCAGTGAAGTCATCCCATGCGCCTTTTAGCCGTTTCACTCAAAATGTAGGCCGTGGCGTTGATCACCATGACCAGTGTCAGAAGGACAATGCCCAGGCCCAACGCCAGGGGCAGGGCACCCTTGCTTGTCTCCAGCACAATGGCCGTGGTCATGACCCGGGTCACGCCATCAATATTGCCGCCTACCATCATGACAGCGCCCACTTCTGCGCTGGCCCGGCCGAACCCTGCGAGCAGAACAGTCAGCAAGGCAAAGCGGGCGTCCCACAACAGGGTGGGCATCATCCGCGCCCGGGACATGCCCAGCGATACGAACTGTTCCCGGTACTCACCCAGTAACTCCTCCACTTTCTGGCGCGAGAGCGCGGCGAGAATGGGCAATACCAGTATCACCTGCGCAATCACCATGGCGCTGGGCGTGAACAGAAGGCCCAGTTCACCCAGAGGTCCGGCCCGCGATAACAGCAGGTAAACGCCGAGCCCGGCCACAACCGGAGGCAACCCCATCAAGGCATTCAGCGCAACAACCACACCGCCGCGCCCGGGGAATTGCCACAATGCAACTGCCGCACCCAGGGGAAACCCCAAAAACGCCGCTATCAGGACCGCCAGAAGCGAAACCTGTAGCGAAAGCACCACGATCTGGTACAGCGAAGCGTCGAGGTTCACCAGTAGCGACAGCGCCACGTAAAACGCATTTTCTTCCACAGCTGCGTCTCCTTTAATGTTGAGCATCGTGGCGTTTTTAACTACGCTTTGCACAGCCTGCTGAAAAATATGCAGTCAAAAACAGCCTGATGCTTTACCTGATCCTCCGGAGATTCTGATGCCCCTTCCCGCCTACCTCACTACGGCCGAGGCTGCTGAGTATCTGCGCCTGAAAGAACGCAAGGTCTATGATCTCGTCAGCCAGGGTGTTATTCCCTGCGTTCGGGTCACAGGAAAGCTATTGTTCCCGCGCCAGCGTATTGATTTGTGGTTGATGAACCACCTTGAAGGTGACGATGCGATCAGTGCTCCAACGCTGCCGGTGCTAGTGGGTAGCCAGGACCCGCTGCTGGAGTGGGCGGTAAAGGAGAGCAACGCCGAGCTTGCCATGTTGTGCCAGGGTAGCGGCGATGGGGTTCAGCGCCTGGTGGACGGGCGCGCGATGGTCGCTGGCATGCACATCTGGCACGCGGAGAGTGAGCGATACAACGATCCGGCCACCCTGGGTTTGACTGGCATGAGGGACCTGGTGCTGATTCGCTGGGCCAAGCGCCAGCAGGGGCTCCTCCTGGCGCCCGGCAACCCTCACGGACTCACGCGGCTTGAGGATATCGCCCGACCAGGCCTTCGCCTTGCCCACCGCCAGCCCGATGCCGGTGTCAGCCATCTGCTGCAGGGGCTGCTTGCCCGCCATCGTATAGATGGCAGTCAGCTTACCTGGGCCGCCCATCCCTCGCTCAGTGAGGACGATCTGGCACTGGCCATTCGCCAGGGGGAGGCGGATGTGGGCGTGGGTATTGAAGCGGCTGCCAGGCGCCAGGGGCTGGCATTTATTCCCCTGCAGCAGGAGCACTTTGACCTGGCCATGCGCAGGCGCCATTACTTCGAGCCGGCCATGCAGCGTTTGCTGGGTTTTGCTCGCAGTGAACGATTTGTTCAGCGAGCGGAGGCATTGGGTGGTTATAATATCAGTGAGCTTGGAAACGTTGTGTACAACGCCTGAGCAAAAATAATAAACAGGCAGATCAAGCAGGGGCCTGCATGGGGTCAATCGGAAACAGAACTGTCAAAGAGTTCAGCGGCGCTTTGGGTGACATTGGTACACTGTTGCCACTGAGCCTCGGAGCCATTGGCGTGGCAGGACTGGCGCCGGTACCGGTGCTGCTGGGGTTTGCCGTCTTCTATATCGCGACCGGGCTGTATTATCGTCTGCCGGTGCCCGTGCAGCCCATGAAAGCGGTGGCCGCGCTCCTGCTTACCACCCAGGTCAGTGCCCAGAGCCTTATCGCCAGTGGCGTTCTGATCGGTGCCATTCTCTTGCTTCTGGGTTCAACCGGGTGGATCAACCGGGCGGCCCGCCTGGTGCCGGGGTCGGTGCTGAGCGGCCTTCAGCTGGGGCTGGGTTTGTTGTTGGCCAGCATGAGCCTGGAACTGATGGCCACTTCTCTGCCGTTGGGCCTCGTTATCCTTGCGTTGCTGGCCATCACCCTGAAACTTTTCCCCAGTTGGCCTGCGGCACTGCTGGGCCTTGCTCTGGCCATGGTTCTCGGGGCCCTGCTAGGTTCGCCCGGGCTGCCGTTGCCGGCTGATCCGGCGATCTTTTCTATGCCCCAGTTGCCGTCAATGGATGAATGGCAGCAAGGCTTTTCCATCCTGGTGCTGCCACAACTGGCGCTGACCATCACCAACGCCATCGTTCTGACGGCCCTGGTGGTTGGGGATTATTTCGGGGATCAGTCACACCGGGTCTCGCCAGCACGTCTGTCGGTGACAACAGGCCTGGCCAATCTCTTCCTGGTACCGTTCGGTGCGCTGCCCATGTGCCACGGCGCGGGTGGTGTGGCGGCTCATTACCGCTTCGGCGCCAGGACTGGCCTGGCGCCGGTTCTGTTGGGCACCGGTTTGCTCCTGATCGCATTCGTGCCCGGCGGTCTGTCGTTCATCGCCGCCGTTCCCGCGGCCGGTCTCGGTGCCCTGCTAATGGTGGCGGCTGTCGAGCTTGGCCTGACCAAGCGTCTCTGGGTCGCCAAACCTTCCTGTTGGCCAGTGATCGGGATAACGGCACTGGTCACCTTCTGGGCCGATCCGTTTTTCGGATTCCTGGCCGGGGTTGCTTCGGAGACTTTCAGGGCCGCCTGGGTGCGGGGAAGGATTAGCGGTGCTCATCAGGACTGAGAGCATCGTCCGAATCGGATAACACACCCCGAATGCCAACGTTTTTATCCTGCGGATCATACAAAGCGCCCGGATTCAGGATGCCCTGAGGATCCAGGAAGTGCTTGCCCGCCGCCAGGGTCTGACGAAACAGCGGTGATGTCTGCTGCTCATAGCCAAAGCGATGATCCCGGCCAACGGCGTGGTGATGGGTGACGGTAGCGCCTTGCTCGGCCAGCACTTCCATGGAGATGCGCTTGAGCTGTTTCCACTTTTCCAGGGCCTTGCCCAGATCGCCGGTAGTGTCGCCCACGAAATAAAACGTGAAATAGGGCGCAGGCCCGTCCGGGTAAACATGGGTAAAGCGGCAGGAGAATGAAAATGGTCGTTGCGTGATCTCGCGAAGCGCGGACTCCATGGTTGATCTTACTGCCTTGTAAAGGCTCGGGAACCTGTCCCAGGTGATCGCGGTTTCGAAGGTGTCGGCAATCATGCCCATGGCGGTTAATCGATTGCGCCAGTAGGGCATTCGGATAAAGGCATTTCTCCAGGACTCGGCTTCGCTGGACCCTTTTTCTGCATGATCCGGGTTATAGCTAATGCCATCTTTTTGCAGAACACCGCCATGTTCTTCGGCAATGGCGACGGCCCGCTCGATTTTCTGGTCTTGCGGATGATCTGCGGATTCGAAACCAAGAACCAGAATGGCGCAGGGTTTGTCAGCGATCCGGTTGATCACCACTTCGGCCTCATCCAGTAGACGGCAATTCGACGGGAATAAACCCGATTGCGCGATCTGTCTGACAGCATCGACACCGTTCATGAAGCGATCAAAGCGGACGGACGCCGTGGCCCGCCACTTTGGTCGATGCTGTAATCGCATGGTGGCTTCGGTAATGATCCCCAGCGTACCTTCTGAGCCACAGATCATGCGGTCTGCCGAAGGGCCCGCGCCTGAGCCGGGCAGAGCGCGGGTCTCGATGATGCCTTTTGGCGTGACCAGCCGGGTTGCTTCCACCATGTCTTCGATGTGCGTGTATACGGTCGCAAAATGGCCGCCAGCGCGGGTTGCCAGCATGCCGCCCAGACTCACGAACGGAAAGCTCTGTGGGTAATGGCGCAGTGTCAAACCATGTTGCTTCAGTTGCCGCTCGAGATCCGGGCCTTTGATTCCTGCCTGGATCCGGGCGCGACGACTGATAGGATCAATCTCCAGAATCTGGTTCAGGTTTTCCATATCGACACTGATCGTCGCCTGGTAGGTGTCGCCAACATCGGGCTCAACGCCGCCGCAGACACTGGTGCCGCCACCGAACGGGATCAGTGCAATATTGTCTTCGGCCGCATAGCGAAACAGTTGCTGGATATCGTCTTCCGTCTTGGGAAAGGCGACGGCATCGGGCGGGTTGGGCACTTTTCGCATCAGCATCCTGGCCATGTCGGCGTAGGACTTCCCGTAGCTGTGCACCAGGCGGTCGTAGTTCGTAGTGGAAATGATGTCTGAGAGATGCTCGGGAACAGAAAGCAACCGGGATGCTGGGAGGTCAAAGTCTTCAACCTTTGGTGGCTCAATCTCCACCAGGCCTTCCGGCACCAACATTTTCGTAACGGTCTCGATCATGGCGTGTTCTTCGGGATGCAGATCCTCATCCGCATAGCCCCAACCCCAGAATCGCAGGGGTTTGCGCAGAGATTTGGTGCCGGACTCAGACATCGGATTCTCCATCAATGAGGGGTCTGCCCCCGTTACTCTGAACACTTCATCTGTTGAAATGATATCCTCGTACACCGCTATCAAGTACGCAAATCAATCCTGAATGCCGACATCGTTCAGGCCGACTTTTACCAAGAAACCCGGAGTTTGAGTCTTACTCATGAGAGTTATTATTCGCTATTTTTTTCGCACCCTGCGTCTGGTACTGACGCCCTTCATGCTGCTCAGTGAAAAGCTCAGCACGCCTGAAAGCGTGACCCGCAGTGCTGAAGAGCAAGCCCGCGCCGACGAGGCCAGCAAAAACCTCGCCCTGTACCAGTTCAAGGCCTGCCCGTTCTGCATCAAGGTAAGAAAGGAAATCGCACGGCTCGGTCTGAACATTGAAACCCGCGACGCCCAGCATGACCCGGAACATCGTGCGGCGCTGGAAGCCGGCGGCGGCCAAATCAAGGTGCCCTGCCTGAAGATTCATCAGGAGGATGGCAGTGATCGTTGGCTGTATGAGTCTGACGAGATCAAGGCGTGGCTACAGGAGCGGTTTGAGCCGGCCTGATTGCCGTTGCTGATTTTTGGAGAGGGCGTTAGCTAGTCACGATCATTCCCCTGGGATGTTCGATTCCAGGGATATGTCGATGAGTTCATGCTGAAGCTTTTTCAGAAGGTGAAGCAGGCTGACGCCGTCATCAAAACTCATCCCCTGCATGGCCTGTCTGTAAAATTCGGCAATAGTGTCCTGAAGTCGATTCCAGAAAGTGCGGCCAGATTCGGTAAGAACCACGAGTCGAGCTCGGCGATCCTGGGGATCCGGTATCCGAACAACATGCCCGTCTCGTTCCATTCGTTTGAGCACGCCATCGAGGTTTTGGCGACTGACGTAGAGGTACTCTTTCAGTTGGTTGAATGAGGTGCCATCTTCGAATCCTTCTCGAGACAATGCACCCAGTACTGCCCACTGCACAGCACTGATGCCCATCTCATTCTGAACCTGACGCTGCAGAATGTTTCCTGTCTGGAACAGTCGGAAAAACAGGCGGTTGGGGATGCCTCCGGATTCGTTGACGATCATTTCGTATCCCGTTGGTAAAGAATGGTTCGCAAGACGTTTGAGTCTATTCATCAACGATATCTTCACATAGATCCGGGGTGATCTTCCGCATTTTCTTGGGTCACGCCGGAGGAGCAGGGCACTGTGAATCCGGAGTTTCCTGAGATCTCGCAGGAAACTCCGTAGTCGCAGTCTTCACTCAGTTGGTGATCAGCTGGGTTCTACCCGTTACTGCGGACATTCCTAAAAGAGATTGAATTTCTCCCAGAAAAAGTTTTGGTCTGTCCGCCTGAACGTCCGTTTTGCGACCACAGGATAATTTGTTGTGTCAATTTCCGACCACGCTATAGCGGCATGACCAGTTGGCTGATTCATTGTTTAAACTTGTTTCTGAGTCTTTCTCAATTAACGACTTCAGGCATATGTCGGTAGATTAGACTCGATATGCAAAGAAGGTCGGTAGAGCCTACCTTGCGAAACAGGTTGATTGTTAATCCTCCTCATCCCTGGTCGGACAGTCGCCGCCACGCCCAATTCAGGATCCTACGCAGCTTTAAGATATATCTCACACGAATCCTGCATTGACAATGATAGGGTTGGGGCCGAGTCAGCTGTTCAGGACGACCGGGACTCAACGCCGGCACGGATGCTAGGCAAACGCGACACCTGCCCAGTGGTGTGACGCGCCAAGGAGAGACTTGGCACCACCCCCGCTTGTGACAATTCGCACCCTTTGATCGACCCAATCTTGACCTAGTCAATCAGGATTATCAGAATAATGTTCGAATATTCAGTTTTGGGTCAGAGGTGTTCCATCACTCTCAATGAGCATCGGTTACTGTCCGCATTGCCTTTGGAAAGGTTACGGTATTTGCCTTCTGACCTTACTAGTTGGAAATCCACGTGAACGGGATTAGCGAGCTGAGGACGGAGTTTCGTCGCCGACACAATATGACTACGCCACCCTTCAAGCGTTTGCGTCAATGGAAACCGTCGGCATCGTTACAGAAGATAATATTGAGCTTTCTCATTGGCTCGGCGTGGCGGACCGCAGGATTCTACGATTAGTTCTAGAGTTAAAGTCGGTTCTATTGGATATCGAAGCTTGGCGAACGATGATTCTTGAGCCCTACAAACGGCTTGGCCCCGGTGTCTACATGGTAGGGGCTTTCATCGGACTTGACAGAATTGTTGGCGTCGTGGAAGGACGACAGCCAATGGTCAGGGTTTTTTCGTCTAAACCGGACGCGCTGGGCCGGTCCTTCGGCCAAGACACTGAATAGATCTAATTCCGAAACTCTGACACCTGGCGCTCTAGGTTCGCGTACATTGCCAGAAGATCATCCTCGTTGAGCGTTCCTCTGGTGGTTGCCTTAGCCTTATGTTTTTCCAGCTGGCTACGTTGTTCGGCGTAAACATGATGGAGGACGCTGGCTTGATAGTCGCAGCCCTCGTGATTGTTCAGTTGTTTTCGAAGCGATTTGAACTGATCAGGACTGGGAACCTGTTCGAGCTTTTTAGCTATGTCTTTGGGTCGGATATTGAACACTTCTCCCCAATGTTTTACGGCATGCTCCCAGGCCTGAGATAGAGATGCCCGCTCATCTATGTAGAATTTGTTAGCAGCTCCTCGTTTGTTTACGGAGAAATAGCAGGTTTCCTGTGCAGCACTTTTCCCGCTTCCGATGCCAAGCGTGATGCCCTGGAAGCCAACACCGCGACAGGGGAGGGTTGAGGGATGGTCTTTTCCAATGAAATCCAGATATTGAAGTGCTGCGGAGCGGGCCATGTAACGGGCCTCATAGTACTTGGCCCTGGTCTCTTGATACTGGTACCAGAGTTCTTGAGTAATTCTGTTGTTCGGCCTCTTAAGAGAGAAATACTTCTGATAGCGTTTGCCTCGGATGGTGGCAACAACTCGCCAACCGTGGAAGCCAGAGGTCAGCTCCCCTTTTTCATAAAAGCTAATAGCCATGGATAGTCGATCTTTCCCGTCCAAATCACGTTAAAGATAGTACGCAGCCAAGCAGGCGTCGCCTGCTCTACTCTGAGGCCTACGTCAGCTTGCTGCAATCGAAAATGGTCAATAAACTTCTCAGCCTCTTTGGGCTGCAAACTGGAAACACCGACCTTCGGTCAATCGTTGTCGCTTCCTAGGAGTGAAGCATCGTCCATGGAGTGTAAGGCTACGAGGGACCATACGTGTGCAGCCTTCCGTAAGTTTACACTTGAGAGAGCCTTTACACATCATGGTTTGCGCTTTAAGAATCCTCCCCCTCTTCGTTTTTGTGGTAGCAGGTCTTATCAGTGCTCCGGCTCATGCTTCCAATATAAAAAGTCGAGCAGCGGCCTTTGCCATCCACCGCAAGGAAGTTGGTATGAGCGAATCAAGAAATATCAACCCTACGACTCTGTTGATGCCTGCCTGGATTCAGGCGGTAAACTTCCGGATGGTGTCTCTTTGGCCTCGGTTCAACAGGTCCAAGAGCAGAAAGGCAAGTTACAAAGCTACGAACGGTCTGCGTTCGGGCAAGGTTGGGAAGACGCCGATGGAGATTGTCAAGACAGCCGTACTGAGGCATTGATTGCACAATCCACGACCAAGGTCCGGCTTGCAGATGAACGTCGTTGCAGAGTGGTTTCGGGCCGCTGAATCAGTCCGTTCACAGGCAAAGTCATCCAGAACAGCAGTGAGATCGACATCGAGCATGTGGTCCCGCTGAATGGTTGCCACCGTCAGGCCAGTGCGGTTGTGTGGCAAATCGTACTTGTTTGACTGCGTTGGTTCTTGCTAAGGGTAGAGTTGTCAGAGTTTTTCAGGCGCGATAACCCACTCGTTAACTTTCGTGAATTCAAAATTCAATCGTGACCTTTAATCCACCTCGTGGGCGATTGGAAAAGACAATCTTTGCGCCATACCGGCTAACAATGTCTTGAACGATTGCAAGGCCGAGCCCGTGGCCCGGAGTCTGTTCGTCCAGCCTTAATCCTCGTTGACCAAGCTTGCTCAATTCAGCTTCCTCAACGCCGGGACCATCGTCTGTCACGACAATTCGTTTTGAGGGGCCGCATTGTTCCAATATTAGCTCCACCTCTCTATGTGACCACTTCCCCGCATTGTCCAGCACGATCCCCAGTATTTCAGATAGGTCGTATTCTACAATTGGCCAACGGCTATTCTCTGGGAGAGAACTTGATAACTCAAATGATTTTGCCGGGTATAGTCTTCCCATCATCCACAGAAGGTCCCGTGCTTTTTCTACTGGATAGCAGCTTTTTCCTACCTGCGGCCCAGCAAACCGGCTGCGGCGCATTTCAGCTTCAAGTTGTTTGTCAATATCCCCGAGACGCGCAGCTATTTGCTGCCTTAACTCGCTATCTAGCGGCGTAGAAGTGTCGCTGAGAATTTGTTGGACAGACGCAATCGGAGTTTTAACGCTGTGGGATAGGTTTGCCAGCGCATTCCTCGAGCGCTCCAATCGTTGATCAAGTGAGTCAAGCAGCTGGTTCAACTGTTCGACGAGAGGGTGGAACTCCTCGGGGACAGTCATATCTATACGCGAGACGCTCCCATCCTGGAGTCTTTTCAGTGACGCCTTGAGTCGTGTGACAGAATGCATGGACAAATTGACGCCGAGCCAGATTGCACAAACCATTAGCGAGATAAGTAAAAGAGATGCGATTGCCGTCCATGCATGTAGCTCTGCCTGGCTATTCTTCAATGCGCCGAGGTCTTCTGCAACGATAACAACAAACGGTTTTTCGTTTGCGATGAAGGAACTCCGATATGCCAATATGTCCGTTGGGGCCCCTGCTATTTCAGAATTTTCGACCCGAATCGTGCCCTCTTTTTCCGATTTGATGAGCGGCGATAGTAGCGGTTTCCATGATTCTGGCGAAATGATGGTCCTGGAATCGGAGTGTTGAACAAAAGCATGGTGGAATACGCGCTGAAAGTAATCGCCCGTCTTGAGTCCGTCGAAGGCTCCGTCACTGTCCCGAATCTGATGCTCTAAAAACGAAACCTCCTCTTTCAGCCTGTCCGTGACAAATTCACGGGACATTCTTTCGAGCAGAGCACCATGTGCAAACCAGGCTATTGCCATCAAGGCAACACCTGCGGGCAGCAGTATTACAAGCAGGGTGCCTTTTACAGAGGCAGGTTTCTTAAACGTTGTCATTGAACATATAGCCTTGGCCACGTCGGGTTGAGATTGTGGAATTTCCCACCAGTCTTCGCAGCCTCCGAATATATGCCTCGATAACGTTCGCGCTTGGGCTATCTTCGAGACTGTAAAGCTGCTCTAGCAGTTGGTCTTTTGAAAAGACATGGCCCGGCTTACTCATCAGGCAGCGCAGGAGACGAAACTCTGTGCCGGTAAGTGGATGTTCAGTTCCATCGTCCACCGACAAGCATTGACGATTTTCATCCAGCACAAAGCGGCCTGCCTTAACCAATGAATGTGTTCTCCCTTCGCTCCTGCGAACAATAGCATTCAGCCGTGCAATTAACTCTTCGGTCTGGAAAGGTTTTGCGAGGTAGTCGTCTGCCCCTGCCTTTAGTCCAGCCACTTTATCATGCCAGTCATCTCGCGCTGTCAGGATTAGTACGGGAAAGGCAATGTTCTTTGCGCGCCACTTTTTTAAAACATCTAAACCGTTGCCGTCGGGCAGCCCCAGATCCAAGATGCTGACCCGATAATCTTCCTGTTCACCCAGAGTCATTGCTTCTTTTGCCGTATACGCAGGGTCCACGCTGAACCCCGATTTTTCAAGTTGATGCAAGAGGCTGTTTGAGAGCATCTGATCGTCTTCAACCAGTAGTAAGCGCATTTTTTTTCCTTTTTGCTGAGCGGCGACTGTGAATTCAACGTAATGTCTTTGGTAGTCCTGAATTCAGCCTAAATAAATTTTTTTGAATTTTCAGTAAGAATTCAGGTTGGTAAGCGATCTTATGTAACGATTCTGGACATTGATCAAGTGTCCTGAAAATACAATTAATTGTTGCTGAACGATTTCACAGGAGAAGATGGTATGAATGTATCAAAGTTGTTGGTAGCGGGTGTGGCCTTTTCAATGTCAGCGGGTGCTTTTGCCGCAGGAGTCCACGGTGGCGGGCACGGGGCTAGCAGCGGAGAGCCCGGAAAGGCTTCCGAGGTCGCTCGCACCATCACCGTGGAAATGTACGACAACTATTACGAGCCCGAAGAAATCAGTGTAAAGCCGGGTGAAACCGTTCGCTTCGTGGTGGAGAACAAGGGAAACCTCGTGCATGAATTCAACATCGGCACCCCGGATATGCACGAAGCCCATCAGAAGGAAATGATGATGATGGTGGAGCATGGCGTGATCCAGGGCGGCAAGCTGAACCACGACATGATGAACATGGATATGGGCAATGGTCATTCCATGAAACACGACGATCCCAACAGCGTCTTACTGGAACCCGGG
>PBED01000001.1:0-22483 GCA_002718255.1 Marinobacter sp. | reverse complement strand
ATACGGAAACCCCAGCTCTGGACTCTCTTGAGCCCCTCCCACTGGGTATCCGGCAAGAGGCTTTCGTCGGTTACCGCAACGCTGTAGGCGCACATTTCGAGAGGGCGTCTGGCGGTTACTGTCGATTTTTTCTGCCGGAGGCTGCCGGCCGCCGCATTACGGGGATTAACGAAGGTCTTCTCGCCACGCTCCGCCAGGCGGCGATTAAGCTGCTCGAAACCGTCCTTCGGCATGTAGACTTCGCCGCGGACCTCCACCAGATCGGGCACGTCGTCGCCACGGAGCTTCAGCGGCACCGAGGGAATGGTTCGGATATTGGCGGTTATGTCCTCCCCGGAATAGCCATCCCCCCGGGTGGCGGCGGTCGTCAGGGCGCCATTCTCGTAGTGCAGGCTCACCGCCAGCCCGTCCAGCTTCGGTTCACAGACATACTCCACGTCCTCAGTGATACCGAGCCGATCTTTTACCCGCCGGTCAAAGTCACGAAGTTCGTCCTCGCTGAACGCATTATCCAGCGACAGCATGGGCAGCCTGTGCACTACCTCCTCAAAGCTGGTTTCCGCGGCGCTGCCAACCCGCCGCGTGGGCGACGTGTCCGAAGCCAACTCCGGATAATCGGTTTCCAGGCCCTGCAATTCCCGGAACAACCGGTCGTATTCCGCATCGGGAACACGCGGGTCATCCAGCACGTAATAGCGGTAGTTATGGTCATCAATCGCCGAACGGAGTTCTTCAACACGCTGAATGATGTCGGGCGTGGCTTTGCTCATGGACTGGCACTCTCGTCTCTCAAAAAAATGCCCGGAACAAACCGGGCATCTGGCCTTCTTTTACCGCCTGGTTTCAGACTCGCTGGGAACGTTGCTTGCGCTCGAACTCCCGAATCCTCTGGCGGCAGTGCTCGATTGTCTGAGGGGTCATCACGCTCCGGCGCTCATCCTTAAGCTCGCCGCCAAGGTTACGAACCACGGCCTGGGCTGTCTCAAGCATGAAGTCAAACGCCTGCAGCGCATTGGTGGGCCCGGGCATACTCATGAAGAAACTGATACCGGGCGTGGCCAGGGTCGGCATATCGCCCGGCTTGAACGTGCCGGGTTCCACGGCATTGGCAACACTGAACTGGACCGGGCTGGTGGTATCGGACTCCTCGTGCCGGTGATAAATGTCCATATCACCATGCTCCAGACCACAGGCTTCGAACAACTTCTTCAGGGCCACCCCCTTGAAGTCTTCACCGCTCTTGGCCAGGACATTGATCACAATCACTTCCCGGGCCTCAGGGCGATTCGCACCTGCCAGCGGCTGACCACTGACCGCTCGGGAAGGTTCACGCCGTGCCGTATCTTCCTCTACTTCGGTTGTTACCGTAGGCGGGACTGCTTCCACTTCATCTTCGATGGCCCCCCAACCTGATTCGAGCTCGGTTTCTTCGGGCTCATGACTGGACAACCCGAAATCCGGATCCGACTCAACCGGTTCATCGTGATACTCGGCAGCCGGTTCGCTGTCCGGCCCAGGATGCAGATCCGGTTCTGGCGACTCCCGATGTTCTTCCTTGGCAGCAGCGGTTACCGGGCGGGTCGGTTTGGGTTTCGGAGAACCAAATCGGCTGGGCTTTTCACGCTTTACATACCCACGCTCTTCAAGTGTGTCGCGGGAGATGGTTCGTGCGCCGCCGTTGGGCAACTCCGGGTTGTATTCGTCATCGAGTGGTGAATCCTCGAGCTCATCGGCGCCCATGCCCGATGAGATTGCCATGGATTCCTTCCGGGCACGCCGCATGCGGCGCACGCCATCAATGACAATGCCGATAATAACCAGGGTACCGATGGCAATTAACCATTCCCTAAGTGACATAGTGCTGCTGTCCTGTTTGCAGATCCCGTAACGTTGCTACTCTAAGAAAAGCCCGTAATGAATACAACGCACACCCGGGCCAGATGGCGTTATTGTCATGGTCGCCTGAATTCTGAACAGCCTCAAGCCTCTGCGAGAGCCGCTGCCTCGTCGACATCGACCGACACCAGGCGCGAACACCCCGGTTCATGCATGGTTACGCCCATCAACTGATCCGCCATCTCCATGGCAATCTTGTTGTGGGTAATGTAGATGAACTGAACCTGCTTGGACATCTCCTTGACCATGTTGGCATAGCGGCCCACGTTGGCATCATCCAGCGGCGCATCCACCTCGTCCAGCATACAGAAGGGTGCCGGGTTGAGCTGGAAAATCGAAAACACCAGTGCGATCGCCGTGAGGGCCTTTTCGCCGCCCGACAGCAGGTGAATGGTGCTGTTCTTCTTGCCCGGCGGCCGCGCCATGATCGCAACGCCGGTTTCCAGAAGATCCTCACCGGTAAGCTCCAGGTAGGCGTTACCGCCTCCGAACACTTTGGGAAACAGAGCCTGCAGACCACCGTTCACCTGGTCAAAGGTTTCCTTGAAACGCTGCCGGGTTTCCCGGTCTATTTTCCGTATAGCGTTGTCCAGTGTTTCCAGGGCTTCCATCAGGTCTTCATGCTGGGAATCCAGGTAGGTCTTGCGCTCACTCTGAACCTGATATTCCTCAATGGCCGCCAGGTTAATCGCGCCCAGGCGCTGAATTCGGTTGCCGATTCGCTCCAGTTCGTCTGCCCAGTCTTTTTCATTCGCACCCTCGGGCAACTGGGCGAGGATATCCTGAAGTTTTACGTCCAGCTCCTTGAGCTGATCGACATGATTCCCGGAACGGATTTCCAGGGCCTGGGACTCCATTTTCAGTTTTTCGAGTCGGGACCGGACTTCCTGAATGCGATGATCGGTTCCGCTTCTGCCCTGTTCCTTTTCCCGCACTTCCCGATCAATCTCTTCCAGCGCGTCGCGAGCAGCGCCCAGCTTTTCCTCTTCCGCCAATCGCCGATCCAGCAGCCCTTCGAGCTGCATCTGCAGGTCTTCGATGGGCTCTTCGGCGCTTTCCCGGGACTCCCTCAGAATCTCCAGGCGCTCGTCGATACGCTCCTTCTGCAACTGCATCCGATCAATCGTCTGCCTGAGGCCGTCACGTTGACTGTGCAGGGTCTGCAGCTGGAGCTGCAGCTGATGCGCGTGATCACGATCGTGCCGGGCCTCCTGGCGAAGCCGATCCAGGTTTTCGCGCAAGGTATCGCGCTGCTCCAGCAACCGCTCTTTCTCTTCATCGCTGTCTTCGGTGGAAGCCAGCGCCAGTTGCCAGTCTTCCCGGGCATCCTGAAGACTCTCTTTCTGGCCCTCGAGGTTTTCGGACACGTCCTGGATATCGTCCCGGATTCGCTGCAGGCGGGCATCAATCTGCTCGGCACGTGCTCGCAGGCCGCTGACCCTGGACGCCAGTGTGCTCAGTTCACGATCTGCCTGGCTCAGACGGGTCTGCGCCTCATCCCGGGCTGCTTCCGAACGCTCTGCCCGCTCCTGAAGCTCTTCCAACCGTTCGGTAGCCGCTTCCAGCGCCTCCTCCGCCTCGGCCAGCTGCGCGGTCAGTTCGGTCACCTTCTTCTGCCGCTCAATCACACCGACCTGGCCGGCATCAGAGTCCGGCATCAGGACCCACTCCCGGGATATCCAGACGCCCTCGGGTGTCATCAGGCTTTGACCGTCCCGAAGCCCCGATCGCATACCCATGGCGTCAGAGACGGTTTCGACGGTATCGATGCCGCGAAGCAACGAGGCAATTCCCGGCACTCCGGAAACCTTGGCCGCCAACCCGGAACGCTCACTGCCGTCTGTGGCTTCTGCCTCCACCAGCGCCAACCCCTTTGGCGCTTCTTTCATGGCGGATGAGAGCTGATCAATATCGGGAAGGCAGAGACCCTGGGTAAAACGCCCAATAACCTGTTCGACAGCAAACTCCCAGCCATCGGTAATCTGAAGCTGGCTGGCCACCCGGGGCATATCGCTGAGGGCGTTCTGTGACAGCCAGGATTGCAGAACATCATCCCCGGCCCCCATCTGCTCATCCAGAAGGGATTGCTGGGACTCCAGGGACGCACGAAGGCTCTGCACCCGTTGGCGTTCTTCAGAGAGCGCCTGCTCGGCATCACGCTGTTGCTGCCGGGCTTCGTAGAGCTCGTCCTGAACTGAAGCAATCCGTTCGGCCGCCTCTTCGCGCTTCAGCTCCAGCGTTTCCTGCTGTTCCAGCAGCTCTTCGAGCTCGGCGCGGTCCATCTGACCTTCCAGCAATTCCTGTTCGTCCTGAAGCTTGCGTTGGCGGGCCAGCAGTTGCTCAATGGCATCCTCAAGCGAGCGGATTCTGGACTGGGCCAGCTCTGCCTGGCGCCGCGCGTCCGATGAACGGGCACTGAAGTCTTCCCACTGGTGCTGCCAGTCACTCATTGCGTCTTCGGCCTGCTGCAACTTCTCACCAGACTCCTCGGAGCGAATTGCCAGCGCTTCCTGCTCCGGCTCCATCATGTCGAGTTCTTCCTGGATTCCCGCAAGCTTGTCCTCATCCTGCTCCAGCTCGCGGGCCAGTTCTCTCTGGTTCGCCATGGCCTGGTCCAGCTCAGCCGCCATTTGCCGGCTGCGTTCACGCTGGTGTTCGAGGCTCTGCTCAATACGGGCGATATCGGCCCCGGCTTCGTAATAGCGTGCCTGTGCCCGGTTGAAATGCTCGGTCCGTTCCTGGTGATTGTCGCGCAGGGATTCCAGGGAGGTCTCCAGGCTGACCCGCTCGGTGAGGTATTTCTCAAGCTCGAGCTCGGTATCCCGGATCTTGCCTCGCCAGGCTTGCAAGTCATTGTCGAGGGATTGCCAGCGAAGCACCGTCAGTTCGGCTTTTTTCTGGCGCTCTTCCTGCTTGTAGGCCTTGTACTTCTCGGCTGCGGCTGCCTGACGCTCCAGGTGTTGCAGTTGGCGGCCCAGCTCTTCTCTCAAATCGGTCAGACGCTCCAGGTTTTCCTGGGTCCGGCGGATACGGTTCTCCGTTTCCCGGCGCCGCTCCTTGTATTTTGAAATGCCGGCCGCCTCTTCAATATAGATCCGAAGCTCTTCCGGTTTGGCCTCAATCAGCCGGGAAATCATGCCCTGTTCGATGATGGCATAGCTCCGCGGGCCGAGACCGGTGCCGAGGAACAGGTCAGTAATGTCGCGACGCCGGCACTTGGAGCCATTCAGGAAATACTCGGACTGCCCTGCCCGGGAAACGCGGCGGCGAACGGAGATTTCGTTGAATTTCACGAATTCACCGGGAGCGGACCCATCGCTGTTATCAAACACCAGTTCGATGGAGGCCTGCCCCACGGGCTTTCTTGCACTGGACCCGTTGAAAATAACGTCTGTCATGGATTCGCCGCGCAGGTACTTGGCGGAGCTCTCGCCCATGACCCAACGCACCGCATCGATGATGTTGGACTTGCCGCACCCATTGGGGCCGACCACGGCCGTCATGTTGGAGGGGAACGGAACCGTGGTGGGATCTACGAACGATTTGAAGCCGGACAGTTTGATGGACTTCAGACGCATATCAGGCGCTCGCTTCCTGCCGGAGGATCGTCAACACCTGCTGCCGCTGGTGCTCCCCAAAGGCCTGGATAACGGCTTGCAGCCGATCAGTGTCGTCGTTGACGGCGGCATCCGCCAGTTGCCGAAAGAAGGTAGCAGTTTCACCGATTTCTTCCCGGAAGTGTTCCAGCGCCACAAAATAGGTGCGGCTGATGGCCGGTCTGAAATTCTCGAGGGTTTCTTCCAGAAACGGGTTTTCGACCAGGCCGTAGGCGTAACGCATAACCCCGAAACCCGCATCAATAACCTGCTCGGCGGCGTCGGCACTGGTGGCGTTAAGGGCATCAATGACTGCCTGTAATTCACGGACCTGGCCCATGACACCGCCGAGCTCCCTGCCAGACCAGCGCTCAAGTACCTTGCGCCCAAGCATGCAGAGGAGGTCGATATAGATGTCGTAGAGGCTGTTGACGCTTTCTGGCGTCAGGCTGGACACCACCGCACCCCGCCGGGGGAAAATCTCGATCAGATGACGGCGTTCCAGAATGAGCAGTGCTTCCCGAACGGAGCCACGGCTGACATTCAGTTCTCCCGACACCTTCAATTCCTGAATGCGTTCGCCGGGCTTGAGATCTCGCGTGATGATTCGTTGCCCCAGATGCTGGGCAATTTGTTCAGACAGACTTTCCGGGGCCTGAAACCTCATAAAGTTGGTCACTCATTCCTGAAGACGGCACGATTTCAAACGCAGAAGTTTACCACAGGGAATCTATAGCCCCACCCCTTGTCTGACATTTTGCATAGCTCAGGAACATCGCGGCAAATCACTGCCGGTTTTTTGACGGCAAATCGGGAACGACAGCCGAAAAATCAGAAACCAAGTGATGTTAGCCTCGTTACTCGCTGTTTTTGTTAGCTTTTTATGACTGGGCACGGTTTCTGCTTTGCACACGCAAAGCACTGTAAACTTCTGCGACAGAGTGAACCGTAGTGAAAAACATACCGTCGATCCATCAGTCTCCTTCCCAGCCCCAGAAACTGGCCGCGCTGCGTCAGGCACACCAGGACTGGAACAATACGCCGGATGTACTCACCAGGCTGACGCGCCGGCTGTCCACCACCCTGTCGCTGGAACAGCAGCTGGCGATCCTGGCCGAAGAGCTGGTCGCTATTGTTCCATTCAGTGCGCTCAACTACCGGCACCGGATCGGGAAACAGGATTTCGTCTATGCCACAGGCATGGGGGGGCCACACCGCTGCGAGTACCGGCTGAGCCTTGAAGGTGTCAATTATGGGACCCTGGTACTGCAACGTCGGCAGAGGTTCTCGGAACAGGAGTTGGAAGGCGTCGAGATGGTTCTGAGTGCGGCGATCTGCCCGATTCGCAACGCCTGCCAGTACGTGGCCATTGAGCAGGCATCTCTGACAGATTCCCTGACCGGCATACCCAACAAACGCGCCCTGGACGACGCTCTGCAACGCTCCAGCCTGTTATCAGAGCGCCATGGCGAGCCCTACTCGCTCGTCCTCTGCGATCTGGACCACTTCAAGACGGTGAACGACACTCACGGCCATGTGGTTGGCGACCATCTTCTGCAATTGGCCGCGTGCGAGATCGAGAAGTCGATCCGAACCTCGGATTCAGTCTACCGCTTTGGCGGCGAGGAGTTTGCTATCCTGCTCCCGCATACCTCGGAGCAGGATGCCAGGGATGTAGCAGAGCGCGTTCGCGAAGCGATCGCCGCTATCCGGGTTGATGGCGGAGAGAAGGAACTGAAGGTCACAACGAGTTGTGGCGTTGCCACCTTCCTGCCCAAGGAGGCGCCCCAGGCCTGGCTGGCAAGGGCGGACGAGGCACTCTATCGGGCCAAACACCAGGGCCGTAACTGCACCCGGGTGTTTGCCACCATTTCGTAACGATCAGCCCCGGGGGGTCTTGCTTCGGGCTCTCTCTGGCCGGGGAGCACGCCCGGCTGGTTTGGCAGGTTTGGTGTCGCTGACAGCCCATTTGTTACCGGGTGTTTTCTTACCGGACCGGCCAGGGCTTTTCCGCCTCTGACGGTCGTGGGCCGCTTTCTCATTTGGTGTTTTCTGCGGAATTTCAACCGCTTCGAGACCAACCGTGCGACTCAGGGTGTCTACTGCCCGCTGATCCAGCTCTTCCCATTTTCCTACAGTCAGCCTGCTCGGCAGGAAGATCGGCCCGTAGCGCACGCGCTTCAGCCGACTGACGCGAACACCCTGGGATTCCCAAAGACGACGAACTTCCCGATTGCGCCCTTCCAGCAAGGTCACGTGGAACCAGCGATTTATACCGCTACCGCCGGCCGGAGAGATATCGGTGAACTTGGCCATGCCATCTTCCAGGAGAACGCCCTGAAGCAGGCGCTCGATCATCGCATCGTCCACTTCCCCGAAGATCCGTACCGCGTATTCCCGATCAATCTGGTTGGACGGGTGCATCAGGCGATTCGCCAACTCGCCGTCTGTGGTGAAGAGCACCAGACCCGTGGTATTGATATCCAGCCGTCCGATGGAAATCCACCGGTGCTCCTTGAGACGTGGCAAACGATCAAACACCGTCGGCCGCCCCTCAGGATCCTTTCGAGTGGTAACCTCACCCTCAGGTTTGTTATAGATCAGTACCCGGCGCATCACTTCCGCCGCACCGGACACTTCCAGTCGCTTGCCGTCGAGTTCGAAGCGATCCTCAACAGTCGCTTTTTGCCCGGGCGCCACAGGTTGCCCGTTGACCAGCAGGCGGCCGGCTTCCATCCAGCCTTCAATTTCCCGGCGCGAACCGATGCCCGCGCGGGCNAGCAATTTCTGAATACGCTCTGGCCCACCCTGGCTCGCGTTGTCCTTGGCTGGTCTGGCTGGTTTGTTGGGGCGTTCTGCCGCCATGAAATCAATCCTTAGTATCTGACTGACACCCGAATGGCGTCAGTGAAGTGTCTGGCTCGAAGATTCGTCGTCGTTCTCGGCAGTCGTTGATTCGAACTCNATCTCCGCCTGCATGTTCTTTTCAATTTCCCGGCCGATCTCTTCAAGATCGCGGACTTCATTCAGGGGCGGCATCTGATCCAGGCCCGTGAGGTTAAAGTAGTCCAGAAACTGTTTCGTAGTCGCATACATGGCCGGACGGCCGGGAACATCCCGATGCCCAACGACGCGAACCCACTCTCGCTCAAGCAGAGTGCGAATGATATTGCTGCTTACCGTNACACCCCGAATATCCTCGATTTCACCCCGGGTGATNGGCTGCCGNTAGGCGATCAATGCCAGGGTTTCAAGCAACGCCCGGGAATANCGCTGGGGCTTTTCCTCAAACAAACGCCCTACCCAGGGCGCGAATTCTTCGCGNACCTGAATACGGTAGCCNCTGGCAACCNTCTTCAATTCAAAACCGCGCCCTTCGCANGCCGCNTCCAGAAGTACCATGACATGTTCCATTACCTGGCGTGCGGGGCGNTCCTCTTCACTGAANAGGTCCCGNAGCTGGTCGAGAGACAAGGGTTTGCCCGCNGCCAGCAGGGCCGCTTCNGCAATCGCCTGTATTCTCAGCAGGTNTTCTTCGTTCATGGTGTCTGATCCGTATTTCCGTGCTTTGAACGTNGGGAGNCCCTAGCTGGCTGCCCTGGCTCGAACATGAATNGGGCCCAGNACCTCGGCCTGGACAACCTCNATCAGCTGCTCTTTGACCAGCTCAAGCGTGGCCAGGAAGGTCACCACGACGCCGAGCCGNCCCTCTTCAATCGTAAACAGGCTTTCGAATGTCACAAAATGATCNTCCTGAAGCACCGACAGGATTGCGGACATGCGCTCCCNGGTCGAAAGCCTTTCCCGTTCAACATGGTGACTGGTAAACAGGTCTGCCCGCTGAAGNACGCCTTGCAGAGCCAGCAGCATTTCCCGCAAGTCTACATCCGGATGGGGCTGACTGGAGGGCATCTTCGGCAGCGCGGCGGAGGCGGCAAAGGTATCGCGTTCCAGGCGNGGTAATTCATCAATNTCNTCNGCNGCCTGCTTGAACCGNTCGTATTGCTGAAGCCGGCGAATCAGTTCTGCCCGGGGATCAACCTCTTCCTCATCGTCGCTTTCCTGTCGAGGCAACAGCATCCTCGATTTGATCTCCGCCANTGTGGCGGCCATCACCAGGTATTCCGCAGCCAGCTCGAACCGCATGGCCTCCACGGCACCGATGTAATCCATGTATTGCCGGGTAATTTCGCTAACGTCGATGTCCAGAATGTTCATGTTCTGGCGACGGATGAGATACAGCAGAAGATCCAGNGGCCCTTCGAACGCCTCAAGGAAGACGGCAAGGGCGTCCGGNGGAATGTACAAATCCTTGGNAAGATCCACCACCGGCTTGCCGGACACCCGCGCCAGGGGCGACTGCTCCGGTGCAGCGTCCTGGGCTTCGGGCGTGGCCTGATCGGTGGATTCTTCAGTCATAACCTTTCACTCCGGGTCNGCGCACTGGCTGTATGCTCGTGGCACCGACTCCTGCGGATTCANCGGTAATGAAGCCCCATGGCGGCCCGGACTTCCTCCAGGGTGTCGCGGGCGGCGTCGCGGGCGTGCTCGCGACCTTCCTGGAGAATGGAATGAACCAGATCCGGATTGCCCTCATACTCCCGCGCGCGTTCGTGGAGCGGACGCTGCTCCTCGACNATCGCGTCAATCAACGGCTTCTTGCAATCCAGGCAACCGATNCCGGCNCTGCGACAACCGGTCTGCACCCACTCCTGAGTNTCAGCATCGGAATAGATCTTGTGCATTCCCCACACCGGGCACTTTTCGGGCTCACCCGCATCGGTGCGCCGGACCCGTTGGGGNTCGGTCTGCATGGTGCGAACCTTCTGGGCTACGCTGTCCGGCTCTTCCCGCAGNCCGATATAGTTGTTGTAGGACTTGGACATTTTCTGCCCATCCAGCCCCGGCAACTTGGATTCCGGCGTCAGCAGCGGTTGGGGCTCCGGCANAATCACCTTNCCGCCACCTTCAATGTANCCGTAAAGACGCTCACGATCGCCCAGGGAGATATTCTGTTGTTCTTTCAACAGAGCACGGGCCGTTTCCAGGGCGTCCATGTCGCCCTCTTCCTGGNAACGCCTCTTGAGATTGCGATAGAGCTTGGCGTTTTTCTTGCCCATCTTCACGATGGCACCTTCCGCCTGCTCTTCAAANCCTGGCTCGCGACCATAGATGTGGTTGAACCGGCGCGCGATTTCCCNGGTGATTTCAACGTGGGAAACCTGATCNGCACCAACAGGCACTTTTCCTGCCCGGTAAACCAGAATATCTGCACTCTGAAGCAGCGGGTAACCCAGGAACCCGTANGTCGCCAGATCCTTCTCCCGCAGCTTCTCCTGCTGATCCTTGAACGTCGGCACGCGTTCCAGCCACCCNAGNGGCGTGATCATCGAGAGCAGCAGATGCAGTTCGGCGTGCTCGGGCACCTGCGACTGGATAAACATCGTGGACGAGCCCGGGTTCACACCNGCCGCCAGCCAATCAATGACCATATCCCAGACGCTTTGTTCAATGCCGGAGGGGTCATCGTAGTTGGTGGTGAGCGCGTGCCAGTCCGCCACAAAGAAAAAACATTCGAATTCATGCTGGAGTTTAACCCAGTTTTTCAGCACACCGTGGTAGTGGCCAAGGTGAAGCTTGCCGGTCGGACGCATGCCGGACAAAACCCTTTGCTGGGAATCTACAGAACTCAAAGCACGAACTCCTTATTTGGTATTGGAACCGCCATCATAGTTCAGGCGACCCGNCATTATAAATAAAAAACCCCCGCTCTGCAGGGCAGAAACGGGGGTTTTTACTGAAAGAAGGCCAGCTTACCAGCCAGTGACTTCCTTCAGGGCCTGACCGATCTCGGCCAGACTGCGTACGGTGCGAACACCAGCGTCTTCCAGGGCNGCAAACTTATCGTCTGCTGTACCCTTGCCACCGGAGATGATGGCGCCNGCATGGCCCATGCGCTTGCCCGGAGGCGCAGTAACACCAGCGATGTAGGAAACCACCGGCTTGGAGACGTTCTGCTTGATGTAGGCCGCAGCTTCTTCCTCGGCGGTACCGCCGATCTCGCCAATCATCACAATGGCTTCTGTCTCGGGATCTTTCTCGAGCAGGGCCAGAATGTCGATGAAGTTGGAGCCCGGGATCGGGTCNCCACCGATACCGATACAGGTGGACTGACCGTAGCCGAAGTCAGTGGTCTGCTTGACCGCTTCGTAAGTCAGGGTGCCTGAACGNGANACGATGCCAACCTTGCCCTTCTTGTGGATGTGGCCAGGCATGATGCCGATCTTGCACTCGTCCGGAGTGATAACACCCGGGCAGTTCGGACCAATCATGCGAACGCCTTTGCGATCCACGTATTCTTTGGCGTACAGCATATCGATAGTCGGGATACCTTCAGTGATACATACGATCAGCTGAATGCCGGCATCCGCCGCTTCGATGATGGCGTCCTTACAGAACGGCGCAGGTACGTAGATAACGGTNGCTTCAGCGCCGGTTGCTTCAACGGCGTCACGCACGGTGTTGAACACCGGCAGACCCAGATGCTCGGTACCGCCCTTGCCGGGGCTGACGCCACCAACCATCTTGGTGCCGTAGGCNATCGCCTGCTCTGAGTGGAAGGTGCCCTGTGCGCCGGTAAAGCCCTGACAGATAACCTTGGTGTCTTTGTTAATCAGGATGCTCATTATTTACCCCCTGCGGCTTTAACNACTTGCTNNGCCGCATNCGNCAGNCTGNTNGCNGCNATNATGTTCAGNCCGCTNTCNGCNAGNACCTGNGNNCCNNNNTCNGCNTTNTTNCCTTCAAGNCGNACNACNACNGGNACNTTNACGCCNACTTCNTTNACNGCACCGATGATGCCNTCNGCNATCATGTCGCANCGNACNATACCNCCGAANATGTTNACCAGAACNGCNTTNACATTGNNNTCAGACAGNATGATCTTGAATGCNTCNGAAACACGCTCNTTGGTNGCNCCGCCGCCNACNTCCAGNAAGTTGGCNGGCTNGCCNCCNNNCAGNTTNANGATNTCCATGGTACCCATGGCCAGGCCGGCACCGTTGACCATGCAGCCNATGTTGCCTTCCAGGGCCACGTAGTTGAGCTCCCACTTGGCCGCTTCCGCTTCCCGGGAATCTTCCTGGGAGGGATCGTGCATCTCGTGGATCTTTTTCTGGCGGTACAGTGCGTTGCCGTCGACGCCGACTTTGGCGTCCAGGCAGTGCAGATCACCAGCCGGGGTAATAACCAGCGGGTTGATTTCTACCAGTGCCAGATCGCACTCTTCGAACAGCTTGGCCAGACCAACGAAGATCTTGGTGAACTGACCGATCTGCTTGCCTTCCAGGCCCAGTTTGAACGCGAGCTCGCGGCCCTGGTACGGCTGAGCGCCAACCAGCGGGTCGATTTCGGCTTTCAGGATCTTCTCGGGCGTTTCTTCGGCAACCTTCTCGATCTCAACACCACCTTCGGTGGAGGCCATGAACACGATGCGGCGAGTGCCACGGTCAACAACCGCGCCCAGGTAAAGCTCCTGGTCGATGTCGGTGAGGGATTCAACCAGGATCTTGCTCACCGGCTGGCCGTTTTCATCTGTCTGGTAGGTTACCAGGTTCTGGCCCAGCCACTTCTCGGCAAACTCACGGATCTCTTCTTTGCTCTTGACCAGCTTTACACCGCCAGCCTTACCACGGCCACCTGCGTGAACCTGGGCTTTCACAACCCATGCATCACCGCCGATTTCACCAGCTGCGTCTACAGCTTCCTTCGGAGTATCACAGGCAATGCCCTTGGATACTGGCAGGCCATATTCAGCGAAAAGCTGTTTGCCCTGATATTCATGCAAATTCATAGTTAATGTCCCGAATTAAAAAATTCCTGGTTTGCGTTACTTCTTCTTGCGGCGGTTGGCGATGTGGATCGCGCCACCACCGACGGCCAGAGCTGCTTCATGCACGGACTCGGACAGAGTCGGATGTGCAAAACAGGTCAGGGCCAGATCTTCGGCGCTGGAACCGAATTCCATGGCGATTACGCCCTGGGCAACGATTTCAGAGGCCTGGGGACCAACTACATGGAAACCGACAATGCGGTCAGTTTTTGCGTCAGCAATGATCTTGACCAGACCGGACGCCGAGTTTGCAGCCATTGCACGACCGTTGGCCGCAAACGGGAAGGTACCTACGTTGTACTCTTCACCTTCTGCCTTCATCTGCTCTTCGGTTTTGCCAACCCAGGCAACTTCCGGGAAGGTGTAGACAACGTTCGGGATGCAGTCGTAGTTCACCTGAGGCTTGTGCCCGGCAATACGCTCCGCAACCATGATGCCTTCTTCAGACGCCTTGTGGGCCAGCATGGGTCCACGAACCACGTCACCGATCGCCCAGACACCCGGGGCTTCGGTTTTACAGTTGTCATCAACAAAGATGAAGCCGCGCTCATCCATCTGGACGCCGGAATCTTCCGACAACAGGTTGTCGGTGTAGGGTCGACGACCAACAGCCACGATCAGCTTGTCGAACTTGGCTTCGTGCTTGCCCTTGGAATCCTCGTAGTTCACGTTCACCAGCTTGCGCTTTACTTCCGCGCCAGTCATACGCGCACCCATGACGATGTTCAGCCCCTGCTTCTGGAACTGTTTCAGGGCATCTTTTGCTACCTGCTGGTCAACGGCCGGCAGGAAGGTGTCCTGGGCTTCCAGAACGGTGACTTCCGCGCCCAGGCGGGCCCAGACACTGCCGAGTTCCAGGCCGATAACGCCGGCACCAATTACACCCAGACGCTTCGGCACCTCGGTGAACTCGAGGGCACCCTCGGAATCCACGATGTATTCGCCGTCGAAGGGCGCGGGCGGAATCTGGATCGGCTTGGAACCGGTGGCCAGAATGATGTTTTCGGCTTCGTAGGTCTTCGATTTGCCGTCCTTGTCGGTTACTTCCACCTTGCGGTTGGCCAGCAATTTGCCGTGGCCATGGATGGAAGTCACGCCGTTGGACTTGAACAGCCCTGCGATACCGCCGGTCAGCTGCTTAACGATGCCGCTCTTGCGCTCCATCATCTTGCCGATGTCCATTTTGACATCCTTCGCGATGATGCCCTGCATCTCGAAATCGTGGCTGGATTCCTCAAACTTGTGGGAAATCTCCAGCAGCGCCTTGGAGGGGATGCAACCAACGTTCAGGCAGGTACCACCCAGCACCTGCGCCTTACCGTCTTCTGAAGTCCAGGACTCGACACACGCGGTCTTGAGACCCAGTTGTGCCGCTTTGATGGCAGCTACGTAGCCCCCGGGGCCTGCACCAATGACAATGACGTCGTACTTATCAGACATACTTTTATCCCGTTTCCGATTCGTTAAATGTCGGCTCAGACGTCCAGCAGAATACGTGCCGGGTCTTCAAGCATTTCCTTGATGGCAACGAGGAACTGCACCGCTTCCTTACCATCAATCATCCTGTGGTCGTAAGAAAGCGCCAGGTACATCATCGGCTGAATTTCCACCTTGCCGTTCACGGCCATCGGACGCTCCTGGATCTTGTGCATGCCCAGGATGGCTGTCTGCGGAGGGTTCAGGATCGGTGTGGAAATCAGCGAACCGAAGATACCGCCGTTGGTAATTGTGAAGGTACCGCCGGTCATATCTTCAATGGCCAGTTTGCCTTCTTTCGCCTTGGTGCCGTACTCGACGATCTTCTTCTCGATGTCGGCCAGACCCATGGCGTCGGAATCACGCAGAACAGGAACCACCAGGCCGCGATCGGTGGAAACCGCCACGCCGATGTCCTGGTAACCGTGATACACCATGTCGTTACCATCGATGGACGCGTTCACCGCCGGGAAGCGCTTCAGGGCTTCGGTGGCAGCCTTGGTAAAGAACGACATGAAGCCAAGCTTGATACCGTGACGCTTCACAAAGCTGTCCTGGTACTGCTTGCGCATCTCCATGATCGGGCCCATGTTCACCTCGTTAAAGGTGGTCAGCATGGCTGCGCTCTGCTGGGCATTAACCAGACGCTTGGCGATGCTCGCACGCAGGCGGGTCATCGGTACGCGCTTCTCGGGACGTTCGCCCTGGCTGACGTTGACTTCCGGCATACCAGCCGCAGGCTGGGGTGCGGCAGCACCGCCGGAGGACTTGGCGCTGTCTACGTGGTTCTGAACGTCTTCCTTGGTTACGCGGCCATCTTTACCGGTACCCTTGATGCTGTTCGGATCGACGTTATTTTCCTCAGCCAGCTTTCGGGCCGCCGGGCTCAGGATGGCTTCGCCGGAAGATGCCTCACTCTTGGCTTCTTCCTTCGGAGCCTCTTCCTTCTTGTCCTCGGCAGGCTTGGATTCGCCCTTGGCGCCTTCCTTGAACTTGCCGACTACCTCACCACTTTCAACGGTATCGCCTTCGTTCTTGATGATTTCTTCAATCACGCCGTCAGCAGGCGCAACAACCTCAAGAACAACCTTGTCGGTCTCGATATCGACAATCAGCTCGTCACGGGAGCAGGCTTCACCCGGCTGTTTGTGCCAGGTCGCGACAGTACCTTCCGCGACCGACTCCGGGAAAACGGGGGCTTTAATCTCAGTTGACATTACAGATCCTTAGTTCGGTAGCTCGTCAAATTTCAAACGCGTCGTTAACCAGTTTCTTCTGCTCTTCAATGTGGACCGACATATGGCCACAGGCAGGAGCAGCCGAAGCGTCACGACCGGCATATTGAAGGTACAGCTTGGGGTTCAGGCGGTGCAGTGCATTACGCATGTGATGCTGGCTGCAGTACCAGGCACCCTGGTTCATCGGCTCTTCCTGACACCAGACAACGTGCTTGAGCTTGGAGTACTCGCTCAAGAGCTCGTCAAGATCGTCTCCGGGGAAAGGATACAGCTGTTCGATCCGGACAATGGCCACGTCATCACGCTCGTCCGACTTCTTCTTTTCAAGCAGATCGAAATACACCTTGCCTGAGCACAGGATCAGACGGGTGACCTTCTTCGGATCGGACGGTTCTTTCTCGGGCAGCACCGTCTTGAAAGTACCGCTGGTCAGATCATCAAGATCAGACGTCGCTTCCTTATGCCGCAGCAGGCTCTTGGGCGTAATGGCTACCAACGGCTTGCGCAACGGGCGTTTTACCTGGCGCCGCAGCATATGGAATACCTGGGAAGGCGTGGTCGGCACGCAAACCTGGATATTATGCTCTGCACTCAGTTGCAGGAAACGCTCAAGGCGCGCCGAGCTGTGCTCTGGCCCCTGCCCTTCGTAACCATGGGGCAGCAGAAGGGTCAGACCACAAAGGCGTCCCCACTTGTGCTCACCACTGGTCAGGAACTGGTCGATTACAACCTGGGCACCGTTGGCAAAATCGCCGAACTGCGCTTCCCAGACCACAAGGCCATCAGGCGCGGTCGTGGCGTAGCCGTACTCGAACGCCATTACGGCTTCTTCCGACAGCAGCGAGTCGTAAATTTCGAACTTGGGCTGATCTTCCGACAATTCCGCCAGAGCAATATGGGTCGATCCATCTTTCTGGTTGTGAAGGACGGCATGGCGGTGAGAGAACGTGCCACGGCCAATATCCTGCCCCGTAAGGCGGATTGGGTGACCCTCGTCCAACAGCGTCGCATACGCCATGACTTCACCGTAGCCCCAGTTGATAGGCAGGGCGCCGGCGGTCATTTTTTCGCGGTCGGAAACAATCTTGGAGACCTGACGCTGGATACTGAAACCTTCAGGGACCGAGGTCAGTTTCTTGCCCAGCTTCTGGATCGTCTTCAGCGCAACGCTGGACTTGCACTTGGCTGTCCACTCGTGGCCGAGGTAAGGAGTCCAGTCAACGTAGAGCTCTTTGTTGGGCTCTTTGACCAGGGATTTGACCACGTGCTCGCCATTATCCAGGGCGTCACGGTAGTCGTTCTCCATCTGCTTGGCTTCTTCCTCGGTGATAACACCGGCTTCCACCAATTGATCCACGTACAGGTTGCGGGTGGTCTTCAGCTTGCGGATTTTCTCGTACATGACCGGCTGGGTTGCTGCCGGCTCGTCCGCTTCGTTGTGACCACGACGACGATAGCAGACCAGATCGATCACCACGTCGTTCTTGAATTCGTTGCGATAATCCATCGCCATCTGTGTCACGAACATGACCGCTTCAGGGTCATCCGCATTCACATGCAGAATCGGCGCCTGGATCATCTTGGCAACGTCGGTACAGTATTCCGTGGATCGCGCATCTTCCTGCTTGCTGGTGGTAAAACCAACCTGGTTGTTGATCACGATATGAATGGTGCCACCAACGCCAAAGCCGCGGGTCTGGGACATCTGGAAAGTTTCCATCACCACGCCCTGGCCGGCAAATGCTGCGTCGCCGTGCATGATAATCGGAACGACCTTGGTGCCCTCATTGTCGTTACGGCGGGTTTGACGAGCCCGGACAGAGCCCTCAACAACCGGAGAAACGATTTCAAGGTGTGACGGGTTAAACGCCATTGCCAGGTGAACTTCGCCACCCGGCGTCATCACGTTGGATGAGAAGCCCTGGTGGTACTTCACATCACCGGAGCCAGAATCTGCGAGCTTCTTGCCCTCGAATTCGTCGAAAAGCTCCCGCGGATTTTTGCCCAGGGTGTTTACCAGAACGTTGAGGCGGCCACGGTGAGCCATACCCAGGACGATTTCCTTGGCACCATAGGAGCCGGCACGCTGAATCAGCTCGTCAAGACATGGGATCAGACTCTCGCCACCCTCAAGGCCGAACCGCTTTACGCCGGGGTAGCGGGACCCCAGGTACTTCTCGAGGCCTTCGGCGGCCGTCAGGCGCTCAAGGATATGCTTACGGGTGTTATCTTCGTATGCCGGGCGTGAACGAACCGGCTCCATGCGCTGCTGGAACCAACGCTTGATGCGGGTATCCACCACGTGCATGTATTCGGCACCGATGCTTTCGCAATAGGTCTGGCGCAGGCCATCGACAATGTCTCCGAGCTTCATGGTCTCGGAGCCAAGGTTCAGGGAGCCGGTCTGGAATTCGAGATCCCTGTCAGAGTCGGATAGCTCATGAAATTCGGGATCGAGGTCTTCGACCCGGGGACGCTGCCATACACCGAGCGGGTCCAGCTTCGCTTCCTGATGACCGCGGAAGCGATAGGCGTTGATCAGCTGGAGAACACGAATCTGCTTCTTGTCCGCATCAGACGTGGCGCTTGCGGGAACGCCGCCGCTGGCAAGAAAACGCTGATTGCGGGAAATGTGTTCAAACTGTTCGCGGATGGAAGAGTGGACAATGTCACGGCCCTTGTAGCCATCGACACTGGGAAGCTTGTCGAAATAGCTGCGCCACTCTTCGGGAACGGCGTTGGGGTCTGTCAGGTAGGTTTCAAAAAGCTGTTCAACATAGGCGAGATTTCCACCCTGGAGGTGGGAAGTCTGCCATAACTGCTCCATTATGCTTTCGTGCATCTTGAATAGCTCACCTTGGGCTGGTGCGGGGAGCCCGATATGGTCGGCCAGGGGTATTTCTCAGTCAATACGGGTTTTTACGGGATCGACTTTGGCCACCACACCCGACATGGATGTTTTCCATTCCCCGGTGGTTTTTATACTCAGCAAAACAGGGAGAAAACTTTATAAGTTCCCGCCACGGCTTGCGTAGTGTGCACCCGGGTAAGACCTTTGACTATAAGCCTTTGGTTGAAGGCCCCGCAAACTTGCGAGGCCTTCCGGGTACTAACCTGATCAGAACAGTATAGCGTCTGTCGCAAATCCTGCTGCTTAAGTCGCCGTTTGCAGCAGAAGATTCCGAATGTGGCCGATAGCCCTTGTGGGGTTCAGGCCTTTCGGGCAGACACTTACACAATTCATGATGCCCCGGCAACGGAATACGCTGAACGGGTCATCAAGGTTGGCAAGTCGCTCTTCCTGGGCTGTATCCCGGCTGTCAGCCAGGAAACGGTAGGCCTGAAGCAGGCCAGCAGGACCGATAAACTTGTCAGGGTTCCACCAGAATGACGGGCAGGACGTGGAGCAGCAAGCACAGAGAATACACTCGTACAGGCCGTCCAGCTTCTGGCGGTCTTCCGGAGACTGCAGCCGCTCGATCGCAGGCGCAGGCTTGTCGTTAATCAGGTACGGCATGACCTTTTCATACTGCTTATAGAAAAGACTCATATCTACAACCAGATCACGAATAACCGGCAGGCCCGGCAGCGGGCGCAGAACCAGCTTATCGCCCTTCACCACCTGGGAAACAGGCGTGATACAGGCCAGCCCGTTCTTGCCGTTCATGTTCATGCCGTCGGAGCCACAAACGCCCTCCCGACAGGAACGGCGATAGGCCATCGAAGGATCCCGCTCTTTGACCAGGTTCAGCACGTCAAGAACCATGAGATCCTTGCCTTCCGGAATTTCGACATCCACGTCCTGCATATAAGGCGCGTTGTCGGTCTCCGGGTTATAACGATAAAGGCTTACCAACATTTTCGGAATCCCCCTTAGTAAGTCCGGACCTTCGGCTCGAACTTGTCCACCGTCTTCGGTGCAAAGTTCACATCACGCTTGCCCACACGCTTTTCCAGCGGGAAGTACATGGAGTGCTTGAGCCAGTTCTCGTCATCACGCTCGGTGAAATCGTTCCTGGCGTGGGCACCACGGCTTTCCTTACGCTCGAACGCGGAAATCGCTGTGGACAGGGCAACCTCATAAAGGTTGTCCAGTTCGAGCGCCTCGATACGAGCAGTGTTAAAGGCGTTGCTGGTATCAGCCAGCTTGGTGTTGCGAACGCGCTCACCAATGGCTTCCAGCTTCTTGAGACCCTCTTCCATGCTCTTGCCGTCACGGAATACACCGAAGTACAGCTGCATACAGTTCTGGAGATCTTTCCGAACTTCCGCAACACTCTCGCCTTCGGAGGCGTTGTTCAGGCGGTCAAGCCGCGCCATCGCGCGTTTGATGTCGTCTTCGCTGGCACCGTCCACTTCAAAGCCGCCACGAAGCTGCTCCTCGATGTGCAGACCCGCTGCGCGACCGAAGACCACCAGATCCAGCAGAGAGTTACCACCCAGACGGTTGGCACCGTGTACCGATACACAGGCTGCTTCACCACAGGCGAACAGCCCGGGGATCGGCTTGTCCTTGCCATTCTCGTCCTGGGTCAGCGCCTGGCCACCAACGTTGGTCGGAATACCGCCCATCATGTAGTGACAGGTCGGAACAACCGGGATCGGCTCTTTCACCGGATCAACGTGTGCAAAGGTGCGGGACAGCTCACAGATGCCCGGCAAACGCAGGTTCAGGGTTTCTTCGCCCAGATGATCAAGCTTCAGCAGCACGTGATCCTTGTCGGGACCACAGCCACGACCTTCCAGGATCTCGATAACCATGGCGCGGGCAACAACGTCCCGGCCTGCCAGGTCTTTCGCGTTCGGCGCATAGCGCTCCATGAAACGCTCGCCCTCGGCGTTGATCAGATAACCACCCTCACCCCGGCAACCTTCGGTCACCAGCGTGCCAGCACCGTAGATGCCGGTCGGATGGAACTGCCACATCTCCATGTCCTGCATCGGGAAACCGGCGCGCAGCGCCATGCCGATACCATCGCCCGTATTGATCAGGGCGTTTGTTGTGGAGGCGTAGATACGACCCGCGCCACCGGTAGCCAGAACGGTTGCCTTGGACTTGATGTAAGCAACTTCGCCGGTCTCGACTTCGATGGCGACCACACCAACGACCTCGTCCTTGCTGTTCTTGACGAGATCAACCGCGTACCACTCGTTCAGGAACGTTGTGCCGCCCTTGATGTTGGCCTGATACAGGGTATGCAGAAGCGCGTGACCGGTACGGTCGGCAGCTGCACAGGTACGAGCTGCCTGAGTCGGGTTATCCGGGCCCTTGGACTGGCCACCGAAAGGACGCTGATAGATACGACCCTGCTCGGTACGGGAGAAAGGAAGACCCATGTGCTCAAGCTCGAACACCGCCTGAGGGCCTACAGAACACATGTACTCGACGGCATCCTGGTCGGCAATGTAGTCCGAGCCTTTTACCGTGTCATACATGTGCCAGCGCCAGTCGTCGTTCGGATCAGCACTGGCAATAGCACAGGTAATACCGCCCTGCGCAGAGACCGTATGAGACCGCGTGGGGAAAACCTTGGTGATACACGCGGTATTGACGCCGGATTCGGTCAGCTGAAGCGCGGCACGCATGCCGGACCCGCCACCACCGATAACAATCGCGTCAAAAGACATGGTCTTGATATTAGCCATCGATTAAAGCCCCCAAAGAATCTGAATGCCCCAAACCACATATACGAACATGGTCAGCCCACAAGCTGCCTGCACGATAAACCTGGGACCCATGGCCTTGATGTAGTCCGTGGTCACTGTCCAGAGCCCTACCCAGGCGTGAGCGCCAATTGACAGCAATGCCATCAGGGTAAAGATGCGAAACCAGGTCTGGTCAAACAACGCGTTCCAGGTGTCGTAGTTAACATCGGTCGTCAACATATAACCGAGCAGGAAAATTGTATACAAAGCAAGTACGTAGGCAGTTACCCTCTGGATCAGCCAGTCGAAGACACCACTGCGACCCAGGTTCGTGACGCTATTTACCATACCCAGACTCCTGCCAGAACGATGAGAATGACGGAAACCACAACCGTGATCTTCGAGGCGAGGCGGCCGCTCTCGAGCTCTTCACCAATGCCCACATCCATGAACAGGTGCTTGATACCCGCAACCAGGTGGTACAACAGAGCAGACAAGATGCCCCAGATAATCAGCTTGGCAAGGAAGCTGTCCAGCAGTTCATTGACGCGACTGAAGCCCTCTTCCCCGGACAGGGAAAGCTGAAGTCCGTAAAGCATGAACGCAACACCAACAAAAATGATGATGCCGCTGATACGGTGCAATATGGACGTAATGGCTGGCAGCGGAAAATGAAACTTGCCGAGATCGAGATTTACTGGTCGTTTGCTATTCACAGCGCTCTCACACTCTCTCTTGGT
>PBED01000032.1:0-18746 GCA_002718255.1 Marinobacter sp. | reverse complement strand
GGCTTCGGTTGGCGATACGCAAGCCGGGGGCCGTACCTACGGCACAGGCGGTGGGTGTGCAAATCGAGAGGGGAGTCCGGTGATGGCAGCGGCCGTTCGGGTTTACATCAGTATTGGCAGCAATGTCGACAGGGAACGCTACGTCAGGGCAGCGCTCGATGCGCTCTCGGCATGGTTTGGCGAGCTGATTATCTCCCCGGTCTACGACAGCGAAGCGGTCGGGTTTGATGGCTCGCCCTTCCTGAACCTCGTAGTGGGCGTGGATACGTCCCTGTCGGTTGCCGAGCTTTCGAAGCGTTTCAAACAGTTGGAGGCGGACAACGGCCGGCGTCGGGATGTGCCTAAATTCAGTGCGCGAACGCTGGACCTCGATATTCTCACCTATGGCAGTGCCGTCGGGCGCATCGATGGCGTTGAACTGCCAAGGGGTGAAATCCTGAAAAACGCTTTCGTGCTTCGGCCACTGGCCGACATAGCGCCTGAAGCAGAGCACCCGGTGTGCGGCAAAACCTATGGCCAGCTATGGCGGGAGTACGACACCGGCCAGAAGCTCTGGCCGGTGGGCTTCAGCTGGCAGGGTCGGCAGATTTCACACGCTGCCGGTTGAGCGGAACAGCTCGATGAGGTGATCGGTCGAGCTGTCGCTGGCCTGGGTGCCATCTTCCTCGCCCAATAGCCGCGGCAGGATGCCTTTACCCAGTTGCTTGCCGAGTTCCACACCCCATTGGTCAAACGAATCCACGTCCCAGATAACCCCCTGCACAAAGGTGCGGTGCTCGTAGAGCGCGATCAACGCGCCCACAGTCTCGGGTGTCACCTTCTCCATGGTCAGAGTGTTACTTGGCTTGTTGCCTGGGATCACCTTGTGTGGCGCAAGCTGTTCAATCTCGCTTTCATCCCGTCCTTCGGCTTTCAGCTCGGCCCTGGCTTCTTCCAGTGATTTTCCGGCCATCATGGCCCTGGACTGGCTGAGGCAGTTGGCAAACAGGTCGGCGTGATGGGTGGCCACCGGATTGTGGGTTTTCAGAGGTATGATGAAGTCCGCCGGAATCAGGCGGGTGCCCTGGTGGATCAGCTGGTGATAGGCGTGCTGGCCATTGGCACCGACGCCGCCCCAGATCACCGGGCCGGACTGCCAGGCGAGTGGGGTGCCCGCTTGCGTAACGCTCTTGCCGTTGCTTTCCATATCCAGCTGCTGGAGGTGGTCTGGCAGGCTGCGCAGGTAATGATCGTAGGGCAGTATCGCGTGGGTCTCGGCACCCCAGAAATTGGTGTACCAGATGCCCAGCATGGCCATAACCACCGGCAGATTCTTTGCCAGCGGCGCTTCACGAAAGTGCTGGTCCATGGCATGGGCGCCGGCCAGCAGGGCCCGGAAGTTGGTCATGCCAACGCTAAAGGCAATGGGCAGGCCGATGGCTGACCACAGTGAATAACGGCCGCCGACCCAGTCCCACATCGGGAAGACGTTCTCCGGATCGATACCGAAGTCCTGCGCCGCCGGCACATTGGCCGTCACGGCCATGAAATGCTGCGAGACGGCCTGTTCATCCCCGCAATGATCCAGAAACCACTGTTTTGCGACTTTACTGTTCTCGAGGGTTTCCTGCGTGCGGAATGACTTGGACTGGATCAGGAACAGAGTGGTTTCCGGATTGACCTGGCGCAGAGCCTCGCAAATCTCGGTGCCATCAATGTTGGCCACGTAATGGCAGCGAATGCCGGCCTGGGCGTAAGGTTGAAGGGCTTCGCCAACCAGCTTCGGGCCCAGGTAGGAGCCGCCGATACCGATGCTTACCACATCGGTGAAAGGTTTGCCGGTGTACCCGGTGCGGTGTTGGCCCAACACCTCCTCCACCAGGGTTTCCATGCGTTGCAGGGTGCGCTGCACCTCGGCGACCACGTTTTCGCCGTCAACGGTGATGGCGTCGGTTCCCGGGTTGCGCAATGCCGTGTGCAGGGCAGGGCGATCTTCGGTAACGTTGACTCTCTTTCCGCTGAGCAAGGCCTCCCGCCGTGCTTCCAGGTTACAGCTGCTGGCCAGTGCCAGAAGCGCGTCGAGCACGTCGTCAGTGATCCGATTCTTGGAAAAATCCAGTGACAGCCCTGCGCCTTCAATGAAATAACGCTTTGCCCGCCCGGGATCCTGGTTGAACAGGTCCTTCATGAGAACGCCGTCCAGGCGTTGCCGATGTTCCTTCAGTGTCTGCCATTCGGGTTTCGAGGTCAGTACTTCAGGATGTGCGGGCATCAGAGGTTCCTTTTCTGTTGGCTTATCGGGTCAGGGACAGGTTATCGATCAAGCGGGTGGTGCCCAGGAAAGCTGCCGTCAGGATGGTAATCTCCCGATCTTCAGCCGTGGCCGGTTTGAGTGTCTGACTGTTGACGATATTGAAGTAGTCCGGCCTGAGCCCTGCGTCCCCGAGACTCTGCTCAGCTTCGCTTTCCAGGGCCTGGAAGTCTGTACGACCATCGGTGATCTTGGCCGCCGTGGCCTGCAGAGTCTGGTAGACCGCTGGCGCAATCTGCCGTTCCTCGGGCGTCAGGTAACCATTGCGCGAGCTTTTCGCCAGGCCGTCGTCCTCTCTCACCGTGGGGCCGCCCACCACATCAACAGGGATCATCAGATCCCGGACCATTTTCCGGATCACGGCCAGTTGCTGAAAATCCTTCTCGCCGAATACAGCGAAGTCCGGCTGCACCATATTGAACAGCATGGTGACCACCGTGGCTACGCCCTCAAAGTGACCCGGGCGACTGGCGCCACAGTGGCCGTCGCTGACATCCGGCACGACCACCTGGGTCTGACTTGCCAGCCCTTCCGGATAGATTTCCTCGGCGGAAGGCGCGAATACCAGTGTGTTACCGGCCGAGGCGAGCTTGTCCTGGTCTTCAGCCAGGGTTCTCGGGTAGGTCTCGAGATCTTCGCCGGCTCCGAACTGCATCGGGTTCACGAAGATGCTGGTAACCACCACATCCGCCATCTCCGCTGCTTTGCGCACGAGGGAGATATGGCCCTCGTGCAGGTTGCCCATGGTGGGTACCAGGCCGATGGTTTTGCCCTGCTGCCGGTAGCCGCGGAGGATGGTTCTCAATTCTTTCAAAGAATGTACAGTTCTCATGCCTTGAACGTATGCTCCTCAGCGGGGAATGAGCGCTCGCCTACGGCTTTCACGTAGGCCTGGAGGGCTTCCTGTACCGAATCTGTTTCAGCCAGGAAGTTCTTGACGAATCGTGGCTTACGGCCAGTGGTAATGCCCAGCATATCGTGCAATACCAGAATCTGTCCGTCGGTGTCTGGCCCGGCACCTATCCCGATGACCGGTGCTTTGACGGCCTGGGAGATGCGTGCCGCCAGCGGCGCGGGAACGCACTCCAGCAGGATGGCATCGGCGCCGGCGGCTTCCAGCTCGCAGGCGTGCTCAATCATCATCTCCGCCGCTTTCTCGTCACGGCCCTGGACCTTGTAGCCGCCAAATTTATTGACGAACTGCGGCGTGAGGCCCAGATGTGCGCATACGGGCACGGCGCGCTCGGTCAGAGCGGTAATGGTTTCTTTCATCCAGTCCGTACCCTCGAGTTTTACCATGTGCGCGCCCGCGCGCATCAGTTCCGCTGCGTTCTCCAGGGCAGACTCGACCGTGCCGTAGCTCATGAAGGGCATGTCGGCCATGATCAGGGACCCACGGTTTCCTTTGGCCACGCAGCTGACGTGATACACCATCTGGTCCATGGTCACCGGCAGGGTGCTGTCATGCCCCTGAAGCACCATCCCGAGGGAGTCGCCGATAAGGATTACGTGAACGCCCGCTTCACTGACCACCTGGGAAAAGGTGGCGTCATAGGAGGTAAGGGCAGCGAAGGCTTCGCCCTTCTGCTTGAACTCACGCAGGGTATTGATGGTAACAGCCATAGAATCCTTGCCTTTTGGGTGGATGGGCCTGGGCGTGCCGGGGTATCGGCATTGAAGTGTTAAGGGTAATCCGCCGGTGGAAGCTTGCGCAAGCCGTTGTCGGGGCATTGGCGACGCAGTTTGGCAATCGGTGTGCCGTCGGGCAGAGTCAGGCCGGCCTTCAGGTCCAGCAGAGGCTGGAGCGCAAAGTCCCGGTTCCGCAGTTCCCGATGAGGTACGGTGAGGCGCTCGTCNTCCAACATCTGATCGCCGAAGATCAGTATGTCCAGATCAAGCGTTCGGGGTCCCCAGTGGCGAAGTCTCTCCCGGCCATGCTGTTGTTCGACNTTNTGCAGTTCGTCAAGCAGTTGGTGTGGNAGCAGGGAGGTTCTGAGCCATACCGCGCCGTTGACGAAGTCAGGCTGGTCCTGGGGGCCGACCGGGCGGCTGGCATAAAAGGGCGATTGGGCCACCAGAACCGTCTCCGGCAGGTTGGCCAGGGCGGAGACTGCCCGGGCCAATTGGGCTGCAGGGTCTTTCAGATTGCTGCCAAGACCGATAAAGACGTCTGTCATCATTNCTGGGCTGGGCGTTTGACCGGTTTGCGGCGGNGCCGCCGCTTCTTGGGGGCGTCGGTGCTCAGTTGTGAGAGCATTCGCTCCTGGCCCCGTTCATCTTCCTGCTGGAACTCGGTCCACCATTGGCCAAGCCCGGGNTCAATCTCNCCAGACGCCTCGCGAACCAGCAGGAAATCGTANGCGGCCCGGAACCGTGGATGANTCATGGTNGCAAAGGCCCGCTTGCCCTGGCGTCGGGGCAGTCGCATCTGAAGTTCCCAGATCTCCTTCATCGGGCCAGAGAATCGTTTCGGAATCGAGGTTGCCTGCACCTGNCGGCCAATCACCTTTCCNATGGCNCCGTGCANTGCNGGCTGGACCGGGTCACCNTTATCCTGCCTGCGATGCCACTCNGCCTGNAGTGCNGGCCANAGCATGGCAGCAAACAGGAANTANGGCGTGACCGANTTGCCNTGNGCAATNCGGGCNTCNGTGTTTCTNAGNGCCTGNCGNATCAGNTCNTCCGGNTCNCCNNNNTNNATNGCNCNGNCNGTCTCCGGNAACAGNGGNTCNAGNAGNTNNTAACGGNTNAGNAGNTCGTANGTGGCNTCNCCATGGCCNGCNGAAAACAGTTTGAGCACTTCNTCAAACAGNCGGGCCGGNGGNATATGGGTNAACAGTGGNGCCAGNTCCCCNATNGGGGCNTCNGTCTCNGGNTCNATGTCNAAGNCGAGNTTGGCNGCAAANCGGANAGCGCGAAGCATNCGNACNGGGTCTTCCCGGTANCGNGTCTCNGGATCGCCAATNAGNCGCAGCTGNCGGTTGCGNAGATCCTCGATNCCNTTGGCAAANTCGATNACGGTAAAGTCGCGGATGCAGTAGTANAGCGCATTGACGGTGAAGTCGCGACGCAGGGCGTCNTCTTCCTGGTTGCCGTANACNTTGTCNCGCAGNAGCAGGCCGTGTTCACTGGTCCNGCGATCGTCATCATCGGTGTCGGTGTCTGCTTCNGCNGCGTTGCCCCTGAACGTGGTCACCTCGATGACCTCGCGGCCAAACACCACGTGGACAATCCGGAATCGCCGTCCGATCAACCGGGAGTTNCGGAACAGGTCNTGCACTTCCTCGGGGGTGGCATTGGTCGCGATGTCGAAATCCTTGGGCTTGCCGCCCAGCAGGATGTCTCTTACGCCGCCGCCCACGAGGTATGCTTCATAGCCTGATTTGTTCAGGCGATGCAGAACTTTCTTGGCGGGTTCGCTGATAACCGAGCGGGAGACGTTGTGCTGGTCCCTGGGNATTTCCCGTCGCTGGTAGGTGCGGGCTTTCTTTTTTCCGTTGCCGGGCATGAAGGAACGGAGTTTGTCGACAAGTCGTTTAGGCATTGAAATCCGTGGTTGCGATGAGCAAAAACCGAGAGTTTAACGGTTTGAGCAGGATTTGCACACGTTTGCCGTGGATTACCGTTTNGGAGCCCAGATAATCAAAAGGCGGATCCGTTTTCACGAATCCGCCCTCAAAGCGTTGACGATCTGCATTGTTTTTGTTTTTGCCGGGATTTTTCTTGGTTTTTGTACCCCACTGCATATCCCCACTTCAGGGGCATCTCAGCAGTGCAAACGGAAAGCTTTGAATACACAGAGCGGTCAGAGACATCGAGCGGGCNTTGGGTAGCTGCAGCGTCACCTGGAAGGTGATTCTTCTCTACATCTACAACTCGCACGTGCCGTGGGACCACTAAAAAGCAAANTACCCAAAACACTCAGTTCGCTTACGTTCTGTTGTTGTTTTTGTTACCGAACGCATCCTGCAGCTTTTTGTTCTTGTTGTTGGCGCTGCTTTGTCACTCTTGTTTTTGTTGTTGTGCGCCAAATAGGTTGCAGTCCATGTGCCAGTTTTTGAATTTCNTTTATTAACAGNGNCTTANGATTTTGTAGGCCATAAGTGTTACCCCGTATTCAACCTAAGTGTTACTGAGGTCACGTTACTTTCGTGAGGAGTGTTACCGACAGGAACATGNGGTAACAACTGAGCCCGGGTTCATACTATGCCGGACTCAGTTGCCAGAGGATTTTTTCCGGGGTATGCCGAGACGCTGGCGACGTTCCCAGAGCGATTTTCGGCTGATGCCCAGTTTCTGGGCCAATTCTGTCTCGCTCATGCGGTCCTGGTTCTCGAGAACAAAATGNTGGAAGTAATCTTCGAGGGAGAGATCGTTGGACGCGTCCACCTCCCGGGTATGTGTCTGCTCGTTGTTGCCGNCCACGAGAGTCTCNGGGATGTATTCGTCGCTGCCTTCGCTGTCCAGGTCCAGCAATGAGGGCGTGATCACGTCGCCGTCACACAGGATGGTTGCGCGCTCAATGGCGTTCTCCAGTTCCCGTACGTTTCCCGGCCAGCGATGGCGTTCGAGGGCGCGCATCGCCTCGGGGCTTAGATTGAGATCGGGCTTGCCCATTCTCTCGCCCTGGCGNTTCAGGAAGCGGCGGGCCAGTCCCAGAATATCGCTCTGGCGCTCACGCAGCGGCGGGATACGGATCTGCATGACGTTCAACCGGTAGTAGAGGTCTTCCCGGAATTCCCCGGTACGCGTCATGGCCTTGAGGTTTCGGTGGGTGGCGGCAATCATCCGCACGTTGACGGTACGGCTCTGGGTGGAGCCGACTTTCCGGATCTCGCTCTCTTGCAGAACCCGTAGCAGGCGTGCCTGGGCTTCGGCCGGCAGTTCGCCGATTTCGTCCAGAAACAGGCTGCCGCCATCGGCGGCCTCGATCAGGCCGGTCCTGGCCGATACCGCNCCGGTGAAAGCGCCCTTTTCATGGCCGAACAGTTCCGATTCAATCAGGCTTTCGGGGATGGCCGCGCAGTTGACCGAAATCAGCGGCTTGGCAGCGCGCGGGCTGAGCAGGTGCAGGGCGCGGGCCGCCAACTCCTTGCCGGTTCCTGATTCGCCCTGGATCAGGACAGTGGTTTCTGTCGGTGCTACTTTACGGATCAGCGTGAACACCCGCTGCATTGGCTCACACTGGCCGAACATGATGTTGGCAGGATCGCTGCTTTCCGGCGTTTCCAGGGCTGGTGCCGAGTCGTCACCCGAGTTCCGGCCGGCGGGTTTCCGGGCCAGAATGTTTTCGACCGCGGCCAGCATTTCATCGTGATCAAACGGTTTGGCGATGTACTCAACGGCGCCCATTTTCATGGAGTCCACCGCTGATCTCAGGCTGGCATAGCTGGTCATGATCAGCACCGGCGTGTTGGGTGCGCGATTGATCAGTTCGGTGCCCGCNGCGCCTGGCAGNCGCAGGTCGGAAATGATCAGATCGAACTGATCGGGTTCGTGGTTCTGTTCGGCTTCCTCAACGGAGGCCGCATCGGCGACCTCATAGCCGGCATGCAACAACAGTTTNCGCACTGCCGAGCGAATAATGTCTTCGTCTTCCACGATCAGAATGCGAGGCATAACAGTCTCAAGACCTTTGGTTCTGGCTGATGGCAATAGTGCCGGTTTCCGGTTCGTAGGCTGGCAATCTCAGCCTCACG
This sequence comes from Marinobacter sp., assembly GCA_002718255.1. GTDB lineage: Bacteria > Pseudomonadota > Gammaproteobacteria > Pseudomonadales > Oleiphilaceae > Marinobacter. The sequence goes on along the minus strand of PBED01000032.1, from coordinate 10,757 downwards.
CAGGTTCCGCGGCCGGTGTCGGCATTAGCCGGGCTTTCCACCTGAACGTTGCCATAGTGCTCTTCAATAATGCTGTACACCAGCGACAGGCCAAGACCGGTTCCCTTGTTGGGGGCCTTGGTGGTGTAAAACGGCTCGAAGATATGATCGAGTTGATCCCCGGGAATACCGGAGCCCTCATCAACCACCTCGATGATAGCGGAGTAGCCATCGCCCTTTCCACTGACCCGGATGGTNCCGCCTTCCGGTGANGCATCGCGGGCNTTNGCCAGCAGGTTGACGAANACCTGGACCAGACGCTGCTCATCTCCCAGCACCTGCAAAGAGGGCGGGCAGTCGTTGACATAGTGAATGCCCAGGCCCTTGTCGCTGAGCGACAGCAGGTTGATTGATTCTTCCACACAGCGATGAATCGCTACCGGCTCGTACCGGTTGGCCTGGGCATGATTGCCGGTGCGGGCAAAGTTCATCAGCGACTGCAAAATGGTAGAGATGCGCCGGGTCTGNTGCTGGATCTGGTCAGCGGTGTCCAGGATGTCCGGGTTGTCGGTTTCCAGTTTCAGGTTCTGGGCCAGNGANGAGATACCGGTGACCGGGTTNCCGATCTCGTGGGCGACACCGGCGGCGAGNCTTCCCACCGATGCCAGNCGTTCGCTGTGCATCAGTTCGTCCTCAAGCAGCCGNGTNTCGGTCTGGTCCTCNACCAGGATAATGCTGCCACCTTCGGTGTGGTCCGGTCCGCTNAGGGCCGCNTTGTGNAGGTTCAGCCAGTGGGGTTTGCCNCGCAGGTCCAGNCGNTGCTTGTAGCGATGNAGGTCCGGGCCACGGTTGAAGTCATCAAGCAGCAGGTGCCAGTGCTCGGGCAGTGCCATCAGCCTGGCACCGACCACGTCATCGGCGGTGATGCCGGTGAGCGCCTCCATGGCGTGGTTCCACATCAGGATTTCACCGTCCTCGCCCACGGAGCAGGCAGGAATCGGCAGGTTCTGAAGGGTCTGGCGGTAATGCCGGCGCAGGTTGTCCAGCTCGCCGGCCAGGCCGGTCAATCGGTTCTGGTAGTCGCCGAGGGCGCGTTCTACATAGCGGATGTCCTGGGCAGTGCCGCCCTGGGCCATGGGCTTGAAGCCGAGATGGCGCTTGACCATGTCCCGGGCCACGGAGGGGCCGAGCAGGCCAGACAGGTTTATTTCCACCTGGTCGCGCAGTCGCCTGAGCTGGTACGGCCGATACTCCACATTGGGCAGTTTCAACTGGCCCAGTGCCCGCTCCACTTCTCGCCGCGCCACACCGTAGCCCAGCGGCTCCGCTAACTGTCTCACAAAGTCACTGGAGGACGTGGCCAGCAATTCACGGCGTTGCGGACGGGACAGTGCGCCCAGTGAGCAGGCTTGGGCTGCGCTGTTCTCCTCACTGGTGCTGGTGCTGAGGATGGAAATCAGCGCAAACACGGTAATGTTGGCAGTCAGGCTTACGAACGTGAAGATATGCCAGTTGCTGTAGTCCGGTATCAGTGGCGCATCCAGCCAGGCCAGCAGATTGGCCGTGTGCGAGAATGGCAGCACGAGCGTCACCACCCAGATGGCCAGCCCGACAACAAGGCCGGCGATCAGGCCGCGGCGATTGCCCTCGGGCCAGTAAATCACGCCCAGGGCGCCGGGCAGCAGTTGCAAAGTGCCGGAGAGGGAAATGGCGCCGAGAATGGACAGGTCGAGGTTTTTGCCGACAACTTCATGAAACAGCAGCGCCAGGAAAATGATCACGGCGATGAGCAGGCGCTTGATCCACTGCAGCCACCGGTAGATATCGCCCTGGTCTTTCGGGGTTTTCAGGGGCAACACCACGTGGTTCAACGCCATGCCCGCCAGTGCCAGGGTGCTGACGATCATCAGGCCGCTGGCCGCTGACAGGCCGGCAATGTACATCAGCAGTGTCAGTGCCGGGCTTTCCATGGCCTGGGCTGCCCCGATGGCAAAGAATCCGGGCCCTGTGGTCACCGCCAGCTCCTGGCCTCCCCAGAGAATCAGGGGCACCGGCAGGCCGAGCAGCAACAGNTAGAGTGGCAGGCCCCAGCTGGCTTTTGCCAGGGCCTTGGGCGAGGGGTTTTCGCTGAAGGTCATGTGGTACATGTGTGGCAGTACCAGAGCAGCAGCAAAGGACATCAGCATCAGTGCCCGCCAACTGCCGTCGTCAATGCTCAGGGTCATGGTTGTGGCNGGCGACGTCCGGTTGTCCAGCCAGCTTTCCAGTCCGCTCATGCCGTCAAAGACCCCGAAGAGAATGACGCCCCCGAGCACCAGCAATGCCNCAAGTTTCACCAGCGAATCAAAAGCAATGGCCAGCACCAGCCCCTGATGGTTTTCCGAGTTCTGGTCGCGCCTTGCCCCGAATAGCATGGCGAAAAGCACCACGATCAAGCTGAACATCACGCTGATTACCGCAGGCGATGTGTCCGGCGCAAGAATGCTGGCAGAGGTGGCGACGGCCTGTATCTGCATGCTCAGCAAGGCCAGAATGGCCCCGCCGGAGCAGAGGGTGACCAGGGTGCCAGCCCACTGGCTTCGGTAGCGGTAGGCAAACAGATCGGCGAGGGACGTGAGCTGATAGGCGCGTCCGATCCTCATGACCGGGTTCAGAAGCACAGGCGCCAGCAGGAAAGCGCCGCTGATGCCGAGATAGTAAGCCAGAAAGCCGTAGCCGGATTCGGCGGCCATACCAACCGCGCCGTAGACCGCCCATATGCCGGCATAGACACCCAGGCTGAGCACATAAACCAGGGGGTGGCGAACCCAGCGCCGGGGGACCATGCCTTTTTCGGTAAACCAGGCGATGCCGAACAGCAGAATCAGATACAGGAGGCTGGCGAGCAGCAGGCCGGAGGGACTAAAACTCATTNGGGTCCCGCCGCCATTCAAGCCAGAAACCGATGGCNATCAGCCCGGCCCAGATAAGGTAGGGGCTNTACCAGACGTTTCCCGGCGAAGTCCACCAGTCAAGGATGTTGGGNGAAAAGATATAGATGGCCAGTACCAACAGGAAGACCAGACGGTAGATATACATCAGGCATGCTATCCGCGCTGAGGTGTGAGAAGGGCTTTATACCATGTCCCTCACCGGGATGTCAGGTGGATGGCGCCNCGTCGCCAGTTACTCCGGCCCCACTCCAGCAGCGAATCCAGCGAACCGCTGGCNAGGTTGGCAGGCGGGTTCTGNCCAAGNGCAACGAGCGCCATGAACAGGTTGTCGACAGGCTTGTCATCATCAAGAGCTGGCGCATGGGTCTGCTTGCTCAGCTTCTGACCCTGCNCGTTGAGTATGACCGGGATGTGAAGCCAGCGTGGAGGAAGAGCACCCAGGGCACGATAAATCTGTTGCTGNTGCGCCGTCATGTCCAGCAGATCCGAACCACGCACCACGTCCGTGATGCCCTGATCAATGTCATCGACCACCACCGCCANTTGATAGGCGTAGAACCCCTCCTTGCGGAGGATGACCGGATCGTCAAGCTCTGCTTGCACCGTCTGGTGCTGGGGTCCCAGCAGCTGGTCCTGCCAGTGGCAGTCTTCGTCTTCGAGGGCAAAGCGGATTGCGAATGGCCGGTCACCGTCGATTTCTGTGCGNGTGCGGCACTGGTTCGGGTGGCGCCCCTCATTGGCCTGCAATTCCTTGCGCGAGCACNGGCAACGATACGCGTAGCCGCTTTCAAGCAGCCGGTTAANGGCGTGCTGATAGGCGTCGTGACGTCTGGATTGAAAGCGNACCGGCTCGTCGGGAAACAGCCCGTGGGCGTCAAGGCTGGCAATGATCTGGCCGGTCGCCTCCGGCGGCTCTCTCAGAGGATCCAGGTCTTCAATGCGGATAAACCACTGGCCGCCCTGGCTGCGGGCTTCCAGAAAGCTGGCAAGTGCGGTAACGAGGGAGCCAAAGTGCAGCGGGCCTGTCGGAGAGGGCGCAAACCGGCCCCGGTANTGAGGGTTGTTCATGGCGGTCAGTCAGCCGGCGGGGCTGGGAAAAGCCCCANCCGGCAGCTGTTGCGTAGTAGGCTCAGATGCCGGTCTGGCGTTCGCGAATCTCGGCCAGTGTCTTGCAGTCGATGCACAGGGTGGCTGTTGGTCGAGCTTCCAGNCGGCGGATACCGATTTCCACGCCACACTGATCGCAGAAGCCATAGTCGTCTTTGTCGATGCGGTCNATGGTCTGGTCAATCTTCTTGATCAGCTTCCGCTCGCGGTCGCGGGTACGCAGCTCCAGGCTGAATTCTTCCTCCTGGGTTGCGCGATCGCTGGGATCCGCGTAATTTGCGGCGTCTTCCTGCATGTGGTGCATGGTGCGGTCGACTTCTTCCATCAGCTCCTGCTTCCATTGCAGCAGCAGATCTTTGAAGTGCTGGAGCATTTCCGCACTCATGTACTCTTCACCCTTCTTCATTTCATAGGGGGTGAAGTTGGTAAAACGTTCGCGTGGTTGTTCTGCAGTNNTTGCCATTGAACCCGGCCTCTTGTTTGTACTTCACAAGAACGGTTTGCTTCCCTCCGCGTGAGCCCCCGTGGCTGCGCGGTTGTACCCTGGATGAAGCATTCGTCCTGAAACGGGAATTTGCGGAAAATAGCAGATTAGTCACGGGGGTGCCAGCCTTGTGACATCGACTTTTGTACGGAGATCACATGAAGTTTCCAGAACCGCTGGTTGAAGGCCGGCTTATCCGCCGCTACAAACGCTTTCTGGCAGACGTGCGTCTGCCGGATGGTTCAGAAATTACGGCCCATTGTCCGAACACCGGCTCCATGCTGGGCTGTCAGCCGGAGGACGCGCGAGTCTGGCTTAGCCATAGCGATAACCCCAAGCGCAAACTCCAGTACACCTGGGAGTTGGTGGAAACCTCGCCCGGGCAACTGGCCTGCGTGAACACCGCCCGGCCGAACAGCCAGGCCCGGGCGGCCGTGCAGGCCGGCACCGTGGTGGAGCTGGCCGGCTATTCCGAGTGCCGCGCCGAGGTTAAGTATGGTTCGGAGAAGAGCCGGATCGACCTGCTGCTTTCCGGCCATGACACCGCGGCCGATGCCTGGGTGGAGGTCAAGAATGTCACGCTGGCGGAAGATGCTCAGTGTTTTTTCCCCGATGCGGTGACCGAGCGCGGCCAGAAGCATCTGCGGGAGCTGATTGCCCAGGTTGAGCAGGGCGATCGCGCGGTGCTGTTTTTCGTGGTGAATCACACCGGTATTCAAACCGTTCGCCCGGCGGACCATATTGATCGAAAATACGGTGAGTTACTGCGGGAGGCCTGCGATTCTGGCGTGGAAGTGATCGCCTATCGTGCCGATCTGAGCGAGAGCGACGGCACGCCAACAGGTGTGTTGACCCTGACCGAATCGGTGCCCGTTATTCTGGAAGTCTGACCTCAATCTGGCCGTCCCGCTCCCGCAGGTCCAGCTGGGTGAGCGCATCGCCCTGGCAGGGCCCGGCAATGCATTCGCCGTCTGAGGGCTTGAACAGGGCGCCGTGGGTGGAACACTGGATAAACAGGTTGTCGGAATCCATGAACCGGCCGGGCATCCAGTTCAGTTCAACGCCCAGATGCGGGCAGATGTTCAGGTAGGCGCGGGGCGTGCCACCGTCCAGAAACACGAACCCGGTCAGCGGCATGCCGGCCGGCTCCCGGGCCTTCTCACGGAGCCGGAATTCCACGAATTGGCCCGGTGTCAGCTCGGAGGCCGGACAGACGGGCTGCCAGGTATGCGGGACGCTGCTCATTTCGGCAAGATCGTGTATCGCATGCGGGTCCCGTGATTCAGGGACATGACGATCTCATCGGCGTCCAGACGATGCGGAAAATAGCAGCCGGAAATCTTGGCGCTGGCAATACTGGAGCCTTCCATTCGGGATTTCGAGAAGTCGACACCTCGCAGGTCGGCGCCCCGGAAGTAGGCGTGGCGGAAATCCAGCCCCTTGGCATCCATTCCCCTGAGATCCAAACCCCGGAAATCGCCATGGGCGAAACTGGGTAACTCTGCAAGCTTTGCCTTTTCAGCATTGAACGCCTGCATGTCTTCGCTACGAAGAATATCGTAGAGCGGGTGACTGATCTGATGTACTTCGTGTTCGCTTTTATCGTCCATATCGAACCTCGCGCTCGCCAGTGGGAGCCAGTTGTTGTTCTTAGTCGGCCTTGCCGCCGGGGATACCCAGATGTTGGCGGATCCGGTCGGCCACCGCCTCTGCCACATGCTCCTGGTCAGTGTGCAGGTGGATGGTGTGGCTCTTCTCCTCCGCGGTTAACGGTTCAAACCAGGTTTGCTGGGCGTCCAGCAATTCCTCGGTTGCCTCGGAGGCATCGCCCTTGCGATTGCGGATCCACTCCCGGCGCAGATCTTCCGGCGCCTCGCAATGGATCAGGGCAAAGGGCACACCCTGATCTTCGGCTATCGATGCCAGCAGGGCCCGCTCTTTCTGTTTCAGGCTGGCGGCGCCCACAATCACCGGGAAACCGGCTGCCAGAACGTGACTGGCAAGCTCCGCCAGCCGCTGATAGGTTTTCTCTGTCGCTTCCTCGGTATACAGATTGCCACCGGTCGGTGAGCGGGAGCTGTCGAGAGGGGCCAGTCCGTGCAGGCGCTTGCGCTCGACATCGGAGCGCAGGCGTATCAGCCCCAGTTCATTGGCCATGGCGGCGCTGACGCAGGTCTTGCCGCTGGCGGACAGCCCGGTGGTTGCCAGCAGATAGTGATTCGGAATAGTGCCGTAATCCTCGGCCAGCTGGGCGTAGGCTCGATAGCGCTGCATCAGGTCGGCTTTTTCAGCATCGGTGAGCCCCGGGTTCCCCATGGTAAACAGGGCTATCTTGGCGCGCACCATAGCCCGGTATGCCTTATAAAGCGGCAACAAGGGCAGGGCTTCGAAGTCGTCGCGGTATTCCAGGTACGTATTGAGCACCTGATTGGCAAGGGCGCTCTCCCCACGGGACTCCAGATCCATCAACAGGAACGCGAGATCGTTGATCACGTCGATCCATCGGAACGGTTCGTTGAACTCAATGCAGTCGAAAACCGTTACCGCGTCCTCGAAGCGGGTGATATTGGCGAGATGGAGGTCGCCATGGCATTCCCGCACCATGCCGCTGGCGCGGCGAAGGGCAATCAGCTCCCGGTGGCGCTCGAAGGTGGATTCGGTCCAGGCCTGGAGGTTGTCCAGCTGCATAAGCAGATCCGAATCGTCAATCATCGGACGGATCTGGTCGAAGTTCTCCTGCATGGCGGCAAACACGGCTTCCGGGGTGCCAAGCGGTTTTTCGTCCGGCACGGCCGGTAACTGATCGTGGAAGGCGGCGACCTGCCGGGCAAGATCGGTCAACAGCTCGGGTGCCAGCTCCCCCTGTTCCTGCAGGCGATCGAAAAGCTGATCCTGGCCGAACTGGCGCATCTTGATGGCGTATTCGAAAGCCTCGCCCTCGCCATCCAGAATAGGGGCTTCCGGCGTCCCGGTGATAGGCACCACCTCCAGATACAGTTTTTCCGCCAGGCGTCGATTGAGCCTGAGCTCCTCCTCGCAGAAATGCTTTCGGCGATCGAGGGTGGAGAAGTTCAGGAAGCCGAAATCCATGGGCTTCTTGATCTTGTAGGCGTAGTCACCGGTCAGGATCACCTGTGAGATGTGAGTTTCGATAACCTGGAAACCATCGACAGGATGGTCGTACAGGTCTGGATTCTGCATGGCCAGAATCAGCTTGCCTGGGGATGTCTCACTCACCGTGCTCTCCTCGCGTTCCCTGAACCTATTGATTTTTCTTGCTCTATCATAACGGGCAGATTACAGAAATAACACACGGATGGCCTGCCTTCCTCACCGCTCCCTTCGTTATAATCGCGGCATGAAAAAATCCAAAGCATCTTCCAGCCCCAGGCGAAAGCCCTCCAGACGTTCCTCCAACAACGGTCGCCGGCCGTGGTTCTGGCGTTTTATGTTCCGGTTATGTGCCATCGGTCTCGTTTTGCTGGCTGGTTGGATGGTTTACCTCGATGCCGTGGTGACCTCCCGTTTCGAGGGCCGGCGTTTCGAGGTTCCGTCCCGGGTTTACGCGCGCCCTCTGGAGCTTTTCGATGGCGCCAGCGTCAGTGCCGGTGCCCTGGAGAGGGAACTGAGCCTCTCCGGTTTCCGTAAGGGTGACGGCAGGAAATCCGGCAGTTACCAGCGCACGGGCAATCGCTTTGTGATCAGTACGCGGGGCTTTTCCTTCCCGGACGGCGATGAACCCAGTCGCAGGATCTCACTGATGATATCTGGCGATCGGGTTCAGGGCTTTTCGGTGATTGAAGGCGATAATGCCCCGATTGTGCGGCTTGAGCCGGCGCAGATTGGCGGCATCTACCCGGCGCACAAGGAGGACCGGGTGCTGGTTCAGCTGGATGAAGTGCCGGCCCTGTTGCCCACCACTCTGATGGCGGTGGAGGATCGTAATTTCTACGACCATTTCGGCATCGCGCCACTTTCTATTGGCCGGGCCATGCTTGCCAACATCCAGGCCGGGCGCATCGTTCAGGGTGGCAGCACGCTGACCCAGCAATTGGTGAAAAACTTCTTCCTGACTCGAGAGCAGACTCTGGTGAGAAAGGCCAACGAAGCCCTGATGTCGGTGCTCCTGGAGTTGCACTATGAAAAAGACGATATCCTCGAAACCTATCTGAACGAGGTCTACCTCGGACAAGCCGGTACGCGCAGCATTCATGGTTTCGGTCTTGCCAGCCAGTTCTATTTTGGCGAATCCCTCAAGGATCTGGATGTGCACCAGATCGCGTTGCTGGTGGGCATGGTCAAAGGCCCCAGTTACTACAATCCGCGCCGCCACCCGGAGCGCGCAACCGAGCGGCGGAATCTGGTGATTTCTGAAATGGAACAGGCCGGCCTCATTGAGCCGGGGCGCGCGTCCAGGGCTCGTGGATTGCCGCTGGGCGTCAGTGAGCGCCCGTCGTATTCGGAAAATCGGTACCCGGCCTATATCGATCTGGTCCGGCGACACCTTGCCCGCGATTACAAGGAAGAGGATCTGCGCAGTGAAGGTTTGCGGATTTTCACGACCCTGAACCCGGCGATCCAGTACGCGGCAGAGTATGCGGTAACCTATACCCTCCCGAGGCTGGGCGGCGGGCAGAATGCCGAGGCGCTGGAAGCGACTCTGGTGGTAACGGCGAAGGATTCCGGGGAAGTGCTGGCACTTGTGGGTGGCCGCGATCCGCAATTTGCCGGGTTCAACCGGGCACTGGATGCCAACCGTCCCATCGGGTCGTTGATCAAGCCGTTTATCTATCTGTCGGCGTTGCAGGAGCCGGAGAGGTATACCCTGACCACACCGGTGCTGGATAAGAGCTTTACCCTGGAATTCGACGATGGCAAACGCTGGCAGCCCAAGAACTACGATGGCGAGGAGCGGGGCGAAGTACCCCTGCACAAGGCCCTGTCCCGCTCTTACAACCTGCCTGCCGTGCGTGTCGGGCTGGATATCGGAGTGGATCGGGTGCAGGAGACGCTGACAGCGTTCGGAGTCGATACCCCGATTTCCCGTTACCCGTCGATGCTTCTGGGCTCGGTTTCCATGAGCCCGGTGACCGTGGCGCAGATCTACCAGGGGCTGGCGACATCCGGCTTCAATACGCCGCTGCGCACGATCCGTGAAGTCACGGACGCCGGCGGTGAGGCGCTATCCCGTTACAGTCTTGAAGTTGAGCAAGTGGCCGATCCCGCCGCCGTGCACCTGGTGCAATACGCCATGCAGGAAACCATGCAGGAGGGGACAGGACGCTCTGCCTATTACACGGTGCCTGAAGAGCTCAGTCTTGCCGGCAAGACCGGCACCACCGATGATGGTCGGGACTCCTGGTTTGCCGGGTTCAGTGGCGACCTGCTTGCGGTGGCCTGGGTTGGGCGGGATGATAACGGGCCAACTTCACTGACCGGGGCCAGTGGCGCTCTGCCGGTGTGGTCGAGGTTTATGGCGCAGGTTCCCCAGCACGGCTTCTCGCCGGTGGTACCCGACGGGGTCAGTTATCACTGGGTGAATTCGGAGCAGCAGGCACTCACAGACGAATACTGCGACAATGCCCGTCTGCTGCCCTACATTGCTGGCAGTGAACCCACGCAGACAATTTCATGCTCCGGAACTCTGGAACGTCGAATCCGGGGTTGGTTTGAAGGACTGTTTCAATGATTGACCGACTTTCGTTAAGGACTGCCCTGATCGCCACGCTGCTGTCCGTGGCTGGTTGTGCTTCCGGGCCAGGAGGCGGAATCTACGTGCCGATCGGCAGTGAGCCGGCCAAGGCGCCCGAACCACCCAGAACCAGTACTGATAGCGAAGAAAGCGAAGCCCCCGTGTGGCGCAAGAGCGAACAGCCAGAGGCGGCTCCGGAAACCCGGGAACCGGCCCGGTCCAGCTCCCCTAGCTATCGGGAAACCGGGGATGGGCTCTCACCGGCGGCGCTCAGCCTGGTACGTGAGGCCGATCAGCTGTTGGCCCAAGGTAAGATCTCTGGCGCTATCGCACGCCTCGAACGGGCACAGCGGATCGCCCCCCGATCTGCGGAGGTGTATTTCAAATTGTCCGAGGCCTATGTGGCGGGTAATCAGTTGGGCTCAGCGGAGCAGTTCACCCTGAAGGGGTTGTCCCTGGCGGGAAGTGATATTCGGCTGCAGAGAGCCGGCTGGCTGTTGCTGGCGGATATTCGCCGGGCTCGAGGTAATGTGGCGGGTGCGGATCAGGCGGAGGAAAGGGC